>NZ_JBCGUH010000013.1:0-127500 GCF_039822605.1 Paenibacillus wenxiniae
CTTCTGCTTCTGCTTCTGCTTCTGCTTCTGCTTCTGCTTCTGCTTCTGCTTCTGCTTCTGCTTCTGCTTCTGCTTCTATCGCAAATTATACACCAGCAGTGCTAATGCAAACATCACAATCGATACCACCAGACACCACATCGCCCAGCGCATACGCTGTCTTTTACGGGCACGTCGTTCCTCCGCGACCGCTTCGTCCGCCTCGCTAATATAGCCGCCACCCATCCAGGAGCTGCTTAGAAACACAGCCCCTGCCATCGCTATCAAACCTGCCCACATCAATCCATTTAACATACCGTTCTGTTCCCCTTTTCCAGTTCTGAATCCAGCCTTCTATCGATTCTAGCTATTATTTAAAGCACAATTATGCAAATGCCACTTCATACCCGTCCCGCTCTTGCCTCTGAAGGCGCCTTATCCCGATATTTCTTAAACGTTCGGCTAAAATATGAAATATCGTTATACCCTGCCGCCATCGCCACCTCCGACACGGTCATACCTGTATTTAACAACAAATATTCCGCCCGATTAATGCGCACCTGATTTACATATTCCGTTACCGTGCGTCCGGTCAATTCACGGAACAATCGGCTAAAATGAAATCGACTCAAGCCTGCTAGATCGGCAAGCTGTTCAATCGTCATTTCGTCCCCATAATGCTGCTCAATATGCTGCAAAATCGGTGTAAACCGTTCCACATTGCGCATCCGATGCTCGGTATGGCGCCAGTCGGATAGATCGTCAACGTAATTACGCACAAGTAACGCAAGCAATCTGTACATCAACGACTTCACCGCCAGTTCATGCCCAATCCGGCGATTGCGAAACTCATCGATAATGTCCTCCATACATCGTTGCAGCTGCGCATCACCGCGAATACAACTATGAAATAACAGTCGATTTTGCGTCATCGGTGTAATAAAACGTGTCTCCACCGCATCCTGTAAGGGACTTTGTAGCGATTGCAAATCAGCGATCAGTGCATAATACACAAGCTCACCCGATAGGCTAATCCCCTGATGCAGATCATTGCTATTTAGCACAATCAGATCGCCAGCCGCCACTTGGATCGGCTTAGCATTACACTCGATGATCGCCTCACCACGCTCCACATACAGAAATTCCATATGACGATGCCAGTGATGCGGAAATAACACCTGCCCATATTCACGCGAACCGCAAAAATTAACTTTAATCGGAAATGAAGGGTCCGGCATACTCATCGGTTCTTGCAAATTGACAGGCCAATTCATCAGAGGAACCTCCTTTGCCAATGAAGTTAGTGCTATATTACGATTTTAAAAAAGCAAACAATCTGTTGCCTGAATTTCTCTTGCTCTTTTACAAAGGTTATCTTTTTGTTCGTGATTCTATGTCTTCTTTTCATTATACTTGATTTTTATTTCAGCTACACAGAAACGGTCTAAAAACGCTCTCAAAATAGCACAATAATACAAATAAACCGCACGTCCATTCATGCTCCAATAGGGTAAACGATTATATAATCCGAATAAATCATCCAGCTACATATTCAGCCCATGAGAACAGGAGAGTCGATCATGACAAAGACGATTGGAATTGGTGTTATTGGGACGGGCAGTATTTCGGAGTTTCATCTCGGTCCATATGCAAGACATGAAGGGGTAACGATTTATGGAGTGTGTGACCAAAATCTGGAGCGTGCGCAAACGGTAGCGGCAAGCTACGAAGGTGCGCGTGCGTATAGCAACTACAATGAATTGCTTGCTGATCCGAATATTGACGCGGTTAGCATCTGTACATGGAACAATACACATGCTGAAATTAGTATTGCTGCACTGCGAGCAGGCAAGCATGTGCTGGTGGAGAAGCCGCTCTGTCGGACGATGGAAGAAGCGCAGCAGATTGCGGCGGCGGTTCAAGAAACCGGCAAGCTGCTCATGGTCGGTTTTGTGCGTCGTTATGATAACAATGCGCAACTGCTCAAGCATTTTAGCGATCAGGGTGATTTTGGCGATATTTATTATGCAAAAGCCTCGTATATTCGCCGCTTTGGTAATCCCGGCGGCTGGTTTAGTGATATTGAACGTTCAGGTGGCGGACCACTCATCGATATCGGTGTGCATGTGATCGATCTATGCTGGTATTTGATGGGCAGACCGGAGCCATTATCCGTAAGCAGCAATACGTATTATGAGCTAGGTAACCGTGCTCATATTCAGCACTTATCCCACTACAAAGCAGCCGATTATGATGCAACTAAAAATGACGTTGAAGATATGGCTAACGTCATGATTCGCTTTAAAAATGGTGCTTCACTGCTCGTCGACGTGAGTTTCAGCCTACATGCCCGTGAAAATGAAGGCATGATCAAGCTATATGGCAGCAAAGGCGGCTTTGAAGTCGATCCGACATTATCGATCACGACGGAAAAATACAATACCGTGCTGAATGTGCAGCCACAGGTCGATCATCCAAGCTTTGATTTTGCGACCGCATTTGATAACGAAATTCGTCATTTTATCGAATGTGTGCGTACAGGCAGTCAGCCGATCAGTCCGGTTGAAGATGGCGTGCATATGATGCGGATGCTAACTGGCATTTATGAATCCGCACGCTTACGCCGGGAGGTGATTCTGTGAAGCTTGGACTGAGCACATACAGTCTGCACGGTAAGCTTGTTTCAGGTGAAATGACCGTGCCGGATGTGATCGATTACGCGGCAGAACATGGCGCAGAGCATGTGGAGATCGTACCGCTTAGCTACAATTTGACCGAGCAACCGGAACTGCTGGAGCAGATTGTAGCGCGTGCACAACAGCGCGGAATTGAGCTATCCAATTACGCGATCGGAGCTAATTTTCTCAGCGATGATGATCAGCAAGTCGAGCGGGAAATTCAGCGTGTGCTGCGTGAAGTGGATATTGCGGCGGAGCTAGGTGTGAAACTGATGCGGCATGATGTAGCTTCTTCACCGGATGTATCGATTGCGAACTTTAATCGGCATCTGGATTCGCTCGCTGCCGCCTGTCGCCGTATTGCTGACCATGCGGCACGATACGGCATCACCACAAGCGTGGAAAATCACGGCTATCTCATTCAACACGCGGATCGAGTGCAAATGCTTATTCAGGCGGTTGATCGTTCGAACTATAAAACAACACTCGATGTGGGCAATTTCGTCTGCGCAGATGAGCAGCCGCTGGCTGCTGTGCAGAAAAATCTGCCTTTTGCCTCGATGGTGCATGTGAAAGACTTTTATATTCGTCCAGCGCATCGTCCTCCAGGTGCAGGCTGGTTTACGAGCACGAGTGGAATGTATTTGCGCGGCGCGATTATCGGTCATGGCGATCTGGATATATGGGAAATTCTATGTTTGATCAAGTCATCCGGTTATGACGGTTATGTATCGGTCGAATTTGAAGGGATGGAAGATTGCCTGCACGGAGCCGCAATCGGTCTGGACAATGTACGCCGAATTTGGGATGCAGTGTAACCAAGTCATCGTGCCTTAAACGCTCTCAGGTAGAGACATGTATGGAAACAACCTGACTTTTACGTTCGTCCTCCTCTCTATATTGTTACTCCATCTATATATTCATCCTCATCTACGGATCAACTATATCTTTTCCACTTATCACCTGTATTATTCCATTGATCGAAACGATAGGGATTCGATCGATAGCGAAAGGATGGGACATCATGACAGCACTGGGCAAAATCGGCGTCATTGCCGATGCATTTAAGCTGGATTTGCATAGTAATCTTCGAAAAGCACGTGAGGTTGGTGCAGACGGTGTACAACTCTGGGCAACCGAAGGCGCAATGAACCCGGATCATTTGAATAGCGAGCAACGACGGGAATTAAAATCGTTTATTCAAGAGCTGGGACTTGAGGTGTCCGCACTGTGCGCCGATTATGGCGGTCACGGTTTTCGCCAGGAAGCGGATAATCGCTGGAAAATTGAACAATCCAAAAAGGTAATGGCGCTCGCACTAGAGCTTGGAAGCCCGATTGTAACGACTCATATCGGCATCATTCCAGCGCAAACGAGCGATCCCGAATATGCAATTATGCAAAGAGCATGTAACGAGCTAGCTTCTTTCGCCTCAAATATGGGTGGTTATTTTGCCATCGAGACAGGCCCTGAGCCTGCTGAACGCTTGAAAGTCTTCCTTGACTCACTCGATCATAAGGGCGTCGCTGTTAATTTTGATCCGGCGAATATGGTGATGGTGACTGGCGACGATCCGGTACAGGGTGTTCATATACTGCGCGAATATATCGTGCATACCCATGTGAAAGACGGCATCCGCACAGCCGAGGTCAATCCGTATGATGTGTATGGTGATCTGAGCCATGAGCAGATTGCTGCGTTTGAAGATGGTAGCATTGGCTTTCGTGAGGTAGCGCTTGGTGAAGGAACCGTCAATTTCCCTGCTTATTTTGCCGCATTGCAGGCGATTGGCTATACCGGCTATTTGACGATTGAGCGCGAGGTCGGTAACCAGCCGGAGCAGGATATTCGGCAAGCGGTAGAGTTTATTCGCGGCTGTAAAGTGAATAGCTGAAGCTTCGTGCTTTAGATGTCATAACTGCTAATTTAAGATCACATGTAAATGATACACAAATGACGATCGTCAACGATAAATGAAGAGCCAGAGCCTAGAGTGATCGGTTCTGGCTCTTTTTCATCATATTGTATTCGTTATCTAGTTGTTCTACATTATTTACTAGTTTACATTCTATCGTCTATATTCGTGTATACACTGATTACCTGCTACTACATTTCACAGCTAACCTTATACTTTTTATACTATGCTCTGTCATCCTAACTCTATTATTTTCAGATGTAACCTAATTTCACTTTGCAAAAATCCCTTCTCACTGTATCCCATGTTAGGAGATCACTAACACTGGAGCAGTATGATATTTTGCTTCGCAAAAATCCTTTTTCAGTTCACCCCGTGTTAGGAGATCGCTAACACTGGAGCAGTACGATATTTTGCTTTGCAAAAATCCTTTTTCAGTTCACCCCGTGTTAGGAGATCGCTAACACTGGAGCAGTACGATATTTTGCTTTGCAAAAATCCTTTTTCAGTTCACCCCGTGTTAGGAGATCGCTAACACTGGAGCAGTACGATATTTTGCTTTGCAAAAATCCTTTTTCAGTTCACCCCGTGTTAGGAGATCGCTAACACTGGAGCAGTACGATATTTTGCTTCGCAAAAATCCTTTTTCAGTTCACCCCGTGTTAGGAGATCACTAACACTGGAGCAGTACGATATTTTGCTTTGTAAAAATCCTTTTTCAGTTCACCTCGTGTTAGAAGATCGCTAACACTGGAGCAGTACGATATTTTGTTTCGCAAAAATCTTTTTTCAGTTCACCCCGTGTTAGGAGATCGCTAACACGGGACATGCAGATCTACACTCTATCCTACACCACTACTCACGAACCGATCATCCAGCGCAACTCGCCATATAAACTTACTAACAAATACAGCGCAATTCCCCAGATCAACAGAGCAGAGCTGCGATTCAGCCATTGGAACCATCGCCCTGTCTGATCCAAGCGACCGATCGTCATCCCTGCCACCGCCAGCAGCACAAACCATAACCACGACACAATGATACAGGTCAGCGTAAATGCCCAGCGCTCCCCACCTTCATAACGCAGCGAGCTTGTACCGATCACACCAATCGTATCCAGCAGCGCATGTGGATTCAAAAGTGATACCGACAGCGCAAACCCGATTTGTCGTTTGGCGTTCATTGGCATAGTTGCTGCCGTATCGAAAGCTTTTGTAGATTGTGTCCGTTCATTTTGCTCAGCCATCGGCAGATGAGGCGATGGTGCAGCAGCGCTTTTCCATGTCACCCAGCCCATATAGATCAAAAACAATACACCCCCACCCATCAACATGAGCTTGACGCCGGGCAGTCCAAGCACAATAACCGACACGCCTCCAACGGCAACGCTAATTAACAGCGTATCACATAGTCCCGCGGTCATCACGACAGGAAGCACAGCACGCCATTTGCGCTGAACGATACCCTGCTGAAAAATAAACACATTTTGCACACCTAGCGGTAGAATTAATCCTAACGCCAGTATAAAAGCATGTACCACTACACCAGCCATATATTCCTCCCCCTTTTACATAAAGCCCATTGTATCAATGCGGATCGTACCCTCCAACAGCCAAATCGAAATCCGCTATACCAGCCAAATACTTTATGTAAAATAGCCTGCACCCCTGTAACCTGATCGGTCTCTATTTAAATCCGATTATCCATACGATATACGCAATCCGATATACGTGCCCCGTCTGCAAATGATAGCTCCAACGTATATACGTATAAGTCCACTCTGAACAGTATACCTTCACCTGTTATACTGAAATATATAGCGTTAAGCATCGTTTATCGTAAACTAACATCAATCGCAAGATGCGAGCGATGAACCGTTTTCTGGATATGAAGAGCCAAAAGGTCATCTTCGTTTGCGGCAACAGCTCGTTCATTGTGCATCGTTTATCGTAAAGGGGAATCCGTCATGAGCAAATCCAAGCTACGCTGGCTGCTGGAGCGTGACCAGACATTACCGCTCTATCGTCAAATTGAACAGCAGCTACGGCAACGTATTAGTAACGGCGAATGGCCTGTCGGCACGCGTCTGCCTTCACAGCGTAAGCTAGCAGAGCAGCTAGGTGTGAATCGCAGTACCGTGACACAGGCGATTGACGAGCTTGCTTCCTGGGGGATCATAGCGGGAAATAAAGGTGGCGGCACACGAGTAGTCAATAATACATGGAATCGTCTGGCAGCAAACACAATTAACTGGGATCGCTATGTCGAGTCAGGAGCGCATCAACCGAATTTGCCAGCGATTCGTCAGATTAATGAAGCGGAATATCGTGCTGACATCATTCGTACAGGAACCGGTGAACCTGGTCCAGAGCTGCTGCCCACAGCGCGGATTCGCCATATTCTGGCAGATGCGAGCGATGAACCGTTTCTTGGCTATGAAGAGCCAAAAGGTAATCTTCGTTTGCGGCAACAGATTGTTCATTATGTAGCAAAACAAGGGATTCAGTGCAGTCCAGAATCGATTTTGATCGTTTCCGGTGCGCTACAAGCATTACAATTGATTGCCATTGGACTGCTTCAACGTCCTTCCAGTATTGTGGCTGAAGCGCCCTCTTATATTCAATCGGTACGTGTGTTCCAGTCTGCCGGCATCGGTGTCCATCGTGTCGCTATGGATGCGCAGGGGATCAAGATGAGTCATTTACGCCAACAGTTGACCGAGCATCAGCCTGGTTTATTGTACACGATTCCAACCTTTCATAATCCGACCGGGACGATCATGTCCAATGAACGTAGAGCCGAATTGCTGGAGCTTTCCAGTAGCTTATCTTTGCCTTTAATTGAGGACGATGTGTATCGTGAGCTGTGGCTGGATGAGGAACCGCCGCCACCGCTCAAGTCGCAGGATCGTCACGGTAATATTTTATATCTAGGCAGTTTATCAAAAATGATGTCGCCCGGCATTCGTGTAGGCTGGATAATCGCTCCTGTGCCTGTCATCGACCGACTTGCTGATATTAAAATGCAAACCGACTATGGCTCCAGCGGTCTCTCCCAGTATGTAGCCACACGCTGGCTGGCAGATGGACACCAGGCACAGCACCAGGCATGGCTACGGGAACAGCTTCAAGCACGGCGCGACCGATTGCTTGCTGCATTGGAATATCATTTTGGCGATATCGGGGCATGGAATGTACCGGCAGGCGGCTTTTATATTTGGCTGCGTCTACCTGTAACCGTTCATGTGCATCGTCTGTTCAAGCTGGCACTTCGCGAACGCATTCTGATCCATCCGGGCTATATGTATGATCGTGCGGCTGCTCATCATATCCGATTGTCGTATTCCTATGCTGAGATGGGACAACTGGAGCATAGTATACAAAGATTGCGCCAGCTCGTTAAGCAATGTATGGATGTGTAAACCTCTCATTCTGGCTTTTTCTATCTAGCTTTTTCTATCTAGCTGTTTCTACCTTATCCACATGCCACTTATACGTTATTGCTGATCGCTTCTTAACTTGTTTACCTGTCACTTGTTTGCTTATAACCGGTTTACTTGCCGTTTATTCAGTTGTCACTTGTTCATTTATCGCTTACCTGTATACAAGTTCATCTGATAAACGGGTATGTTATAAACGTTCATCCTTTACCATCTAACGATCACAATAATTTCACACCAGAATAATCCATTTTTTAAAAATAAACGTAGATATTCATATAATATTGATCATTATTTGAATCATTAGCTGAAAAGCGCTTTAATAGTATGTAAGGAGCTTAGCATTTGCAAACATCTAGTGCAGATCACACTTTTCAATACTTGTTCAAAATGTTAGAAAGGGGGCTATATTATCCGTGAAAAAATGGTCATATCTGCTCATTATGCTAGGCATTGCGGTTCTACTTTATCCTAAAGCATCCGAATGGTACGCCGACTGGCAACAGGAACGCTTGCTTGCCCAGGCGGAACAAAGTGAACAAGCTGGCTCAAGCGCCGGAAAAAATAATTTAAAAAATGAATATTCTCGCGTAAATGCTCTACTAAATGAAGGGTCTGCTGCCGATAATAACAATAGTGCTGATTCAGCTCTTACAGCGGCGGCTCAAGGCGACATCATCGGGATTATTACGATTCCTGTTATCGATGTGAAATTGCCGATCGTTGAAGGCGCTACGCGCGACAATATGCGCAGTGCTGCGGTACACATTTCCGAGACAGACCAGCTTGGGACTATTGGTAACTTTGCTGTTGCTGCTCACCGTGCTCATAAGTATGGACGACTGTTTAATCGTCTAAACGAACTCAAGCTTGAAGATACGATTCAGATTGAGGCGCAGGGGCATGTATACACCTATACAGTAGATCAAATTCACATTGTGGAACCTACAGATGTATCGGTGTTAAACGCAAATGGTAAGGAGCAAGAGTTGACGCTCGTTACGTGTGATCCGCTCATTAATCCGACCCATCGACTGATCATTCACGCTCATCGAACCGATCAGCAAAGCTGATTTTTGCAACAGGGACTAAAGTATTATTCATTTCGCGTATTTTGACGAATAGGGATTGTGATTTTCGCAAAAAGTGCTATGATTAGGTTGTGGTTACTCAGTAACTTTTTACGAACACTACAAGAACTAATTTCTCTGTTATTTGATATCGTGTACCTGGTACACATTCGCATAGCTTGAACGAATAGATCAAAGCTTTTGCACGATAATGGCAAACCTGTTGAAAAGCAGGGACGCAAAGCTATAGGGCCTTACTCATTGTGAGTTGGCAGCCAGCTACCGAATGGATAAGCTTTTTTTGTACGCTATAATTACCAATTTTTATAAAACTTAGACGATAATGGCAAAACTATTGAAAAATAGTGACGCAAAGCTAAAGGGCCTTACTTGCACCTCGCAAGTTGGCAGCCAGCTACCGAAAGGAGTTTTACCCATGAAAAAACTATTAATTGCTTGCTCGCTCGCTACATCTTTCCTGTTCGGTGCAATCAGCCCTGCATTTGCGGCTGAAACGACAAACTCCGAATGGCTGGACACTTCGAATATGACAAGCGGCTACATCGCCGTTAACTATACTCCTGCATCGGCTGCACGTACGAAAGTGATGATCGCAAAAAGTGGTACAACATACACTTACGATCTGAACACAGTAAGTACAGCATCGACCTTCCCTTTACAGCTAGGTGACGGTAAATACGAAGTTACACTGCTGGAAAACACATCCGGTAACAACTATCGCAAAGTTAGCTCGGATTCGCTGGATGTTACTCTGAACGATCCAAACAGCGTATACCTGGCTTCGACTCAAAACATCAACTGGAAAAACAGCCCTGCTGTTATTGCAAAAGCTCGTGAACTGACTGCTAACGCAACAACAGACACAGCTAAAGCACAAGCAATCTATGATTACATCACTTCGAAAGTAAAATATGACTATGCACTGGCAGCAGCATTGCCGACTGTATATGTTCCAAGCCCTGCTCAAACATTAGTTTCGAACAAAGGGATCTGCTACGATTATGCTTCGCTGAATGCAGCAATGCTGCGCAGCGTAGGCATTCCAGCAAAGCTGGATATGGGTACTACGACTAAAGTTAAACAATACCATGCATGGAACGAAGTATTCCTGAATGGCAAATGGGTTGTAGTTGACACAACTGTAGATGCATCGATGAAACAAGGTGGCAAAAAAACAACAATGACTACAGATGCTAGCCAGTACACAGCAGTCAAAGTATACTAATTCATTCGACAAGCGCTTGCTGACGATAAATGATACAAAATAAAACAACCGGCATACTGCTTTCATGAGCAGCACACCGGTTGTTTTTATTTTCGGGTTTTTATTTTGTGATTTTTATTTGCGGTTTCTATTTGGCGCCTCGTTTGTTGCGTACATCTTCAAGCGACTTATACAACAAGCGACCACAATATACTTTATCGCATCATTCGCTAGTTTATCAGGTATATATTAGTTATGTTACAAACCTATCTTCCAATACAATATAATACAATACAAAAAGCCAGATCGACTCAAGCACATGCCTAAGCCAATCTGACTCCCTCTTTCCTTCTCTCTTATTTCTTAATTTCTTATCTCTATACTTCATACTCCATACTTCATATCTTAACCTTCACTACTCCTAACGACTACACCTCTGGATAATCATTACTCTTTTTACCACGCGGATCGGAATACACATCCTCTTCCTCTGGCTTCGGCTTGTTCAGCTCGCCACCCATCGCTTTAAGAAAGTGTAGCCCAAATGTCATCGTTGTGCGCACATCTGGATCACGCATCATTTTCAACAATGCCAGCATGCCTGGTGGTTCTTTATCGATATGATCGCCATATTGACGATTGGTTGGATCAATCTCACTGATTTGACCCAGGCTGCTACCTAGCGCATTAATAAGGCGATTCATTTCGAGCGGATCAATACTACCGAACATTTGCACCATCGTCAGTCCATTTTTTAATAACGGCGGTAGATTGAGCGCATTGATCAACTGCACACCGTGCAATCCGAGTTCAGTACGATTTTCGAGTGCGGCGCTGGCAATGTCCAATATCCCGGCATCGTTCAGTTCTTTCACGATACCGATCGTCTTCACAATCGCTTCCTTGTTACTGGCAATGGCATCGATCACCTGACTAAGTGACTCGGCCTGAATTTCTGCTGCTGTCGGTTCGTGGCGTTCAATTCGATTAATGGCTCTGGCCATGCTGGGCACGCTCCTTCCGTATAGTATCCGCAATCGGCTCGTAATCGTCGCGCTTCCATTTGTCCTCTACCCGCACACTAATCTGTGGATGCCGTTTGGCAAACCGATGATTTACCTGTGGCAACGGGGATACGCCGCGATCTTCCAGTACCTCCATACGTACACTAATTTCCTTATAGCTTGGCGTATGGGTGACTTTATCGGTGTGACTGCTCGTCAGACGGTTAACCGCTTCGCTCGCCTGCTGCGTATTCATTGGCAAATACAATTCCTTGCCTCGTACTCGATCAGTCACAACGACCGACAGCTTCACCGCTCCGAATGGCGATACCAGACGTACTTGCGCCCCGGTCTCTATACCGCGCTCGGCTGCCAGCTCTGGCGATACTTCCAGCCAGGTAGACGGCACTTTATGACGAATATGTTCCGATTGATATGTCATATTGCCTTCATGGAAATGCTCCAGCAAGCGTCCATTGTTCAGGTGCAGATCGTATTCTGCTTCCGGCTCAAACGGTACTGTCCAATCAACCGGATACAGACGTGCCTTGCCATCGGGGAAAGCAAAACCGTCGGTGTACAGTAGTTCCGTACTGCTCCCATCTGGCTTCACCGGCCATACCTGACTGTTCCAGCCTTCCAGACGCTCATAGCTTACACCTGCAAACATAGGGGATAGGCTGGCCGCTTCGTCCATAATTTCGGACGGATGACGATAATTCCAGTTAGCTCCCAGTGCGTTCGCTACATCTTGAATGATGCGCCAGTCTGGACGCGAATCGCCAAGCGGTTCCAATGCCTGGTGGAAACGTTGAATACGACGCTCGGTATTCGTAAATGTACCGTCCTTCTCCAAACTTGGCGACGCAGGCAGAACGACATCCGCAAACTGCGCCGTGCGAGAGAAGAAAATATCCTGTACAACGAAAAAGTCTAGCTTGCCAAACATCTCTTCTACAAAATTAGAGTTCGAATCGACCAATGCCATCTCTTCACCAAACAGATACATGCCTTTAATACGACCATCTTCAATACCATCCACCATCTGATGATTATCCAGCCCTGGCTGATCCGGCAGCTTCACACCCCATGCCTGTTCGTACCGAGCACGCACTGCATCATCGCTCACTTTTTCATAACCAGGGAAGTAGTTCGGCATCGTACCAAAATCACATGCCCCTTGTACATTGTTATGACCACGCAGCGGATATGCACCTGTACCTGGACGGGCAAAATTGCCTGTTGTCAGCAACAAATTACAGATCGCTGTCGATGTATCTGTACCACCACGATGCTGTGTGACACCCATGGCCCATAAAATACATGTGCTGCCGGATTGATGAATCATTTCCGCCGTTTGAATCAGCTGCTCGCGCGTCAGACCGGATTTCTCTTCCGCATATTCCAGTGTGTAGGGAGCGAGCGATTCGCGGTACGCATCAAAGCCTTCCACATGCTGATCGATGAACTCCCGATTTTCCCAGCCCTGATCGATAATATACTTCGTTACCGCAGACAGCCATACCAGATCTGAGCTTGGATGCGGATGTAAATGCAGATCGGCACGCTCAGCCATTTCATTTTTACGAATATCGGATACGATCAGCTTCTGACCGTATAGCTTATGCGCTCGTTTAACACGAGTCGCCAGCACGGGATGCGATTCCGCTGGATTCGCGCCAACGATTAGCACCAGTTCGGCTTGCTGAATGTCCTGGATCGTACCAGAGTCACCGCCCAGACCGACTGTACGCATCAGTCCGGACGTGGCTGGAGATTGACAGTAGCGTGAGCAGTTGTCCACATTGTTTGTACCCATGATCGAACGGGCAAACTTTTGGAAAATATAGTTTTCTTCATTTGAACATTTGGATGATGCAATATAAGCGAGCGAATCATGACCGTGTTCGTCACGAATGCTGCCCAGCTTTTCAGCGATAAGTGACAATGCCTCATCCCATGAAGCTTCTACAAAACGATCTCCCTGACGGATAAGCGGCTTGGTCAGGCGTTCCTCGCTGTTGACGAAATCCCAGCCCCATTTACCTTTAATACAGGTCGAAATGCCATTCACCGGCGCATCGACAGACGGCTCGATTTTTAAAATATCGCGGCCTTTTGTCCATACTTCAAAGCTACAGCCTACGCCGCAATACGTGCAGACGGTTTTCGTTTTCTCAATCCGGGATTTGCGCATCGATGCTTCCATCTCAGACACCTGAAAAATGCTCGCATACCCCGGTTCTACCGCTTTCGTCAGATCGATCAATGGCTCCATCAGTCGGCTATCGATATCCGTCATAAAGCCAGCTTCACCAATCATCGACGTCTCCATCAATGCATTACATGGACATACCGTTACACAATGTCCACATGACACACAGGAAGACTGATCGATTGGCACATCGTCATCCCAGACGACACGCGGCTGTTCGCGGCTCCAATCAATCGACAGCGTCTCATTCACCTGTAGATCCTGACAGGCCTCTACACAGCGTCCGCACAAAATACATTGATCTGCATCATACCGGTAAAATGGATTCGTATTATCGATCTCATACGGCTTCTTACGAAATGGATAACTCTGGTGCTCGATGCCGAGCCGCTCGGTCGTATTATGTACGACACAGTTCCCGTTATTGTTATCACATACCGTACAATACAGCTCATGATTGCGCAAAATACGGGACATCGATTCCTGCTGTGCATCCTTTACCAGATTCGTTTGTGTGGATACACGCATACCTTGCTGCACTTCGGTGCTGCATCCACGTACCAGCTCACCATTCACCTCGACCATACAAGTGTCACAGGTGTTGATCGGACCGAGCTGCTCGTTATAGCAAATTTGAGGAATATATAGTTCAGGTACTGCATTTACAGCCTGCACAATCGTCATACCGGGATGCGCGACTACAGATTGTCCGTCTACCTCAATCGTCCATGTTTCATTGCTGTCCATTTTCATTGTGCTTGGCCCACCTCTACTTTGCAAAATAAGGTTCAGTTATTCCACTCCATCTGTTCGTCTATCCGTTGACCTGTTCATCCATTTGCCAGATCGCGCTGTTATACGATTTCTGAGTCTGCATATGATTTATATTTCCTCTAATCCAGCGTATAGCTCCAATTCGTTGCCGCCTCTACTTGATTCATAACGGTATAAATTTAGGAGGGTATCGTATTGTATACCTATGCGATTGCTTGAGCAGCGTCCTACAAATGATAGGTATACTTAGTGATTCAGCTGCGATTATAGGTGCTTCGATGCGTGTATAGGTGCTTCGATGTGTGCTTCAACTACAGGCAAGTTCAGGTTAGGCAAACAGCTTTTTGAAATGTATTACCCTGTTTGTGCAAAAGTATGCAGTAGCTTCTACAGGAATATTATTTATGTAATTACATATCACTTCGTTTACAGTCATCCATCGCATAGGTATGGATTCTGTTATTCGTACATACAACACGTATTATTTACGTATAAGGCAAGCACATAGCCTATATGACAAGTTTAAGATCTTCCATTCTTATGAATGAATTATCAATAAATATACAGATAATCATGTTTCTGTATTTTTCATGCCATAAATTTTTCTAAAAGTGTGGAATTTTAAATTTTATCTATAATCAATTCGTAATTCAGCCACCGATATAAATAACAACAACATGACTATTCAAAAGCTGTGTATGTACGCTTCTGTGTATGTTGTGTTTTGCTGATTGTTTTGTTCATTATGGTTCAGGAGGAAATCGAATATGAGTAAACAAAAAAACAATATGATGCTTTACATTTCAGCCGGGGTGCTAGCGATTTCACTGCTGGTGCACTTTCTGGCACGGCAGCTTCATTTTTTTGGCGACATGATGCATCATTCAGGCAATGCTATGATCATGAACAGCAATCCACAGGCGCTTAATTTATTACTATTGTTGCCTATTGTGATGCTAATTATCGCTTTCTGGATGTATGCACGACGTCCAGATGATCCGAAGGTTGCTTTATTTAACACACTGTCCATGGTATTCAGCAGTATGTCTATGATTTCCGGCGGCAATGGGGATGTCGTCTTTCATTTCTCGATCTTTATGGTGATTGCCATTTTATGTTTTTATGAAAATATACGCTTGATTACAATCGCTACCGTGTTATTTGCGGTGCAGCATATCGCTGGCTTTATCTGGTTTCCGCGGTTAGTGTTTGGTACAGAGACGTACTCGCTTATTATGCTCATTGGCCATGCTTTTTTTCTTATTTGTACATCGGTAGCCGTCAGTCTGCAAATTATGAGTAATCAGCGTTATAAACGTACATATCAACAGGAGCAGCAGCTAGAGCGCGGACGCATTGTCGATGCACTCACTCAGCGCCTAAATGCTGTCGTACAGGGAATTGCAAACGGCTCCTCTGAACTGATGCATATCGCGTCTTCAGCTACAATGCATGGAGAAGAAATGAATACACGGATCGATGGTGTAGCTAGAGGCTCCTCGTTGCAAAAAGATCAGGCCAGTCTCGCACTCGATGCGGTCGCGCAAAACAATCAGCAGCTAGAACAGATTCGTGCAGCGATCGATCTGGTACTTCGGCGCTCAGACGAGACAGCCAACTTTACTGAAATAAGCAATCAAAGTCTACAACAGTTAAATCAAGAAATGGAACTGCTATTACAGGCAGTTCAGCAATCACGAGCACATATTCGTTCCCTACAACAACACTCGCAAAATATTTCGCAAATTACCGGCTTTATTCAAGAAATTGCCGCTCAGACACAGTTGCTTGCTCTGAATGCATCGATTGAATCCGCACGTGCAGGTGAAGCAGGCAAAGGCTTTGCCGTAGTTGCTCAAGAAATTCAGAAGCTTGCTCACCTTTCAGCCGACTCCGCCAAGCAAATCACGTCCTTTTTAGCGGAAATGACGTCAGATACGGTAAAGTCTGCCGATTCAATGGAACAAGTAAATACCCGTTTGGATGCAGGTGTAGCCGCTACTAAGCAAACACGGGACACGCTGGAAAGCATCTGGAAGCATAGCGCTGAAGTTGGTCAGGGCGTGCAGCATATTTTACAATCAAGCCAGCTTGTATCGGCATCGTCCGTTCATATCTCTGGCTCGGTTGAGCATATCGCTGGCATTGCAACTGCGTTTGTTAATAGCTGTAATGAAGCAAAAGAAACGGCTGGCCGTCAACACACTGCGAATCAGGAAGCGGTTCGGGTTGCACATTCACTAACAACAGCATCGGAGGGCTTACAACGGGTGATCGATCAGTTACGAGCGGAATGATATGTGCTGAAACAATACACTAATGTAGGGAAATCACCATGCTAATGGATCATGATAGGATAAATATTATTTCGTATGTGATCGGCTTGGCATCGTTAGATTGATCCAGCTTGTCTGGCTGTTCTCATATCCCTTTTACCGTTACTAGGATAGGGTTGCTGATGTATGGATGTCTGTTCCTACATTAGCAGCCTTATTTTTCATACATGGTCATGTATTGCTCTGCGCATCGGATTAGCGCATATTTGAAGCATTTATATAAGCGGATAAAAGAATATATCCTCGCCACAGATAAACGATGTGCGACTTTACATCATTGCTTTTTCGGAGTAACGTTAAAGGATGGGCTTGCTGCCAAGCCTCGATTGCTAAGGAGGTTTGATTTGATGGAAGCTTCACGTTACACAAAAGCAGGTTCGCGCATCTTGATTGCCGTTGCTGTACAGGCTGAACACGATGTCATACTTCAAGCGCTACCTGATCACGCCAGACAACGCTGCGATGTGATTATCGTCGGTGTAGGCCCAGCGAGTGCTGCGGCAAGAACCGCTGCTCATCTCGCTACAGAAAGCGATCGATATCGAATGGTCATTAGTGCTGGCATTGGAGGCGGCTTTGCTCCACATGCACCGATAGGTAGCATCGTACTTGCCAATCAAATTATCGCTGCGGACCTCGGTTCCGAGACACCGGATCAAGGTTTTCTTTCCGTCGATACGCTAGGCTTTGGTCGCTCGATCATTAGCGCGGACAGACGCTATACAACAGAACTCACTTCCGCACTTCGTGCTTCCAATATCCCTGTGCATGTCGGTGCGGTGCTGACGGTATCGACGACGACAGGCTCTGCGCATACAACGGCTGCATTAGTGCAGCGTATTCCGGATGCTACAGCAGAAGGAATGGAAGGCTTCGGTGTAGCGATGGCTGCGGAGTTGTTTCGCCTGCCGATTATGGAAATGCGTGCAATTTCTAATGAAGTCGGGCCTCGTGATCGTGATAGCTGGCGTATTCCAGATGCCCTCAAGTCACTCCGGCAAGCAACCCGTATTTTAGCGGAGGTGCTCTAAATGAAAATTGCTTTTTCCCCATGTCCTAACGATACGTTTGTTTTTCATGCCTGGGTACACGGTTTAATCGACGGTGCACCAGAGCTGGAAGTCACGTATGCTGATATTGATATTACGAATAACTGGGCGGCTTCTGGTGAAGGGCCAGAAGTGCTCAAAATCTCCTATGCTGCCCTACCCTGGGTACTGGAGGACTATGCACTTATCCCTTGCGGAGGTGCGCTTGGACGCGGTTGTGGTCCACTCGTACTGACTGCTGATCCGGAAGCAAAAGATGCTTCTGCACTAACTGGTAAACGGGTCGCTGTTCCAAGCGAACGCTCAACAGCGTATTTATTATTCCGTCTATGGGCTGCACAAAATGTACCGGGCGGCATCGGCGAAGTGGTCGTGATGCCATTTGACCAGATTATGCCTGCTGTGCGCGATGGACAGATCGATGCAGGACTGGTCATCCATGAAGCACGTTTTACTTACCCTAACTATGGTCTTACCCTGCTGCAAGATATGGGCAGCTGGTGGGAACAAGATACGGGATTACCGATTCCGTTGGGCGCGATTATCGCACGTCGTTCACTGGATCGCGAGCAGATTGCAAACTGGGCACGCGCTTCGGTGGAATACGCGTGGCAGCATCCGCAAGTATCTCGTGATTATGTGC
This sequence comes from Paenibacillus wenxiniae, assembly GCF_039822605.1. Taxonomy (NCBI): domain Bacteria; kingdom Bacillati; phylum Bacillota; class Bacilli; order Caryophanales; family Paenibacillaceae; genus Paenibacillus; species Paenibacillus wenxiniae. The sequence goes on from NZ_JBCGUH010000013.1 coordinate 18,328, forward strand.
TAGAGCATGCACAGGAAATGGACCCGAACGTTGCAGATTCGCATATTGAACTGTATGTGAATGAATTTACGCGCGATCTGGGCGAAGATGGTTATGGTGCGATTGAAGCACTGCTCGGTCGTGCAGCTCGCGAAGGGCTTGTGCCTGAATTTGATCTGAGCCTGCTGCGGAAGTAAGGGGAAGCTCTATCAAGGACAGCGTTTGTTATAGCTATGGCACTCTATGGCACTCTATGGCACTCTATGGCACTCTATGGCACTCTATGGCACTCTATGGCACTCTATGGCACTCTATGGCACTCTATGGCACTCTATGGCACTCTATGGCACTAAACATAGGCATACCTTTAGACATGACTTTATAGGAGTAGCTGCAAAAACAAGTGAATCTGGAATAAAAAAGCCTTTCCCTATGAAGCTGTGGCTTCGCGGGAAGGCTTTTCATAATGTTCGGATCGCATCATTTTCAATGTTCCAATACGATCAATTTTTTCTGATGAGATTATTTTTGATGATATACTTTTTAAGATTGTGATCTTACGCTTTTTTGATGGTACGATTTTATGATAGAGGATTTTATAATAGAGAATGATGATTATATTACGAACAAACGAAAATATATATGCGCACACTTTTAGAAAACATGGCTTACGTTTATAGAAAATGGATCTTTCTTCTTTTTTTCGTAATAGCACGGTAAAAAGTTTGCCAAAGCGGGTATATATCCTGTATACTGGCAATGTAAGTATCAGATCATAGCACAAATAGCCCCTTTTGCCGAAGGGACTGTAGCTTGGCATCTGTATTCTCTTATAGGAGGTGAAACATCATGGCACAAGGCGTACTGTGTGAAGTTAACTCTTGCACTCACTGGGCAGAGCAAAACAAATGCACTGCTGAAACAATCTTCGTTACTAGCCACGCTCAACAACAAGCGACTGAAGCTCAAGAAACAGATTGTCAAACATTTGAAAAGAAATAAGCTTTGACTATTGCTTTACCGAGAGAAGGGACTTTGCCGAGTTCCTTCTTTCTTTTTATATTCTATCAACAATGATTATTATTATCAAGAGGTTTTGCAAAATTATTGAGAAAAGATTGAGAATCTTTAAAACTCCCGTTATGACTACGTTTTGCCCATCGAGATTGGTGTTTACGCGGTCATTATACCTTATAAAAACAAGGACAGCCTGCTGAAATTGCGGTTGTCCTTGTTTTTTATTGAGAATCATCGTCAAGGATATTCATATTTTCTGCGTCCGTTAACAAGTCTATTATTCGTCTTGATCGTTTCTTTACTTTTTTTGCTGCTATGGATTCCTTATGTTTGGTATATGCAGCGTCAGCTGACTTGATGGGCAACGATATAACTGTATCCGATCAGTATGCTGTTTTTATATCGATGCTTGTTGCTTTATGATGTACCCAAAGAGCCTGACATCCTCAAATGTGAGGCGTCAGGCTCTTTAGGCATAGAAGGATTAAGTTGCGTACACGCTCTAAAAGCTATAAATGATTTTACATAAAATACATTAAAAAACCATTTTAGCTACATACAAATGAATAACTTTACTTGCTTTACTTGCTTTACTTTACTTCGCTTAGCTCAGCTTAAATTTAGATACCGATTCTGCCAGACCTTCGATATCCTGCTTGGATCGATCCAGTTGTTCACTAACCCGATTCGTCTGCTGTACGATATCATCCGCTTTAGCTGCAATGACGCCTGTTCCCTGTGCCCCTTCATCTGCGGCAACGGAAATTTCGTGGATCGTTCTCACGACGTTTTCGACCGAAGCGAGCAACTCTTCCGATGTCGCGCTTAGATCGCCAGCAATCGCATCAATCTCCTGCGCACTGGTCGCATAGTGCTCGGCAGAGTTTAGCATCATCCGATAATCTTTCCAAATATTCGTATCGAACAGCTGTAGCAAGTTGTTGGAATGGGAAGACAGATTGTCTACGGAACGAGTGACCACACCCGTAATCTGATTGATGCGATCCGCCGCATTTTTGGAATCTTCAGCCAGCTTGCTGATCTCGCTGGCTACAACAGCAAAACCACGTCCTGCGTCGCCGGCACGAGCTGCCTCGATGCTTGCATTAAGCGACAACAGATTCGTCTGCGCCGCAATGTCGATAATCGAAGTAACGAGCGAGCGGATTTGCTCCACCGATTTCGATTCTTCTAGCGCTTGAATAAGATTTTCACTCGCTATTTTATACGTGCGGTCACTCTCTTCATACGATGCTTTGAATTGCTGTGTTAGCTCGGTCGCACGTCCGGTCAGCTGTTCTGCTGCACGTGCTCCCTCCTGCGCTTTGGAAGCTACCGAATGCACCGCAGCTTCAATTTCGTTCGAGGTGGCGTTCATCTCCTGTGCAGATGCTGCTGTTTCCTCCATCCCCGCTGACAACTGCTCTGTCGTCGAGGAAATATCATGTATCCCCGTATCCAGTGTATTCATCTCATGTTCTACGATCTGGATCTTCGTTTGCAGATTGGCGCTCTCTTCGATCACTTTGCTAAATGTTAAACGGAACTGTTTACGCGCTTCACCTAGCGCCTGAATGATCACAGCAAACTCATCCTTTTGCGACAAATACGGAGTGAATTTATCAACATACACCAGATCAAATCGTTCTGTGCGATTGATCAAGTCAAGTGTATCTCTCGTGCGTCTTCTCACATTCATCACAATGAAGAATACGATAATGGCTGAGATGATGGCGGCCGCAGCTAACTGTACATACGTAAGTACATACATTTGCTGTTTTAAAGCAGCGTTATGGTTTAACGAATCTGTACTGTAGCGATCAACAATATTACCAATTTGCTCGATTCTTTCTCTTGCGATATCGAACTGTTGCTCCGCATTGGCTGCATTGGCCAGTGTACGTGTATTGGCATTAAACTCCTGCTTCCAGGCCGTATAGCTTGCATTAAATTCATCCCATAGCTCAAACGTGTTTTTGCCGCTAGCCTGATCTTTATAGGCGGTAAAAATGTCCGTATGCTGCTCCATAACCGCTCTTGCTGCCTGTATACGATCAGATACTTGCGTCGTATTTTCGTTATAATCGGCAACTTGCTGCTGAATGTCCTGTTCATTTTGCAGCGTCAGCAGTTTCGTTTGTGCCAGCATCGCCTGATACAAATCGCGATCGGCATTGAGTACCAAATAATCGGCTTTATATGAAGTATCATACAAAGAAGAAACTAGCTTCTTTTCGATAGCATCCAGATTGCGCAGAGCCAGAATCGAAAATACGATCAGTGCTAGCATCAGTACGATAACAGGCACGAGCAATTTGATGCTAAGGCTCCAGTTATTAAATTTGAACATATTCATGTGACTTCCTCCTGGTAATTAAGCTAATGCGTAAGATGAGAGGAGCGAAAGTAAAATGAGTCCATAGTAACAGTCATTCTGTGCTCTCCCTACACCTATATCGGTCAATTTGCTCAGTTGTTTATGGTTAATGACTGAATTGCAAGCAATCTAATAAAATATATTGATAACAATTAACATTAATACAATTAAAATAATAAAATGTGGAAAATAAACCGATAACAACCGGTTTATCTACAGTCGTGCAGATGGATTCGCAATCGGAATACATACAAAAACCACCTTGATCACTCAAGGTGGTTTGAAGGATAGCAATTATGATTGTGTAGATTCCCTATCGCAATAACAGCTTACTTTTAATACAGTATCCATTTAAGGTGCCAGCAGATGCTGAGATAGTGGAATATTCAGGTCTTTTATGCCTGCTGCTACAAGTCCTGCAATTTGTACGGCACCCTGCTCCTGAAAATGGGTATTATCCTGTACGCCATCCGGGAAATAAGCGTACTGTCCAGGTGCCACATGCAGGAAGATCGATTTGGTGCCTTCGATTCCGGTTGCGTTGTATAGCGCTACACTGCGTGCATTCAGATCAATCAGCAGCGTGTTCGTTTCCGCAGCAACCTGTTTCATCGCCTGTACATATTCAGGAAAGCTCGGTTTAAATTGTCCGTTGGCGGCATTATAATCACGACGGGAAACGGGGGTTACCAGTATAGGCGTAGCGCCTTTGCTGCGTGCGCGATCAATATACGTTTTCAGGTAGGTGCGGTAATCATTGACCGGTGTGTAACGCTCTGGCTTGGAGGAATCGGCATCATTATGCCCGAATTGTACCATCAAATAATCGCCCGGCTGTAACAAAGATACGATCGTATCCAATCGACCTTGCTCAATAAAAGAACGCGAGCTGCGTCCGCCGATCGAATGATTACTGAACTGTACCCCCTCATCAAAATAGCTCGCAATCATCTGCCCCCATCCTGCCTGCGGTCGTTGTGAAGCGCGATACGTCTGTACGGTCGAATCGCCTGCCAGATAGACAACGGGGATATGTACAGCTGTAGCATCCGCTGTCGTTTGCACATTTACACTTAATCCATTGTTATCTGCTGCACTGACTTGATTCAAGCCTGTTGCTCCGCCACTACACCATACACTTAACAGCAACATCATCACTACCATGCCTATACCAGGTACTCGCCGATTCCGATTCATGATTCATTCATCCCTTCTACCTGAATTATGAAGCGCTTACATTATTGATCATATCGACTTCCTTCTGCATAAAGTAAGCTACGAAACCGTGCTGTTTGTTTAAAATTCAGTGTTTCCTCTGTGCACTCTCTGCATAGTGCCAGATTATACTATCGAATTTCTGCAATCTTGTATTGGCTCGTTAGGATAGGGAGTGTACGCAAATAACATATAAAGATGCACCTCTGAACTGTACTCGCCATGTAGTGGGAGTACAGAACTTGTTCAAGAGGTGCATGGGTAGCAACATATAATTTTATAATGCTATTTTCTATCGTTTTGTACTTTTATACTTCTACACTTCTACGATCTTCTAGCTCTCTCAACCTAACACTTTAGCGTGAAATCATGCTATATAACTCTGGTGTCATCTGGGCACTCGTCAGATCGCGGTAGCCGATTAATCCATTTTTGAACAGAAGCTGCACTTTATAGCCGTTCTTTTCCTGTTGATTCATATAGCGTCCACTGTAGACCTGACTGTTAGCGATAATGCGCTTCATCTGATCAGGCGAGGTGATCACAATCGCGTTTTTGTTTAACTTTTGGTAAGGTACAGTGTTATCTGGATGATGTTCTCCTTCTGATCTAGGCAGCAGCTGGATTGCTTTTAGATCCTGCGCACGGGTCGTCATTGAGAGCAAGTTCTTCTTTTGCAACCAGTTTTGTATGTCCGGTTCATTTGCGCTGACCGTGTATAGTTTTTGCGTATAAACGTCTGAGCCAGCCAGTGGAATATCAATCATAACCTGGATGACAGCGCCTGATGAATACTGGTTCCATGGATCTGGTACTTTACCTAATTCTTCTATCACAAGCTGTTTTAATACTTCTACATCTTTGGGATCACTGATTGTTTTGGGTGATGTTGTCCAGTTCGTATCTGGATTGTTAATTCGAATCACTCCTTTGTAAGTAGCCAGCTGATCTAAATGATAATACGTGTTTTTATAAGGTGACTGGCTTACGATAGGTAGTAAATATGCTTCATAGCGATCCATCGGTATAAAATAATTACGTTTCATAATGCTACCGTCTTTCAATTTATAGGCAATCTGCACTTGCTGGTTATTGTTCGCCCACGGATTATATTGCTTGCGATATTCTGAATTTGGACGCTCCGTTACAATTTGACGATGCAAATTCAGAATGGCATCCATGTATTGCGGACTATCGGACAAAGCGTTTGAATTCAAAGTTTCACCAATCTGCATACCATTGCTAGCATAAGTACGGTTGTATAAGTCACTAGATAGATCGCCGCCCATATAAACCGCTTGAATATTGGCAATAGCAGGGATTCTGGCTGCATAACCGTTAATACCAGCTACCGGTAGCCAGAGAATAAGAGCGATGATAACACCATAACCTCCAAGCATACGGAGTAGTTGCCTGTCTACTACCTGCCATGTTTTGCGAATAATCATATCGGCAACAATTCCGCCTACCAGCGCACCAACTACATAACCAACAATCGCCATGAGTGGATCATCGACAACAAGATTCGTCGAAATCACTCCAACGAACAACGACACAACAAGCATCATCAGTATACGGAAAAATGGGTTAAAGTAGCGGAATACCACACCTTCACTGGAGCTTTCTGCCGGACGTGCTCGGTAGAGTCCATAAGCAAGACCGATCAGTAGCACCGTCAGGACAGTGTAGATCCATCCCTCTTTTGCTTGCAATGCGTTGTAGCTCAGTTGTCCAATTCGGTAAATTGGAGACCATACACTGGACATCAGCATACTAGGATCACTCGTAAAATAGCCATACAGAAACATTTTTAAATGATTCTGCATGACCATCCCAAGTAGGGCTGGCAGCACCAGTATTCCTACGGACAATACCAATTGCAAAATCGATTGTCCAACACAGATACCAACCACTACGGTGAATACGAACACCAGCATCGTCAGTACCGATGTTGATACCGCCCATTCAATTAGCTGCATCTGACTGAATGATACGCGTACCAGACCGGGGCGCATGAAGGATATGATTAAAGCGATCAACCACGTTGGAAGCAGAATAATAATAGAACCGATACCTAGTATTGTACTGAGTAGTTGATGTCTTTGTAACGGTAAGCCATGCAACAGATCAGATAACTTTCGTTCCTGCATATAACGTGTCAAAAAGACGGCAACAAGCGCTGGAAAAGCAGCAATAATAATAGATTGCAATTCACCGTGGATTTGAAACAGATGATGCATGACCAGCGGTCCACGATATTCGACATACTGTTCTTCGTTAATTAAGCCAAGCGGCAATAAACACAGCATCATCAATCCGTACAATACACCGAGCCAGCCGCCCTGACGTAGCGCATACCACCATATTCCCCGATTAAAGAAGTATCGGCTGAACGTCATAACCGGCATCCCCCATTTCATATATAAAAATTTCTTCCAGTGTCATTGGCAATACATCGAATACATACGGCTCATACACCTGGAATACTCCACTAATCTGCTCTTCAGTTCCTTTAATAATGTACGTGCCTACACTGCCGCGTTGCTCCTTATGTACGATATCCAGTAAGCCTGATACCGCCTGCTCATGCCGTTCATTACGGAAAGCCACTTGAATTTTGTGCATATCTAATTTGAGATCGTCCAGCTCTCTGCTCATCAGCAGTCGTCCTTCATGCATAATGCCGACATGATCACACATATCTTCAATTTCCCGCAGATTATGCGAGGAGATTACAACGGTGACGCCATGCTCAGCCACCTCTTGAAACAGCAAATTTTTCACCTGTCTACGCATAACCGGGTCCAGCCCATCGATCGGCTCATCGAGAATAAGCAGTTGCGGCTTGCAGCTCAGCGCGAGCCATAGTGTAGCCTGTCGCTGCATACCTTTGGACATACGATGCAGCTTGCGCTTCGGATCGATGCTGTGAAATGCTGGAGCGAGCTGCTGAAAGCGTTGTTCACTCCAACTTGGGTAGATCGATCGATAAAAATTCGCCATTTGCCGAATCGTCGTCTGTGCGAAAAAAGCAGGACGATCCGCCAGAAACACAATTTGTTGCTTGGCAGCAGGGTTCTCGTACACCGTCTGTCCATCCAGCGTCACTTTACCTTGATCCGGCTTATAGATGCCTGCGAGCAACTTGAGCAGTGTCGTTTTACCTGCACCATTGGAGCCAAGCAGACCAAAAATCGAACCTTTATGTATGCGCAGAGACAAGTCTTGCACAGCATATTCTTCTTCAAATCGCTTACTGGTATGATCCAGTTCAATCATCGTGTACTCCTCCTTTACCTTCTTTATCTTCTTTTTCCATAGTGACTTGACGATACAGATTGTCGATATCCGACTGCGTAAAACCTAAATAAATCGCTTCTGCAAACAGTTTTAACAGTTGTTCTCGCATCGCTTCGCGCTGAATATCATGGGGCTGCTGATCGGCAGGTGAGACAAAGCTGCCTTTGCCTGGCTGTGAATAAATGTAGCCTTCGCGCTCCAGCTCCCGGTAAGCCTTTTGAATCGTGTTCGGATTCACCGTCAGCTGGGCAGATAACGCACGCACCGAGGGAAGCTGCTCATCCGACTTCAACACGCCATACACGATCAATTCTTTGATCTTATCCATCAGTTGCTCATAAATGGCCTTTCGACTCCGTATATCCAGCTCAAACATGGACGACCTCCTTTCACTGTATTAACTGTACTACTATTATTAATACAGTTAAAAATAATTGTCAATGCTTTCCATAAAATACATAGCTACATTTTTCGATTAATCAATGAATTGGCTACTTAGGAAGCGTCAAACGATCGATAAATTGCTTAAATAAGAATAGACATATGAATTTCAAAAATAGATCATCGGTGTCTGACTGTGCATGTAAAACAAGCAATGAACAGCTGTTAGCATACCGAGCACTACATGACCTGTACAAAGGACGGTGAACTCCAATGATCCGAGAAATTAAAAAGGAACAAGCATGGCAAATTCGACACGAGGTCATGTGGCCTGATCGCGATCTGGATGATGTGAAGCTCAAAAAAGATGATCAAGGGATCCATTACGGCTTGTTTGACGGAGATGAGCTTGTATCGGTCATTTCATTATTTTTGCATGAATCCGAAGGCCAATTCCGCAAATTCGCTACGCGTATACCGTGGCAAGGTCAGGGACATGGCAGCAGACTGCTTTCCTTTATTATGACCGAAGCCGAACGCCACGGACTACGCCGCTTGTACTGCAACGCACGCATAGAAAAAACCGCCTTCTATGAACGTTTCGACCTGAGAGCGACAGGTGAATCTTTTCAAAAAGGCGGTAAAGACTATATAATTATGGAACGATATTGGAGCGGTTGACGCTGTACAAGATGGAAAACGATTGAAGCCGTTAACGATATATGAAACCATTCCTTTACTCCAAAATTCATACCATACAATAAAGCCAGCACAATTAGCCAGCAAGCCTATGTACACCTACAGTTACAGTTACAGTTACAAATATATTTACATCTACTCCATACTTCATTCTACTGTTTAGCTTATGAAGCTCATCACACATTATATAACATAATTCATAGCAAATGAGCTTCATAAGCCAAACAAACAAGCCCCCGTCACTTCTCAACATCTTTACTCCAAACTACCCTACTCATCCGCATCCAGTAAAGAAGCATACCGACTCACCTGATGCTCCAACTCTGCCAAACGAACAAACCGAGCAGCCCGATATACTTCCTTCCCTTCATACATAAGCAACACCACCGGCGACGTAAAAATCATATACACCGCCGCCAACTCCGGCGCATCCTCCATATACAAATACGCCCCCTGCACCCTAGCATACCGCTCTAATAATCCCTCCACCTGCGGCTGAACCGCATCACACACACTACAATGCTGCGTCTTAAACAAAACCAGCACCAACCGCTCTACCTTCAATACCTCATCCAACGCCTGTGCCCCAGCAAGAGACTGCATAACAAAACAACCCCCTTCCTACTCAAGTCGTATCTTTCAATACCCCCACTATACCATGCAAATCGACACTACAATCTATATCTACATTCGTGTCTGTGTCTGTGTCTGTGTCTGTGTCTGTGTCTGTGTCTGTGTCTGTGTCTGTGTCTGTGTCTGTGTCTGTGTCTGTGTCTGTGTCTGTGTCTGTGTCTAAAAAATTATATGTATTATTTAACCAGAACGTGTACACCAACTATTTTGCTGAGGCATACACCATTCTGCAATCCATACAGGAATAAGGGGACGCACTCCAGTCTCCCATAGGAATCTATGGAACAGGAAGTCATTGTAGACTCCCCATGTCAAAGGTCGTCCTTCCCTCTTATTTCTTTCCCACAATGAAGTGCTTCTTACATATATTACGTGTTTGCTTACACGCCCTAAATAAATACTAACTTTTACGCTTTACTTATCCCTTTTCCCTTAAACTGCTCCCCCACTCCCAAGCTCGTCAGAAAGTATTTACTCACAGTTAGCCTTTAAAGTATGAGCTTACTCAATTCCAGTGAAAAGGAACGCTACAAAACTTCACTGTACAGCAGGTAAAAAGCGAGCAAGCAAATAAACATGTTGCCCCAGCACATAACGAAGGCAAGGAAATAAGGGAAAAGGACGATTTATAGTGTTAGCGATTTCCTAACACGCGGTTCAATGGAAAGTGATTTTTGCAATGCAAAATATCTTACAGTTTCCGAGGGGCGGGAATCTTCATTTCCACCTAATCCAAAAGATTCCCGCGGCTCCACCTGAGTCCGTTCCCTTATTCCTTGCCGGAGTGATTGCTGCAAAAACACCATTCATTTAGCCTTTTCGCTCTATACCAGAAAGAACACTACTTCAGAGCACCCAATAAACCTCTACTGCTCCAAATTCTGACGTGCCCTCACAATATCATAACAAACCGCCTTCGGCTGCTGCTGCTCATCAAACAACAACGGCCAATTTTTACGTCCACGCACAGGGAACCCGTCCAGCCACGTATAATCATCTGCCGCCCCCCAGAACGTTACACTGGTCAGCACCTCACGATATTCATGAAATAGTTTAAAATAATCCCGATACCGTTCCTCCTGCAATCGCACCATCTCTGCTGTCGGTGCCTTCAGATCGGTACGACGATCGTCAAACGCAAACATCGACACGTCCATTTCGGTAATTTGCAGTTGCAACCCAAGTGCCGCGTACTTCTCAATCGCGGCACGAATCTGATCCAGACTTGGATCGTGAATATTCCAGTGCGCTTGTAGTCCTACCCCATGCACCGGCACGCCTACATCCAGCAGCTCACGCATCAGCCGACAGATACGATCACATTTACCAGGATGGGATTCGTTATAATCATTGTAAAATAACAATGCCTGCGGATCGATCGCATGCGCCATTTCAAATGCACGTGCGATATAGTCTTCACCGATGCCTTCCAGCCACGGCGTCGGGCGCAAATACGTGCCGTCCTCATCGCTGATCGCCTCATTCACCACATCCCAGCAGCGAATCACATCGCGATAACGTCCCATGACCGTTTCCATATGCTGCTGGAGACGGGCAAGTAAGGTCGCACGATCTGCTTTACCGCCCTGCTCATTTTGGAATATCCAGTCCGGTGTCTGGTTATGCCATACAAACGTATGACCACGCAGGCCTAGCTGATGTTGACGAGCAAAATCGGCAATCGCATCCGCTCGTTCAAATGTGTAGCGATGCTCCTCTGGATGAATACAGATGAATTTCATTTCATTTTCCGCGGTCAGGCTATTGTATTGCTGCAATAGCAACTCGCGTTGACTATGAATCGTATGTGCGCTTACCGCTGCTCCGATTGGGAAATCAGAGCGGAACGTTTCCGCCAGACGAATATCGGTCGCAGATTGTGGCGCTGGATTAGCTGAGGATGCAGATGATCCCTGTCCTGTTTGCTGTTCCGCTTGTGCTTGCTGTGCAGAAATCGAATTCGATGGATTGCTCATAGGAACGCCTCTTTTCTGAATATTTTGAACGTTTGGATCATTTGGATCGTTTGGATCGCTGTGATCATTTAACTTATGTTGTGATGATCGTTTGGATCGTTTGAATGATGATCATTGATGTTGACTCGTCGATATTATTGTAGTTGCAGCAGACCATAACCAGCTGTGTTTTGATACGATTGACCTGTCGTATCATTCCAGATCATGACCGTATCGCGTTTACCATTACCGGTATCATCATTATTTACCTGAAGATCGAAACCGATCCATTGTCCGGCAGTCGGTGGAGTCGCACTTTTCGGCCAATCGATGGAAGCTTCAATGCGGTAGCCACCTGGGATCACTGTAGCTACCGATTTCAAACGGCTCTTCTGATCGGCTGGATTGACGCTTTCGATCCCTTTGTAATTGATACGATATTGCCCATCATCGCCCGGCTCAAAATACGGTGTACGTCCCAGATTCGGATCAACGAACAGCTCAATTGAATCTTGCTCGTATGCGTTCGGACTGCTTGCCGATAACAGCTTGTCTTTTACTTCTGCCAAAATATACAGACGATCTTTGTCCCACATCGTGCGAATTTGTGCTACGGAACCGCCCGTGCCAACGACCTGACGTGAGGTTGTAAACGCGGTTGTCTTTTGCCAGATCGCGTCCACATCACCATCGATTGTCGGTGTGCCTTTGATGGCAGTTGCTACCTGTGGACCTTGTTCCAGTGTAACTTTGCCATAATTAGCAGTGCTGCTATTTTGCGCGCCTGTCGTATCGCTCCAAAATGTGCGTGTTGGCTGGTTGCCTTTATAATCGGACAGCACCAGATCCAGCGCTAACTCTCGTCCGAGCTGATTATTCGTTACGGGCAGTCTCGCTTCAATTCGATAACCGTTATCTGTGCGAGCGGAGCGGTATGCCCATTTGGCATTATTTTGTGCACCGCTACGCTGCATGACGTAGCGATCTGGCTTACTTCCATTTCCATCATTCAGATAAACGGTGACGCTATCTTTGCCGTTCACCGCGGTATCGTTCACATCTGCCAGCACATAGACATGTTTCGCATCCCACATCAAGCGGAAGCTGCCTGCCTCGGTTCCATCTGGACGTGTCACAGGAATACGTGCGGAACGGTTCCATTCCTGTTCCATGCGCGCATCGATTTTGACCGTGCCCTGTGAAGCTTTCGCTTGTTTCGGTTCAATCGGTACTTGGGATGGATCAACGAGCGCCCAGTATGCATACTTCGCTTGTAATTGAGCGTCAAACAACAGCGGCCAATTGTTGCGAACAGTTGGGAACGTCGTCAGCCATGTGTTGCCATCATCTTTGCCCCAGAAAATAACCGCTGTAATCTGATCTCTATGCTTCAAAAACACGTTCATCATGTCCCGGTAGCGATACGCCTGACGAATCTGCTGATCCTCCGGGAATGTCTGCCATGAATCAGTATCATTGCTGTATACGCTCATATCCAGCTCGGTCACTTCCTGCTGGATACCCAGATCCGCAAACTTGCTGAACATCGCATCAACGGCTGCGGTAGATGGATACGAAGTGCTAATATGCATCTGGTGACCTACACCATCGATCGGAATGCCTTTAGCCTGTAAACGTTTGATTAACGCATACAGTGCATCACGTTTGGCCGGTTCCTCGGTATTGTAATCGTTGATGAACAGCTTCGCATTCGGATCGGCTTCATGCGCATAGATGAACGCTTTTTCGATAAATTCTTCCCCGGCGATTTGATACCAGAGACTGTTACGCAAACCATTCGGTCCAGCGGGGTCGATCACTTCATTGACGACATCCCAAGTGCCAATTTTGCCTTTATACCGTCCCATCACGGTATCGATATGCTTTTTCAAACGTTGCAGCAACACTTCTTTGCTGACGAGATTCCCTTTATTATCATGGAATACCCAGTCCGGGGTCTGACTGTGCCAGGCAAGCGTATGTCCGCGGAAGTCCATCCCATGATCCAGTGCAAACTTTACAATTTTGTCTGCTCGGGTAAAATCAAATTGGCCTTCCTTCGGCTCGGTTGCATCCCATTTCAGCTCATTGCCAGCGGTGAGCATATTAAAATGCTTTTCCAGCAATTGCGCATCCGGGCCGCTCGGATCAGCAATTTCGGAGACGAGCAGCGCACTACCGATTTTGAAATCGTTCGCATATACATCTTTTAGCGATGGAATATCCTTTTGAATCGAGATCGGTGCCTTTACTGGTGTCGGCTTAATGACCACATCATCCAGATAAAAGGAAGCGTTTGCAGATGAACTGGCTTCAAAATAGAGTGCCGAGCTATCCAGTGAATCGGTCAGCACATAGTCTGCTTGTAGTTTTGTCCATTTGTCAGCGCTAATCGACTGACTGGTCAATGCTTTGTACTCGTTATCACGTCCATATGTGCTTTGTTGTACGGACATGGAGACAGTTGTAGACGGCGCTCCTTCCGGCAGACGCAGCCATGCTGAAATCGTATAGGAACGTCCCTTTTCCAGTACAGATGTTAGCTCCAGCTGTGGTCCATGCCAGCTCTGTGTACGTCCCTTGATCTCCAGACCGTACTTGCCGCTATGTGCAGCCGTTGCGATTGCAGTAAGCTGTTCTACACCGCCGCGTCCATACCAGCCCATCGCTGTGCCGTCTTCAAAGCCGGTATTCAGCACTGTTTCATCATCGGCAGCAGACGCTGAACGTTCAGCAGGTGCCAGTAACGGCAATAGCAATAATACGGCAAGGGTAACGATGCAAATCTTCCGCCAGTGTGTATGTATCAATACAATCCCCTCATCTTTCTCATTATAGGATGCGCACTGAAAAAGGATGCCGCGTTTCTTTGCCGTGTTCCCACGCTCCGATACAGCGGCATCCCTACAGTTGCCTTAACATATGATATGGCCTATTCTTTCACACTACCTAGCTGCAAACCGTGTACAAAATACTTTTGCAGGAATGGATAAACGATCAGAATCGGCAGTGATGCAACAATCGTAATGGCTGCCCGGATCGAGACCGGAGTGACCATATTTTGCACGGCATTCAGATCAGCACCGTTCGCCATCGAGGTGCTGCTATTCGTATTCATCGACGACGATAGCAGCTTCATTAGCTCAAATTGCAGGGTGCTCAAACTTTGCTTGGACGAGGCAAACAGGAACGTATCGAACCAGGAGTTCCATTGTCCAACAGCAATAAACAGTGCAACCGTCGCCAGCACCGGCTGACAGAGCGGCAGGATGATCGAGATAAAAGTACGGAAATCACCGGCTCCGTCAATTTTGGCTGATTCGATTAGACCTTCTGGCAACGTCTGAATGTACGTCCGAATCACAATCATATTAAACGCACTGACCAGCCCTGGAATGATATACACAAGGAAGTTGTTCAGCAAATGTAGATCGCGAATTAGGAAGTAGTACGGAATCAGACCAGCGCTAAAATACATCGTGAGGACAACGATAATCGTAATCGGCTTGCGGAATACATATTCTTTACGACTGATCGTATACGCAAGCATCGAGGTCAGAAACAGACTTACCACCGTCGCAATGACCGTCCGTGCGACCGAGATCAGAAACGCATTGAAGATCGTGCCGCCGGCAAATACAGCACGGTAGTTCTGCTCTGTCCAGACGCGCGGCCATAAATAAATGCCGCCGCGGATCGTATCGTTACCGGCATTCAATGAAACCGCCAGCGTGTTCAAAAATGGATATAACGTCACAACGGCAATCAACAGCATAAAGATCGCGTTAAACGTATTGAATACAATCGGCTCCAGCTGTAACGATTTCTTTTTCATGCGTATCCCCCCTAGATCAACCGCTCGTCGCCGAAGCGCTTGGCGATCGTATTAGCGGCGAAGATCAGCGTAATGCTGACAATCGTTTTGAAAATACCGGCTGCGGTGGCAAGTGAATAGTTACCGATCTGCAAGCCGTACTTGAGCACGAAAATATCAATCGTTTGCGACCAGTCCACGACCACCCCGTTACCAAGCAGGTACTGGACTTCAAAGCCCGCTTCCAAAATCCAGCCGATATTCATAATCATCAAAATGATCACAATCGACTTGATCCCCGGCAGTGTAATATACAGCATTTTCTGATAACGATTCGCTCCATCCATCTCTGCTGCTTCATACAGCGATGGATCGATCGATGTGATCGCTGCCAGATAAATAATCGCGTTCCAGCCCACTTCTTTCCATACATGAGATGCGCCGACAATGCCCCAGAAGTATTCAGGAATACTGAGCCACATGACCGGCTGACTGATCAGTCCCAGCTTCATCAGCACCACATTCACAATCCCGTCATCAACGGACAACGAACTGGCTACAATCCCGGTTACGATAATCCATGACAGAAAGTGAGGTAAATACGAGATCGTCTGAATCGTGCGTTTGAACAGTCGCGTCTTCACTTCATTTAGCAAAATCGCAAACACAATCGCAGTCGCAAAGCCGAGTATCATATTGATCAAGCTCATCGCCAGCGTATTGCGCAATACATTCAAAAAGGTCGGGTCGGTAAATAGGAATTGAAAATGCTTAAACCCTACCCATTCTTGATCCATAAAATCACGGGCAGGCTTGTAATTCTGAAACGCCATCGTCCAGCCCCAGATCGGATAATACGAAAACACCAGCACATACAGTACGATCGGCAGCGACATCCACATTAGCTGCTTTTGCCCCTTCATGCGCCGCCATAGACTTTCCTTCGGTACGTTGAGCGATCCTGCCTTTTCTCCCTTGGCTCGGATGCTTTTCGGATAATCAGTCATACTCCACTCCCTTTCCAGTTAGGCACAAGCGCTTGAATCCCTGCGAACCATCTGGCAACGGCGGACAGCCGATCTGCCGTTATGGCAGATCAGCGTGTCGCCCTGCTTAATTGCTCGTTGCCCAGTTTTTCAGACGCCACTGAATCTGTTCATTAATGCGATCTTCATATGCTTTTACATTGATCGCTTTATAGGCGTTCACGTATTGATCCCATACACCATCGAATTGAGATGTCCCTGCCATAATCGCTTGCGGCAGGAATTTGAGCGAAGCATCGTTCATCTGCTTGTTCGCTACGGAAGCTTCCGAGCCGTCGATCAGATCGATTTGCCATGCTGGATAATAGACTGGATTCTCTGGAGCTGGTGAGAAGAAGTCTGTCCATGTTTTATGTCCATACGCATCGAGCAGTGCACGATCTTCCGGCTTCAAAGAGGCATAAAATTCTTCTGGCTGACTGCCTGCATCGGTTGCGTTACCATCGCTATACGTACCTTGCATTTTCGGTGCTGCACCGTAAAACGCATCCGCACGGTTGGCAAGCTTCCACGATGGATCTTCCTGTTGTTGACGTTGTTCTGGCGTACGATAGAATTTACCTTTGCTATCCACTTCATAGTCTTTGCCCTCTTCACCCCAGGACAGCAGCTTCTGATATTTCTCATCCATCAGTGCATCAAGGAATTTAATAATACGTTCTGGATCTTTCGCGTTCACACTAATACCAAAACCGTTGTTCAGGTTAATAACTGGACGATCTAAGTAATGATCTTTGATGCTTGTATCGTACACAAGTGGGAAGCCGACATATGTTTTACCATTTTTCTTCTGGGAAATGAGTGTGTCTTCGGCTTGTGTGAAGTTCCAGTGTTGATCGAACATACCGAGTACACGTCCACTTGCCAGCTTGGACAGGTACTGGTCATAGTTTTGGACAAATGCTTCTTTATCCATCAAGCCTTCGTTGTACAGACCGTTTAACTCTTTGTAGTAACGTTTTGCGATATCCTTATCAGCAAATACGCTCGCTACATTGTTATCTACGACAACGCCACCATCATTCGGGTGTCCGGTCAAATGCTCCGGTGCGTTCAGCAGTGGGAATACGCGCCAATCGGAAGCAAGTGTGGTGAAGCCGATCGTTGGTTGTCCATCGATCGTTGGATGCTTTTTCGCGTAATTGCGAATGAGCGTCATGTATTCATCGAGTGTTTTCGGTGTTGGATAGCCTGCTTCTTTAAGTATGTCCTTTTGAATCCAGAATGCCGGACCCGAATACGAGTTAGCATGGAATTCGCCGGAGTAAGCGCCATAGTTCGGCAGCCAGTAAATATGTCCGTCACTGGAGTCCTTCATGCGGTTCCAGTATTTTGCATAATGTTTTTTCAAGTTCGGTCCGTATTTGTCGATCAGATCTTCCAGTGGAATGACCGCCCCCGCTGTAACGAGCTTCGGATCGGCGGTGATCAGATCAGGATATTCTCCACCTGCGATCATGACGCCAAGTTTTTGCTGCAAATCACCGACCAGAAATTCCATGTCGAGCTTCACGCCTAGCTCATCCTGAATCTTTTTGTAAATCCGGTTATCCTGCGAAGGTGCCTGGTTCGGTGTACTAATAAAAGCACTAATCGTAAATGGCCCGGAATCATCTGAAGATGCGCTATCTCCACCATTACAGCCTGCCAGCACCATGCCCAGTGCCAGTACGAGCGACATGGAGCCAAAGAAGGCCCGTCGTTTCATTTTTTTCATCAATCTGCTCCCCCTTGATATGGAATCGCATTGCCTGTGGCGCATACGCAAACGGCAACTGAGCGACGACATGACGCTGCATTGCTGTCCGATTCGCTGCATGTTTGGATGCAAGCTCTGCTGTGTTTGACTGGAATGAGCGAATGGATTTGCGTGTACGGCTTATCTATTATTATGCTCAAATGTATACGCTTTCAGAATAATCAGATTAAAGAACTGTGCACCTGAAATTTAAGGTGTTGTTAGAATTGCCCAGTTCTATAACAAAAAGGTGGGGAATGAGGATGGAGTTGTGCCAGGGATGGCTTGGGTTTAGTGTGTTTAGATGTGGGATAGGGAAATGAATACGTGCTGGGAGGAGATAAAGGAATATGACGGATGGACGGTAGGGGTTTAAGGATTTGGAAGTGCTGATTGCAACAATGTTCGTTGTAAAAGTGCTGGTTGCCGAAGTGATTTTGCAGAAGAACGTATTGTGATAAGTCAGATTGGTTGGTGGGAGTCAAATCTGCTTCCTACTGCATGAAGATCATCAAGAATAATGACATCTACCACCATTAACCCCCTAGCCACATTCACAGCTATATTCATGCTCTAATCCCATTTCCATCTCACAAATAAAGCTGCTCCATTGTAGGAACAGCCCTGTCACTTAATCGTTCTGCTCTTGTTGTTGTTGTTGTTGGTAATCGCTCGGACGGTAGCCGGTTCGTTTTTCGAATTGTTTTAAAAAGTGCTGATACCCGCGATAGCCGATTTGTTCGGCGACGGTGCAGAAGGCCATGTCGGTGTTGGTTAATAGGCGTTTCGCTTCTTCGATGCGTAGCTCATGCACAAAATCAAGGATACTCATCCCATAGCGACGGGCAAAGGATTGTCCGAGGTAGACGGGATGGATATAGAATTTCTCGGCTAGCTCGCGGATGGTCCATGTTTCGGTATAATGTTGGCGCAGGAAATCAGCGACCTGTGCCTGAATGCCGCCGGTTTGTGTATCTTGCACCATCGCAACTTCCTGCTGGCAACGCAGGCAAAATTCGGTCAGACGTTTTTCCAGTACAGGCAATCCGCTATACACGCAGGTGATCTGCTCTAGCTCGGTGGGTCCTAACAAATCGCTGCTTTCGCCGCCAAGTTCAGCATATAGCGATACACAGCGCAGCACGACCTCATTGCTAAAAATGCCAACCAGTTCCGGTGCTGTGCGCTCGGTACGAAAGTGGTCAAATTGCTGCTCTAGCTGCTCGCATAGTCGGGCAGCATCGCCATTTTCGACTAGCTCGCTAATAAGCTCGGCTTTAGCGAGTAGTGAGCTGGAAGCGATATACGATGTGGCAGGCATCGTCTTCTCTGATTCCACACGCATACGATCCTGCCCACCAAAAAAGAGCAGACGGCTATGAACCTGTGCATCCTGATACGAGAAATGGAGCTGACGCAGATCGTGTACAGGCACACCTGCGCTAATCCGTGAGCCATCAGGAAGAGTCTGTTGGAGTGTACAGCAGAGCTGTTCAGCTTGCTCGGTCGCAAGCATCGAATCGTTTACCCGCCATCCTTTAACGATACCAAACGAACCACAGCGATCGGATAATACGTAGCAATCGGCTTCCTGTGCGGCTAGCCGCACCGCCTCCGTGTATGCTTCACCGCCACTGCTTATCGCGCATTGCACATGCAAATAACTCCACAATCGGGATGCCGTGCCAAACAATGTCCCTAGCTCTTGCTCTGTGGACGTGCGGCTTCTCGTATCCGGTGCAGCGATCAGCGCAGCCAATAATTGCTGAATTGCATATTCATTCGCTGTACGACGAATATGTTCGCGGCGGCTCTGTTCTTCTAATTGTTGCTGTACCCGTGTCAGCACCCCATCCACTTCAGGCCCGATCACTGGCTTGAGCAAATAATGTGCCACGCCAAGCCGCATCGCCTGGCGTGCATATTCGAAATCATGATATCCGCTGGCAATTACAAACGTACTCGTGACATTGCCCAATCGGCGTGCTTCGCGAATCAGATCCAATCCATCCATCACCGGCATACGAATATCGGTTACGATTAGCGATGGCGTCTGCTCTCGCAAATATTCAATCGCTTCTTCGCCATTGGAGCATACATGGTCGATGCGAAAGCCGTATTTATCCCAATCAATCATCAGTTCCATTCCTTCCAGCGCGAATGGTTCATCATCTACTAGCAATACATTGTGCATAACGCACCTCCTTTACCCCGACTCGCTACGTCGGAAATGTCGTTCTCCATCCAGCTCAGCACGCGCAATCCGAAATCCTGCTTTCGTGCCTGTACCTGCTTCACTATGCAAAATAAACTCCGCTTCGCCTTCATAAAATAACTCCAGTCGACGGTACACGTTACGAATACCGATATGCCCTTCCATCGCTTCATCGGACTTCATATTTTCCAGCAGTTGTTGCAAACGTTCCGCGGGCATACCGATACCGTTATCGATCACCATCACATTCAAACCGTATTTGTCCATCTGTGCGGTAATGCGGATCGTGCGATCACTTTTGCGCGCCTGCAAACCATGTTTGCAGGCATTTTCGACCAGCGGCTGAATGCTCATCCGCGGAATACGCTGCTGTAGCGCAGCCGGATCGATATCAAATGTATAATCGAACAGATCACCAAAGCGGAACTTCTCAATTTGCAGATACATCGACGTAAACTGTAGCTCCTCCTCCAACAGCACCAATCCATCCGCACGACTAAGAAGCTGACGCATCATGAGCGACAGATTTTTAATAATGCCGGTCACATCGGTATAGCCGTTTTTTGTACAGACGACGAGCAGCGCATTTAACGTATTAAACAGAAAATGCGGATTCACCTGACTTTGTAGCATCGATAGTTCGGTACGTACACGCTCCAGCTCAAAGCTCTTTTGCCGAATTTCCAGCTTGTATACATCGTTGATCAGCGTTGTAATCCGCATCGTCATCACGTTAAATGTACGAATCAGCTCGCCAATCTCATCGCTACCCTCCGGCATATTGATCGGCTCGAAGCGTTCATGCCGTATATTTTCCATATGATCCGATAACCGTTTCACCCGATCATGATACGAGCGCAAAATGACAAAAATAAGCAATGACGGAATGACAGTACTGAAAATTGCCAGCAGCAAAATCGAACGATGTGCCTCATTCAGCAAGTTATCAATCCGCCGTGTATCCGCAATCCCGATCAGCTTCCAGCCCTTCACATAATTAAAATCCCCCAGGCTGCGCTCCACTACATAACCTGTCTGATCCTCATGCTCCGGTAGCGGTGGGTTAGGAATAATCGCCAGATCGTCCTCATTGCTATCTCCGCTGGCGGCTACGACACGATTTTGATTATCGACAAGTCGCAATTGCAAACTGTCCCGCTCTCGGTTCAAAATATCATATACCTTGCTCACGGTCAGATCGACCCGGGAGTATTTGTCATAATGCGCATGGGAGATGTACGTATTCATTTTGCTCACAATGCTAAGGCGTTTGCCAGGATTCAGTCCCGACTTCTCATCATAGGCAGCGACTGTAATATTGCCGCCAGAGCGCGCTAATTGTTGAAGCCACGGCTCACTGCCGAGTGAGCTGCTGCTCATCACATAATAATTCGCCCCCGTCTGAATCGTCTGATTATCCGTATACACACGGACTTCGGTAATGTTAGCCGACATATAACGGGTCAGCTTATCCCGCAGGAAGCCATAATATTCGTCATAATAGGCTGAAGGCGAAGGATACGAACGATCCAGCGCCTCATAAATAGAGTTATCCATCCCAATCGAATGATTGAGCGCAATGCCTTCATTGATCATGCCAAGCAATTCGCCGGAAGCGCGATCGATCGATTTACGCAAGTTTTCCACTTCGCGTGCCTGAATGTCTTCAGAATTACGCTGATAAAAAAAGCTGTTAATCGCGATAATCGGCAACAGCACACAGAGCAAATAAATGAGCAAAAATTTATATTTGAGCGGAATATCATTAACTCTGTGAAACAGGAACCGCTGTCGTCCACGAGCCGGCTTTTTCTGTATCGGCTGAAATTCAGCAGGTGGACCTCCTTCCCGCTGACGACGCTTCCGCTCACCCTTTTGCCGTCGATTCGGCTTGTGGCTTGACCACATGATGCATCATCCTTGCTTTCTCGATTTATAAACAGATGGAAGTTCCCCTGTAAGCGCTTTATATTTATTTGTAAAATAATCGCTATCATGATATCCGAGCCATGCCGCAATCTCAGCCACCTTCATATCGGTGCGCCGCAATAGCTTTTGCGCTTCTTCGATACGTAGCCGATGCACATAATCGTTAAAGCTACAGCCCAGCTCCCGTTTGAATTGCTGTCCAAAATAGACCGCATTCAGATTAAAACGCTGTGCCAGCTCCTGTAGCTGCATTTTCTCGCGATAATGCTCCTGCATATACTGCTTTGCTTCGGATATAATGCTAGCCGCTGTGCCTTTGGCTCGTCCAGGCTTCGGCATATGATGCTCGGCTGCCCGTAAACACAATCGCTTGAGCGTATCCAGACTCCAACCCGCAGGATCATCTGCATGTGTACCGAGCAGATGGCGTAGCCAGCTCGCACTGTCGATAGCGTCTGACGCTTCACGCTGCTGAGTCTGTCGTAGCAGTTCTCCAAGCAGATGACGAATAAGCACACGCAACATACGATCCGGAACCGCTTGCCTGCCCCAGCGTTTGGGTAGCTGCTCGATCGTCGTCCAGATGCCATCGATATCACCACGTTGCACTAGTTTTAACAAATGCTGTGTACATTCCTGTACTTCATCCAAACGATAATCCGTTAGCTGTTCGTGATCACTCATCGTATCAGTATCCATCGTAATGCTGTGTGTAGAGCTGGAACAACGTCTTAGCTCCATCGCTCGCGCATAGATACCGGGTAATTGCTCTAATTGTGCTGCTGCTTGACTGCAATAAAGTCGATAAGCTGTCTGATTAGTACTGGATGCCGTTGCCGTCGTTTGACAAGCTTCCAGCACGGATATCAACTCTGCGTTGCTAAGCCGCTCGGTAATAAGCAGCATCCCGGTATGTCCAGGACTATCGGTAAATGTCCATGCCATGTAACCAGCAGCACGACATGCCGCTGCGAGATGTACCATTGGTGCTTCATGCTGCCAGTGGTGATCCGTATGCCAGCGCTGTTGTTCAGAAACGGGATCGATAGGTGCATAATGCATATTAGCGATCGCTGCGGTACCATCTGTCAATTGCTGAGCAGGTTGGTGAGTAGACAGAGCGATCGCCGAGCCGATATCGCTCCGTTGCCGGTGACCGCGCGGTATGCGCAGACTGGATGACGGTACGGCATTCTGATGAGGTGGATCATATTTCTCATTCATGTTACCCGATAATGGAGACGTCGTATGTTCGGATTCATTTATTATCGATTTTTCTAGGTCATCTATGTGTGGTAACTCCGTTGTGGATACATATCGTTTCGTATGTTCTTCATCCGTTGTCGCGCCTACGACAATACGTAGCTGTACATCCGGCTTGATCCCGAGCAGATCGATCATATACTCCGGTATGGTCGCCTCCTCTGCACGCAGTAATCGCAAAATAGCTGCCGCCGCTGCTGCTTCCGTCTGCTGCCGTAACCGCTCCTGCTCCGCGCAACTTTGATCCAGCACCAGCTTAAGCTCAGCCAGCAGTTCATGCATTTCCTCACCCAGTACAGGTTTGAGCAAATAATGATCCACTTTACATTGCAATGCCTGCCGTACATAATCAAATTCAGAGTAACCGCTTACAATAATCGTTCGCATCGATAGATCTGGCTCCTGATGTAACGCTTTGATCAGGCCAATCCCATCCAGTACAGGCATCGAAATATCTGTGATCAACAGTTCAGGACGTAACCGTTTAGCCAATTCTAGCCCTTCCTGTCCATCCGTCGCCATGCCACATAGCTCAAATCCGTATGCTTCCCAATCCACCATCGTCTGCCAGCCTTCCAGCATCATCGGCTCATCATCTACCACAACAACTCTGTACATGTCTGATCACCGCCTGTCCGATTTTGATTGAGTTCACGCCATCACTTGCAGGGAATGTCGATTCCTCATATGCATACAGCAACCTGTTATCCGTTATGTTTCATCATCGTCCATCATGAGCCGGACACGATATTCATTCATTCTGGATGCTCTATATACGATTTAGTATGGCATAACTACCCGTATCCAACAATATAAAATTTACTTATATTGGAATAGCGCACTCCAACGTACAGCTTCCCGTCCATTTTTGCATCGTGATCAAGCTTTGTTTCCGCATTGTTGTCAATTCCGTTTTAACCGTCTCTCATTCAGTAAAAATGACTATTACGTTACGATTTCCATCCCTTTTTGCGCTGGAAGTGGACGCTGCACATTTCGAAATTCCAACTTACTACTGCTACTCTCCTTACTCCTGTATGCTGCTGCCATACGATAATCTGGAACCGTACACGTTCATATCGACATACGTAAGAAGGCTACCTTGCCAGCGCATTATGCGCAGCAAAGCAGCCTTCTCTTATCCCCTTTTATACCGTACCTTTATATTTCTACAGGCGCCTATTTTTATATGTGTTCGGCTTTTCTTTTTATCGGCCGCAGGCTACCTATTTTTTAGCTTGTTTTACGTTTTATTGATCTTTAGTAATCATCGTCTACTTTAACATCGAGGCGAATAAATCCATTAGAATGCATCCAAACGAATTCGTGATTACATATCGAATTTGAAGTCTTCGTCTGTCAGACGCTCCACATTGATCGCGCGCACATACCCATTTCCTTTTTTGGAGAAAAAGTCATGCTGCTTCGTGTGTGTACTAATACCGTTAAATACGATTGGGTTTACTTCTTCATCCGGGAACAATGGATCAAAGCCCAGATTCATAAACGCCTTATTCGCATTGTAGCGCAGGAAGATATTAACTTCTTCCGTCAAACCGATCGGGTCATACACTTCCGCCGTGTAGCCTTCTTCGTTCTCATGCAGGTAACGGAACAGTCCTTCTAATGTCTCGTAAGCATCTTTTTGCTCATGCTCGTCCAGATCGTTGTAAATTTCCTGTGCCAGTACACCTACATATACGCCGTGGATACTTTCGTCACGCAAAATCAGGTCGATAATCTCGCCGCTGCACGTCATTTTACCCTGGCCTGCCAGATAGAGCGGATAGAAGAAGCCGCTGTAGAACAGATAGCTTTCCAGCAATACCGAAGCAGACATCGCCAGGAACAGCTCTTTTGGCGAATTAATGTTGTTATAATACTGACGCACCGTCTCTGCTTTGCGTTGCAGACGTGGATGCTCTTCTACCCATTTAAAAATGCTATCGATCTCTTCGGTAGAAGACAATGTGGTGAAAATACTGCTGTACGATTTCGCATGAATCTGCTCCATCATCGCCATAAAACCAAGTACGGCTTTACGCTGCAATCCATCCACATGCTCCAAAATTTGCGGCATGCCGATTCCGCCTTGAATCGTATCGAGCAATGTCAAACCGCCCAGCACCTTCATATAGGTCTCACGTTCAGCATCGCTCAGCTGAATCCAGGACATTTTATCATCGGACAACGGAATTTCGTCATCCGTCCAAAATTGCATAATATTCTGATTCCAGAACATCATCGTAAAATCATCATCCGGACGGTTCCAGTTGACTGCCTTGATTGGCTCACTCATCGGTAGGTTGCCCCTTTCCTGTGGACTGTTTCGAGAAACTAGCCCCTGTTCAAAATAGTACATACATAACAATACATACACATGCAATACATACACATGTCGAATATTTAGCAGTAGATATTTATAAAATCATCGTCCAGCGATGTCGCGGTAGTGGTATGAAAAACCGTTATGTACGGATGTATCGCTACCAGAAGCAGACAACAGCGGACAAACTGTATCATCATAAATTAGAGTAGATAGCATCGCTCCGATAGAGTTGCAAAGCCAGTCATACTGTAGCTGACTAGCAAAAGTCTGTCGCACGGCAACTAGATTAGAATCATCGTACATCGTTATAGCTATGATCCGCCTCATAGTAATTATAAGCGCAACATAAGGACAGCATGCAAAAGAAATCAGGAACGCGTCGTCCTTGAGAACGTTCTTTTGCAAGCTGTATGAAATGAAATATAAATATTCCGTTCACCCTTGTTGCTGTAGTGATTCCCATTCGTCCCATGTCATGAGCGGTTGCTCCGGCCTTGCCGAATGGGACAACATCGCGATCAACTCAAGGGAATGTCCGTCTGGATCATCAAAATAGATCGACACCGCGGGCATAAAAGGGAATACGATCAGCTCACCGGCATGCTGCACCGGTTCACCGTGAAAATTTTGAGCAGTAATGCCCAGCCCTGCCAGCTCTGTAGCAGCGTTATGCAATTGCTCCACATCGGTCGTAAACGCAAAATGCTGGCGCTGTACGAGCGGAGACGGATAGTTCTCACGGATACCGAGCATCGACGTTCCCGGCTCACCAATCCAGTAAAAACGGCTCTTCCGCTGCGCATCATAATGCAACAGAGTAACGCCCGGTAATCGTTCGTAAAACCGGGCGGATCTCTCGAAATCGCTAACATTAATATGCGTTTCAAAAATACCTTTAATCATAGCTGCACACTTTCTGTCAGCGGATGGCTGGCGATAGAATCATCCGAAAATTAGCTTGTATGCTCAAGCTCGACTTCCGTCCTTACACTTCATCGTTCTTTGCATTCCATCTCAACGATGCTAGTTAACGACGCTGGCGGAATTAATCTGTTGCATGCAATGTACATCAACGATTGCTATTTCGCCGCATCCGTTCATTTCCGTTAGATCGAGCAGCTAATGCACTCTTCCACAGTCAGACGCTTGGTACGTGTGTAGTACAGAGACTTCAAACCTTTATGAGCTGCATACAGATAGTAACGTGCCAGCTGGCGTGTCGTTACGTCACTGCTTACGTGCAGGACAGTCGAGATCCCTTGATCCACATGCTGCTGAATTTCAGCAATCAGATCAAGCACTTTAAACTGATCCATCTGGTATGCCGATTTGTAGAAGAAGAAGTTATCTTGCTGCATGTAAGGCATTGGATAGTATGTCGTCGAGTTCGCATAGGTGCGTGTCTCGATTTGCTCAACAATCGGCATAACGCTGGACGTTGCATTTTGAATATAGGAAATACTTGCTGTAGGCGCAATCGCCAGACGGTATGCATGGTACAGACCATTTTTCATCACATCTGCTTTCAGGTTTTGCCAGTCGGCAGGACCTGGAATGTACATGCTGCCAAACAGTTCCTGTACGCGTGCACTCACCGGACGATAATCCGTCGACAGGTAACGGTCGAAGTATACACCGCTCGCATAGTCGGATTTTTCAAAGTCCATAAATGTTTCCTGTTGCTCACGCGCGATTTCCATACTCTTCTCAAGCGAATAGAAATTCATCATCATGAAGAATGTACGCACGAATTCTTTCGCTTCGTTGCTTTCGTAAGCGATTTTGTTTTTCGCCAGATAGCCGTGCAGGTTCATCACGCCCAGACCGACGGAACGCATCTCACGGTTCGCTTTCGCCACACCCGGTGCATTCGCGATATTCGTCATATCGCTAACTGCCGTCAAACCCATAATGCCTTCATGGACAGATTCACGGATTTTGCCCAGTTCCATCACATTCACAATGTTCAGGGAACCGAGGTTACAGCTAATATCGCGGCGGATAATGTCTTCTGTACCGTAATCGGTAATTTCGGTTGTCTCCTGTAACTGGAAGATTTCCGTACACAGATTGGACATTTTAACAGAACCGATATTGTTCAAAGCATGGAATTTATTCGCATTACTTTTGTTCATAATATATGGATAGCCAGATTCCAGCTGGATGCTTGCAATCTTAGTCAGCATATCGCGTGCGCTCATAATGGCTTTTTTCTTCACGCGCTCATCAGCAAGCAGTGTATCGTACATCTCATCGATATTCATATCGTCCAGATGCTTACCGTATGCTTTGAAGACGCTATATGGAGCGAATACGTGCAGCATTTCATTGTCTGCTGCCAGTTTATAGAATCGGTTCGGTACGATCAGACCGATCGACAGAGTTTTCAGACGTGTACGCTCATCCGCATTGATCTTTTTGCTATCCAAAAACTCTAAAATGTCCCAGCCGAAGATGTTGTAGTATGCCGCACCAGAGCCTTTACGTTGACCCATTTGATCCGCATAGGAAAAAGCATCTTCCATCAGCTTCAGTACAGGCATAATGCCTTTCGCTGCGCCTTCTACGCCTTTGATTGGCTCGCCGCGTCCACGTAGTTTGGACAGGTTTACCGCTACGCCGCCGCCAATTTTGGACAGCTGCATACATGTATTCAGTACATAATTGATCGAATTCAGGGAATCGTCCATTTCGAGCAGGAAACAGGATACCATTTCACCACGACGACTTTTACCTGCATTTAGAAATGTTGGCGTTGCTGGTTGCAGACGCTGCTCCATCATGGAACGTGCTAGCGTCTTCGCGTTTTCCGCGTTACCGCGACCGAGATGCAAAGCGACAACAGCTACGCGATCTGGATAGTGCTCCAAATACTGGGCACGATCATTCGTTTTTACTGCATAGTCTTTATAAAATTTGGAAGCCGCCATATAGGAAGGGAATTGGAAGCCGTAGCTATGTGTGATCGCGTATACTTCTTCCACCGCATCCGGACTGTAATGTGCATACATGTCCTCATAGTAATCGTTGTCGATCATGTACCGCACTTTAGACGCTGTGTCCTGGAAGTGCATACTTTTCTCGTCCACTTCTTTCATATATTCCTGTACCGCTTCTTTATCTTTATCCAATCGGAAAAAACCGTTCGCGTCGCGTTGCATCAATAAGTTGTTCAATTCAATATGCCGCAATTTTTTCTACCTCCTGTACGAATCGTTGAGCATCACCCGTGGTGCCCGACAGTTCAAATTTATATACAACTGGAACACCGTAGCGCTCCGAGATTAAATCCGCACTTTTGCCAAAATTGTCACCCCAGTTACGATTGCCGCTGGCAGCAACTCCAAGCAGACGCTGATGGTTCTTTTCCAGAAAATGATTCACTTTTTCAGGAATCTGACCGAAGCCTGTCGTATACGTGATCAATACAAAAGGTTCATTCAACTGGAGTGCTTCTTCAATCTGCACCGCCTGGACGGATGAATGCTTCAGTTTTCCGATAAACCGTTTAACATTGCCTGTTTTGGAATCATATGCAATCAGCATAGGTGACATCTCCTTCTCCACTCAATATATAGTAGCTATATGTAGTGCCATGTTGCAGGGATTCAAGGCGGTTTGGTACGTCCAAATCGCGGCTAACCTGCTGCCGTAGCGCTCTTATGTAGCAATTACCCATATACTGCACATTCAAACACCGTGACTCAATATATGGAGGATGCTTTTGAGTTTACCCTCTATATATTGTGTTGTCAAGGCAACTTGCCTATCATTTGAACGGTCGAAAAAGGAGGCTTCTGGAGCGAATCCTCCCTGAAATGGCATAGCTACGCCTTCCGTTCACACGTCTTCCTCAGATGAGTATGAACGAAAAATATTTCGCTTGACACACCATATGTTGTATGGTTGCTATTTACTACAAATTTCATTTTTTTCACTGAAATCTGGAGATCAACCACTTCAAATTGTGGACACTCAAGTATAAAACTTTACTGCTTTCAAACCAAAAAAGCAAATGAAAATTACAACCTTTTGAGAAAGTTCATAATTGAAAAAGCTTGCAAAATTCATTTTTATTTCTTGGTGTCTCATTCGTATGTAAATCAAATTTGAAGATTCGTCGCTAGACCGCCTTTTGAGAGCGAATTCAAAGTAAATGGCTGGAATGATCACAATGAAAATAATCATGAGGAGGCAAAATAAAATATTTTATAGTTGACGAAGTTATGTCAGTGTATTTGAAGTGCTTTTTATGTATTTAACATTTATTGGATTCCAGTTCGCATTCTTTATTTTGTGGAGTTATCCATTTACATGTACGATTTATTAATTTTAGTCGATTTTAATCATTCCATTTACTTTTATAAAATGGAGATCGAACTTCTCTTTTATTTTTTGTCGACGTGTATGATCGTATATAGCAGACATAAATGTCTATATTTTCATTCTACATTCTATAATTTTAAATAATTTACATATAATATATAATCAAAACGTAATATGAAAGCGTATACAAAATAAGGAGGGATTTCATGTTATCCTGGATTGGAAAATGGTTTCTACTCGCTTCGCTCGTCATTGCCGGTTTTACATCAGGGTCAGCTCAGTATGCTTCGGCTGCTGCACCTTCGGTCGGCTCTATTCCGGCTTCCTCTATTCCGGCTCCCACGGGAAGCGGTGTGATGACGTTCAAACTGATGAATGCGACGAATGGTGCGTATTCGGATAGTCAAGTGTACTGGGGCATTCTCGGCATTAATCCAGCAACGAAACAATGGAGTTATCTGACCAGCTCGGGTGAACTGCGCCCGATCTCGGCAGCACTTAATGATGCTTCCGGGCATCTAACTAAGAACGGCGTGAACTACGCGAATATTTACAGCACGATCGCACAAAAGGAATGGGTCAGCTTACCGAAGATGGATTCGGGTCGCATGTTCATCTGTGTCGGTTCTCCATGTTACATCAAAACGTACAATGATGGCTTTGCCGGACCTGATATTAACAATCCGTCTGATCCGAATTTGAATGTGTATTTTGATTTTGTCGAGTTTACCGTGAATGATTCTGGCTATCATGGGAATACGACACGTGTCGATGGCTTCGGTTTTCCGTTACAGCATCGCCTTGTGAACCGTGCTGGCAACTATGACCGCACCGTAGGCGAGCAGGAATCCGAAACACGCGCTAGCCTCTTTAGCAAATATCGCAGTGAAGTGCCGTCGGCGTTTAAAGGTCTGGCTGATGTGCAGGCACCTTACCGTATCGTTGCTCCAATTCATGGCTCGTTCAAGGCTGGCGGCGCGAACGCAAATTATTTTGCCGGTTATGCCAATTATTCGACACAGGAGATTCTACTCTGTAATGGTGCATTGCAGGAATCCCCGGGCATCTGCTCCGCGATCAATCGTCATGTGTATAACAATCAAGCCGATTGGAACAATGTAGCCGCTTATTACAAAGCAGCTCCAGCGAATTATTATGCTAAGTTCTGGCATGATCATAGTATCGGCGGACTGGCGTATGGATTTGCTTATGACGATTATAATCAGCAGGCAGCTTATCTTGAGGTGGGTGATCCGAAAGGGTTGATCGTTCGAGTGGGCTGGTGAGGTTGGTTTGCTGCTTCATTTCTGCCTGCTATGTATTATTGAAAATTCAATCTGCTTAATTATCGTAGAATCGCTTGCTCGAAAATGCATATAGTGAGTTGTGATGCAAACCTTGGTGCTTTTTGCAACAATCACTTCAAAAAGGAAAAAGAGATCAGAACTTGGGTGGAGGTACGAGAATCTGCGCATTAGCAGTTAATGTAGATTCTCGTACCTCTAAAATCGTTTCTTTTACCTTTTTCGTTGTGCACATCTGCATCGCAAGATTGTTAAAAACAAATAAATATATAAATTCGAGATCATTTATATGTAAACAACAGATACGCTTTATATAGAAGGAAAGTTTATATTAAAGTAATAGAAATATAAAAATTCTAAATTTTTCGTAATACATAGAATAAATTCTTTTATTATATATAGGTATAATGTACTATAGATAAGTAATGTTAATTTTTTACTTTAGGGAGGAACAATGTTGGTTACTGAGCAAGAACAAGAATTAAAAACTTTAATTGCAACAATAGAAAATATCAAAAGTAATTTAAATCTATTTGACACTTTTATAACTAAAATCGCCTTTCCTTACTATAAACATTTCACATTCAACTCCTATATCAACTTTAAATTTCCATTGACTATTTTAGTTGGTAAAAATGGTTCAGGTAAAACTTCTGCTATTCACGCGTTGTATGGATCTCCAAAAAACAAAAGTATAAGCGACTATTGGTTTTCTTCTAAATTGGATCCTATCGAAGATTTTAGAGAAGATATTCAAGAAAGACCTTGCTTCTTTTATGAATACTATAGTAAGGAAAAAAATAAATTAGATTCCAATTATAATGCTGTACTTTATCACCGAATCAAACATAAAAATTCAAAAGTTTCAGACTATTGGGAAACTGCCAGACCTAAAAAAAAGTACCAAATGAATACAAAAGAACGTTTTTCTCCTGTTGATAAAAATTTAGTATATATTGATTTCAGAAAAGAATTAAGTGCATTTGATAAGTTTTTTTATTTTGGTAATGTAGATAATTTACGTTCTGCTGGTGTTCAAGATTATTTAAGAACACAGTCTAAGAAATTAAAAAACGTAATTGATTCAGGCAATATAGTTAATCTAAAAAGTAAAACTGGAACAGATAATCCTCAAAACAAAAAAGTAGTTACATTAAGTAAAGAAGAAGTTGAAGCAATATCAGACATTTTCCAAGAAGAGTATAATGAAATTAAAATTATAAAACATAAATTTTTTCATGATTGGGGTACCTCTGTAATTTTACAACGTAAAGGGTTTACTTATTCAGAAGCGCATGCTGGTAGTGGAGAAATTGCAATTGTTATTCTAGTTCATAAAATTTTGAACGCTGCACCTAATAGTCTAATTTTGTTGGATGAACCTGAAGTTTCTTTGCATCCTGGTGCTCAAAAAAGACTGCTTATATTTTTGCTAAAACAAATCGTAAGATATAAACATCAAATTGTGCTGTCTACTCATTCCCCCGTCTTTGCAGAAGACATGCCTAAAGATGCAATCAAACGTTTTTCAAGAAATCCTGATACTCATAGAATTGACATTTTAGATGAGTGTTTTCCAAGTGAAGCTTTTAAGTTTCTAGGTCTATCCTCTAAATATGATAATGCTAAAATTCATGTGGAAGATGGTCTAGCTGCTAGAATCTTAGAAAAGGTTATAAAAGTCTCCTCAGATAGATTTGATGCTTTTGAAGTCTTTTTTCAACCCGGTGGAGCAACCTATTTAAAACAAAACTATATTCTTCATTATTCAAAACAAATGGAAAATAAAATTTTTGTTGTGTTAGATGGTGATCAAAAGCTTGGGGACATCATAGATTATGATACAATTCCTCCTTCAAATTTGACAAAGAATTATTTGCAAAAAGAAATCGATAACTTTACTGGTACAACAATCTCATTTGCTAAAGATGGTGGTGCTGGTCATAGTAGAGATGACCAAGTTTTGGTTGCCCAGAAACAATATATCGACTATTACAAAAATCATGTATACTTTCTACCTAAACAAACCCCTGAGGAAATTATTTGGGATGATGAAATAATTTTAAAGTGGATCGATAATAACGATGTATTACAGGAGATTTCTCAAAAAAATACATTTAAAGATAAAATCTTCTGTGCTGCTAAAGCGATATTTGACGATACCGAAAAAGATACAATTACAGCAATGGAAAATATGTTAATTAAAAATTGGATTCAAAAAAATGATGATAGTCAACGTGAAATAAAAAATATATTATTAGAGCTTATGGATGCAATAAACAATTAATTTGTTGCACAAAGGAGTGAGTAATTTTGACTTTGAATGCTATTGATCTATTTTCTGGATGTGGCGGCTTAACACAAGGGCTAAAACAAGCCAACATAAATGTAGTTGGTGCAGTTGAAATTGATAAATATGCTGCTAAAACATATTCTTTAAATCATCCAGAAGTGAGTTTAATAGAGGAAGATATAAGAAAAGTATCTGCACAGAATATATTGGATAAAATCCAGGTAGAAAAAATAGATTTGGTCGCTGGCTGTCCACCATGTCAAGGCTTCTCAAATATACGGAATTTCAATCGAAAAACGATTATTGAAGATACAAGGAATGAGCTAATACTTGACTTTCTACGAATTATTGAAGGTATACTTCCTACATTTGTTATGATGGAAAATGTTCCTGGAATTATTGAATACGATTATTTTAAAAATACCGTCAATAGACTTAAACAATTAGGATATAGCTTAGATTATAAAATTGTAAATGTAGAGAAGTATGGTGTTCCTCAGAGAAGAAAGCGATTAGTTCTCTTAGGATCACGTCTAGGTGATGTAGAAATTCCTTCACATGCTATCGATCAACATTTTACTGTAAGAGACTATATTTACGATCTGCCTTCGCCTAATGAAAGTGATGATCCAGTTCATAAAATTCATTCTAACCATACTGAAAGAATTCAAAAACTGATATCATTGATTCCTAAGAATGGAGGTAACAGAAAAGATCTACCTTTTGAATTGTGGTTAGATTGTCACAAAAAAAAGGGCGTTGGATTTGATGATATATACGGTCGTTTAAGTTGGGACAAAGTCTCTTCAACTATTACTGGCGGCTGTTTAAATCCATCCAAAGGACGTTTTTTACATCCAACAGAAAATCGAAGTATTAGCGCTAGAGAAGCTGCTTTATTGCAAACTTTTCCTATAGATTATAAATTCCCTACAGATATTTCGAAAACTGAAATTGCAAAAATGATTGGAAATTCCTTTCCTCCAAAATTCTCAGAACTCCAAGCAAAATATTTACAATCTTTATTAGCATGATTTAAAAAATTGCATAAATTCATTTTAAAATCCTTCTGTATTTTTTTTGATAAATTAATAATATGTAAAAAAGCAAGTTTCCTTCAAAGTGGAAACTTGCTTTTCTATATTAGTAACTGTAACAAATTCTGTTTAAACATATTAGATTTAGTTTTTTAATTCGTAGCTTTTATATTTCTCAATTTATTTCCTAATTAGTATTAATCTAAAGTCGCTTCTACACCTACTCCTCATTTCCCTTTCCCCGGCAAATTCAATTGCGGAACCGGCACCTTTGACCAATCCATGTCGGAAGCGAAATAAAAACTTGGATAGCTTGGTTGATTGTACGTTGTATTTTGACGGGCGATGCCTGTACGGTACTGGGTGTCATGCATCAACGTATACAGTTTATGATCGGTCACTTCTGAGCTAAGATAGATGCGGATGGCTGAACTATCGGCGGTGCGCAGCAGCAGTTCTTCTCTCCAATCGCCAAAAATGTCCGCGACGAGCGATGGATTGCCTTTCGTTCCGTTATTGCTCAGTGTGCCATTAGCTACAAGTACGACACCACGCTGCCAGTCTTTGATGGCTGGCGTTGATTCCAGTGAGCCGTCAACAATCTGAGTGGTCAGTTTCGAACTCCATTTGATATTCATATTGGTGCCTGGATAACTTTTACCAATCAGTGTTCCTGTAGCGGTGCGCAGATCGGTTGCCCATGTCTCGATGCCCGGACGCGTTGGATCGATATCGCCGATCATGCCGCGTCCGGTATCGCGTCCCGTATAGGCACCATAGATCACTTTTCCAGTTGCCGCATCACGCAATGCGTAGCCATAAGGTGCATAAGCACCGCCTTCATGTACCATATAAATTTCCTGACCTGGACGGGTCGGATCGATATCAGCGACATGCAAGGCATCACCATGTCCGAGCTTAGCGATCTGACCTGGAATCGCGCTTCCGGCAGGCATCACATCGCTGGAGCTATACAGCAATGTTCCATCATGATCGACTGTGCCAGAGCCATACACAATCTCATCCTTACCATCTCCATCCACATCGGCGGCAGTCAGAGAGTGTGCGCCCTGTCCAGCGAGTGGTCCTAGATCGGGATCGGTGCCATCTCGGCCATGAGGGCCATCGTTAAATGGATTGCTCATCACCACCCAGCCTGTATCGGCTGTCCAATCTTTACTCAGTTTCTTTCCGTCCCAGCTATACGATACAAGTGCAGCGCGTGTATAGTAGCCCCGTGCAAATACAGCTGAAGGCGTCTTGCCATTCACATAGGCGACTGTCGCCAGAAAACGATCGACCCGATTGCCCGGCTCGATCCGGCTCATCGCATAATCCCCCCACATCAAGCCATCATCATAACGCTCCGGCTCGTAGGATACCGTCTGCTCTTCTTTACCGCTGCGCCCGTCAAATACCGTCAGGTATTCCGGCCCACTCACGATAAAGCCTTCAAAGTCGCGCAGATTGTTACGTGTGCTTCTTGCTGGTGCATACACATCGATAAAATAATCGGCTAATGCTTTCGCATCATCAAGCGATAGAGGATAGCTATACTTTGGTGCAATGCCAAATGCTTGCTCCAGCGTTGCTGGCCAGTGACCATTTTTCACTTCAGGATGCTCGCTCCAGCCCTGGAACATGTTCACCAGATGGTTGTAATAGTCTGTACTGCTCATCCGGTAATCGTCGGTGTTGGAATAACCGGCCTGACGATCTGCCTTTGGCAATGAGATATACTGCTCGGATACGACATTGCCACGCGAGCCGTAACGTGTAATTTTGGTGCCTGGTGCTGTTTTCATCATCAGCTCGGCTTTGCCATTACCGTCAAAATCATATACGAGGAATTGCGTGTAATGCGCGCCAGAGCGAATGTTTACCCCAAGATCAATGCGGTACAATAATGTTCCATCCAGCCGGTACGCATCGATGTACGTATTGCCGGTATACCCCTTTTGCGAAACGTCTTTGGCGTTGGATGGATACCATTTGACGAAATACTCGTATTCGCCATCTCCGTCCACATCGCCGACGCTCATATCGTTAGCGGAATAGGTGTAACTTTCTCCGGCAGGCGTGACACCATCAGCAGGCTTTTGCAGCGGCAGATCATAATACGTATCATTCCAAACCGATACAGGTGCAGTCAGCTTGCTTTTGTCTGGTTTGAGCAATGTATTGACGCTGATCCCATAGTGCTGTGCAGCCTCCGTAGCCGAAAGATCGCCGCTCATGCCCGTTCCTCCGTATGTAGCTTCGACGACAGTAGCGGCTGTATCGGAATCGGCGCCGTATACGGCTGCTGTTGCCCCATCATGTATACGAGAGGATGCTGAAATCGGCAATAGACGATAACGGTCATCCGGTTTGCCTGTACGATCCAAATAATTCGTACTGTCACGAACAACAGCTACAAATGTTCCATTACGATATACAGCAAAATCAGTGCCGGTTAGCCCTGTATCCGAATAACCACTCACCTCATTGCCAAGCAAGCGCCAGCTTAAAAAATTGCCTTCTTCCGTGCGCGCCGCTACCAGTCCACGATCCAAACGTTCCAGTTGTACGCCCTGCTTGCTGCTAGCAGTTAATGAAAAACGATCTGCTGTCGTCGTTTCCTCCGCCGCAGTTGCTACGTCTGCGATCGGCAGGATCAAGACGATACCCAGTGCTGCCGCCAGAATGCGTGTCGTTAAACAATGCTGCTTATGACTCACCGTATTCACGCTCCTTTTCCAATTTTGATAACGCTTACAAAATCAAAAAAATTGAATCGAGCTAACCTTTTCTTTTACGTGTACTCTTTTGTGCCTGTACTTTTTTCGTATGCACGCCATTGTGCATGTACGCCTTTGCTATTACCTGCGACTCCTTTCCGTTGCCAACTAACTATAAAACTTTAACTGTATCTCAGACAAAAGTATCTGATATTTTTTATTATAAAATTGTTATTATGTAAGCGCGTTCAAAAATCAGATTGAACTGTTTAAATAACCGATTGAATCGCGTATCTCCTCATGTTTCACCATTTGCTAAGCGGTAGCTTGCTGGATGGATGAAACCTGTAATGACTCTGTTACCAGAAGGATGCTGATTATGTGCCCGCTTTTTTGATAACGTTTCTGCTGCTTTTGTTTCTGCTACTCTTGTTTCTGCTGCTTTGCTTTATTGAGGGTTTGTACTTTTTATTGAGGGTTTGCAATTTTTTATTGAGAGTTTGTAATTTTCTATTGAAGGGCTTGTACTGTTCTCTGCTGATTTTGTCTTATAGATCCCCCTCATCCAACAAACTGATCTCCTATGCTCCATCATGTAGATAGGTTCCACTATTTATAATTTAGACTATACACGCATTTCTATTTTGATCTGTACATATATTGCCTTGATGTAACTTTAATTAACATAAAATTATATTTTCCGCCTAATTAAAGATCATATTCTTATGTTTATTTACAAATAAGCGCAGTAAAGCTCTTAAAAAGGAACAATTCCAGCTACTATGTTATTAATCATTCGTATTTTGATAGTTTTCCTTACACAAATAAATATTTTATCTACTTAAGGGGTGCTGTTGATGGAAACTAAGGTTAGTGGAGGCAAAATTTTCTCACTCGGGTTACAGCATGTATTGGCTATGTATGCAGGTGCGATCCTCGTTCCGCTGCTCGTAGGACGTGCACTTCAACTAACTAGCGAACAGCTTGCTTATCTGGTCGGTATTGATCTGCTCACCTGCGGGATCGCTACTTTGTTTCAGGCGTGGAAAACAAAGTATCTTGGGATCGGACTTCCGGTTATGCTGGGCAGCTCTTTTGTAGCGATTACGCCGATGATTGGCATCGGCAATCAATACGGACTGGGTGCTGTCTATGGCGCGATCATTGCGGCTGGATTGTTTATTGCTGTATTTGCCGGCTGGCTCGGTAAAATCATTCGCCTGTTTCCACCCGTGGTCACAGGTACAGTCGTCACGGTTATCGGTTTATCGCTCGTACCGACAGGCATTAAAAATATGGCGGGCGGTGTAGCCAATAAAGACTTTGGCAGCTTGCAAAATTTCTTGCTATCCTTTGGCGTACTGGCGTTCATTCTGATCATCAATCGCTTTTTTAAAGGCTTTATGCGTTCGCTGTCTGTACTGCTTGGCATTATCGCAGGCACCGTTGTAGCAGCACTGCTTGGCAAAGTGAATATGGCGGCTGTTGCCGAAGCGTCCTGGTTCCATTTTCCACAGCTATTCGCCTTCGGCATGCCTGAATTTCGCCTCGCGCCGATCATTACGATGATTATCGTCTGCATGGTCATCGTCGTGGAATCGACTGGCGTATTTCTAGCGCTGGGACGTATCTGTGATCAGAAGCTAACGCCGCAGGATATGACACGCGGCTATCGTACAGAAGGTCTGGCAATTGTGCTGGGCGGTTTGTTTAACGCTTTTCCGTATAATACATTTGCGCAAAATGTCGGACTGGTCGAACTGTCTCGTGTCAAAACACGCAACGTCATTTTCATGGCATCCGGCATTCTAATTGTACTCGGATTCGTACCGAAAATTGCGGCGCTGGCGACGATCATTCCGCCTGCTGTACTCGGTGGTGCAACGGTTGTACTGTTCGGCATGGTAATTGCGTCAGGTATTCGGATGCTGACCGAAGTCGACTTTAAAGACCAGCGCAATCTGCTCATTGTTGCCTGCTCGCTCTCGCTTGGGATCGGTGCGACCGTTGTACCCGAGCTATTCGCAGGTTTGCCGTCTGCGCTGCGTATTATTGTGAGCGATGGTACGATTACAGGTAGCCTGACGGCGATCGTGCTGAATTTATTTTTCCATATGACTGCTCGTAAGTCTGATAACAGCATAAATGAGAGTGAATTAAGTAAGCGAGAAACTTCGCTTGTAAAAGAACAGGTATCTTAGAATCTGTTTCGATCCCTATATAGAAGCTAAACAGCGTCTCTAACATGCAGTCATTATGTATGATCTCAATAGACGCTAATAAGTAGCACTACATCTTTAATCTTTATCTTTAATCTTTATCTGAAACTTCAACTTCAACTTCAATAAAATAGTATGCCAAAAAGCTACCGAGCATCACTACATCACTCGGTAGCTTTTTGATATTGGAGATGATAGACTACTCATTCATATAGCGGCAGCTCTACCCCATCGCGCAAAAATAACGGAATCCGATCGATTGGAGCATCACACTTCAACCATTGACCACCTGCATGCGTTTCGCCGCTATACGCTTCTTTCCATGTCGCTCCAGCTGGCAAATACACATTCCGTTGGCGCTCTCCTTCATATAATATAGGCGCAACTAATAAATCCGGTCCAAACATAAATTGATCTTCAATATTCCATGTCTCGCCATCCTGTGAAAAATCATAAAACAACGGACGCATCGGCGGTGTTCCTTTTTCATGTGCTGCTCGCATACATTCCGTAATATACGGACGTAAGCGCTCCCGAATAAGCATATATGTTTTGAAAATCGTATACGCCTCATCGCCAAAGCTCCACACTTCATTGTCTGCACCACTACCGAACAACCCACCGCCACTTGTACCGAGCGGCTCCGAATGCGGCTCACGATCACCGTGCAGACGGAAAACCGGACAAAAGGCACCGTACTGGAACCAGCGAATGGCACATTCCTGAAACGCTGGATCGGTCGGATCGCCACCGTGGAAGCCGCCGATATCAGTCGTCCACCACGGGATGCCTGCCAGACCCATATTCAACCCTGCTTTAAACTGATTACGCAGCGAAGCAAAGCTGGAATCGATATCACCTGACCATACAAGCGCACCGTAACGCTGACTGCCTGCCCAGGCGCAACGCAGCAAATTCACAACATTGTCCTGACCTTCTGCCGTCATGCCCTCATAAAAGGTCTGTGCATAATTGACCGGATACTGATTGCCGATCTGCACATTGGGACCGAGATGATAACGGTAATTTTCAAAATCGTATACGGTATATTCAGGCTCTGCTTCATCCAGCCAGAACACTTTGATCCCATAATCATAATAATTCGCTTTCGCTTTATTCCATACAAACTCGCGCGCTTTGGGATGGGTCGCATCGTAAAAGACCGAATCGGCTACAAAATCCATCGATGTGCGAATACCGCGCTCCGTGCGGATCAGATAACCTTTACGTAGCATCTCCTCATAGTTCTCGCTCGTTTTGTCGACAGTTGGCCAGATCGATACCATCAGTTCGATGCCCATTTCCTGTAGCTCCTGCACCATCGCCTTCGGATCAGGCCAATACTCCGGATCAAAGCGCCAATCCCCTTGCTTCGGCCAGTGGAAAAAGTCGATTACGATCACCGAAATGGGCAGCTCTCTGCGCTTGTATTCGCGTGCCACGGACAGCAGTTCCTCCTGCGTCTGATACCTCAGCTTACATTGCCAGAAGCCCATCCCATAATCCGGCATCATCGGCACGGTCCCGGTCGCAGCACCATAGGCCTCCACGATATCCGCCGGTGTATCGCCTGCCGTAATCCAGTAATCAATCACTTTCGTCGAATGGGCAAACCATTCCGTCACGTTTTTGCCAAACGTAACCTGCCCGATCGCTGGATTGTTCCATAGAAATCCATAACCGAGACTGGACACCGCGAACGGTACACTTGCCTGCGAATTGCGATGTGCCAGCTCTAATGTACAATTTTTCAAATCAAGATACGGATGCTGATATTGTCCCATCCCAAACAGTTTCTCCTGCGGCTCGGATTCAAAACGCACGGTTAACTGGTAATCGCCACCAATATGCGGCTTCATTTCCCTTGCTTCAATATTTAACGCACTGTTAAACTCGCCAGGCACGGTGCGATTGCGTACATATTCTTGCAACAGCACTTCATCATGCTGATTGTAAAAGGTAATTTTGCCAGCGGCAGATACATCGGCACGAATATTGCCATTGCGAATCGAAGCGATATGTTCATCAAGCGTAATATGTGACATAGGTGTAGTGGACGGCAACAATGCCCAGTCTTCCGCTGGCATCTGTGCCATATGTGTCGCTCGAATTCGTAAGCTGTTCTCCCCCCACGGTTCAATCCATAATTGTTCTGAATCATACTGACGAACAAGTCGATGACCTGCTACTGAAAACACATCTTTCATTACTATTCCTCCTCAGCCATTTCATGATTGTACGTTTCTGTCCACATCGATACATCGTATCGATGCAGCGTTGTCGATCGTAACATTCAAATACCATTGATAGGTTGAATTGCTGCTGATGAAGCTGACACGTTTGCATTGAATTACCGTATCCAGTCGATCCAGATCGCCTGTGCATGGCTCCAATGCTGTCACACGACGATCTCCAATCATGCCGTCCCATACTCCAACATACGGGACCTATGCAATCGGATACGATAATCCAATCGTATACCCGGTCAACGGATTGTGCAACGCGCCCCCCATTATCCTTTTACCGCACCGTTCGTCAAACCGCTGACAATAAAACGCTGGATAAAAATGAAGATCAACACGACTGGCAAAATGCTAACCGTTCCGAAGGCCATAATATTGTTCCATGATGTACTCTGGAAGCCGAGGAAGTTGTAAATGCCGGCTGTGATTGGACGCATTGATTCCGAGCCGATAAAGGTCATACCGAAGATCAGATCGCCCCAGGCAAACAGGAACGAGAATACCATCGCGACGACGACACCTGGAATCGCAATCGGAATCATAATGCGCAAAAAGGTCGTGAGCACACTACAACCATCGATCTTCGCTGATTCTTCCAATTCCTTCGGCAATGTTGCAAAATAAGTGCGCAATATGATGACGGAAAACGGAATACCAGCCGTCGCATTCGCTAGAATCGCTCCCCAGTACGTATTACCGATCAATCCCAGATGCTTGAACTGAATAAACAGCGGTGTCAAAATGAGCGATGAAGGCAACATTTGTGTGACTAGAAATAGCAATACAATCACATTCACGCCCGGAAATTTAAAGCGTGCTACTCCGTAAGCTGCCGGAATCGACAGCACCGTTGAAATGATCAATGTGCCAAAAGCGATAATCGCGCTGTTACGGAAGCCGAGTAAAATATTGTACGATGACCCGTCGAGCTGATCGCTGTACGCCTGAAATGTCCAGTGCTGCGGCAACAGTGTAATATGATGGGCGAAAATTTCACTTTCCGTTTTGAACGAGGTAATCACTAGCCAGTACAACGGGAACAGAAATACCGCGACGATCATAATTCCGATGATATTAAGCATCCATTGGGCCTTTGATTTAGCCGACGTTTGCATCGTGCGCGTATTCGACGTTCGTTTGGCGGAAGATTGAAGAATGCCCATTTAGCTTACCTCCTCTTTGTGCACAACGCGGAAATACCAGAAGCCTACAATTAACAGCACGATAAACATAATGTTGGCAACAGCTGCGCCCTGGCTAAATTGGAACTGATCAAATGACATTTTATAAGCAAAGGTCGACATCATTTCGGTCGAGTTGACCGGACCTCCTTTGGTCATAATGACGACGAGTTCAAACACTTTAAACGTATAAATGAATCCAAGCACGAGCAGTGACAAAATCGCCGGACGAAGTAATGGTAAGGTGAGCCGGAAAAAGCGCTGAATCGCATTCGCTCCATCAATCGAAGCACTCTCATAAATATCTTTAGGAATCGTCGTCAAACCGGTCGTTAGCAAAATCATATTAAACGGAATCCCGATCCATGTGTTAGCGATAACGAGTGACAGCATCGCCAGTTCAGGCTGTACAAGCCAGCCAATCGGCGCATTGATCAAATGTAGACTCATCAGTGCATTGTTAATAATGCCGCCATCCAGTGCAAACATATACTTGAACACCATCGCTGTAATCGTCGCCGGAATGAGCCAGCTAATCATAACCAGCCCACGTAACCGA
Organism: Paenibacillus wenxiniae; assembly: GCF_039822605.1. Lineage (NCBI taxonomy): Bacteria > Bacillati > Bacillota > Bacilli > Caryophanales > Paenibacillaceae > Paenibacillus > Paenibacillus wenxiniae. The sequence goes on from NZ_JBCGUH010000013.1 coordinate 62,100, forward strand.
CTGGCGAGCGCAAATTTCTGATTAAAAAATAGCGCTAACGAAATCCCGATCACAAACTGTAAAGCGATACATAAGACGGTATACACTACCGTATTGAACAATGTGCGTAGTATTGTCCCATCTTTGAACAGATCGATATAGTTCTGGAAACCGACAAATTGATGATCGGACTGAATAAAGTTGGACATATCTACATTTTGAAATCCGAGCCGCACATTGTCGATGATCGGATAACCGACCAGCAGCAGCATATACAGGAGTGCTGGTAAAACGAACGTATAGCCGATCGTCCATGTTTTAAGTTTATTTACCCTGTTCATTTTGTCACCACCTGTGAAGAGAGTGTACATGTGCTGAACATGTACACTCTCTATTTGATTTATTTTTGATTAATAATCGAATCGATTTTCGTTTGCGCATCTGTAGCAGCCGCTTGTGGTGTACTTTCTCCCGTCAAGGAACGCTGCATTGCATCATAGATCGCCTGCGAAATTTCAGGCCATTGTGGACTTGGACCACGCGGTTCAGCCGTTGTCAGGCTATTTGCAAATACTTTCAGCTTGGCATTATCCTGCCAGTATGCATCTTGCGCAAGATCTTTGCGTGCTGGGAAATAACCAAATTTGATCAGGAATTGTTTGTTCACATCCGGCGAAGCGACATATTTAATAAATTGTACCGCTTCGTCCACATTCGGGCCGTTCACAACGCCCAGATTTTCGCCGCCCAGTACAGAAGCATATTTTTGATCTTTTGGAATCGGAGCGATGCCGTATTTCAGATTAGGCGCATCGCTAGCGAGTGTTGGCAATTGCCACGGACCGTTCAACATCATCGCGATATTACCTGCGGCAAATTGTTTTTCGACATCGGATTGTGTCCAGTTGATCACGTCTTTACTCATCGATCCATCCTGGATCAGATCCGTCAGCAAGCCAAGCGCTTTCGCTCCTGAACCATTACCGAATGTGTTATAGTTGCCACCCGCAGACAGCAGCCACGGTAAGAATTGGAATGTACCTTCCTCTGAAGCGGTAGCGCTCTGACCAAAACCAGTCACGCCATTGCCCGTCAATTTCTTAGCAGCAACTTTCAGCTCATCCCATGTTTGCGGTGGCTTTACGCCTGCTTTTTGCAGCATCGATTCGTTGTAGAACAATGCCAGATCGTTACTGCCGAGCGGAATACCATAGATTTTGTTATTATAGGTAACCGATTTCCACGGACCTGGGAAGTATTCGTCTTTGTCTTTCCAGTCTGCCAGTTTGTCGGTAATGTCAGCGAAGAGACCGAGTTTGGCATAAGCAGCATGATCCGGGTTATCGATAATAACGATATCCGGTAGATCGGATGAAGCAAGCCCAATCGATAAACGCTTTTTAAAATCAGCGAACGGTACATAGACCGGATCGACTTCGATATTCGGATTTTTGGCTGTAAATCCATCCGTTAATTTCTTCACTTCATCAAAGCGATCTTTACCTTCCCAGTAAAACCATAGCTTTAAATGTTTTTTAGCTGTCGAATCACTTGTATTGGTTGCGCTTGCATTTTGATCTGAATTTCCAGAACCACATCCAGCTGCTAGCAAACTAAGTACCAATAACACACTGATCAGCAATCCTATTTTCTTCACCAACATTCGCCCCCCTCAGTTTGTCTACGCCTTTATCTTAGCCGAATGAAAGCGCTTTTAAAATTTTAAATAACTAAGATTATTGTATAAAAATAAGATGAATATGACAGCAATGATTAGCCGATTTCCAAATCATACGACGTACAGCGATTCCCTTCTTTTGCTAAGGAATCGCTGGATCATCTTATCATTATTGCGACACTCTACCAGAGCATATATTTTCATGCAGTTGAGCTAGCGCATATACGCAAACTATTTTGCTAGAGCATGTACGTAGACTGTTTTACTAGAGCATACACCAGTCTCGGAAGGACTGCGGCAGGCGAATCCGATCTGTGCGGCTTATACACGCGCATATCAGTTTTTAGATACGCATATAAGTTTTTCGATGCGTATCTAAGCTTTTCGATGCGTATATAAGTTTGCGAACACGCTCTAGCATTCGTTTGCGAACGTATTCCTCCTGCCTTCACCTGTGTAGCTTCTGGTACTCTACCGGTGACATGCCCGTCGCTTCCTTGAACACTCGCGAAAAGTAAGTCGAATCTGAATATCCAATCTGGCTTGCCACTTCATACGCCTTCAATCCGCTCACAATGAGCAGTTCTTTCGCTTTATTAATGCGTAACTCTTTCATATACGCAGAGAATGAACGTTTTACTTCTTTATTAAAAAGTGAACTTAAATATTCAGGTGTAATATGCAGCGTACTTGCAATCTCATCCAGTGTAATGCCTTCCTGATAATGCTGATGAATCAGATGCAGCGCTTTGTTTACCGTCAAATTTAGCGAATTTACCTGCGGCTTGTGCATATTCGAAATCCAGCTCAGGATCGCCTCGTAGGCATCATGTAGCTCAAAACAAGTCTGCGATTGTAGCAGTGGTAATAACAATTCATGTTGCTGTACTGCCAGCTCACTACTGTGCATTTCGGTTGCCGTATGGGTTAATGCGGTAAAAAAGCGCGTATACGACTCGAATACATCCTGCGGGCGATAGACTGCTCCTGCACATTCATTCACAAATTCAGTCACATAACGGTTTAATACATCCCATTTGGAAGCGATAATAGCAGAGCGTGCCTTTTGCTCCAGATGCAGTGGATAGTGGAACGTTTGAGGTTGAAGACCTTCAATCCGTTCTCTGTAAATCACGTCCTGATTGCCTAGCACCATAGACCATTTGCGTAGCTTGCGAAGCTCGATCAGACAACGTTTAAGTTCAGATAGATGCTCTAATCCACGATAACAGCAAATCGTTTGTGCGCCCTGCTGATTCATCGTTTCCGTCAAACGGGATACATACTGCTGGATCGGCTGCTCTCCGGCAAGCTGAAAAATCGCTACCAGCTCCTGATAGGCTGCCAGCTCGCATATTACGTATACGGTGTCCGGTTGCTGCTGTAATGCCTGCTTCAAACGGGCTTTATGTTCGTGTAATGCCTGCTCCTCCCCATTGCCCAAATAAACGTTAAACACTTGAATATGACCGGTACGTAATCCGATCAGCGATTGCAGCTTGGAAATCATCATGTTTGGCTCTACCGACTCGCTCTCACTCAGCATATAACGCTGTAACATATGCTGTATTTTCTCTGTCGTATTGCCACCGCGAATGCCAAGCAGACAATCATACATTAACTCCTGCTCTACTTTTTCCAGAATCAATTGCAGATTTTTGGCAGTGATCGGCTTTTCCAAATATTCATATACTTTCATCTGGATCGCTTTACGTGCATATTCAAATTCCGAATATCCGGTTAAAATGACCGTTTTGGGCGTGATGCCCTGCTCAGTTAATCGTTCCAGCATTTCAATCCCGGTCATCAGAGGCATCTTAATATCCATAAATACGAGATCCGGGCGAAGTCGTTCGATCAGCTCCAGTCCAGCCAATCCATTTTCCGCTTCACCCACCACTTCATAGTGATCACTCAGTTTGCGAATTAATTGCACAATCCCGGTTCGTGTTCTCGGTTCATCTTCCACAACGACAATTCGCATCGCTGAGCCTCCTTTTCTATACATCTGTTCTTATTCACACGGCAGCCATAAGCGCACTTCGGTTCCTTCACCAATCGTGCTGCTCAGCTCATACCTTGCACGTTCGCCATAATACATATGGATTCGATCAAGCGCATTACGCACGCCCATACCGGATCGTTGTGGCTGTAACGATGAGGTTGGCTGACCCTGTATAATGCGATTTAATACGTCCGGCTCCATGCCGCAGCCATTATCGCGAATGACGATATGCAGCATCGATTGACTGTCCACTCTGGCAGTTAGTTGTAGCAACCCTCCACTCGACATGCCTGCAAAGCCATGAATAATCGCATTTTCAATAAACGGTTGCAGCAATAGCTTGTAGATGTGCACATGCAACACCTCAGGCTCATCATCCATATCAAATGTAAACGAGGAGCAAAAGCGATGCTGTTGCAACATAATATACTGTTCGATCCAGCTCAGTTCCTGTTCCAGTGTGACCATTTTGTTGCTGTCTTTAATGCTATATCTTAAAATTTGCGCCAACCCCTGTAGCATCTCACTAATCTCATGCTCATCTTTCTCAATCGCCAGCCAATTGATCGAATCTAGCGTATTGTACAGAAAATGCGGGTTAATTTGCGCTTCCAGTGCGCGAATCTCTGATTCCTTTTTCTTGTGCTCCGACTGCTTCACTTCCGATACTAGCTCATTGATCCGATTCATCATCCGGTTAAAACCGGATGTGATTAGTGCCATTTCATCCTTTGAATCTTCCGTAATCTGTACAGTGAGCGTACCGTTTTGCGCCATTTTCATCGCACGTAAAATATTTTGGATCGATCGCGTCAAATTACCGGAAAAATAAATAATGAGCAACGTGGAGAACAATATCGCGAGCGAGCCGACAATCAGGCTTACCCTTTGCATCGCATACAGCTCGCGAAATAAATCCTGCTTCATCGTGATGTTCGTAATATTAAAATTGTTATTTTTATCCGCATACGTATTGCTGATCGTTTCTTTTGTCATAATCGTATCGATCGGCTTATCGATAAACGCTTCATCAGGTGAAGATACAATACGATTGCTATTATCCACGAGATAGTTCACACTGTGAATCTGATTTTTGCCAGTGGAGGAAACAGTTGCCGAATTGATCGCATCGGAAAGCACCGATTCGTATAAAGTGATCACAACGACTCCGATTCCATCTTCATTTAGTTGGAAATCGTTCAACTTGCGACCGATATGGAACATATAGTGTTCGTTATTATTAATCGAATCCATCTGTTGCGGAAGGGTCATCGTAACGATCTGTTTGTTTTGCATAATTTGCTGGTAGATTGGCAGCTTTAAAATATCGCCTGCGCCTGTCCATAAATTTTGATACGGGGAGCCGGTTTGCAGATCATAACACACGGGTACGCCGCTTTTCGTAAAGATCGTCACGCTGCGAATACCCTGCTTGGCGTAGGAGTAGCCGGATAATAGATTGATTAGCCGGTTTCGACTCAACTCTACATTCGTCCCGTTATTCATTTTGCGCACAAGTTGTACAACCTCATCATTCGCAAAAATTTGAAATAAAATATCTTCATACGAATCGAGCGTAATATCGAGACCTTTAGCCGTTTGCATCAAGCTGTTTTGCACGACATGATTAATTTTCGTTTCTAAGACTTGAGAGGAAAAATAATAAGAGAGCGCTTGCACAATTAAAACCGGCAGCAGGCTCACATAGACAAAAGCAATGATTAGCTTTTTGCGAAAACCCGGTCTGTTGGTAAACCATCTTCTCACTTGCATCGCTCCTTCTGTCTGCCACAGCGGGTATGATTCGGTTTTATGCTTTACTTTCACGTTCACTTTTAGTGTTCAATATAAGCACCAAACATAAGTACCAGACTACAAATACATTAATAGCTTAACTACATCATAGGAGAGAATGATGTATTTTTCTACCTCAGCATACAAATAGGGCGTTCCGAATGGCGATTTGGGCCGCTCATTCGGAACACCCACTTTGGACTCCGCATCAAACGTACTGGCTATGCTGAGTCGGTGATCCTTTTACTGCTGCTACTTGGTGTTGCGAATTGCTATTAAATTGCCCTAGTTCATGTCTGCAAACTCGCTTAAACTCATGTTCCACCGCTTTACTGACTTCTCTTATTATGCCATGACTTCGCCTGTAGACAATGCCCTGAATCTGGCAAGCTCATTCAGCAGCATGGGCAACCTTTGAGATTTCAGTCGCTTCCTACTTGTTGTTCCTATCGATTTGGTTTCTTCATTATGATTGATGCTTTCTACTCTAAACATGCGGCTCGACCACAGTCATGCTGTTAGACCACGCTATCGGATCGAATAAAGATCATTTACCAGCACTACAAAAGTAAAGCTCGATTTAGGAGCCGCTTACCGTGACGCTTCGTTCATTCCAGATCGAGCTGTCACCAAACTGATTGGTGGCAACAACGCTGAAATAATACGTGCCTGGAGGCAAGTTTTTAATCTCATACGGGCTGGACGTTACGTCAGTAATGGTTTGATTTAATTGTCCTGGCTCGGTACCGTATTTGATTTTGTACGATGTCGCGCCGCTCGACTCGTCAAACCACAGTGTCACATTGTTGCCTGTTGCATATTCGGCATACAGCAGTGGAGCGCTTGGAACCGCTTCGGTCGTGAACATGTGGATGCCATTGCTAGCCGGTTGCGATTTGCTCAAATCTTGGCTGTACGCGGTCACTCTCCAATAATAGGGTGTGCCGGATTTCAGCAGATTTGGTTCGACTGTATATTTGGTATAAATCATACGATCTCTAACGATGACCGGATTGGACATATCCGCATTTGGAGATACTTCCAGCTTGTAGAAGAACGCGTTTTTGGATGTCTGCCAGGTCAGTACCGCACGAGTCGATACATCCAGTGTGCCTGTTGCTGGTCCAAGCAAATTGAACGTCGCTGGAGCATCACCCGGTATTTTGGTTGTGAACGTATTCAGCGGCCCATTCATCGGTCTTTCGCCACTGTCATTCACAGCGAACACTTTCCAATAATACGGCGTATCATTTTCCAGTGCTGTCGTCGGTTGATAGTAGGCTTGCGAGTTCGGTCCGAATTGTGCGGTATCGCGAATATTCGTAATACCCGACACATTCAGCACCGGATTGCTTAGATCTTTATTTTTGGATACAACTAGACGGTACGATGTGGCATTGTACGCTGGCGACCAGTCAAATTCCGGCTGTGTCGATACATTTTGTGCATTGATCGATGGCAGGTAGGGACCGAATTGGCCCGGTACATCTGGATTACCCACGATAAATTGATACACAGCATGGTGACTAGCTGCTGTAGAGCCGTTCGCATTTACCGCTTTAACTGTCCAATAGTATGTTGCACCATTGTTCAGTGCGTTTGAAACGGTATACTTCGTATCGGTAATGCCCGATTCTTGAATGACCGGGTTGGACAGATCTTTGTTCGCCGATACGATCACCGTGTAGCTTGTCGCACCTTGTGACGGTGACCATGTGAATGTAGGCGTACTTGCCGCTACTTCGCCATCGTCCGGTGTCATTTGATGCAAAAAGCTTGGCTGGTCAGTCGATACTTTTTTCACGATAGCAAACCATGTTTCGTTGGCAGCCGCATTTGGGATTTCCAGTTTCAGATTGCTAGTCGATGCAGGTGTAGCGCTGAACTGGTACTGTAGTCCATTGTTTTCGGTATTGGTGATTTTATAGAAATCGACCTTGATGTTTTGACCGCTGTACGGTTGATTTTGCAGATTCAGATATACAGGACCATCGACGTTATTTTTTGCAATGATGATTTTCGATTCGTTCGTGTCTTTACTTGCCGTTGCTGTAAAATCTTCACCGACATTGGTCGATACGTTCACATAGTCGCCCGACATTTGCGAGAACATGTAATATACCCACCACATGCTTGTTCGTTGCGCAGCGTTTTGTGCTTTTTTATCGATTTTAAGCAGATCGCTCATACCGTTCCAGTTGTAATTTTGCAAGCAGCCTTTAATATTCTGGGTGATGCCGACACGAATTACATTTGCCATGCTGCGTGTCCAATCGGTTGGGTTGGTAGAACCGGCATTATTTTCTTCCCAAATAATATATTTGCCGTTTGCTTGCGGATATTGCTTTTGATAGCCGGACACTTGATTGACCCAGCTCTGTTGCTGACTTAATGGCGCATACGTATTGTCTGTCCAGAACTCATGCCATGAAGGGCCTTCTACGGTTAACTTATTTTTACTGGCAAATGGAATATACAGATCTGGAGCGCCATTAATGCCGATCGCACCAGGGCCAACAGCCGGTACAAATTCTGGATACACTTCTCTTACAGCTTCCCATACCGCTTTATACGTTTCTTCATTGCCTGTCCAGCTTTCATTCGTCAAATCGGCGAAGTCCGGTGTGGCACCGTTATCGCGTAAATATTGAAGTACATCTTTGATATACTGCTTGAATTCGGGCATACTCGTCGGCGCGCCGCCCCACGGGCCTTTACTTGGCATCGTCCATGATGGATGCATACCGAGCAGCATATACCATTTTAGCCCGTTATCTTTAGCATGTTTGTAAGCGTCTAACAGTCTAGGCAGTACACTCGATTCATTATTGTATTGATCTTTATTGCCATCCGACACCGCCTGGAAGTTTTGCACTGGAATCGTTTCGCGGTTAATGATCGGTCCAAGCAATGTCATACGACTGTTCGGCACATCATAGTTCGGGGTCAAAATATAACCAAACATGCTTGGATCAACTTTAGTTGTCGGTTTGGAGAAGTCGACGGTTACGGTTGGTGTTTCGAGTACCTGTACCGTTGTTGTGGCGGAATAGTCGTCGCTTTTCGCAGTAATCGTAACTTTGCCTGCTTTAATGCCGGTGACTTTACCGGAATCATCCACAGTAGCGATGGATGTGTCAGACGAGCTGTACGTTACTTTTGTTTCAGATGGATATAATTTCTCGTCTGTTTTCACATCATATAATTTGGTTTGTACCACATTATCATTGTCATTCACCGTATAGTTTTGTTGATCAAAACGGATAGTGTATACGGTTGGATTGCTACTGTTCGTCCACAATGCCAGCTTGTCCAGATTGATCACATCGGAGTTGTCATTACTGGTCAACGCAGTAATTGCAATCGTATTGGAGCCGGGTTTCAAATTCACGGTTTGAATACTGTCTGCCCAATCTTCCCATGTGCCTGTGCCTTTTAGCGTAATATTGCTCGTATTGCCGTCGTTAACGATCAGCCCTACCGTGCGATCGGTTGGCCAGCCATTCACTTCACCTGCGGAATAACGCAGACCGATATTGTAGTCACCACCATTTTTGACATTCACGGTAAAAGTCGTTTTGGCGGTGCTGCTGCCATCATAACCTGCGACAAATCCAGTGCCTGTATAGCCGGTATGATTCGTCGCTACATTTGCGCCACCGGACAGGCTTCCATCTTCAGCTTGATAAACGGTAGCATTAGAAGGTACAGTGTTGGCATCTGTAACATCCACTGTTGCGCTTGCTTGATACGAACCGTATGTAGCCGACACTACGGTTGTACCTCCTTTCACACCTGTAACCGTTCCGTCCGAATCAATGCTGGCAATCGTATCGTCTTTGGACGCATACGCTACACCTTTGTCCAGCTTGCCTGTGCCGTCATTATCATATTTGGCGATAACGGTCGTCGGCGTTGTACTGCCGACATCCACATTCACCTGCTGGGGCTGGAATTGAATCGACTGTACGGCAGCCTGATTTTGGCTGAACCAGTAGTATAAATAATCGATACAAATCCCGTTTTGTGTGCCATTCGTTTCCAGAGTGATCGTGTTATCACCTGCTGCAAACTGAACAGAAGTTTTGAAATACTGCCAGTCATCCCATGAGCTAGTGCCTGGGAAGGTTATTGTTTTCACTTTTTGTCCGTTCACGTATAGATTGATGGAACGATCATTGTTCCAGCCGCTAACCGGACCGGCAATATAGTTGAAGGCAAAGTCATACGTACCCTCATCTTGTACCGATACATTGTAGGTCACTTTAGCATTCGCACTACCGCCATCCAGCACTGCAAACCCTGTACCGGAATACGCATGGTCATCAGCTGTTCTTGCACCATTCGCATACGTACCGCTTTCGCCTTCAACCGATATCGCACTGGATGTCGCATCAGACGGCGGTTCTGGCGTTCGAGTCGCAGCCGCAAATACAGCCTGCACCGGAAGCATGGTCATCAGCAAGGTAACGATCACCATGATAGACATCGATGATCTAAACGTAAGTCTTCTCAAAATAACTCCTCCAATCGTTATGATTTAGTTGTTTCGTTATTCTGTTGAGCACATCGGTTCTTCTGAACATCACTGCACTACAGCACATTACGATCCATAGGCATCGTATACCTGCTTAGGACACCTCCTGCTTCGCTAGTATGATCCGATCATCCGAATGTTGGAATAATACGCGATATAAAGGATGGTTTATTAGACAGGTTATTCCATTACCAAAAAGAGCATTGAGCATTGGTCATTGGGATGATTTCATGTTTATCTTAGACCAATGTAAGCGCTTTTATAATTTTGAATTTCTAAGATTCATGCACTTATTTAATATTTTTGATTAAAATTGAACTATTTATACGTTATTTGCACCTTAATATGGCTATTCATGTAGTTGTTTGAGTCTGATGTATGAACGCTTCACCTCACACTCTTATCGTTATGTATAAATTATCCATAGCCGTCTATAAAATTAGGTAAAAGCAATGCTAACGTGTAGCTAAGAATCGATACTATCAGCTATACAATGATAGAATCAGAAGCAATAACATAAAATACGTTACATACTTCTACGAAGGGAGTCCTTTTATTTCCACAGTTCCCTACTTTACGATCCCATCCGTCCAAAGCGGCGGTGAGTATGGTATAATCACCACTATTGATAGTTAAGAAGGAGATGCTCATGCTTACTTTTGAACAAAAACTGGATGTACTACAATCCTATCCGCAATTACAGCGCAAAAATGTTTCCCTCGGACGGGTAAATTTCCACTTTGAAGAAAGCACGGTTGAAAAGAAAATTGTCGCTTTTCACATTCATCCGAACGGTAATGGATTTGTCTACGCAGGCTTGCTGCATGAATACGAAACGGACGATAAAGGCTTTATCAATATACGCGATTATTCGGAAGAACAGCTGCGTGCCCTGCTGAATGCAACCATCGAGGCGATGTCCAGTCAGCCGCAGCCCGTACACGAAGTTGTGGAAACGAAAGCTCCATCCGTGATCCCCTTCCCTGCTGGTTCATCGGCAGGCGGCAATTGGATCAATGATGAAGGGCATACATTAATTCTGAAATATGAGGATGATATGTGGTGTCTGTATGCTGGCAACAATCTCGATATGGCATTTGAATCACGCCGTGAAGCGGATGATTATTTGCGAGAAGAAGGCTTTAAGCCGAATGTAAAAGCGTAATAGTTGTTCGTTAAACGCTGTTAAACGCTTATTGTCGAACTTTTATTTTATGGAACGATTATTATTGGGTCTGATGAATGTAAGACTCATCCAAAAGAATACACAAACAACGCCATGCGTATAACTGATGGCGTTGTTTTGATGTTCTATTTTGTATATTCTGTTTTTTTATGTTCTGTGGCGTTCTGTGGCGCTGCTTTCTTGTGGTAGCAACGTTGAGAGAAGCAGACTGCCTTATTCATTCCAAGCATTCCAAGCAAAGATTCATTTGCTGTTTGCTAGTTGCTATAGCGATAAGACGCTCTCGCTTGTTACAGTCGATCTGTGCTTCTTTCAAACACGTTACTTTGCTGCAATATCCTTCATCTCAGGACAACCTACACTTTGACTGGTATAATATAACCGACTGCGAATATGGAGATCTCTCTATTCGTACTGTTAATGCATGATGGAACGGCATCACCAATACAGAGACAAGGATAGGAGCTGCTTATGTCTGATCAAAGTATTATCTTTTTCGATATCGATGGAACATTGCTGGACTTTAACAAGCAAATCCCTGCTTCCACCAAGCAAGCGATTGCTGATTTGCGTGCACGCGGACATGAGGTAGCGATCGCTACGGGACGTGCTCCGTTTATGTTTGAAAAGATTCGGAAGGAGCTGGATATCGACACGTATGTTAGCTATAACGGACAATATGTCGTATTGCGCGGCGAGGTTGTGTATCGTAATCCGCTCCATGCCGATGCGCTGGTGGCATTGACAGAGACGGCGATCCAGAACGATAATCCGATCGTCTATATGGATGCAGACGATATGCGTGCCAATGTACCGGAAGAACATGAATATATTACGACCAGTATTAGCACACTACAGGTCGATAAATTCCCAACCTATGATCCTGCTTATTATCAGCAGCGTGAAATGTACCAGTGTCTGCTGTTCTGCCTTGAAGGTGCGGAGCAACAATATGAAGCGAATTTTAAAGACTTTGACTTTATTCGCTGGCATCCGATGTCGGTGGACGTACTGCCTGCTGGCGGCTCGAAAGCACATGGTATCGCCAAAATTACCGAAAAACTCGGCTTCCCTGCGGAACGCCAGTATGCATTTGGCGATGGGTTGAACGATGTGGAAATGCTCAAACAGATTCATCACAGTGTAGCGATGGGCAATGCGGAGCCAGAAGCGAAGGCTGTCGCGCGTTATGTGACCAAGCCGGTTGATGAAGATGGCATTTTGCACGGTTTGCGTATGGTTGGCTTGCTGGATTAAGCATCTGTATACACAATTAAATAAGCATATAGTGGTTGTTGGAGTAAGACCGTGCGTATCTTAAGCATGTAGACTCACAATAAAACAGGGCTTGTATCGCAAACCAATACGATACAAGCCCTGTTTATATAAACAAATGTAGATTAGACGCGTCTATTGCTCGCTGACCATATTCGATAAAGATAGGTGTGAGCATGTTATTTTTGCTCATACACACCACTCGTCTACTTAGTCCTTCGTTTCTTATTCACTTCTACTATATAGTTATTCTGTCTATATAGTTCTTTCTTCACGTGTATCGTCATTGTCTCTTCATTGCCCTGTCTTTTCCATGCCTTTCTTTGCCTTTTTCGCTTTCATCTTATACCCGACTCCGAAATAGCAAATAGACAAAGTATGGCACACCAATCAATGAAATAACGATACCTGCCGCCAGTTGCGCTGGAGCAAAGATTGTTTTACCGATCAGATCTGCCAGCACCACCATAAGCATGCCAATCAATCCCGATATCGGCAACATATAACGATGATGGACACCGACGAGTCGACGCGCAATATGTGGTGCGATCAAGCCGACAAAACCGATTCCACCCGATACCGACACACATGCTGCTACAATACCTACGGCAGCCAAAATAAGCTGCCGACGCTGTCTACCCAGTCCAACTCCGAGGCTCAACGCGGATTCATCATGTAGCTGTAGCACATCCAGCATGCGAGAGCGATACCATAAATACGGCGTGAATACGAGTAGCCACGGCAATGTCGCTCCAATATAGCGCCAATTCGCACTATGCAAACTCCCTGCCAGCCAGACCGCCGCAGCCTCAAAGTCATTCGGATTCATTTTCAAGGATACATACAGCGTAATGGCCCCAAATCCAGAGCTGACCGCAATCCCGACCAAAATCAATTGCTGTGGATCTAGCACACCATTACTGCGCGCCAGCCAGAAAATAACGCCAACCGCCAGCATCCCTCCTGCCAGTCCGAATAATGGCATCGCCATATAGGCAAGCCAACCGCTTAGCTCCAGCGTATGGCGAAATAGCAGCATGAACAATACGACAGCCATACTTGCGCCGGCATTGATACCGAGCATGCCCGGATCAGCCAGCCCATTGCGTGTCACGCCTTGAATGACCGCTCCTGCAATACCGAGTCCAAAGCCAACGAGCAAGGCCAGCACAATCCGGGGTAAACGAAAATCAAACACAACCAGATCATACTGTGGCGAAGGATCAATACGCAGCAGCGTGCGCGCAACATCAACCACTGACATATCAAACGCACCGTTGGTCACACTAATATAGACGGTGATAAAGGTAACGAGCAGCAGAAGCGTAGCTATCCACCACGCACGTCTACCGTGCGAAGTGTGTGCATAGAGATCATTTGGCTGAAGCTTCATACGCTTTCCCTCCTTTGCGGCGAATGAGATAGAGGAAAAACGGCACACCGAATAATGCGGTCACCACACCGATCGGCGTTTCAAATGGTGTGTTGAGCCAGCGGCTGATCAGATCGCACCAGCCAAGAAATAACGCGCCCAGCCAGGCGCAGCATGGAATGACTTTGCGATAATCCGTGCCTACCAGATAACGCGTCATATGCGGCACGATCAGACCGACAAAAGCTATTTTACCTGCAATCGCCACAGCACTTCCTGTCAGCAGCACGACTGCGAGCATTGCAAGTCCTTTAATGAATACGGTGCGCTGACCGAGTCCAGCCGCAATCTCATCGCCCATCGCGAGCACGGTAATGGAGCGCGCTAACAGTAGAGCAAGCACCAGACCTGCCAGAGCAAGGGGTAGCACAAGCTTCAGCAACGCCGGATCGATCTGATTCAGCCGAGCATTGTACCAGAAGCTAACCGATTGCGATATTTGAAAATACGTGGCTGCCGCTTCTGCAATCCCGCCAAGAAACGTACCTACAATCGTACCCAAAATCGCCATGCGTACCGGCGATGTACCGCCCGGTAACAACCATGCCAGCCCAAATACGATCCCGGCTCCGACCGCTGAGCCGAGTAGTGAATAGATGACCATCGCTAGCGAAGACGCACCAGGCAGCATAATCATACATAATGTAATCGCCACAACCGAGCCATCCGACACCCCCATAATTGATGGGGAAGCGAGCGGATTGCGCGTCATGCCTTGCATTAAAGCGCCTGCGACAGCCAGTAGCGCTCCGATCAGCAACGCCCCACATACACGTGGCAGACGAGAGTGGATAATAATCTGGTGCTGGATATTATTTTCATCAAAATGAAGCAGTGCCTGCATCACTGTATTCAAGTCGATTCCACTGGCGCCATACCATACGGAAATGCCAATAGTGAGCGCTACCGAGATCGGTACGCCCACTATGAACAACAGCGGATATCCTAATGAAATACCGCCGAACCGCTTATTCATTATTTCGTCAGTTCCTTCACCGCAGCCTGTAGAAATTGATCGCGGCTCCAGGCAGGTCCACCTTCAGACAATGGATCGATCACATTCACATACACATGCTGGTTCTGGAAGGCTTTCGTTTTGTTCAAAATCGGATTGTTTTGCAGGGCAGTCAGCGCTTCCGGTGTATCTGCATTTTCATCCTCGGCAAATTGGATAAACAGATGGTCCGGATTGAGCTGAGCGAGCTGTTCAATCGATATTTCTTGCTGTGCCTTCGTCTGCTGGATCATATCGGGCACTTTCAAACCGAGGTCTTCGTACAAGGCAGCATTTACGAATACATTGGATGGATACACGCATACCGCTCCCTGGCGAATACGTACAGCAAGCACGGTGTCGGTTTGCGCTCTAGCGCCAAGCTGCTCCTTCGCCTTAGCAACATCACGCTCGTAAGTGCTAATCGCCGTGTTCGCCTGTTCTAATTTACCGGACAACTCGCCCATTAACTTCAGATTATCCTGCCAGTTATCGGAAATATGGGAAACCGGAATCGTCGGTGCAATTTTGTTCAATTGCTCGACTACAGCCGCATCGAATTTGGTCGTACCTAGAATAACATCGGGCTTGAGCGACAGAATCGTTTCAAAGTTCGGTTCTGTCTTTTCGCCGATCGATTGTGCATCCTTCGTAATGGAAGCGAATTTCTCCGGGAATTTGCCGCGGTATGTAATTGCACCTACCGGATGGACATCGAGTGACAATGCATCTTCCATCGCTTCCATCGAACCGGTAATCACGATGCGCTTGGCGGTTACAGGTACCGTATACGTTTTGCCCAGATAGTTGATTGTATGAGTCTGCTCGTCTGTATGGGTGCCTGCTGTTGAAGCTGTCGTGCCACTTGAATTCGATTCGTTCGTATGGCTTGCTCCGGTACTACTATTACCACAGGCAGCGAGCATCGAAGTTACCGCTAATATAAAGATGATGGACAGCAAACCGGTCATCCGATGCCGGTGTCCTCTGTTGGAATGGTTATAATATGGATCATTCATAATGGATATACGCCCCTTTCAGCATGGAGAACACTTGATAATCATTCTCAATAAAGATCATAGTATGGATATGACTTTAGGAACATGGACAATGTACGCAAAAGGCATGGACGATATTATGCAGAGGATTATATAGAAGAACGGCGCATGAATGATAGGGCATGCTGGAATATCAATCACTCTGAGAAGGAATAACGGAACAAACTCCAGTGGAGCCGCGAGCATCTATAGATTAGGCGTTTATTGTAGATCCTCGTCCCTACCAAATCGTCCTTATCTCTTATTTCTTTCCCTCCGTTCTGTGCTTGTCGCATCCGTATTGAAGTGCTGGTGAGCATTAATCTCTAGTGTTTATTTGAGTACAATTTGAACTGGATGGCTTTTCATCTACATTATCTATGGTGTTAGATCGATTTCATCTTGAATGCCCCTATTTTCTCCAAGGTATGCGCAAGCAAAATGCCGCCGATCTGCACCTTAACCTCCGATACACTCTTAGAGCGAACTTGAGTCAGGGCGAACCGACGGAACAAAAAGAAATCCATCTTCCTAAATGGGAGTTGCTCCCTTTCAATAAACATTCATTTAGCGCCACATTATAGCTTGTTATCTAACGTTTCAATGTTTGTTGAAGCCGTGTATCCAGATCCAACGCCATGCGCTTGTAGGCTTCGGGGGAACGGTCACGCCACGGGTCGGAAGGGAGTACATGTAAAGTTTGTTGTTGTACGGCTCGTAGGGAAAGCCATATCGAATCGCTTTGTAGCTCGCGCCAGTGTTGTAACGTTTCACTTTCCTGGCATACGAGCAGGAGCAGGCGATCGATGTTTCGTTTAGCTAGATGTTCCGCAGAGAGCGGCATGCCTTCATCCTCTACTTCATCCGGGGTCAAATGTAATAATGACATGCCTAGATCATCGCGTAGCATATAGGCAGCTTCGGAAAAATAGCAGGAATAGAAATTCCCTTTCCAGTAGCGTGCAAAAGCGATTCGCTCCTGTTGCTTCATCCAACTTTGCTCCAGCCGCTCACGAATCGGTTGTACTTGTTGGTGATATTCATTGAGCCATACTTTAGCGTTTTGTTCTGCTTGCGAACCTAAGGTGGTAGCGAGCTGAAATAGCTGTTGTTTCCATGTGCGAGCACTACTATCGATATAATACACTTCGGCAATTTGCTGGAGCAGCTCTTTTTCATGATCGCTAATATGATCGGGTGCGATAATCCATTCCGGTGCACAGCGACGCAAAATGTCCAGATTGTTCTGCCAGTGCATCGTAGCACGCTGTACATTTAGATGGACAGGAATATTGGCAGCGTAACGCTTTTCATCATGTGCCGTCCATTTAGGATGTAGGGGTGCAGCATACGGCATCACGCCAAGCGCCAACAAATATCCGGTCGTAATCGGATCGTACGAAGCCAGCTTACGTGTATGATTGCGAATATAGGCGGATGGTGTAATGCCTGTCTCTTGCTTAAATTTGCGGCTAAAATAAAATTCATCATTGTACCCTATCTGATGAGCAATATCACGCAAACGTAGCTCAGGATTCGCCATTAAGCGGCGTGCATGTTCCATCCGCAGATGGGTGATATAATGCACCACACTTTCGCCATATTGCTTTTTAAACAGACTTACATAGTAGTTTCGACTTAAGCCTGCCATCTCAGCAAGTTGCTCTAATGTTAACGGCTCGCGATAATGCTGCTCGATATATACTCGCGTTCGTTGCAGCTTCATGCTGGCGTCTCCCTCTTCCACTTGCTCCTGCCCATGCAGATCACATAATAATTGTAAAAAGAGTCCATTTGCCCGTGTTCGACTTCCTGTGGTTTCAGCATGCCAGTGGGTATACAATTCCTCGCAGATCGGTAATAGCCATGTGCCGGAGATCGGACAGTCCCATGTCTGAATACGCTCATCTTTGCCGCCTTGCATCTCGTCCATACTTTGTGCTGGCTCGCTATTGCGCTTCATATATGTGTTCGGGTGATCATGCTCCTGCGGTTGTTGGCGACCTTTTTCTTCGTTTCCACGTAGGCTTGCTTGCTCTTGGACCAGCTCCTGACCAGCGTTCGTTTCACGATAACAATCGAAACGTAGCAAATAGATACTCAATCCTTTGCGTCCCCATGAACGCAGCCCTAATGTACTGCCTGGTGCAAACCAGTACACACTTTGCGACTGAACACGTACCCGTTCATGCTCACGCGTCAACAATCCACTACCTTCCGCAATAATGAGTAATGTGTGAGTAGATATATATTGCTGGGGTAGCCGAAAATCGCCTTTGCCGCGTATTTTCTCCACATCACGGATGCGAAATACATACTCGTCCAGCTCTTGCAGCATAAACGGTTTGTACTTGAACAGGTTCGTATGATCTGTTGCAGGATGGGGCTTTGTTGTACTTGATATCGGTGTAGAGTGTACCTGCTGTTGTATGTGTTTCATTGTGTATGTCCTCCTTACGTAAAACGATCACTTGTATCCAATACCTTATGAATAGATAAGCCGCTATTTTATAAAGAAAGCTGTCATTGTAGTGAGCGTCTATATACTGTTTGTGCTTTGTCTGTATTCCTGCATATGCACCATTCGCATTGGGTTTGTAATTGATCTGTGATTGTTCTGTACTTGTTCTACATTGGATCTAAACTTGATCTTCACTCGATCTGTAATCCATCTATTTCAAGCTCTAGCCGTCTCGAAATCACCAGTATTCATTTTATAAATGATAATAATTCTCATTAATCTCTATCCGTAACTGTACCCTTTCCAGCCTGTAACGTCAACGTAAGTGAGATTTTTTCCAATCTTTGTCCATGAATGAAGCGTATATTGTGCATGGTCGTTGCAGTATATAGTCGTTATGCTGGAAAGTGACCATCATCGCGCATCTATACTCGTATCTATACTAATGTTCTATTTTATAGAAGCTTTACGATCGTCATATTAATCACACACGTATTGTTTGCATATTCACCATTTATAGCTAACCAGGAGGTACTACATAGATGAATACTTCACATCATGCACAGCATGCGAATGATCCCAATCCTACCCCATCCGAACGACAACTAATTTCCTCGACTGAGGTTCGTCTGAGGGGAACGATGCAACTTGATCTCACATCTGCTGAAGGCAGACTCTACCGTATTCTCGTTTCCTTGCCGGATGCGCCGCCTCCACCGGAAGGTTATCCGATTATCTATATGCTGGATGGGCATTATTTATTTGCTACGATGCTGGAAGCAGAGCGCTCTCAATCACGTCGTACCGAAAAGACAGGCGCCACTGCTTCGATTATTGTTGGGATTGGCTATCCGTCAGAGCTGCCTAATTCACCGGAACGGCATTTTGATTACACGCTGCCTGTGCCACCGCAACAGTTGCCTGCTTCGCGAGATGGACAACCGTGGCCGGCTCATGGTGGAGCTGATCTGTTTTTACAATTTATCGAGCAGGTGCTCAAACCAGAGATTGAATGCCGTTTACCCGTGAATCAGGCTCACCAGACACTGCTGGGACATTCGTTTGGAGGTCTGTTTACATTGCATGCACTATTTAGCTCTCCGCAATCGTTTCGCAATTATGTCGCAGCCAGTCCATCGCTACACTGGGCACAGCCACTCATTGCCGATGAAGAACAGCAATTCGTTCACACTATACAAAAGCAGCACCGAGAACAGGCACAGACGGATCCGCATCATCTGCTCATCGTAGCGGGCGAATTGGAATGTGCAGCACCATTCTATATGTTGCAAAATGCTCGCACACTCGCAGAACGTCTGTCCGGACTGGAGGCATATGGACTTCATGTACGTTTCCGCGAATATCCAGAGGAAAATCACGGCTCGGTCGTGCCGTCTATGATTAGCGCTGCCCTGCGCACGGCTTCGTTATAAACGGGAACGCTCCTTTTATTTGTACCGGATGACATTATACCTTTGAGCTGTGTACCCGATCTGCAATATCCCTTTATAATGACTCCATATTTTCCGATATTAGGAATAGATTGCAGAAACGATATCGATCATGACACGTCTGCAACTATAGAGAGATAGTATAGAAAAGGGGAATATTGCATGTCCACACGTTCACAGATTGACCCGCATTACTATGAAGCTTCATCGGATGCTATGCAGCAGCACCATTTTTTTACTTTTAAAAACTGGCTTCGTCCGCTAGCTGTTGTATTCGCCGCTCTGCTCGTATGCATTGCCTACTCCAGCTTCATACCATCCGCAAGTGCAGATACAAAAGGTAATACATACCACTCCGTTTCCCTGTACGTAAACGGCGAACTGCAAATTATGCCGCAACTGGCAGAGCTGATGAATAGCGATACACTGTATATTCCGGTAAAACAACTGGATCGTATCCCTGGCATTACTGTAAATTATGGCAGTCCGCTCAGCTTGACCGGCAGTCGTGGCAATGCAACGATCAATAGTGCGAATTCTTTTGTCTATGCAGGCACGACTTATGTAAAATACAAAACGTTGCTCGCGATCAGCGAACTGGACGGACGCTATGCTTCCAGCGCCTACACACTATTCGTCTGGACAACCGATGAAGGAGAAGCCAATTCTGCTAAAGTGTTAGCGAATATTAGCCAGCTTCCAGCTGGTGCAGGCCCACTGCTCGGACAGAAAATCTATCCGTTTCGCGAGCCAGGTTCCTATTGGATCACCGATGTAGCGTATGATCCGGGCAGCACGATCTACTATATAACGGCACGCAATTCGGGCGGCGCAGAGATTCATCTGAACAGCAATTATGCAGCATTCGATTTTGTACTGGCAGCTGCTCTAACCCAGGCTCAAAACGAACTCCGCGGCCAAACGATCTGGTACGATAACCGCACCATCCAGGTGGAGAAGATTGGTCATCTGGATAAACTAACCTTTGTTAGCTTTCAAATCGAAGACGATAATACAATTCGTGCAGTCGTGCGCAAAACGAACAATAATCTGTACGCGTTCGAGCTGGAGCCTCATTTTGATGTGACCGATATGCTAAAAGACCGCATTTTTGTTAAAAATCCGCGTTCTGTTTACAAATGGAGCAATAAGGTGTGGAATGCAATTACTGCGAATGAAGTATTTGCAGGCATGACGCGCGAACAGGTCATCCTCTCATGGGGTGTACCGTCTGATTACAATACATATCAATCGTCAAATCTGACGTATGAGCAATGGATTTACCGGCATAACTATCTGTACTTCTGGAACGGCAAGCTTAGTTCGATGCAGAGCTTTTAATTCCGAACGGTCAATACTAGAGCGTGTACGCAAACTGTTTTGCTGGGAGACACATTACTCTAGTAAGCAATCAAGGGACGAACTGACTTACACATGTATACGAGTTTGCGTACACTCTAGTTTTAATCGATCAGGTTGTATAGTGTCGGTGTAAAGTAGCATGTCATAGCGATCAGATCGTTTATCTTTGGTTCTGCTCTTTTCCGATCTTGCTGCACATGATAAAAAGACATATACCACATTAAGGGTATATGTCTTTTTGCTTTGTTCAGTTCACTGCGCTATATTCCTCGCACGAATCACACAAATGTACTCGTAATCCTCATTCGCTAGCTACTCCATATTCGTTCGCTTTAACCCGTTGACCTCTGTACATCCATTTGGTATCTGTTAAAATTCACCGCGCACTTTGCGTTCACTTCATAGTCGATACACCTCACGAATCGCTTTGCCTCTACTACGTATTCGGTACGCTCTAGCGATCGCTTTGTATCCCACTTCATATCTAATGCAACCTATGAAGAACTTCGCGTTCACTTCATACCCGATACAACTCCCGAATTACTTTGCCGCTACTACGTATTCGGTACACCCTAGCGATCGCTTTGCATCTATTTCATATTCGGTATCTCTACCGATCACTTTGTATCCCACTTCATATCTAACGCAACCTATAAAGCACTTTGCAGCCATTTATTTCATCCATAACGGTTACTTCGGCTCCACGCCCCATACAAGCTTCCCTTGCTCATACACCGTCATTTTAGTCCAATCACCAAATGAAGTGCTACCATACGAATAATCGTTACTTTCATCATAGTTACTCCAGTCAGTCGGGTGAATACGCGCATGGACTTCACCACTCTGGCCGCCTGCCGGAATAGTACCGGCTGCACTATTAAACGAGAACTCTACATAACGATTCGCTGTCGCCGTGCTGTTAGTTACCGCTGCCGATGTCGTTGTTACATTGGAGCCACCTATATTTGCCCAATCGATAAATGTCTGATCACCGGATTTACCATCATTATTAAAATAATAGCGTACCTTCAGATCACTCCATTTCACCGCAGTACTGCCATTGTTTTTAATTTTGAAAATAGGACGCAGCGCATTGTCAGCGACATTATTGTCGGCACTGCGATATTGCAGCACCAGCGATCCATTGGTCGGATTGGATGGCTCAGAAGGGGTGGTTCCACCACCATTGCCTGGCTCGCTACCACTACCGCCACTACCAGTCCCTGGATCTGGTGTCGTGCCCGAATCCAGATTGGTGCTGCCTGCACGAGTCTGCTCACGTACAAATTTACCGGAAGTCGTCAGGTTATTCGTACTCCAGCCACCCGTTGAGCTTGCACCTGGTAACAGTGCTGCCGATGCTTCTGTTTTATCTGACAATGACCAGTTCACCCAGCTGACACCACGACTGTTCAGGAAATCGATCCATGTTTTTGAATCAGACAGATACGGTCCGCCATTACCAGAAGCATCACTTGTTCCCCATTCAGTAACGAAAATAGCTGCCTTTTTCCCCAGCGCATAATCCAGTCGATCACGCAAATACTGTCCATGCGTGCCTGCATAGAAATGCAGTGCATACAGCGTATTTTTATCAGGCAACTGATTGTCCGCGGCATCTTGAATGTCCTGACTCCATGTGCCTGTACCTACAATGATCGGGTTGTCCGGATCTTTGGCACGAATCGTTTGTGTCACTTCTAGTGCGTAAGGACGAATCTGTCCATTCCACGTTACGCCCCCATTTGGCTCATTGGCAATCTCATAGATTACATTTGGCAGGTTACCATATAAGCCGGCCATTTCGCTAAAAAAGCTTTTCGCCTGTGTTTTATAGATGTTCGGATCATTATCGGATAGGATATGCCAATCGATAATGATGTATACACCGAGATCTTTGGCGGCGGCAACAGCTTCTTTAACCTTATTGGCTACGGATGGATTGGAAATGTATCCGTTTTCCGCTGTATACATCGCTACCCGAAATACCGAGATGCCCCAGTCGTCGCGCAGCCATTTCATCGTATCGCGATTCACATAGTTTCCATACCACTGTATTCCATGCGAACTCATCCCCCGTAACTGTAAAGGCTTACCGCTGGCATCGACCAGCTTCCCATTTGCTACCGACAACTGACCATGCTTAGAGACAGGCGTTGTTGCTGCCGAGACAGGCGATGACCATGCCGACATGCCGAGCGATAACGCTAATACGGCTGCCGAAGCGCCAGCTGTCCACCTTTTCCACGAGTTCATCCACATTACGTAACACTCCTTTTCCCGTTGAGTTACTTTTGTTTCATGCTCAAGTGTTGATGTGTACTCCATTCTGTGTCTAAATTAGTTGCATATATTAGGCCACTTTAATTGCTTGTTTGATGAAGAACAGTGTATACATCCATCATATAACCAAATTAATATATTTTTACCATAAAATGAATATAAACATTACGAAATTCAACCACGCCGATCAGAGGAAAATAGCGCTCTCTGTAAAATAAAGCGCTTTGCTCCTGTGCCTCCATATCCCATCAAGCTTTATGCAGCATTCATCTATCTACGATTCTATCTACGATTGTTGCGTCTGAACAGTTGAAGCATACTCACAATTACAAATATAGCGATGATCACAAAGATTATCCCTAACCCTTGCAGCACAGAATATACGATATTCATCATCCCAAGCTCCTTTTATTTTCAAATCCGATTTGGACCTGTATACCTACTTGTATCTATATGACTATTTATACCGATCGATCCGACACTGCTTATATATTCACCTTATCATAGCATAATTGAATAAAAGAACGCAGATGTTGCGGCAATCGATCAGGATCGAGCAATGACGTAGGATATACGACTACATTACGGATTGGGATCGAATAAAAGAATTGGGTAACTGCGAAATTCGTATTTCCATCTACTTTGCCCATCATCGCTATATAATGATCAGCTTCATCCTTAGGCTCCTCAAACAATGGAGACTGTCACCATGCAACGGATCGCATTTACCAAATAAGAAGTATCTGCAAACTCTACAGGATATAAAAGACGCGAAAAACGCAGCTTATGCCGAATTGTCGTTTTACGTTTTCTGTTTCACATTTTACGTTTTACAGTTTACGCTTTAAAGTTTACGTTTTAAGAAGCTTTTTCTCCAACCATGTAGCACTCACTATATCAAAGTCAACTGACAAAGCAAGCACACAAAGGTAATGAGACATGCGTTGCAGCAAGCTTTCAGACACAACCTACGCCGATCATCAAAACCTCTGCCTATTATCAAAATCGGGCCTCCCTTCATTACCAACCTGGAAGGAAGACCCGACACACATCATACCTTATCGTGATGCTCGTTCCTAACACACCGCCATACATCATTTCTGACGTACACTTCCTGTGCAAACGTATAGCTTGAAAGTTGTTACACGCACTTCGGCTGCATCCTTAATCGGACTGCTCTCTGCTGCATATCATGGGCTAATAGCTAGCCTACTCGCTCTGTGCTTATATGCACACTATAGCAACATCTTTCGTCCGTTCATATTGCTATCCGTTACGGAGCAATCCCCCATACCAGCTTGCCATCCTGATACAATGTCACTTTGTTCCAATCCGCATAAGATGTTTTGGTTGCATCAAATGAATAGTCATTACTTTCATCCAGTGCAGACCAATCGGACTTCGCCATCCGCAGTTGAATTTCACCTGTGCTTGCGCCTGGCTGCAATTGTCCGGCTGCCGCGGTGAAGCCCAGCTCAACATAACCATTGCCAAATGTGCGCGTAATATGGTCCTGACCGACCTGTGCCCAGTCGATCCACGAACTCATCGCTCCTCCACCTTCTACACTGAAGTAGTAACGCAGCTTCAATGCGCTCAGATCGACAGCGGATGTACCGTTATTTTTAATATTAAAATACGGCTTGATCTGTGAATCGGTCGCATTCGTATCTGCTGCACGGTACTGTACAACCAGATCGGAAGACGCTGGCGGTGTTGTAGGCGGTTCGGTTGGTGGCACTTCAATCGCTGCTGGTTTAGCATTCACCGCAGCGGAATCATTACTGCTGCCAACTGCATTCGTCGCGCTCACTTTATAATAATACGTTGTACCATTGACGACATTGCTGTCCGTGTACAGCGTTGTCGTTACATTGCTGCCGACTGTCGTAAATGGCCCTGCTGCATCGGTTGCCCGTTTGACCGTATAGCTTGTTGCACCCGTTACCGACGACCAGCTCAGCTTCACCTGTGCATCGCCAGCCGTTGCTTGCAGACCGGACGGTACAGCTGGTGCTGTTGGCGTTACCGGAGGTGGAGTTGTACTACCTGTCGTTAGGACAGGGAATGAATTGTTAACGAGTGTGACAAATTGATCATGGAACCATGCACCAGAGATCGGCGCATTCGGCAGAGCGCCGGTCAGTACACCATCTGGTGTTGTGTACGTTGGATCACACATCCGGTCAAAGCCTTTGCCTTCATTGTTCGGGATCAACGAGCTGGAGCCATCCGATTCACCGGGAGGCTTCACCCATACATACGCATCCAGATGAGCAGCTGGTGCAGCTGTAGGCGGTGCACCGATACCGGCACCACTCACATTACACCAGTTGCCCCGGTGCGAACGACGATCGATACGTCCCGAATTTACGTATGAATTGATATCACTACCTGATGCCATCGTTGGACGGTTCGGTCCACCCCAGCCATTACGTCCGGTATCGATCAGCATCCCGATACTGCTTGGGAAACCTGCATTGACAAAGTCAGAGTACAGTACACTCGTAAAATCCGATTCGTCAAAATACGGATTCCACTCATAATACTTCGCTGACTTGATCGGTTGTCCCCCGACATTCAGATCCGGATTCGGCAGATTCGGTTCAGTCAGCGGAGTCGTATTCGCCGTATTGGTCACAAAGCCATCAATACTGGACAGACCTGCTGTTGTACCACCCACGACTGTTTTGTACAGAGCAACAGCCGCGGTGCGGTTGTTATCCCAGCCCATCCAGCCGGAGTGACCGATATCCAGGTAGTTGTATGTGTTCGAAACCGCGTGCAGCTTGTTCAGCGCATATTGGATACCATCCACATAAATGCCGCTGGAATTAGCTGCCGCACAACGTGCATCATTCAAATTCGTTACTAGATTCGGCAAACTATCCGGCTCGATGATGTTGACGATCCGAATATCTTTATATTTAGGATTCGCAAAAGTTTGGGCGATAACATCGATATACTCTGTTTTATAACGCTGTAAAGCCGCCTGAGTAAGCGGTAACTCCCCGTTAGACGCAAGTGCATGGCAATCACGTCCCGGTAGATCATAAATGACGAACATCGCTGTAATCGGCGTCTTGCCTTTCTTTTGTGCCAGTGCTGTATCCAGATGTTGTTCCAGACTCAGTCTGCCTGCGTTAGCCGATCCACCCTCAATCGCATCGATCCGATCCAGCCAGACGGCAGTTGGATAGGATTTGACCGTAGCCATCTTCGCTTTTAGGGTCGTATCAGTCACTTTGGCGATTGAGCCATCCACCTCTTTGGCATAATCCGGGTTAATATAAGCTGTAGCTCCGACAAACGGATTGTCCACATGCGATTCCGCGTAAACTGGTGAAGCAGTCATGGCAGGCAATAGGCTTCCTGCGAGTAACGATACAGCCATCGTGTACTTAAATCCTTGCCACAATCCTTTTTTAGACTTCAATCCATTCACCTTTCTTTCTGTGGATTTGTTTGAAGCAAGCCGTTCATTCTGAGTAAGCGTTTTCGTTTCGTCTGACAGCTTACTGCTACCCCTTTTTGAATCACCTCCTTTACTGTCGATTATATGAAATCTAAATTTTGGTGTATATTTTAAAATATGGATTTTAATTTCAATTTTTAATATCTTATATTAATAATGGACGTTTTTGTTATATGGTAATATTTTCTATTTTAAAATTGAATTTCTCGCTGTCTTGCTGGCTACTTGTACGATGCAAACGACAATAATTCATAAACAAACAGGCTCGGACATGCAAAAAGACCAAAAGTCTCCTTTTGGTCTCGTTTTGTATCTGCTTTTTTGTTTGTCATCGCGTATCGGAACCGCTATAGTGAATGCTTACATTCACCTGCCTGCGTTCATATTTTAAATGATCGATCCCTATCGCTCCGTGAAAGCTTCCTCATTTCACTACTCTATTCGCTAGATCAAGCACCATCCGATAGAACAATATCACCATTTTCGATCATTATACCGATTATAAATTCCATATTTTACTATTAATTTTAAATAGAGTCTGCTATTTTCATACTCGCCTGCCGTTTAGCAGTCTCCCGAACCATGCGAACTGCGCCATAAAAGCAAAAGCTCCAGAACAACACCATAAATAACTGGAACCACCATGTGTTATATTCCGCCCAGAACGCATTGGCGATACTGCCCAGTGTAACAACTCCCGTCGCTGCCGCGAGAGCAAAACGCTTTTTAATCGCTTCTGGCTCCAGATCTTTTTGCCGTTCGTACAATTGATGAAACAGCAATTGGAGCATCAAGGCAACTCCAAACCATGCCATATGCGACATCATACCGAAAATCCGCCCTAACACGATCCAGACGACGAGCACCTCAATCCAGCGCATCATACGCCCTTTGCCAAAAAAGTATTTCATCCTATCCCTCCACCGCCGCGTAGCGTTTATGTTCTGTTACCACTATTACGCGACGAACACCTACCGGTTACACGATATTGGAGAAAATGGGCGTCATTTATGGAGTTGTTCAACATTTGGACTAATTTGAGCTTACATGAAGGATATTACTATATATTTCACCCTATACCTCATACCTCATACCTCATACCTCATACCTCATACCTCATACCTCATACCTCATACCTCATACCTCATACCTCATACCTCATACCTCATACCTCATACCTCATTATTCTGGCTGCGGCTCGACCGTGATGTCCAGCACCTTTTCTGCCAGATCGGCATAATGCTGATCCAGTGTTACTTTTACTCGGCCCTGGCGGCGCTTCTCTCGCCACTCTGTCAGCTGCTCATCTGTCTCCAGTCGCAGCTCGGCAAGCTCATCCGCTCGATCGAATATATACTTGCTCGTTAACAGCAGTGTATAAATGCCCTGCCCGCCGGGCATAATTGCCGGTGTGCGTGTTTGCCACTGCTCCACATTCAACTTCACATACAACTGATCCTGCTTGCGCTCATCCGGCTTCAGCTCTGTCATATCGCCGCGCCGCATAATCTGCCAGCCGGTAATACGTCCATAATAGCGGATGCCCTCCTGTCCTGCGGCACCAAAGCGTCGCTTGGATTGATACATCGCGACATATTGCAACTGCGTCACTACCTGCACATCGTTCAAATTACGCAGCGGCACATGATAAAAACGATGCTTCAAAGCCAGCTCCACCTGCTCCGGCCCACGCACAGCGCCAACCAGCATATTCCGTTGCCGCTGCTGCATCGCGTCCTCATAATATTCGTCCGTCCGCTGCGGCACCGTCGCACGCTGGTACGCCTTTTCCGGGCTATCTGCGATTAGCTCATCCAGAAATTCCTCCACCAGCGAAGTGGCATTCGGCAAGAAGGGTAAAGCCCCTACATTAATCTGACGAATACTTTTATAAAAATGATGCTCCCGATACTGCTGCTCATCTCCATACGGAAACAGCACATATGCTCCATACATCGTGCGCTCATAACGTTCCTGTTGTTCAGCGGACGCGCCTATCCGATGCACCATTGCATCCCGATAACGGTGCATTGTATTAATATCGTCTTCCTGCGGTCCCGGTTGCCTGTACATCGCTCGATACGCCGAGCCTTCTTCCGCCACATGGAGACGATATTTAGCATCGAAAATAAAATTGTACGTTTTCTGCTCGCC
This sequence comes from Paenibacillus wenxiniae, assembly GCF_039822605.1. Taxonomy (NCBI): domain Bacteria; kingdom Bacillati; phylum Bacillota; class Bacilli; order Caryophanales; family Paenibacillaceae; genus Paenibacillus; species Paenibacillus wenxiniae. The sequence continues at coordinate 91,203 of NZ_JBCGUH010000013.1, forward strand.
TGCATCCTGCTTGCTCAGCGATAACACATTATCCGGACGCTGCGCCAGCGTAGGCGAAGATGCGCGATCTGGTGCACTGTTATAGTACAGTACAAACCGCTCCCCTGTCCGCGGATGACGATACTCCATTCGTGATCGCTGTCCCCGATCCAATGTGACAAATAAACCCGCATGATTAAGCTTAATCACATTTTGCTGGACTAATGAATATTTACGTGCCATCAGTTCATTCAATTTGAGGAAGCACCAGTATTCATACAGCTCCGAAATTTCTTTCATCGATAGCCGCAACAGATCGCTTTGAATCGATAATCCTTTGAGCAGGGTCAAATAATACCGATACATTTCCCGATACCCCGGCGCCATCTGCATAACCAGACTAATGCTCATACTACGCATGGGGGTCAGCTCGCGTAACCATTCCGTATTCAACATACGCTCCATCCGCCGAATCATTTGCCCTACCGTTAGACTGAATTGTTCATCATAGCTGCGACTACGATAGTTCGAAGGACGGCTCAGCTGCTCGTATTGATCGCGTAGCTGTTCCAGTCGCACTAGAATACGCTCTAACATCCAGCGTAAGAAGCGATTTTCCGCTGTGTCGTAGGAAAGTCGCTTGACGGTATCGAGCAGACGGGTTGGGTGGTACGCTTCGCCTGCGATGGGGATGGTGCCGGGTGGGATAGACGACTGTCGATTCCCATGCTTCCGATCCATATGTGATGCTGATCTCGATCCTGCTACCTGATTATGCGAACGAGCATTGAAAGAAGTTTCCCTGTCTAACCTGGCATTGGAATGAGCACCTGACTGTTGGCTGTACGTAGCATTCGAATGGGCTTCGGACTGCTGACCATATATAGATTTCGGATTGGTTTCTGTCTGCTGTCTATAGATAGCCTTTGGATTGATTTTTGGCTGCTGTCTATAGGTAGCATTGGAATCAATTCCAGATCGCTGCCCATTTCGACCGCGCTCCAGATCAAGTTTCTCCAAGTATTGTGGATGGCTGGACAAATACTGGCTATTTTTCCGCGACGGTCTGCGTGCCTGTGCTGCCTTGCGCACTTCCGTATGGTGCTCCATCCGATGATGCGGTTGCACGGCAATTCGTTCCATCGCCCGTTCCATATGATCGAAAATATGCGTAATAATTGAGAAAAATTCCGTCAAGCTCTGATGCTCGGTCTCCCGTAGTGTCGTCGACTGATACGTCCGTTTCAAAAAGTCAAAGCTCAGATTGTAGATCTGCCCGTTCACTTCCTGCAACAAACGTACATAGTCCTCCCGATAATCCAGCTTGGACGGAAATACCTCCAGCTCCACCGATATCAATCGCTGTCCACCTGACCGCAGCTCCAACTCACTAAAACCAACCTCATTGCGGAAATTAAGCAGCCCGGACAAAATGCGCGTCCCTTTCCACGTGACCGCTTCACGCAAATGCCGATTCACATGGTAAAAGCGAATCGGCATCGTGGCATCATCCTGGCGCTCATAGATCCATTCATACGTCTGCTGCTCGTAAAAGCACGGCAATACCGCAGTCTGCCGATCCCAATCGACCAATCCCCCCGTAAGTGGCGAAAAGACCCGGATCGACTGCACCTTCACTTCAGGTGTGAATGAGACACATTTCAAATGCGCTTCCACCCACTCCCCTTCCTGCCGATGTAGCTCCAACGCTTCCACCGCTGGATGATACGGCTTACCTTCGATATAAATGTCACCAATCGTCGTCGATATTTGCAGTAACCGCACCGTTTGCTCCGGGTTCATATGCTCACCTCCTGGTTGTGATTGTTGGGGCTATATACGTAAACTTGAAATAATTAAGAAGTAATTAAGAAGTAGTTAAATAGGCGTACAGTGTTGTAGCTGTAATTGATAGATAGGATAACTTACTCTATAGGATACAGCCTAAACGTCTGCCCCCAAAGCCAACACTACCGGTACGATAACTTACTTTTATACAAAATAGACCCTACTAAGAAATATCAAACAAACATCTGCTTCGCACAGTCCTAGACATCTACAGCTCAAAAATAATGCAGATTCATATGCCTACAGAAAGGAAGATTTCACTGTGTACAATCCATATTCATCGGAATACATATTACAACATCATGAACAGAATAAGCAGTTACATATCAGGACGCACCACAACCACTTTTGATTGAACCTCCCACTAAATCTCGTACCCCAAAATCTCTAACACGATCATTCATCCGTTCCCTTATGGGCTGTCCGCAGTGAGGTATCGTTTATATCTATACAAGTATGGTTTATATCTGTACAAGTTCCCGTACATGTCTTCACTGTATGAACGAACGGAGACTGGGTTTCCAAATAGATCGAAGAAGGTAGAATCGCTTACTTCCAATATAAAGGAACATCGTCTACTGCCATCCTCACGGTTTCATTACTGGACAGCACCGATTACGACACCCAGTACGAAGTAAACCCATCCTCATCCAATCTGCGAATCATATACGCCAGCTTACGCGCACTCTCTGGATAATAAGCCTCCGGCGCGGTCTGACCATACTCCCACTGACTCCAAAAATCTTCATCATCTTCAAGCGGCGAAGGCACACGCACATTGTCCTTCAAACAAAGCTCCAACAACCGCACCAGCGCACGCCGTACCACAGCCTGACTTCCTTGAATACGTGGCAAAATCTTTTGCAGCAATTGCAGATCAAATGCCTCGTCCTCACCCATCAATCCAAAACGCTGGTTATACACCAGATAAAAGCAAATCGTATCCCGAATCCGGTATCCGACATGAGCATGAATATTTTCCAAAATACGATTGATCTCCACCAACCGCTCTGTTGTGCGTATAATCAATTCCTCATGTTCATCCATCGCATCAATAAGCTGCAAATAATCACTTCGCAAAAACGGCTGTTCAATCGGCACAATTTCAGCCGCAGCATTCGCACTACCTTTACGTGGTAACTGCATCAGATCAATTGTATGAAACTCAATCGTATTCGCCCGATCCAGCACACGTTTGCTAAACGGATACGTCGTTTCATCCATATTCACTGTACCTACAATGTACACATTATCCGGTATGCCTAGCTGCCCATACATCATCCGATCCTCTTCCAATTGCAGCATGCCTGCGGCGATTAGAGGGTCAGTTACAATGCGCCGCTCTGTTTTGCGCATATTTCCCTGTCCAGCAGCAGAATGAGACGTCATATTTGTGGTAGCTCTATTTTCTGCACCTGCATCTGTATAATCTACGTGCGACTGTAAACCATCTACACGATACGAAGGATTCTGGCTAGACGTGCTACCAGAAGCAGGCGTACGTGCACTACCTGCAACCTGTGTGTTGATATTACCCATATTGCTAGAAGCCTGTGTATTCGTATTACCAGAAGTCGTATCACGTCTATGTTCGTTATGATCCCCATTACGATTTCCATTATTACGCTGTTGCTGTTCACCCTCGTTACCTGTCCCGTACACACCATGTATTCCAGGCAAACGATCATTCTGTTTCCTGCTGCTCATTTCATCTTTTCGGGTATGGCTTTGTACATGATGATCTTCATACCGTTCATCATCTTCACTATCTGCATTCGTGTATCCAGTATTCGTATACCCAGCATCCATATATCCATCATCGTCAGCCGAATCCTGTTCACCCCGACGCGCCAAATGTTCCGTCCTTTTGCGTTCTTCTAGTGTAGATGTAACTGGTATAGATTTAAAAGGCGTAGAATCTACATCAGAAGAGTCAGAACGTGTACAATCTACAAATCCAGAGGATTCAGAACCTATAGGTGCAGAATCTATAGGTGTAGAATTAGAAAGATTGTTGCTCATAGGATCAGCGCTATTCTCATTACTACGATTCACATTTACCTGCTCAACCTCCTGGTTAGCATTACGTTTCACGCTCATATGCTCAATATCCCGGTCAGCATTATGTTTCATACTCATATGCTCAATATCCCGGTCAACATCACGCTTCACGCTCATATGCTTGGCATCCTGCTGCCCCGTATACACATACTCCTGCCTGCGCTCTGGTGAAGAATACGGATGCTCCATTTCTTCCCGCCATTTCTGCGTCTCTAACAGACTCATCATATCGCTAAAATAATGCTCCACCCGTGCCAGATTCATCTCATCCAGACAGACAAAATAAGGCTTTTTCCGGTTTTCCGGCCGGGAAGCCTCGCGAATCACGAGCGTGAGCGGTCCCGGCTGAAACATCCCCGACAGATCACGGTACCCGATCAACTCCGCCGGATCACTCCAATCCGGTCGCACCGGAATCAGCGTAAACTGCCCATTCTCCGCCGTCGCCCCAATCGCCTCGGCAAATAGCCGCACAAGCCGCGTCTTGCCCGTACCCGATATGCCTGCCAAAATAACAAAAGGCCGCGTTTTCAGCGACAAATAGAAGTTATGCGTAAGCTGCGCCGGAAAATAAAAACCACTCCCCGATACATAGTCCCCGATCCGTTCCAGCACATCCGCCACATCCCGATCGCGCAAACGAGGCACATACACCTCACCGCCATCATCTTCCTGCACCTGAACCGCCCACATCGTATTCGGCGTAATCGCAGTGCTCTCAATGTAAAACATATAACTATCCATCGCATCCCACAAATCCGTCACCAGCTGTTCATTATCCGGTAACTGCGCCGTATCATAGGCAAAATAGGCAATAGTCGACGTCTGGTAATCATCCCCAAGCCGCCCATCACCCAGATTCATCTCATCATCCGTCCGCATCCGCCCAGCCGGCAACTTCTCCCGGATCTCCTGCGCCCGTTCCTGCAAATACGCCTGACTATCACTGCGCCCCAGATGACTGCGCACCTCACCCAACCCTTGATTGAGCGTCAAATAAAGCCGCTGCATATCCGCCGAAAACAAATACGCCACATACACCCCACGCTGAATCGTATCCGTGAGCTGCGGATACATCACCGCAATCCACGGAATCGTCGCCCAGTTATTGCCCCGACCGACGGAGCCACGTACTTTGAAGTGATTATGTACAAAAGGCAACGACCGCAAATGCTCCGGTACGACCTTCCGCACATACTCTGCCAACGGATGCCCGGTCAGTGGCTGCTGTTTGGCAGGAAGATAGTTGCGAATGATGTTGAGCAGATCTTCGCGTAGGGAAAAGTCGGACTGTGGTGGTGCATAGTAGATATCCAGTTCGTCCAGCGTGAAGTGGTACAGTTCGTCCAGTACGGCTGGGGTGAGCTGGGTGTAGATGTCGGGTTTGAAGCCGATGGTGTAGCCGGAGCTGGGGTAGTCGAGGATGGGCATAAGCGATTCAATGGTTGAATCTACAATGTACTGCACTCGATTCACAACAACATCTGCCCAACGAAATGCAATACGTGAAGGCGGCGCATCGACAGGTAAGCTACGAGCTTCGCGCTTCTGGAAGTAGTCAAGGAAACGTTCTTTGATGCGTGTCATAGAAACTTCGCGTTCACGGCTTGCCCGCATTTCGTCGATGAGGACGAGAATGAAAACCATTTTGTATGATTTTTGGCGGTGTAGGAAGATGTTTTGGAGTTCTATTGGTAAGGTCATGGGTAGTCTCCTTTATTATTCAATAATATAAAAATGCTATTTAGATCAACCTGAAAATTCATCTATTTATATGCACATTCAATCGTAGAGGTTATCAAAAACCTTTAAAACACTCAATATTTTAATGTTCCAACAAAATAATACATTTCTTCATTCCCATTTTAAGTCAAAGAAGATACAATAAAGTAAGTTAAAAGCAACTTTTGAACTATAAGTCAGGTTCTTTAGACTTACATATATTTCTGACTATAGTTTTTGTATAAATATGACCTTATATTAATTCATTATGGCTCATTTCAAATGATGGAGGATTGACCATGGCTGATACTGTATCAGAACATTTTATTGATATACTTAAACGTTGTAAACAATCATCAAAAGAAGCAGTAGAAAATCTAGAAAGCTTTAGTGCATTTAAAACATATATGCACATTCAGCGTCCTGTTGAACTGGAACTAGAAAGCCATATCAACAACGCTTATACTGCTTTGAATGCTCGTTTGATTTTAATATGTGGTGGCGTTGGAGACGGCAAGTCACATATTTTGTCTTATTTAAAAAACAAATACGACTTTCTGAATGATCCTACCGTTTTTTACTTACACAATGATGCTACAGAGAGCTTTTCTCCACACAAAACATCTATTGAAACGTTAGCATCTGTATTGAGAAACTTCTCAGATGAAGGATTACAACAAAACAATCCTCAAAATATCATTTTGGCTATTAATCTGGGTGCTTTGAATAACTTTATCGATTCAGAATATGGAGAATCTTTTAAAAGACTTCGTGCCTATGTAGAGCAAAAAAAGATTCTAGAATCAGTTATTTCAAATGAAGCTAGCGAAGACGATCATATTTTCCAGTACGTTAACTTTAGTGATTACCACATGTACCAGTTAACAGATCAAGGCCCTAAATCTAGTTATATCGAAGGGATTCTCAATAAGATTACCCAAAAAACAGAGGATAATCCGTTCTATCAAGCCTATTTAAGCGATGTAGCAGAGAACAAGGAACTCGCTGCTAAAAATCCTATTCTCCAAAACTATGAATTATTACAGCAAGATACTATACAACAACGAATCATCGATCTACTCATTCAAGCCATGGTAAAGGAAAAACTTCTTATATCAACGAGAGCTTTATTGGACTTTATTTATAATATCTTAGTTCCATCTAACATGGAGAATGCAACCCATCAGCAAATACAAAATATGATCCATTCACAAGACTTCGAATCATATACTAAATGCCTGTTACCATTTCAATTATTTGAAAAGGTAGATGCTTCTGCCATCCATCAAGCCATTGATCGAATTAATCCTACGAGAATCCGAAGCGAAGTTTTAGATGATCATCTTATAGGTTTTAAATCACGTAAAGATGGAGCATATTTATTTGCCCAGTATATCGATATTAATCACTTATCTTATTTCGCTAGAGGTCTGATTCCCAATTCTCCTTGGCGTAATCCTGAAGATAAGAGTCAGGATTTCAAACGAACACTTACCAAGCTATTCGTTTACCTTTACTACTTAATTCCTAAAGCGTCGCATAGATCTTTCAATGATAAAGTTTATGAAGAGTTTATGCGTAATCTATTTTATTGGAATAAGAAAGAAATCAGCAAACTTTCCAAACTATACCGAGAAGATGTTAAAGATGCTATATATAAATGGAATGGAGAAGGTAATTCAGACCTTATTTATGTACAAATTGGTCAACCACAAACTCAATACTATGCACTGCAAAAGTTAGAAATTGAGCCACATATTACACGTACTAGCTCTACTACAGAGAATGAACTGTATAAATTTTTGACTATGATGACATTACAATTCAAAGTTCGCAATGTTAACTATATAGATGATAATACGATTCCATCGATTGATATCGATTTTTCACTTTACTCACTTTTACTCCAAATTAAAAATGGATATCGACCAAATAAGAAGGATAAGTTCCAATTTATCAAATTTGTAGAGTTTATTGATAAGCTCAGTAATGTTGGCAATCAAGGTGAAGAAATCGTATTCGAAAGTAAGCAATTTGGTAAATCAACCCGATACCGACTAAAATATGATGCTACATTTGATCAATATTCATTTATGGAGACGTGAACCTATGAGTTATAAATTAGACTTAGACACCATTCGGGAAAAATTCAAATTCACTTCTTCCATTCGTCATAATCCTAAAATCGAGTTAGAATTTCTTCCTTATAATACAAAATTCAAAGACACTCAGTACAACTTTAGAGAAGTTATTGGAGAGTTTATTCGTTTAATTGGGCAAAAGAAATTAGACGAAATCGTCAATACAGATGAACTTATTAATACGGTTTTGGATTCAATTAATTTTGAAGAAGTACACCAACGCAGTGAATTTAGACAAATGATCAAAACATTATTTATAGATGAAAACAATCAACTTTATCTTTTTCATCCACAAACGTTGTACTACATAAACACTGTAGACAATGAAAATAAAAAGCTGGCCACCTTTCTATACAATGTACTTTGGAGGAATCAACAACCCTGGAATATAACAAGTAATACGGATTATCATTCTGATTTGATGAGTACATTGTTGTTCAAATCCTTACCACAATTAAACGATAATACCAAAGATCCTAAAAGTTATAACACTATTATTCCTATGGTATCTGACTTATTTATTAAAGATTTCACATGGCTGTCTACAAAAAGTGAACTGTTTACAAGTCAAGTTGAGAAGCTGATCTCTTATTATTACTTTCTATATGTCACTCAATTTGCACGTAAAAACGAACTACTATTTAAAGTTACAGATATGGAGATCCATCCAGTATATTTTACATTTGAAGGCGAAGAACGCCTGTCTAAAACAAGAGTCAGCTATGAATTCGGTTGGAAAAGTATCGAACGCGCCATCAACCAAACATTTGCTCATGTAAATTTTCTTAAAATGATTAATTTCACTGAATCCGGCTCTACTGATTCAGACAATGGTAAATTGCTATCCTATCAGCAAATTGCAGAACAAGTTCAAACGATGTCTTTAGAAGAACAAATAGAATTAGAACAACAAGTGGATACATTGATTCAAGAGTATAAGGAGAACTTATCCGGTGATATTAAATGGGAGCAACTTGGGACATTTCATTCATCATCTCATATACCTGCATTGCAAAAATTAGACTCTTTATTTCATATGATCGATCATCAGTTCAATAATAGCAGTCGCTCTAAACCATACAACGAGTTCAAACAATGGTTTGTATACTTTTGCCAAAAGACATTCTTAAAATCGCGCGGCAGATCGGGCAAAATGCTCATCTTAGATACAGACTATTTACTTTTCTTAACCAAACTTATGATTAAAAACGAATCTAAAATCCGGCTGAAAAATTTATTTTTAGAGTTAGAAGCTAGAGGTATTATTTTTGACCGTGATACTCAAACTTCGATTGTAGATTACTTCGAAAAATTAAACTTGCTAGAGAAAAAAAGCGATAGTGGGGATGCTATATATGTCAAAGCATTTTTATAGTTACTTGGCACAACAGATTCAGCAATTTTTCACTCGTATTAGTGTGCAACCAGGTGAAAAATATCATATTCAATTTGAGCGTTCTGAACAAGTACTGGATCTGGTCAATGAAGTGAAAAATCTTGCAAACATTGAACCTTTCTCTATGACAACTCCGGATGGTTTTTATCAATCAATATGCTTAGACAATGGTTCAGCTAAAGTATTAATAGCATCAAATACGGATGATATTACACCTGACTTTTTGACTACACTTCGTAACAAAGTAGGGACTCAGGAATATCCTTTTGTAGATAAGGCAATGCTGTTAATTCATAATTCTAACTTGGACAGTCTAGTTCAAGGAATGACTTCATTTGCCAAAGAAGGGATGCCATTTCATATTCATGAAATCGAAAGCAACCTTCAAGAAGCAATGAAGATCTCTGTTCTTTCTAAAGAAGAAAAGCAAATTTTAGAATTCAGCATGTCCTCTAATAAAGCCCAACAAGGTCTTCATGAACAAGTAACTTTATTTGATTATGAGAAAATTTTGACTGTGTTAAATAATCAGATTTTAGAGCCTTCTGATTATAAAGACTTAGGATTATTCTACGATTCTGAATTGCTCAATACCGCTATGACTGCGAAACAAATCAAAGAACGTCTAAATCATAACCAATCTTTATTCAGTGATGTTGAAATGGCTCATCAGTATGGTCCGGTTGATATTAGTCTGGAACGACATTTTGATGATGCCGGAGTAAGAGTACTTTCGGCTATAGAGTGGCAAGAAACAGACTTTGGTATGGTTCGCCGCTCTAATGATAAAAAGCTTGAAGGAAAAGGATTGGAGTACTTAGAACCAACTAAAAAAGTCGCTTTAGAAGGGTTAGTATATTGGGAACGCCCAGAAGGCGAAACAAAAAGTAAACAACGTAAGCGAAACATCATTATATTTAATCCCGAACAACAAAATACCATTACCATCGAATTGCCTTTTAATGATTTTGTGAAAACTGAATTTATCAATCGAACCGAAATCAAACAAAGAATTGTGGCAGAGCAATCTGGTAAAAAATTAAAAGTCAAACTACAATTCGAACCCGGTCAAACATGCTTTTATGGTGTAAGGTATAAAACCGATATATCACCTGCATACGAATTTAAAATTGCAGTTGTTGAGACATACGAAAAGTTTATTAGCGCCGTACAAACTTCTTATACTATCTATCTTTCTAAAACGAAAGGTTCCTATATTTTAATCAATTCAGATGATGAGCAATGGATTTTCAATAAGGGAGCAGAAGAAGTAGCTCAAGCAGCACTTCAAGTCGACGGGACAGCTAACGCATTTGAAATGAGTGAATTTGAAGAATTAGTAATCAGCAAAAATGCAGACAATACTGGAGAAGAAGATCTCATTCCATTCTCTATTAAACTACCTCATACCGAGATTCCGTTTGCAGTCCAAGATGTAGTAGAAAGACCGGTACCTATTGGTGGCTTTAGCGTCTGGAAATTGAAACGTGAAAAACAAGAGCATTTTGTATATCGTATTGAAAACGACAAAATGAAAATCATACAAGGCACTCGTGAAACATACGCTCAAGGAGAGTTCAAAAAGAATCTAGAACGTGAACTGACATTGATCGAGGATAACCACTTGTATTTTATTGAAGAAACTGGAGAGCTTACTCCCGAACCGATTGCAGTGAAAGAAAATGTACGTGAAGCTTATTTAGATTTGCTTCGCTACTTTAGAACGAATCAACTTTTGCCAAGCTTAGCTTATTTTGATGACGAATATACCGCCTTAGCTCAAAATTTTGTTAATGCTTACTTACAAGAGTTACAACAACTGAATAATGGTCAGTCTTTGGATCAAACTCAGCGCGATTTGGTATTGATTGGAACGATACGCAAAGGACTTAAAGAACCAGAATGGCTGTATACGCCATTACATCCACTTCATCTGGCTTATCAATTACAGTTGAATAAGCTTATTGATTCAGAAATCATTAATGATGAACTTCTCCGTTCATTACGTCCAACCAATTTATTACCATATGTATCGTTCAATAATTCCAAACTTTATAAAGCAATCGAGCAAAGCGATTCTTTTGAATGGACGACTTACATCGATCAAAGTCTTCCTCGCTTTGAGACCTCTAAATTTTTTGTGAGCAAGTTAGTCCAAGAAAAAATCGAGGAGTTTACGGAGCATTTTTCATATTTATTTGATCTGGACTATAGAGCACCACTAAAGATCAATACAATGAACATGGGTGATTGCCAAGAGATTCTTCAGGGCTTATTTGAATATTATAAGCGGCAATTACGGAGAAATGTAGAGAAAACAGAGCTGCTGCCTATAGAGCTTCATATTTATGCTGAAAAAGGAATCAACAATGCCTTTGAAGAGATGTCTCAATATTCTAATGCTGAAGACATCGCCAAAAATTTCAATTTAAAATTAGAATTGGAAGGATATCATCCAGAAGAATTGCTTAATATTTTCCGTGATCAAGTTAAATTTTATTCCCAAGATATCAAATCCAGTCAATATGAATACAGTCACATTACGTTCTACCAAATGAATAAGATTGAACAAATCGCTACAAGCAATGCTTCTGAAATTATTACAGGGGTATCTTTATTTGGATTAGTATCGGGTATTCCCTCTGTCTTTATCAATGAAGACTACAAGACAGGATTTGGAACTAAATATTATCCAGTAAAAGATACACCACTGCTGGCAATAGTACCTAAACTGAACTCGTTATTACGTGTTGCTCGTACTTTGGATAACTATCAGGAAGATATGAATATCGTAACTGCAATCTCAGCTACCCATAAACAAAAGCTGGATCTTGTATACGACTCTGCACATTGGGTTACGTTTATCGAACCTAAAGTAGACTTAAGTTTCTTCAAAAACAATGATCTACAGAAAGAACTTCTTGTTATTCATTACAGTGATCAGTACACATCTTCAAGTGGATTTGATGCTATTACGGTAACGAGACGCTCAGATCAATATCAGCGTTTAATAAACGAGTTTCTGCGTTCTCATCAAATTGATGTTCATGCTGACTTGCTCCCTCCAATCATTAATTTCTTTAATGCAATTAACGGGAACTGGCTGTTACGTTTATTAGCGCAAAAAAATCAATTTCCTAGAGAAAAAATCAGTATTTTATCTGCGGTGAAATTGGCATTGGCTGCCTTTGCTCACTCAGATATTATATGGGTTCCAATATCGATGGAAGAAATCCTTCGTATATCTGGTGGAACTGGATTGCGGCAAAGTGATGGGTTATTTTCAGCGAAAAATCTAGGCAAACTTGGATCGTACAGCGATGATCTATTACTGATCGGTATCGAACAACAAGAAGAGCAAGTTTACGTTCATTACTATCCAATTGAAGTGAAGATCGGAAACAACCCTAGTGGTGTATATGAGAAAGCGATCAATCAAGTAAAACAAACACAACAATTATTGATCGATTTCTTGACTGATACAGACAACTTTACAGCTAAACTTTATCGCAATTTCTTTATTCAACTTGCAATTGCAAGTGCGGAAAAAATGGATTTGTATAATATATGGCCAGAACAGTATTGGCAGAATATCACAAACAGCGAACTCAGAGGCCGTTTGCTTAATGATGACTATACAATCTCAACTCATTTACAAAATTATATTGGTAATGGATCTGTTATCTCTTTTAAGAAAGATACGATATTTAATGAGATTAAGCATACGGATCAAGTGATGATATTTAACTATCCTGAAACAAGCGGCTATGACTTTATTATTAAAAGTATTGAAGATATAAAAAACCATCTTCAAAGCGCTTATGGTGACATTCCTAGGGAGCAGCTCTTGTGTAACTTGTATTCATCGGATACGACAATTCAACAAACCAATGATAGTGAGGATGAATTATCTTCTAAAGAAAAGATTATATCTGCTGTAATAATGAAGAGCAGATTAGGGTCAAAGCAAACTCCAGAAGAATCTCCTCCTAATATGGAAATAAATATCGAAGTCAATGAACCTGTTCGCAAGCCGTTGGAAGTACTGTTCGGTCATAATGCTCAAAACAATGAAGAAATAAAATGGTACCCTACTACTACGGATAAAGTAATGCACACTAATACAGGGATCATTGGAACAATGGGGACAGGAAAAACACAGTTTACTAAGTCTCTCATTACACAGTTATCTCGTAATAGCCAGGATAATGTAAACGGTACGCCTATTGGTATTTTAATCTTTGATTACAAAGGTGATTATATCAAGCCAGAATTCACGGAAGTTACCAATGCTAAAGTATACGATTTGTACCATCTTCCATATAATCCGCTATCTCTCTATGTAACGCAGCCGTTTAAGCCACTGTTACCTGTCCACACAAGTAGTTCCCTTACGGATACAGTTGCTAAATCATTTGGTCTTGGACAAGTACAGTCTATTATTCTTAAAGGTACGATTATGGAGGCTTATGCTAAGAAAGGCATCATCAAAAACGATGCTTCTACCTGGAGTCAACCTGCCCCTACACTGAGTGATGTGTATGATCTCTTTGTAAGTAAAGAAGATACCAAGGTAGATAGCCTTTATGCTGCGCTACAAGAACTATACGAGACAGAGGTATTTGAACCAGATTCAACCAAAACAATCTCTTTGTTTGACATGATTGATGGTATTACCGTAATTAACCTGTCTGGCTTTAACGAGAGCATTCAAAACTTAGTTGTATCCATTACGTTAGATGTGTTCTACAACCAAATGCAGATGCAAGGGCATAGCGCTATTGAAGGCACCTATCGCGAGATCACTAAAATGATTCTAGTCGATGAAGCGGATAACTTCTTGAGCAAGGATTTTACATCGATCAAGAAGATTTTGAAAGAAGGACGGGAGTACGGAGTCGGTACGATCCTCTCTACTCAGTTTATGAATCACTTCTCGACTTCGGATAACGATTATGCCAATTACATTCTCACTTGGATTGTGCATAGTGTGGCTGAAATGTCGGCTAAAGAGATTCGGATGGTGTTTAGTACTCAGAGTAAGGCTGAGGAAGAGAGTATTATGAATCGAATTAAGTCATTGCAGAAGCATTATAGTATTGTGAAGGCTGGAGCTGGGCAGCCGATTTGGATGAGGGATAAGGCGTTTTGGGAATTGAATATTTAAATATAAATACACAAAAATTTATTATAAAGGAAGTTAAACAACCATGGCTATTTTAAATAATGATAAACACAGTATAGGAGATCTATTTAGTAACAGAAACCCTTTTATCATTCCAAAACATCAAAGAGCTTATAGTTGGGAAGAAGGGGAAATCGAATCTTTTTGTCAGGATATTCAAGAAGTTGAAGATGAATATTTTTTTGGTGGAATCGTCAGTGTTCATGAACATACTACTAATGTCACAGGAAGAACTTATAGAGTAGTAGATGGGCAACAAAGATTAGCTACCTTCACAATATTATTAGCAGTTTTAAGAAAAGCCTTTCAAACATTAGCTCTTCAAGCAAAAGAGGAAAAAGATGCTACTACTGAAGAAACTGCAAATTCACTAGCTGAAGATCTTTATGATAATTATCTAACTTATAAAAATACTAGAAAAAAGCCTCCTGTGAGAGAATATCGTCTTACATTATCGAAAGTTGATAGAGGTTATTTTTCAGAACTTTTGGATGAAGAAGATCCTGAAATTAGAGCAGAATCCCATAGAAGACTTAATCAGGCATGGCAATCAATGAACAATCATTTAATAGTTCCTATTTTAAAAAATTCACAAATACAAGTGGAAAAAAAACTTGATCAATTATTATTATTAAAAGAAAAGTTGTTAGAACATTCAGTGGTAATTCATATTACCTGTGACGAACTAGATGAAGCATATCAATTATTTGAAGTACTAAATGACAGAGGAAAAGAATTAGCAATAGGCGATTATTTAAGATCTTCTACTCTAGAGCAACTAGATAATAATACTGCCTATCAAGACAAAGCTTCTGAATGTTGGGATGAAATTCTCGCCAAGAAAAACTCAGAAAAATATATAAAAATCTATTTAACATCTCATTTAGCTTCTATTAAAAAAAGCAACATTCATCGACAATTTCAAAAGGCTTTTTTTTCTAATTCTGATAATAAATTAGAAATAAAACAGCAAATTCTTAATATAAGGGATATGTTTGAAGTATATGAATCAATTTCAGAAGGGATTTTCCCCTATGAGAATTCCCAAACTACTAGTTGGGAAAAAAATAGATTGTCTATATTAATTCATCAGCTAGATCACAAATTATGTATTCCTTTTTTACTTTCTTTATATGAATGTGCTAGCGAGACTGATTTTAAAAATTCAATACTATATATAGAAAAATTTGTATTTAGATATATAACTGTCTCTGGATTAAGGGCAAATAGGTTATCTGATATATACAAAAAACATATTTTATCTATGAGAAGGAATAATTTATTTGATATTAACGACTTTAAGCTTGATCTTAAAAATATTCTAAATTCACAATGTAAAGATCAGTTTTTTATAGAAAAGATAGAAAGTGGTCTTTCATACAAAAAAAATTCTAAATCCATTAAAAAAATCAGGTATTTTTTAACTACATTAGAGACGTATTATAGCTCTTATAATAGAATGGATCCTACACAAGCTTTAAAACCAAGTATGGATATTCAATACAACATTGATAGTATAGACATTGAACATGTATATCCTCAAAATCCAAAAGTAAAATTAACTTTTTTAGAACCATATACACATGATATTGGAAATTTAACTTTCTGGTCTCCTAATGATAATAAAGCAGCTAGTAATGAAGAATTTTCAAAAAAAGAGACTTATTATAAAGACTCAAATATAGGACTTACTAGACATCTAACAATTCATAGCAAATGGGATGTTATGGAGATAGAAAATCGTAAAGAATTATATTTTGATATGGCCAAAAAAATATTTTATATCGATTAAATAAAAGAGCCTATTATAATAGGCTCTTTTATTTAATTTTATCAAAAACTTTCAAATCAGATTCATCTATCTTAGAATCCAAAGTTATCCTTATAGTTTGCCTTACTTCTTCTAAACTCTTTCCTGCTGCATTTAATACATGACTAGGTTTACTTGAACTACATGCTGACCCAGAGGATAATGCAATATAAGCAGATAATTTTTTAATAAGTAACTCATTATTAACTCCAATAAATTGTAAACTAATCAATCCAGGAATTTTATCTTGCTCATCGCTATTAAACTTAACTTTCCCGGTTAGATTTTTCTTAAAAATATCCGTTAAATAGTTTTCTAATTCTTTTAATCGCTGAACATTATTTTCAAGGTTAGTTTCTGCAACCTCAGCAGCTTTACCCAACCCAACAATATTATGCACAGCTAACGTACCACTACGATAATTATTCTCCTGCCCTCCACCATGCATCAGCGGAGTCAAGCGAGTATAAATCTCTTTCGACTGCTTCCGAATAATAGCAGCTCCAACACCTTTTGGACCACCAATCTTATGTCCAGACATCGAAAGAAAACGAAGACCTGGCATTTTGCTCATATCTACTGGTACTTTACCAATCACTTGCGTAGCATCAGTATGAAAGAACTGTCTATTCTCTTCAAAAACCTTTGCTAGCTCTTCAATCGGATTAAGTGACCCAATCTCATTATTTCCCCACATAATCGAAGTAAGAAGTGGCTGCATTTTTGCAGCCGCTTCTTTTACTTGCTCTACTCCTACTCGTGCATATTGATCCACATCCAAGAAGGATACATTATAACCACGTTCTCCGAGAAAATTAAACGTTTCAATAACAGATGGATGCTCTACTTTAGTCGTTAATAAGCGATTATTAGCTCCTGCTTCACGTCCATAATAGTCTGCAATCCCTTTAATAATCATATTATTACTTTCTGTAGCACCACTTGTGAAAACAACTTCATCTGGATCGCAGCCTAATAAAGTGGCTACTTGTTCTCTTGCTTTAGCTACAGCTTTTTTCGCATTCTCAGCTAGTGAATAAAATTTGCTAGACGGATTGCCATACTCTTCTTGAAGATAAGGCATCATCGCTTCTAATACCTCTGGATGAATCTTAGTTGTTGCACTATTATCTAAATACAGCATAATCATGCCCCACTTTCTTAGAGTAATAACGCACGAATAAAGCGCTCAAAGTTTCCTGCACTCTTATATTCCGAAGCAAGTGAACGAATCCCACGTTCCAAATGAGCATTAAAATAACCAGGGAAGTACTCTTCATCCGATAACTCTTTTCCTGCTACCTGCGTAATCAATGCCTTGAATACATAGTCATGTTCTCCAGTAACTGTATTCCGATTAAGTACCAGACCATCTGCGAAATCTTTCGTTACAGGCTCTACACTTCCATCTAATATACTATTTCTAAGTGAAAGACTAACCGCATAACGAATTAAAATATTTGGCGTAATTCCTGTTGATGCATGCAATTGAGTGAGAACATCTTTCGCATATTTAGAAGTTTTTAGAGTAAAGTTCATGATAGGCTGCTCTCCTCACTGATCGTAAAGTAGCGACCTTTTTCAATTTTAGCGCTATGTGTAATTGAATCAAATTCTAGTGTGTAACATTTTGCTGTAAAATCTTTCAATAAAGCAAACTGTTCTGCACCAACTTCGGAATCTGTTGTAAACATTAATACTTGTTCACCACATCTTGGAATGAAGTGTTGAATCAATGCTCGCTTATGATCTTGATCTAGTCGGCCCATTAAAGTATCGAAAACAAAAGGCAGTTTCCATCCTGACACCTTAAACATCGCCCAGATGATCGTTAGCATCAGCATTTCTTTTTCCCCTGCGGAAAGGCGCTCTTTAGTAATATGATGTTGACGATTATATAGATGTAATTCAAAAGTCAAGTGATCAATATGAATACGGTCAATATATTCTTTTTTACGGAAAAGAATATTGACCATTTTGGTTGCTTCTTTCGCTACATCATCCAGTTTCTTACGCCATTGACGTTCTCTGAATCGTTGGCTAACTAATAGCAATTTTTCAGTCATGACAAAAGAATTCTCTGCTTTATGATATTCCCGTATTTTATCTGTAATTTTGTTTGAAGCCAAAGTATGCAAACGAATCGTCTCATTAGCTTCGTGAACCTCTTTATTATATTGTTCGATTAACAAACGTAGTTGCTCAACACGTTTAGTTTTGATCTCAATTTGTTCTAGTATTTCTTTAAACTCACTAGATTGGTCATTATTCTCGATCAATTTACGTAGTTTTTGAGATTGTTCCAGCATCTTAGCATTCTGATCAAAGCGTTGAATATAATCTTGAGCATCAATCTTTTGAATTTGATTGAATAGATTTTGGATCTCGCTGCGTTGTGCAAATGATGCTCTGTGAATCAATTTGATATTTTCGGGCTGCATAATAGATAGAATACCTTTATGCAGATGATCGATATCATACGTCACATGGATTTGACCAATACTCTGTTGCAGCTCGTGAATCAGATCATTTAATTTATTTTTATCTAAAGCAGAAGATGCATACTCAAACGACTCATTCTCTTTTTCCAAGTTAAGTTGCTTTACCACCCTACCTAATAAATCTCTAGTCATATAAAAAGGCATTAGAGAAGTTATAAATGAACGAATCTGTTCTGTATTTGCTTTTCTCTTACTTTCAATAGTATTTACTTCATTTAATAGTTGTTGCCTTTCATCTCGAAGCAAACCACCATGCTCCTCAAAATCTTTTTTATGCTGCTTTATTTCATCATTTAAACGAAAAGTTTCATCTTCGCTAGATTCAATACGCATTTGCCGTTCTTCAATGAACTTTTGCAATTCATTTATTTGGCTGATCAGGCTTTCTTGCTCCGTAATTTCTTTAGCTGCACTAGCATTCTTTTGAGCATACTGCAATCGATAAGCTTGTAGATCTTTTTCTAAATTCATAAAAAGATCCAAATTAAACAAAATCTTACCCGCATCATTCAGATACTCTGGGATCTTTTCGTCAGAAACAATCCTCGAAACATCTTCTCCATCAAAAAGACAAAGTTCAAAAAGACGTGGAGGCATTTCTTCACGTAATCTATTTTGAAAATCAGATTGTTGTTGAGTACTTAGATGCTTACCATTTTTCAATACGCTAAATCTTTCTCTTATCTTCTCATTTTTGAAATACCACTCTCGCATTAGTACATAATGAACGTTTTCGAATTCTTCTGTAGCCGTATATTCTAATTTAATTTGAAATTCGCTACTATTACTTTCCATAGCGGAACGATTGAGTAAAGAATGAATTTCACGAAAATACGGCTCATTGTCATTAACAAACCCATAAGCTAAAGAACCAAATAATACGATTCGTAAAGACTCTAAAATAGTTGTTTTACCAGCACCATTTTTACCACCGATCAGAATAACATTTTTATCAGATGTGGTATTAAAATCAAAGTTATGTGGCCCATGATAGGCCCCTATATTACGAAGCAACAGTTTAGTGATTTGCATGAAAAGCTAGTCCACCTTTTAAAGATGCAAGAAGTCTTGCTTCAGAGTTTTATCGAAGGCCTGGAAAAGGCCACGTCTTACCTTAACACCAGAATAATCCTTTTCTACTGAAATTAATTGTTTGAGAACACTTAAATTCACGCCTTCTTCTTGGCAAAGTGTCTCCAGATCAGTCAATTGATCTTCTTTAAATACAGGACGATCGTTATGATCCCAATCATACGTTTCGCCGGTTTCTTCTTCAACAATTAAAGGCAGTCGGTCTTCCCATTGCAGATCATCATGCCAATATTTGCGAATAGCTTTTAATTCTTCAACTGTAATTAACTCTATATTTGGATCATGTAGTTCACGTATCTGTTTCTGAGTACGCAATAGTTGTCGTAGAATCTCTTCACGAGCTTTAATAGTGAATGGTCCAACACCAAAACGTTTAAGAGAACCATCCTCGTCTCTAACTAACATATTCAATTCTTCTACAGTAGCTAAATTAATATTATTATCATCTAAATATTGTTTGATTTCGGACTTCAATATAACCATTTCTCCATATTCTGGCTCATCACTATGATATGGCAGCAAATATACTTCACCATTCATCCGTTGCTTTTGTCTTTTAGAATAATCTTCTCTAATTTGAACTAAGAAACTTCTAAAATCATACAATGGACGAAGCCAATCTATGCCATTATTAATAAATCCACTTAGAGCCTTATCTTCACTCACTACTGTACACGTCCAGCAGCCAAACCGACTATTCCCGCAAGAACCCGCACTCTCTTTTACTTCTTTATCTACAATCAATGGACACTCGCTATTGGAACTTTGATAAAGCTCAAGTAGTTCATTGTTATCATCGCCCCAAGGTGATTCATATTGGAGCAAAAACTCCCATACATCATCCACATCAAACGTACGAATTGGCGCAAACACGAATGCATTTCTCAAAGTAGAGTGTCGCATAAGCTTTTTCCCTTCGATCGTATGAGACTGCATAACAGCAGCACGAGTTGCACTTTCTGAATCCCGAACTCCAAGTAGCATAATCACTTCGCCAAACTGATCTACTTTATCTAAAATAAATCGATTCGCAGGCTCAATTTTCAGCCGATCTGTACACCATCTGAATTTCTGACGTGGAGTTGGATATCCTTTACCAATAATAGAAGACCAAAATGTTTGATCCACTTTAGGACGCACTTTTTGCGTTTCAAAGGGTAATCCGAGTTCTAAAGCTTTCTTTTGAATTCTACCTAGCGTGCGCGTAATTTTATCAATAATAAGCGGCGTCTCTACTTGAGTATCTGACGAAATCACATATACTTTTTTATGCAGTTGAGATGCATCAAGCTCCTGAAGAGCCTGAAATACAAGCTGAACGACAGCAGTAGAATCTTTACCTCCACTGAAGCCAACTACCCATGGACGTTCATCTGTCAGATATACTTCTTTTACTAATTCCTTCGCTTCAGTAAATTTCGTGCCTGTATTAAATATATTAAGTTCCAAGAGAAGGAACCTCCTTTATTTTGTCTTCAATTTTCTGTTCTTGTTCCGTAAGAGGTAACCCAATCTTCAATTTAATTTTGTTAGAAGTTAATTGTATCGTTTCATTGTTCTTATTAATTCGACCTGTTGGTCCATATGCTCGACTTTCCCAGTCTGCTTTATTGTCTCGTTGCCAATCGATACCTTTGAGTTTGCTAATATATTTGGCCCATTCATCTGGATGATATATATACAAGTAGTGTCCTATAATACCGATAGCTTCTAAAAAGATACCGTGGGCTACAACAGAAGTTGCTCTTAGTTCTCTCGAAGAGGCTTTTTTTTGCAATACATCTTCCCATTCTGGGATCGAAGCGCAAAGTGTTTCCCAGAATTTCACCACGAACTCTTTTTCTTGTTCCGAAACGATTTCGCCTTTCTTTTTACCTAATAAGCGACAATTGGTATTAAAGATATGGTTAAGCGCGAACAGCTTAGGCGAATTTTTCGAAAGATTTACTTTCTCCCGATCTACATACCTTTCTAGCAAAGGGATTTTTGTTAAAAGATCCTTTGTAATAAGCGAAAGTTGATCTCGATGATCATATAAGATTCCGATCGATGAAGTCGTGTTGACCGCATGTCGATTCAGATCTGAAAACATCTGCTGAGAGCGAGTAAGTCCAAGATCATGGAAAAAGACCACCGATATCGTCTCGTCTCCCAGATCAGGTGAAATTTTCAATGCTTCTTCAATCGCTGCTCTACGATGTTGACCATCATTGATTAGAAATTTCGAATCCAGAGATATAGTAAGATGACCAATATCTTTCAAATCCTTAGAATGTTCTTTGAAGACCATCTCGCCATCTACAGAAGCAGTTAGCGAAGAAAATATGTAGTCTTTAGGATTTTCTAGGATGTAGTTTGTCATTTCTGGAATCCTGGCTTTATTCATCAATCGTTGAGCACGATGCTCTGCTGGAATTTCTTCCTCATCGAATAAAAATATTTTAGGAATCAAGCGTAAAGGACACATTACAGTATAGAATTCTCTACTTGCTTGAAGGCCTCTAAGAGCAGGAAAAGTATAACTGAAGTTCATCAGCATCCTCCTTAATTACGTACGTAATTTTAGTTTTTGCAGTTATCATTTTACATGAGAGATAAATATTATTCAATGCATTCAAACAAAGGTTTAACTTAATTTTCAATAAAGTTCTGATGAAATAGAAAGCAGAGTATCGTATTTAATCGATACTCTGCTTGAGTAATTTATCATCAATTATATGTTTAAAATCTATAGATTCATAGCCTTGAAGCCAGCTTGTTGAAGTTCACTAAGCTATTTATATTATAGCATAGATTTACATTAATGTCCGCTGCCGCATCCCTTCAAACAACAACACCGTAGCCGCCATCGCCGCATTCAATGACTCCGCCTGCCCTTGCATCGGAATCAACACATGCTCCTCCACCAACTCTGCCGTCTCCGCCGATATCCCTTTCCCTTCATTCCCAATCACAATCCAGCCACCACTGCGAAAATCATACTCATAACACGAAGTCTCCGCCTGTAGCGACGTACTCACCAGCTTTACCCCCTGCTCCTTCGCCGCAGGCAATACCTCTTTCAAATCCGCCTCCAACACCGGCACATGAAACAACGATCCCATCGTCGACCGAATCGTCTTCGGATTGTACAGATCCGCACAGCCCTTACCGAGCACAATCCCCTTCGCACCAGACGCGTCCGCACTGCGAATAATCGTCCCTACATTTCCTGGGTCCTGCACGCCATCCAGTACCATCACGATCGCCGAGTCTTCCTTCAGCAAGCTGGACAGCAACGCATTCCGCTTATGCACAATCGCAAACACCGGCTGTGGTGTACGTGTATCGGTACACTTTTCCAGCACCGCCTGCGATACCGCCACATACTGCGCTCCGCCATCATAAGCGGCAATATCTTCTTTTAACTCCGCCGGAATGCCTTTTTCCGTATCATACACAATATATTGAATATCCCAGTCACTACGCAGCGCTTCGCTAACGAGGTGAATGCCTTCGATAATAAACTTATTCAGTTTGTCGCGATGCTTCTTGTCCAGCAGGCTTGCCCATTCTTTCACACGGGCATTTTGTGTCGATAGTATCTCCATTAGTCCTCCATGTCCATTTCCAGTTTGATCAGGTCGTGCTTTTGACCGACGATAACGACGATGTCGTCTGGTTGCAGCTGTTCTTCTGGTGCAGGCGCGATATTCATATGATTGTTCCGTTTGATCGCCATTACATTACACTGATAACGAGCACGGATGTTGAGTTCGATCAGGTTACGGCCGATCATCGAATCAGATGCTTTCATTTCGACAATGCTGTAGTCATCAGATAATTCGATATAGTCGAGTACATTCGGTGAGGTCAGATGGTGGGCAACACGTATCCCCATATCGCGCTCTGGGAAAATGACTTTATCTGCACCGATTCGCTGTACGACTTTGGCATGCAGATCGTTTTGCGCTTTCACCAGCACGGTCGGTACTTCCATTTCTTTGAGGATCAGCGTCGTGAGAATACTCGATTGAATATCTTCCCCAATCGCCACGACGACCACGTCAAAGTTACGCAAACCGATCGCTCGCAGCGCTTCTTCATCCGTCGAGTCTGCGACTACCGCCTGGGTAACGATATGCGATACTTCCTGTACACGCTGTTCATCTGAATCGATCGCCAGCACGTCAAAGCCCATCTCGCTCAGTGTACGGGCAATGCTAGAGCCGAAACGCCCGATTCCGATAATTGCATACTGCTTTCTTGCCATGTTTTACCTCCATCTGATGTTCAAAATAAAAACAGATTGTCCGGCAGGCAGTGATACCGTTGTAGGCTGCCGGACAATCTGCGGTTATAGATCCGTTTCGAGTTTCTAATTCGAATGATTGATGTTGAAAATAACATATCTATTCGGATGATACGGATAGCGCTATAGAATGCTCTGCTTGAATACAACCAGACTTTAGCGGGTGAGCTGAACATTTGGCATTTGATGTATAAGGTCGAATGGATATGATATTGCATCTATGATGTCGCATCGCTTATACACTTCACAGTTCTGAACTATACCACGATATCATGAATCACTGTCCCAACACTGGAGCGAGCTTCACAATTTCAGCTTGCTATTGTTGTCATCTTAATCCAATCATGCAGCACAGTTGCTTACATCTATACGTCCAAGCTCACCGTCGTATCCAGCTTGCTCATTCGTATACGTGCTCGTCTTGCTGCTCACAGAACAACTACTCCCTACAGAACCGTATCTTCTTACAGAAACATTTCTTTTCACAAAAAAATATCTTCTTATAAACACTTTCTTTTTACAAAGCACTTACCTTACCTTTTGCGAAAGCTGCACTGCTTTTAGTGCTTTTAGTGCTTTTAGTGCTTTTAGTGCTTTTAGTGCTTTTAGTGCTTTTAGTGCTTTTAGTGCTTTTAGTGCTTTTAGTGCTTTTAGTGCTTTTAGTGCTTTTAGTGCTCTTAGTGCTTTCCTTACGAGTTGCCGGAGTTACGGAATGCTTCGATCACTTCAGCTTTTAGTGCTTTCCCTACTCTCCATGCTTTTAAACTACCCTTACCACCTCTACTCCTTACGGAGCCGTCTGCAAGAATTGCGCATCTGGATTTTTTTCCATCGCCGTGCGCATCGCATACTCGTTTTCGAACAGAACAACAAAGTTACCTTTTTTGTCCTTCACCAGTGTTGAGTTAATACGGAATTTAGATGGATCGAGGTTCTCCGCAACGACCCAGCGTGCGAATTGGAACGGCATACGTTGCAACTGTACATCGACACCGTACTCATTTTTCATCCGGTATTCAAATACTTCAAATTGCAGCTGACCGACAACGCCGAGAATCGTATCGTCGAAGCTTACGGCGTTGAACACCTGGATCGTACCTTCCTCTGTCAGCTGGTCGATCCCTTTTTGATACTGCTTGTATTTCAGCGCATTTTTCGCGGTAACTTTAGCGAAAATCTCTGGCGAGAACGTTGGCAATTCGTCGAACACAATGCTGCTGCCCTGACTCAGTGAATCGCCAATACGGAAAATACCTGGATCGAACAGACCGATAATATCGCCTGGATAGGCATCCTCTACGATATCCCGATCCTGTGCCAGAAATTGCTGTGGCTGTGCGAGCTTAATATCTTTACCAACACGTACATGCTTGACGCTCATACCACGTTCAAACTTACCGGATACGATACGCAGGAAAGCGATGCGGTCACGGTGAGCCGGGTTCATATTCGCTTGAATTTTGAACACATAACCGCTGAATTTCTCATGTGTTGGCTCGATCATTCCTTCGGTGCTACGACGCGGTTCTGGCTTCGGTGCCAGCTCCAGGAAGTTTTCGAGGAATGTTTGCAGACCAAAGTTATTGATCGCACTACCGAAGAAGATTGGCGTCAGTTCGCCGCGCATGACTTTGTCATAGTCAAATGGATCGCCAGCAACGTCCAGCAGCTCAATATCCTGACTCAGTTGCTCATACAGAAAATCGCCTGCCATTTCTTTGATCAGCGGATCGCGATAATCTTCGACTTTACGAACTTCAATCTTCGAATGGTCATCGCCCTGGAACAGCTCCACCTGACTCTTCATCCGATCGTATACACCGCACAGCTCGCGTCCCATTCCAATCGGCCAGTTCATGGGCACCGAACGGATACCGAGTACCTGTTCCAGTTCTTCCATCAGGTCGAACGGACTGCGACCTTCGCGGTCGAGTTTGTTAATAAAGGTAAAGATCGGAATCCCGCGCTGCGCACACACTTTGAACAGCTTGATCGTCTGTGCCTCGACACCTTTCGCTACGTCGATCAGCATGACAGCCGCATCGGCAGCGGTCAGTGTACGATACGTATCTTCACTGAAATCCTGGTGACCCGGTGTATCCAAAATATTAATCCGATGACCGTTATAGTCAAACTGCATCACGGAAGACGTAACCGAGATCCCCCGCTGTTTCTCGATCTCCATCCAGTCACTCGTTGCGTGTTTACTCGCTTTACGCGCTTTAACCGTACCGGCCAGACGAATAGCGCCTCCGAACAGGAGCAATTTTTCCGTCAGTGTTGTTTTACCCGCATCCGGGTGAGAAATAATTGCAAACGTTCTGCGTTTATTGACTTCGCGTTGCAATTCTGTATCTATCGTTTTACTCATTATCATTTTCCCTTCATCGCTTAAATAGACTGTTAACATTGTACCATATCCACAGCAAAAACACCCTTATGTATAGCAAACATAAGAGTGTTTTCCTGCATTCATCGATGATTCTATTGTACGTGAATGAACGCTGCGATGTCTATCGTTTATGCCAAATTAGCGACTATTCGCTGTCCATACTACATCATCTTCATCCTGACCATTGACCGGCCACCAGTGGAAGCCATCCTGTTCCAGTAGCTTATGCGTTTCATCCGGTCCCCACGAGCCTGCTGGATATGTCTTCACATCCTGTGGATGCTGCTTCCAGGCATTGTCGATATGGTCGATAAAGCTCCATGCTGCCGCCACTTCATCCCAGCGAGTGAAGTAAGTGGAATCACCTTGTGCGGCATCTTCCAGCAGACGCTCATACGCTTCTGGCGAGTTGATCCCGATCATACAGCTCTGGCAAAACTCCATTGCCAGCGGCTGAATTTCCGAATCCGAACCTGGCTTTTTGGCATTAATTTTCACATAAATGCCTTCCATCGGGTTAACGCGGATGACGAGCAGATTCGGTTCCAGATGATGCTTTTGACCGAGATACACGTTCGTCGGCATCCGTTTGAACTCAACGATAATTTCCGTCGTTTTTACGGGCAGTCGTTTACCTGTCCGGATATAGAATGGTACACCTGCCCAGCGGAAGCTGTCTACGAATACACGAGCGGCAAAATACGTCTCTGTATTTGATTCTGGATCGACCTTATCTTCCTCACGATAGCCCTTCAACTCTTTATCACGGGATTTGCCTGCCGTGTATTGAGCACGCACCACATTATTATCCACTTCTTCCGGTGTCAAATACGGGCGCAGCGAGCGCAGCACTTTCACCTTCTCGTCGTGAATATCTTCCGGCATCAGACGACTTGGCGGTTCCATCGCGATCATCGCCAGCATTTGCAGCATATGGTTTTGACCCATATCCCGCAATGCACCGGAATGATCGTAATACCCACCACGTTCTTCAACACCAACCGTTTCACTCAACGTAATTTGCACATTGGCGATATGCTGATTGTTCCAGAGCGGCTCGAAAAAGGCATTACCGAAGCGAATCACCTCGATATTTTGTACCATTTCTTTACCAAGATAATGGTCAATCCGGAAAATTTCATCCTCTTTAAACACTTCATTAATTTCTGCATTCAGCTTGCGTGCCGAATCCAGATCATAACCAAATGGCTTCTCAATCACGAGACGATTCCAGCCCTCTGCATCCAGCATGCCACCATCACGCAGATTGATCGACACACTGCCGAACAGCTCTGGCGCAAGCGCAAGGAAAAAGAGGCGATTACCCGGAATATTAAACTTCTTCTCCAGCACTTCCGTCTGTTCGTTCAACTCACGGAAGCCGTCGACATTGTTAATATCGAGTGATTTATATTCAAAATGAGCGGCAAACGTATCCCAATCTTCATCAGGCTTCACCTTGTACCGGCAAAATTCATCAATCGAATCGCGCACATTCACGCGAAACTCTTCATTTGTACGTGGACGGCGCGCTACACCAATAACTGCAAAATCTTCAGCTAGCTTGCCCTCACGATATAAGCTATAGATCGCGGGAAACAGCTTTCGGCTTGCCAAATCACCTGTCGCTCCAAAAATAAAAAATACCGCACTAGGCGCTTGCGTCGTATCTAACATCGGGTTGTCTGTCATGGCTCATCCACTTTCTATGTAAATTTTTGTTCACCTGTTTGACTGCATACTGACAAGGTACTGCACAAAAATCACGTCTGTAGATATGGTGCTCATGATGCAATGATCCATCATACGTGCCGTATTTATTCTCTTTGTGAACGTTATTCCAAGCGCCCCAAGAGAATCACTTACTTTTAATTTTTAAAAGCAGTTGGAATGATCCGGCAAACGTATTTTATCATAATTACCCTCGTTCCGACTATCTGACCACCTATCAAATGTACTTATACTCACTAAAATGAAAGCTAATAAACCTTACGAATACGCGCACCCAATACATATATGATGTACGCTTCTAAACGTACTATTCCGCCAAACCATTTTTATACGCATAAATCGCTGCCTGCGTGCGATCTTCGACCCCTAGCTTCGCCAGCAAATTGGTCACATGGAACTTGACCGTTTTAATGCCGATAATCAGTTCGTCGGCAATTTCCTGATTGGATTTACCCTGCGCGAGTAAACGCAGTACATCCATTTCACGCTCAGTCAATTGCTCATGCAGTGCACGCTCCACCGGCTCACGGAAACGACTCATCATTTTGGAAGCGACCTGTGATTCCAATACCGACTGTCCACGCACCGCAGCCCGAATCGCATCGGCGATCTCGCTCGCACGTGATGTTTTAAGCAAATAGCTAAATGCGCCTGCTTCGATGACCGGATACATTTTCTCATCATCCAGATAGCTAGTCAGTACGATTACTTTACAATCCGGATTAATTTCCAGCACTTTGCGTGTAGCTTCAATCCCATCCATGCCATCCATTACGAGATCCATCAGCACAACATGCGGATGATATTCAGTAGCTAGCCGAATCCCGTCCATACCATTGCTTGCTTCGCCAACAACTTCAATGCCGTCCTCTGTATCCAGTACAGCAGCCAGCCCGATACGCACCATCTCATGATCATCGACCAGCAATACTTTGATCAGTTCACTGTTATCCATCTTATTATGCCCACCTGCCTTCTTCTGTATTTAATGTCACGATCGGTACCACAATCTCAATCCGTGTCCCTTTACCCGGAGCGGTAATATATTGAATCGTACCGCCCACTTCATTAATGCGCTCACGCATCGTTGATAGTCCATACGATGTCTGCTTCGTATCATCCAGTTCAAAACCGATACCATCATCTCGGAGCGTCACACGGACGGCATCCACACGCTGTACGATCCGAATCTCCATTCGACTTGCTTTAGCATGTCGCAGCGTATTGGATAACGCCTCCTGTACGATCCGGAACAGATGATTTTCCACCCCTTTTACCAGGCGGATCTCTTCATCCATTTCCAGCACAATGTCCATCGGTATTTTCGCCTTCAGCTCCTGCACCAGCTCGCTAATTCCTTCGTACAGCTGTTTGCCTTCCAGATAGACAGGACGCAGATGAAGTAAGAGCGCTCTCATCTCGGATTGTGCCACCGAAGACATTTCCTCAATCAGCTGTACCTGACGCTTCGCCCGATCCGGGTCTTTGTCAAACGTACGCCCAACCGCCGTCGCTGTCATTGAAATGGCAAATAGCTGCTGAGACACCGCATCATGTAGCTCTCTAGCTAGCCGCTGTCGCTCCTCAATAATCGCCGATACACGCGCCTGCTCGGCAAGCTGTGCATTGTTGGTCGACAAACGCTGTAAGCTCGTAATCTGATCGCCCCACTTTTTGCCAATCCGATCCATCTGCTCACTCAGTCTTGCCCACTCATCACTTCCCCATGTGGGCGCTGTTTGCGACCAGTTCCCCTTTTCCCACATCAGTAACGTTTCACGTAGCTTATCAATACGCATCTTTAAACGTAGCGCATGATATAGCCCGAATAACGCACCGATTACGAGCGCTGGAATAAGCAAAGCTATGCCTGTGCCTATCCATGCTTCCCACGAATTTTCGATTAGAAGATGACCGGACGAATAAAGCGCATATACGATGACAACTAATAAAAGGACTGCCAGCAGCAATCCTTCACTCATACTGCGGACAATCAGGTCAGCAGTTTTTTCCTTTTTCACTCGTCCGTCCCTCCATTCCGTCCCTGTTCCTATAGCGTTACAGCTTCTATGCTTTAGAACATATATTGTTAGGTCGATGAACGTTTCTATACTATGATCGATATCGCTATGATGAATGCAGCTCTGTTAGTGTAGCTCCGATCAATGTAGCTCTAATCAATGCAGCTCTGCTCAGTGTAACTCCGATCAATGTAGCTCTAATCAATGCAGCTCTGTTAGTGTAACTCCGATCAATGTAGCTCTAATCAATGCAGCTCTGTTAGTGTAACTCCGATCAATGTAGCTCTGATTAGTGCACCTACAATGAGGAGATACATAACCTTTGCATACACTAATAAACATACACCAATCCAGATGTTCTTCATATTATCTCCATATATTTTAAATTACAAAACAATTTAAATTGTCAAATAGGGCTAAACCTGGATTCAGCCTATTCGAATGTGCTAAGATCGTTCGGCACTTATCTATCCACAGATCGATCAGGCTCAGTACGCTTTCATAAGTAGCCCATTTATAAATAACCATTCTAATGAGCACTTTTGAAAAAGCTCTTTTTATACGTGTTAAGAGGAGTTTTTAATATGGTTTTTAATATGGTTTTTAATATGGTTTTTAATATGGTTTTTAATATGGTTTTTAATACGGTTTTTAATACATGTCTTTAAGAAACACCTTTAAGCAGACAACCGAATATTTAAATCCCCTGCCACATAAAACACAACCAGCTTCACACGCTGCACACTCGTTTCATAATTCGACGATTGCCATTCGACTCGATTCCAAATGCCTTGACGCCGCTGCGTCCCTGTTCGCTGATCCGAGTTAAAGCCGATCTGTCCAAATAATACATTCGCTTCAATCTCTACACCATACTCCTCTGGAATCGTAAAATCCAGATCACCAATAATACCATGGAAATACAGCACCGTCTCTGACTCATCTGCGATCGCAAGCGATAAATCATAATCGATATCGCCGATCACATGCCATGAGCTGCTGCTTTGCAACATCCACGGATCACGATTATGCTGAGATGTACGGACAAAGTTTTGCTGTGTGCGATGCTTTTGCCCATGATGCGCTTTATTGGCACGAATATAAAACCAACCGAGCGAGATCAATACGATCCCGAATAGCAGCATAATATGATCCAGCAGCAGCAACCCAATCCCGCTTGCCAGGCAAATATACCCCTGGCGCATTTTACCACGGCGCAAACCAAGTACACCAATCAGCAGCAAAACAAGTGCGACAATCGTAAAAAATCCTACAAACGGTTCCAACAAAATAAGCAACCCGATACTGATCAGCACGACTGCGGCTACTTCTCTCTTTCTACTCATGTCACACCTCCTTTACCGCCGATTCCGGCAATTTGATTAGAAAAGCCATACCGCATGCATAAGGCACACGCTGTATGGCTTTCATCCCTGCTATAACGTGCACATACATGTCATAGCATATCATATTATACGTTTGCTTGGTGAATTAATGTGTCGATTCGTCAGCTGGTCTTGCGCTTGATTCGATCGTTTTTGGGGAAGATGGGCCAGCGAGCTTGCTTTTCAGCAGGTTCAGTTGCTCATCGACTTTCAATTGCTTTTCAGCCTGCTCTGCGCTCACATACGGTGTATTGTAGCCGGAAGCGTTATACGGTACACGCAGTACATCCGCTTCTGCTTCCATTTGCATAATTTTCTCTTCCATACGGCTAAAGCCCATCGATGCGCCGCCACGGTTCAGAGAATCCACCGAGTTGATTTTGGACATTTGCTTTTTCGCTTTGGCCATTTGTGCACGGGATACAAGTTCATTGCGCTTGTTACGCATTTTGTAAAACTCATCTTTCATTTCATGCAGCTGTTGCATCAGACCAGCAACCTGTTCTTTTGCCTGTGCATGCATATCGCCATATTCCGTATACTTTTGATCAAAGTACAGTTTTTCTTCCAGCAGACGGCGTGCGACTTCTTCCTGACCGCTTTTCAGTGCAGCCGTCGCCTGGCTTTCACGCTGCACCGCCATGCGGCCCGCTTCTTCGAGACGTTGCTTCATACGGCGCTCATTCGCCATTTGCTTGGCTACCGTTACCTCTGCCTGATGAATTTCTGCCTCCATATCGCGCAAATACTGGTTTAGCATGACAATCGGATCTTCCACCTTATCCAGCATTTCATTTACCGACGCCTTTGTCATATCTTTCAATCTTTTAAATACTCCCATGTTATTGATCTCCCTTCTCATATTGAGCAATTTTTTGACGAAGTGTTTCGACCTCTTTACGAAGTGCTTTCGTTTCGATATTTTCCATCATTGCGTCCAGGTTCGCCTTCTTCGGATGAAGCGGCTCCGGTTGTTCGTAAGGTGGACGATTTTTACCAAAATAGCGTGTATTGCTTTTATGTGGTGCATCATACATGTTCGGCTCATACGCATTTTGCGAAGTGCCCCAGTAGCCGCCATACGTATCACGTGGGCCGCCATAACGATCTTCTTTATGACGCGGATCGTAATGGTTGAACTCTGGCGGATAATACATCGGTGGTTCTTTGGGTACAACAAAGATCGAAATCAAGTAGATCAATACTGTAGTGCCCCCGGTAAACGGGATCGACAGGATAAACAGAATCCGCAGTAGAGTAGCATTAATTTGAAAATACTGCGCCAACCCGCCGGTCAGGCCGCTAATAATTTGGTCCTGTGCCGATCGGTATAACTTTGGCCGCATATTCAGCCCTCCCTCCGTTGCTGATCAAGCTTACGTCTGAGTCGTTCCAACTCTGCATCAAGCGCAATCGTTTTGGCTGGATCAGAGCCAGTCGTGTACGTATCCTCACCCTGACGAATATCGCGCATCGCCTTCGCTTCCAGTTCCCAATCAGAGATTCGATCTTCCAGACGGTTAAAGGATGGCATATTGTTCATCCCGTTACCAAAACGGCGGTTCATCTGCTGCTGCAAGCGCAGCGTCTCCATCCGTGCATGGTAATACTCGCGTTTGCTGTACACAATCTGGTATTCCGACTTGAGTGTGTTCAGCTGGTATTCAATTTCGTTGAGCGCTTCGCGGTTTTTGTCCAGCAGCTCGTTATATTGTGTTTCTTTTTCCTCATACATCACTTTTTCTTGTAGCGCCATGCGAGCCAGTTCTTCTTCCTCTGCCTTCAAAGCGAGCATTGCCTGCTCTTCACGCTTTTCACGCATCGCAGAAGCTTTTTCTACATGATGCTGCAACTGACGGGTATGCTGAGAGATATTATGATGAAGCTGCTCGGCTTCAGCAATCTCGTGACGCGTATCCAGCAAAAACTGATCGATCAGCTTCACCGGGTCCTGACTTTGCTCCAGCTTTTCGTTTAAAGTAGCTACGGTAATGTCCCGTATACGTTTGAACATATTCATGGATACATATTCCCTCCCTTACGGTAGTACACAGATTGGTATTCATATACAGATTGTCGTTGATAT
The DNA here is from genome assembly GCF_039822605.1 of Paenibacillus wenxiniae. Taxonomy (NCBI): domain Bacteria; kingdom Bacillati; phylum Bacillota; class Bacilli; order Caryophanales; family Paenibacillaceae; genus Paenibacillus; species Paenibacillus wenxiniae. The sequence continues at coordinate 124,844 of NZ_JBCGUH010000013.1, forward strand.
GACGACTAGCATTGCTTCTTTATTTATATCGGTAAAAAGGAATGCCCTAAGAAGAACAGTGCTTGCTATATTTTGGAACCGATACTTTTTGAGATAGATGCTTTTTCAGAACAGATATTTCGTAGTTCTTGATGCTTTATTGCACTTATTTTTATTTGACCTTAATATTCATTTAATATCGTTATGCCTCATTTGAATCTATATTTATACAATCCTTACGAACAATAAAACGGATGCTTGATTGTTAACCTATATTATAAGCCACTCCTAAATCACGTATCTACTTCATTGTTCATGCTGTAGTTAATTCATAATTTATCATGTGTCTACTTTATTATGAACAAGGCATAAAGTTCATAAATAAGACTGCACAAAGTTGATAAATCATCCTACATAAATAAGGTATACACTTGGCTACTGAGTACCGATGCTTGCTTTACCTTTTGCAAACAAGGCTTGCTACAAGCTTGTTGATCGTCATTCTATCTGTTGATGCCTAAATGATATGCAGATGAGCAAAATATTAATACGTCTGACGGCGACTTTTCAGCATGTACACTCCACCAGCTACCAGTGCAATTCCGATCATCGGTCCGATCAGAAACGACAGCTTGGAGAAAATAACGAGTGTACCGATGACTGCCAAAATCGTTCCCAGTACTTTACGTCCATTTTGCAGCGCATAGTAACCAAGTACGATCAGCGCGATCGGGAAGATCAGTCCAATCAAATGGCTCATCAGACTATGTAACATGGGCGAAAACTTACCAAACACCATCAAAACCCCGATCACAATCAATCCGACAGCCGCTATACTTTTACGGTTGATATTCATGGTCATTCACCTCCCTTAAATGAGATGTTCAATTTAGAGTGAAATTCATTGTGTAGTTACACCCGTTGTTGTTGGGTTGCATTCACTGTTGTTCGATTGCATTCATTGTTGTTCGGTTGCATTCATTATTGTTCGGATGCATTCATTGTCTTAAATTTATTTCGGAGTGAAGCATTCATTACTACTGTTTACTGCTAGTAATTGCTACTCAATGCTGGTCGATGACTGATTAATGTAGTTGTTCACTGGTATAGCTAACTACTAGTACAGTTAACTAAAATAATTTAACGATTCCGATCAAAGCATTAAGCGTTTCACTATTTGCTTAAGTTAATTGTGTTACCTTAACGCATTGTCTTTCTTACCTTTTACCTACATTCAGTTTACCTACATTTCTTATCTTCTGTTACTCACTGGGTACTAAGTTAGCCTTACTACATCCCGGGTTGCATCATTGCTGTCTTTCATATTTACATCTTATAAAAATATCCGCTTTCCTGAAATGGACTACGGATGGTATTTTGACCTAGACCTTAGACGGGGACTGTTCTGGACTACAACAGTAGGAGACTCTTCTAGCGTCTTCAGATCCTCCGTTCCAGTCGTATACATATAGTGTCTAGTAGTACCTAGTGTATTGCACAGTCAGACACATAGTGTATGGTCAAACCTATATATCTAACACGTTCATACCACTGCATCGGAAATGGGTAGATATGAAATAGATATGGCTAGATATGAAATAGAATATAGAACAGCATAGATGCGTTTACAGTGGAATACAGACGTAGATTTCATAAGATCGAATAGATTAGTTTTTGAATTGGAGTTGGTTAGGGTATTACAGCGTGCGTATGTGCAAACTCACATATCTGCACGCAGCATTTCACTGCGGAAACTGTAGGAACTGTGGGAAGGAAATAAGGGGTAACAACAAACTCTAGTGTTAGCGATCTCCTAACACAGGATTCAATGAGAGAATGATTTGTGCAAAGTAAAATATCTTACAGCTTCGATGTTAGTAAATTTCTGACATGGGATTCAATGAGAAAGTGATTTTGAGTCAGAAAAATAGAGTAGCTCTTCTAGTGTAAGTGATCTCCTAAAACGGGGTTCAATGAGAGGATGATTGGGGTAGAGCAATATGTTACTGCTTTTGAGTACAGAAATTTACAACAACTTCCTCTTCCATAGATTCTTATTCTTATAGAACAGCAGAGTCTGTGCCCCTATTTCTTGTTCGAGTGATTGATGTTCCAGCAAAACAGTTGGCGTCTCCCAGGTGTGTCGGCAAATTCACTACAATGTATCATGTATCTTAATGTTTTATATCATGCCAACAAGCGAATAAACAAAAAGACTCACCTTCTCTGAGTATTCAGAAAAGATGAGTCTTCTTTATAAACGCGCCCTAAGAGATTCGAACTCCTGGCCTTTTGATTCGTAGTCAAACGCTCTATCCAGCTGAGCTAAGGGCGCAAAATAATACTGGAGGCGCCACCCAGATTCGAACTGGGGATAAAGCTTTTGCAGAGCTGTGCCTTACCACTTGGCTATGGCGCCGTATAAAATTGAAATGGAGCGGACGACGGGAATCGAACCCGCGACCCTCGCCTTGGCAAGGCGATGCTCTACCGCTGAGCCACGTCCGCTAATTTAAAAAATATGGCAGGGGGTATAGGATTTGAACCTATGCGTGACGGAGTCAAAGTCCGTTGCCTTACCGCTTGGCTAACCCCCTACGGTATGAAAAGAAAAATAAAGGGCGATCGACGGGAATTGAACCCGCGAATGTCGGAGTCACAGTCCGATGCGTTAACCC
>NZ_JBCGUH010000014.1:0-126221 GCF_039822605.1 Paenibacillus wenxiniae
TTGTAGTGCTTGTAGTGCTTGTAGTGCTTGTAGTGCTTGTAGTGCTTGTAGTGCTTGTAGTGCTTGTAGTGCTTGTAAATTATACCTGTGTTTACACTAATTTTATTGAATCGTACTCATTAAATGTTTAACAGTAAACATAGCGATCATCATTCCAATCTTGCATCCATCGTGTTATTTTATCCTGCTTGGAGCATCGTATGTAAGCTTATTCTGTTGTATACCCTTTTCTACAGGCATATTGCTGCTATGTCTTCCTTTTATCTCTTCCATACGTACCTTATCGGCAAAAAGCGTCAAAAAATAAATCCGCAGCTATGCAGTCCAGCTGCATAACTACGGATTATATACTGCTAACAATGTATTACGGTGTGATTGGATATGGAAATCATATGATCCGAATGAACCAAAATCGAAGTATGCACATTTATACTTGCCTATTGCTATTGCACTCATCGTTGAAGCCTTACAGCCCTTTCAACGCTTCCTCTACTGGCTGATCGCCAGAAATAATATCATAGCCTTTACGATACGTACTCGGGTTATCGATCAGGTGTGCGATGACTTTCGCTACATCGGCGCGTGGAATGCTTCCGCTGTCGGATAATTTTTCAGCAATTTGGATATTGCCAGTGCCCGGATCATTTTTCAGACCGCCTGGACGGACGATTGTATAATCGAGCGAACTTGCTTCCAGCATGCGGTCTGCGTAATGCTTCGCTACATAATAAGGTTTAATCTCGTCTGACCATTTTGCCCGGTCATAGGCAAATAGCGCGCTGATCAGTACAAAGCGGGATACACCTGCCTGCTCTGCTGCTTCCATACTTTTGACCGCACCATCCAGATCGATCAGTAATGTCTTATCGTCGCCTGTACCGCCACCGGAACCGGCTGCGAATACAACAGCGTCTGAGCCTTTAATAACATTAGACAGATCTTCGACCGTACCTTCCAGATCGCCGATGGCTGTCTTTGCACCTAGCTTTTCCAATGCTTCTGCCTGCTCTGGCTTACGAATGACCGCTGTTACTTCGTGATCCGTTTCCTGTGCAAGATATTGTGTGAGTAGCTTGCCAATTTGTCCATTGGCGCCAATAACTGTAATATTCATCATTGATTCCTCCTCTAAACAAACGAATAAGCAAATGTCGCCTCATTCATCGTATACTTGCCTTTGATTTCAGGCTCCCCTACATGTATACCCGTAAATGCGTGCTATTTACCACCTATCGCTTGTTAGACGACTGAATCCTAGTTCCACATCGCTGGTTTGATTTCGACTGGTTCGATCTCAGCGACTTTCATATAATTTTGACCCCAGCTGTACATCGCATCCAAAATCGGCATTAAGCTTTCACCAATTTCAGTGAGCGAATACTCCACTTTGGGCGGTACGACCGGATACACCTCACGATGCACGATCAGATCCTCCTCCAGCTCGCGTAGCTGGCTCACCAGCATCCGCTGCGTAATACCTGGAATGAGTGATTTCAATTCACCGAAGCGTTTTGTACCCGTTTTACCTAGATGCCACAGGATCAGCATCTTCCATTTACCTCCGATTACCGATAGGGTTAATTCCTTTTCACAGTTAAAAATACGCTCACGCATCTATACATTCCTCCATAAATTGATATCCTTATCGCTCAAAACCCTTGTCACTGCCCATAGTATACTTTTGGGCACTAGGTAAAAAAAAAGTGCGTACTTACTTAAACTAACGTTTCTACTTTATACTAGCACTACAGCGAACGCAACTGTAATGGTGCTACCTATGATACGACTTCACTATTAAAACCGATTGTTCGCATGAATATACTATATTATATGCCGAATGTGGCTACTACAGGAGGAATTACGAATATGGAACTACAACTCGCACTCGATCTGGTGAATATTCCGGAAGGCATCGCACTCGTCAAAGAAGTGGAGCCATTTATCGATATCGTTGAAATTGGTACACCGATTGTTATCAACGAAGGACTGCACGCTGTCAAAGCGATGAAAGAAGCTTTTCCTAATCTGAAAGTTCTGGCTGACCTGAAAATTATGGATGCAGGCGGTTATGAGATTATGAAAGCTTCTGAAGCTGGCGCCGATATCATCACCGTACTGGGCGCAAGTAACGATCTGACAATCAAAGGCTGTGTGGATGAAGCGAAAAAGCAAGGTCGCAAAGTGCTGGTTGATATGATCAACGTACAGGATATCGCTACACGTGCCAAAGAACTGGACGAGCTTGGTGTGGACTACATTTGCGTGCATACGGGCTACGATGGCCAGGCAGCAGGTCAAAGCCCATTCACAGATCTGGCAACGATTAAAAGTGTTGTGAAAAACGCAAAAACAGCTGTTGCTGGTGGTATTAAACTGGCGACAATGCCAGAAGTCATTCAAGCGAATCCAGATCTGGTTATCGTTGGCGGCGGTATTACAAGCCAGGACGACAAAGCAGCAACGGCTTCGCAATTCCGCGAGCTGATTGCACAGGCGTAACGTGATGAGCCAGCTTCCTTCTGCGAAGGTTTCGGTGTCCGCGCATTTTGAACGTATTTTACAGGAGTTGCAAGGTACATTAGCTGGCATTTCCAGCACACAGGTGGAACAACTGGCAGCACGTATTTTGCAGGCTCGCCATATTTTCACCGCTGGTGCCGGACGTTCCGGACTGATGTCGCGTGCTCTGGCGATGCGCTTAATGCAGCTGGGATTGAATGCGTATGTTGTCGGCGAAACGGTAACACCAAAAGCCGGTCCTGATGATCTGCTCATTATCGTATCCGGTTCGGGAGAGACAAAAGGGTTGGACATTATGGCAGACAAGGCGCTTGGAGCCGAAGTGGAACTTGCTGCTGTCACGATCTTTCCCGAATCGACGATTGGACGTAAAGCAAATCTGATCGTGCAGGTGCCTGGTGCCCCTAAAGACCGTGCTCAAAAAGGTAATACGAGCACTGTTCAACCGATGGGTTCGCTGTTTGAACAGACGGTACTGTTATTATTTGACGGCCTGATGTTGCACTTGATGGAACAACGTGGCGGCGATACCGAAGCGATGTTCAGCAACCATGCTAATCTGGAGTAGTCGTTAGCAGCTGTATTTAGACTTTTATAGCTCTATCTGTATATTCATATCTGCATGTGCCACATGTATAATAGCGATCTGTTTGCATCGTATATGCCACACGACTATTTTGCATCATAATCTGTTTCTATTATCAATGGATGCTGTTTAATTAACAGCCTGTTATATAATCATCTATAGTGTATACGTAGTTCTAAGCGATTGTGCGGTGTCATGATAAAGACACCACATGATCGCTTATTTTTATAGATCATTTTTATAGCTCATTTTGTAAAGTAGTATCGATGATGTTACAGATTATTTTTTCAAAGATTGCATAAATCCAAAAACTGCAAAACGATTACAAAATATTCTGCATTTCATATTTTGCATTTCGATACCCTTTGTCATTTGGAACGTTTTGTAATATAATATTAGTAACGACACACAAGTAACATAGTATCTAAAAGTAACAATTAAAACAATGTTCAGGTATAGAAGCTAAAACAATCTAAAGGATAGCAGCGTGCAAGCAGCTATCCATTTTATTTGAGGTGATGATGATGTTGAAACTGGGCATTCTTGACCAGTCGCATATTAATGAAGGACAGAACGCGATCGATGCGCTGAACAATACATTAGAGCTTGCTCAAGCCGCAGATCGTCTCGGCTATTCACGTTATTGGATGTCGGAGCATCATGACTTTCCAAGTCTGGCTCATTCCAGTCCAGAAATTATGATTTCTCATATTGCTGCGCACACGTCGCGGATTCGTGTCGGTTCCGGCGGTATTATGCTCCCACACTACAGTGCTTATAAAGTAGCGGAGACGTTCCGACTGCTGGAAGCACTGTATCCTAACCGAATCGATCTTGGTGTAGGACGCGCTCCCGGCGGTACACCGCTAGTAAATCGGGCGATGCAAGAAGGCAAATTCCCATCGATGCATGCAGCAGACCGTTATCCACAGCAAATTGTCGATCTGATCGGCTATTTGAATGATGCGACACCTGCCGACCATCGTTATGCAGGTCTAACTGCTCAACCGAGCATTGATACGATGCCTGAGTTATGGCTGCTTGGTTCCAGTGGTGGTACAGCAGAACTGGCAGCGATGACAGGTGCTTCGTATGCATTCGCCCAATTTTTCGGAACGACTGGCGGCGAGGAGGCTGTCGCGCATTATAAGGAAAACTTCAGACCGTCCGTTCTATCGCCTACACCGAAGTCACTGGCTGCAATTACGGTAGCATGTGCGGAGACAGAGGAAGAAGCGCAATACTTGATGCGCAGTAATGACCTATACTTCCTGACCTTACGTCAAAATCGTCCGTTACCTTATTTGCCATCTGCGAAAACTGCGGCTGAGTATCACTATAACGAGATGGAACTTGCTAACATTCGCGATAGCCGCCGCTTCCGCGTTGTCGGTACACCGGATCAGGTTAAAGAACGATTGCTGCAATTTGCGGCAGATTATCAAACAGACGAGCTGCTAATCGTGTCGGCGATTCATGATAATAAAGCACGTATTCGCTCGTATGAACTGCTTGCCGAAGCGTTCAAGCTCAATGATGCGGCGCCTGCGCACGTAAGATAACGTATCGATTGATAACGTATCAATTATGAACAAAAGCAGCGGTATCGGACGATGTCCCTGCCGCTGCTTTTTATGTGTATATTGCCGTGTGGATCACGTTCTAGCCTTACTACAGATGCTTTGATTTGAATGCGATGTCAGATTCAAATCAAATCACCGGTATCATCACGCTTATACAATCTGAGCCAGCTCTACATGTTCGATACGATGACTGTGGCTTCTTCTGATAATTTGAGAGAATGCTCGTTTCTATTCGTTTACGTTTTATGGCTACTGTGTAGACGTATGCTATTCAGATTCACGTTACTTGGATTGATATTACTTAGATTTACACTACTTGAACTTATGCTGTTCAAGCTTGCAGGTGTTGCTGAATATAGGCTGCCGGTATATGATGCGCAAGCCATACATTATGACCTGCATCATAAAATAGAATACCGTCGAGCGCAGCAGCCGTAGCATCGATTCGCAGCATCAGCAGTTTACCCTTACGTTTCCCTGCCAGAGCAGCAAATGCTGTGCTAGCAGACAGATGTACATATTGTCTTCCCATCGGCTTTAACCCTTCTTGCTGAATGATCGGCCAGATCGACTCTGCTGTTCCATGATAGAGCACACCAGGTGGAGTTGCAGCCGCATACTGTACTTCCGGGCTACTGTGTCCATATCTTGCTCGGATGCGATCTCCGTTAATTTCAAAGCGCTGCTTGTCGGAATGGGCAACCACTTCGCGTAGTTCGTCTTCAGTGACGGTGCCTGCATCTCCATGTGTTGTTAAGGCTTCAACAAGTTGTTGCAGTAAACAAGAGCCGTCTTCAGGGTCGAGCACAATGCCATAATCTTCCGGTCGATGTCTTAATACAAAACTCATTTGCTTGCTGAGTTGTTTTTCACGTTTAGCATTCATGACGGATCTATTCCTTTCCTCCGCTAATAGAGAGCGACCACTTATATGTGATATTCCCTGCGGAATGACGAGTTTGAAATGATGTTCATTTACAATTTGAAATGGTAGTATGATTATAGTATACCTAGAGAAATAATATGAAATGGAGAGAAACCATGCAAAACAAAGACATATCTGAAGCCGGAGCAACCGCGAATGGTCGCTTTCCGGTCGCTCTGTTCTGCCTGACCGCAGGTGCTTTTGCGATTGGCATGACTGAATTTGTCATTATGGGTCTGCTGCCCAATGTGGCAAATGATCTAAAAGTGACGATTCCGCAAGCCGGACAGCTAATTACCGGCTATGCACTCGGCGTCGCTGTCGGTGCTCCGCTGCTGACCATTGCAACCAATCGGGTCGCACAAAAACAACTGCTTTGCCTGCTAATGCTGATCTTTATTATCGGTAATCTGGTGGCAGCGATTGCGCCGAATTATAATGTACTGATGATCTCGCGCCTGGTCACCGCTCTTGCCCACGGTACGTTCCTCGGTACAGGCTCGCTGATCGCCGCACGACTCGTTCGTCCAGACAAACGCGCCGGCGCCGTATCACTCGTGCTGGCTGGCTTGACGATCGCTAACATTATCGGCGTTCCGTTTGGCACATTGATTGGACAGCAACTGGGCTGGCGATCATCATTTGGTGCGATCACGATTATGGGTGTGATTTCACTGATCGGCATTATCTGGCTCATTCCTAAAATTCATCAGACCGAGCAACCGAGTCTCGCAAAAGAAGTTCGCAGTCTGCTTCAGCCCCAGGTACTGCTTATTCTCGCGACAGGTGCATTTGGCTGCTGTAGTCTATTTACGGTGTTTACGTATATTACCCCGATGCTAACCGATGTGACCGGATTTCAAGAGAGCAATGTGACCTGGATTTTAGTCATGTACGGTATCGGCGTTACATTAGGCAATCTGATCGGCGGACGATTGGCCGACTGGAAGCTGATGCCGTCTGTCATTACGATCTTTGGTTTATTGTCTGTGCTACTCTTCATTCTATCCGGTGTACTGCACTGGCCTGTACTAACATTGATCGTTATTTTCCTATGGGGCATGGCGGCATTTGGTATTATGCCGGGTATCCAGCTGCGCATTATGAATCTGGCTCATGAAGCGCCACGCCTGGCTGCGACTTCCAGTCATTCTGCGCTCAATCTCGGGAATGCAGCAGGCGCCTTTATCGGCGGTGTTGTCATTACACATGTTGGACTGCTTTATGTACCGCTCGTTGGTGGTGTACTGGCGGCTATCGGTACAGGCGGCGCTGTGCTTAGCTATTATATGGTAGAAAAACGGAAGCAACACGCTGCCTGAGCAAAAGCTATCGTATCCAAGTTCGTATTCACCTATTCATCATAACGCATAAAATCTTGATGTATAAAATAGACCATGAATGTACGTTCAACTGACGAATATCGATGCAGTTACTACTATGTTCATGGTCTATTTTGCATCTAATAATCCAACGTATATCCTGCTGTCTTGTACGTATCGTTGTATATGTATAATCTGTACATACAATAAAAGCGCGCTGTACGGAGGAATCCGATACAGCACGCCCTTATTGGTAACTCGGTGTATTCGATACATCGCTCATGTGTCTGAGCCGATGTGGATCGTATAAATCCAGTCAGATCAATCAAATGTTCAACACATCCATCTACAATTTTAATATACGGAACAAACGAGTGCCGATTAAGACGAACGAGGCAATGTCGATGCAGTAGGTACTTGTACAGATGTAGCTGCATCTTTTACCTTACGAACAGCAAATGGCATTCTCAGCTCGACTGTTACCGTCCAGGTGATCATTTTACCTGCCAACCATACGGCTAACATCGTAAACATCGTTTCCTTGAATGGCAGAAATAGCAGACATAGACCGAGTACAACAACGTCTCCAGCGAAGAAGACATTACCGATCTTCCACCCTTTCCAATCACTGATCAAACGGGATAGTACATCGTCGCCTCCCGTGGCCCCTCCATAACGGAGAACAATTCCAGCGCCAAGTCCAGTCAATACGCCAGACAATACAGCGGCTGCTAACAGACTTCCGTGCAAGTCCACGACAAACGGCGATAATTGCTCAAATCCTGCATAGAACAGCGAGAACGCACCCGCTCCGATCATCGTCATAATCATAAAGCGGTGTCCTTTCAGCCACCAGGCAAGCGCAATCACTGGAATATCGAGTACAAGCGTACTCCATGCCGGCGACCAGCCAAATAAATATTTGCCCAGCAATGCTAGACCAACAAATCCGCCTTCTGACAGATTGTTGTGAAAATTAATGTGATAATAAGCAAACGCAAGAATAAACGTACCGATTAATATTGCAGCAACTTGCTTTGCCACAACTTTCCAATTGTCATTTGTTCTCTTCCTCATACAGGTTCCCTCTTTTTCTCGTAAGTGTGGTCTTGAATGACCTGTTCTTACGGGAGGTGCACCTGGAGGACTTCATCCTTCGCATACGTGCTGCTCCTTTTCCGTAAGATATAGGCCAATAGGTTGGGCACTACACTACGGAGGAGCTAAGTATAGGAGAGATCATAACGTTTCCAAATCGTCCTTTGGGAAATCATCCTTCGGGGACACATGGTATCCTGATCCTTTCTGGTGTTAGAATTTAAATCTGTATCTATTATACCACGGCGATGTCATGGCTAAACAACTTGCCGAATCGTCGTATTCTGCAATAAGTCGCAATGGTTTGCAATAAACTGTCATTATCCCGTCATATTCATGTATAGATTCACTATCCTACCGCTTTTCCTTCCATATGCACCGTTTCTCATCGATCCCGTTTGAAAAGCGGATAGGTCGCGAAAATACGCCGTTTTACGCGGTAATATTGCGTTAAAGTAGAGCTAACATGGCGTTTACAATTCATACGTATAGTTGCGATATACCTGTGAGAGGATGTGTTTATTTCTGAGATGATAGGTGCATTTCGCTCCTCTATACTATCATTCTCATGAATGTGAACGATAATGAAAAGATAACTTCACTGTTTCGCGCGGTCGAGATTATCGAGCAACCGTTTAACGATATAAAAGGAATTGCCTGCTGATCCGAGCTGTTGACTAATTTCCGATTCGGGCATCGGACGATTCACGTAGTAGCCTTGAATTTCGTCACAACCCGCTTCCTTCAAAAATTGCAGCTGAGCTTCGGTTTCCACCCCTTCGGCAAGCACATGAATATGCAGTGCTTTGCCGAGCGCCACAATCGCTCCTGCCATACGGCAATCTTCATCCATATCATCAATACAGCTCACAAAACTGCGATCAATTTTTAATATAGAGGGACGTAATTGCTTCACATAAGCGAGCGATGCATAGCCACTACCAAAATCATCAATTGCCAATTGTACGCCATACGCACGTAGCTTATCCAGCTGCACAATGACACGCTCTACATTATGAATCGCCAGCGATTCCGTCATTTCCAGTACAAGTCGACTTGGCTCAATGCCAGTCTCGGCGATGATTTCCAGAAAATGATCGGCTAGATGCTCATCATGAAATTGATAAGGCGATACGTTAACACTCATGCGAAAATCACCATATCCTTGTTCTTTCCAGATGCGTTGCTGTTCACACGCCGTTCGCAGTACCCAGTCTCCGATTGGAATGATCATGCCCGTCTCTTCAGCAATGGGAATAAAATCAAGCGGTGAAATAAAGCCAAATTCTGGATGCTTCCAGCGTAGTAACGCTTCCATCCCTTCAATTTGTCCGTTATCCAATCCCACTTGATATTGATAATATAGCTCTAACTCCCGGCGACATAGTACGCTACGCAACGAGCTTTCTAACCCAAGACGATTCTCGTAATGAATACCGATCGCATTGGTGAAAAATACAGCCTCTTGCTGCGCATTCTTTTTCGCTTCATACATCGCTGCGTCCGCATTTTTGACGAGCTCATCTGGCGTTAATCCATTTTGCGGGTAGACTGCAATACCGATGCTGAGCGAAATATAGAGCGGATGACCGTTCATATCAAGCGGCTCTTGCAAACATTGACCGATCCGGTTCACAACACGCTCCACATGGGCATAATCCTGCATCGGATCAAGCAATAAAATGAACTCATCGCCACCCAGACGTGCAAGCATAATATCATCGGACAGATGGCTGCGAAAACGCTCAGCTGCCATTTGTAAAACACGATCTCCTGCTGCATGTCCCAGGCTATCATTAATGTATTTAAAACGATTAAAGTCAAAAAACAGTATAGCCAGTTCATGCTTCCCCTCTGCCATCTCCATGCGCTGCTGCAATTGCTCATAAAATTGACGTCGATTCGGCAAACCGGTTAATTCATCATGCCGGGCAGCATGATCGCTGCGCCGCAAATGCTGACGCAAACGGAGCAGCAATGTATCATTTTCAGACAGAGATAGCAACTGACGAATGGAAATAAGTAAGATGCCCAGCATACAGCTAAGTAATAACATATCAAATGAAGCAAATTGTCTCGGAATCACGATGAGCAACAATACCGTCACACTAACATAAGGAAGAAAACGTTTAATCCATCCTCTTGCATTAGAGGCATACGCCACCGGTAAGACATCCTGCGTAGACGGCTGCTTTAAAAATTCGGTACCTGCGAGCGCAGACAATAACAAAGAGGCACTCCATAATGGATCGATCCAGCTACCGATATGGTACATGTCATGCTCCAGCATATAAAAATAGATCATATCCGCGGCTGCAAAAACGAGTAATGATCCCATTAACAACCAGCCCACACGATTATGCTGTCGATCTACTCTAACGAACAATAACAACACCAGCATAAAGATGAGCACAAGCTCCACTAATGGATAACTTAAATTCACGAGTAAATATGTCCAGTTGCCTCCATTTTCATGCATATTCCGCCACATGATCGGTTCTACGATGAGCGCCCAGCTAATCGCTACTATCGTTAGCATAAAAATAGACGTGTCCAGCAGAAATTGAATTTTACCGAGTCCACGCAAGCTGCGCTGTCCTAATAACAGCAAAGCAACAAATATACACAGGTTATGCAGCATCCAGAAGAAATCGGCAAAGCCGAATAGAGAAGGGATAAGAGAAGGGATAAGAGAAGGATTCGTATGGAGAATAGAAGAAAAGAAAATAGAAAAGCTGTAGCACAGATGACTGGCAGTAAGTAAGCCCCAAAATATTCGATTATACCCTTTCGATCGATAGCTGACCGTAAATAAAATCACCGTCGTCAGTAATGGTGTAATAATATTGAATAAGGGCACAACCCATGTCAATACATTGTCGTTCTGCCGAAAGATGAACAGTATGAAGTAGTTCACTAAAAGCCCTACCGCTGCAATATAGGCAAAATGGCGATAACGATACACAACAACTCCCCCTCAGTCGAACAATCGAAGCATGATTCCATCACGTATTTCATTGCATTGGTAACTATATCGGAAATAATATGGGATTTTTTAACTATAAATTAAAAATTAGGTAGTTTTATTTATGAGTATGGGGATGTTCAATCGTACTCAAGGGGGGAATGTACGACTATTTATGAAGATGAGCAATCCATTTCTCATTAGGCTGAAACGAAACACTTCGTCGGCTTTTATTGTTGAATTCAGGTATAGCAAAAAGCTTAGCATCATCAAAAGCATTCATAGAGTGAATCCAACCGTTGAGCAACTCATCGGCATCAACAGACCAGGGATTGGGAATGACATCAATACGGATTCCATTCCACTGAGTAGCAACAATCTTCGCATTCACTTGAGATAATATTTCATCATCCAATAATGCAAGTATATCTGTCCCGAAATACGTTCTTGCCGCTAATCCAAGAGGTCCATTCACCCCTAAATGGACGGGAGCGGGTTGCGCACAAAAATCCATCCAACTGTGCAGTCGTTCACGCTCCGTTTGCCACGGAATCGCTGTAGGCCAAAATAGATGAGTTGCACCGTATCTCGGTTTAACAATGTTAGCGATATGATCGGAAAATTCAAAAAAGTCGCCCCAGTATGTTTGCGGTAATCTTTTGCAATCGATCTCCAAAAAAGATCGAAACGAAACATTTAAACTAAAACGTGCGGAATAGCTAATAGATCCTTGCTTTCCATAGAGATATACTTCTGAAATTCTGTTTTCGTTCAACAACGCTCTTTCCGAAATCGCATTTCGGTCATACTCTAACGAGGTGATTTCATTATTACTCCAACGCGTTGGAGGGCAAATTTTGAAATTTTCAAACAGATCCAGCAGACGGTGTAAATTTCCAGCGTCTTTGATTGGTACAGAAGGAAACATAGCGATAGAGAATAAGTTTGGGATCATCATACACCTCAACATCTATAAACTGTGTAGTTTTTGCGTTTGCAGCATGATTAGTTTGTTTAGAGCATTCAGCAAACGAGAGTTTGCTATTTTCATATGAAAGGAAAGATCGGCGATTCATCATCAGCTGTTCAACTCGCACTTCAATAGGGGTTGGTAATGCACAGGCGTCCATCCATACATGTATCCGCTCATTATCATTTGTCCATAGATAAGATACAGTCCAGAATAGATGCGTGGTACCAAAAGAAGGCTTTAGAATAGCTGCAAGCTGATCTGAAAGATGAAAAACCTCTCATACTGTTTCGTTGATAAAGCTTTACATTCCATTCTAAAAAATGCTCGTGAATAGGGGATATGTATATTTTGTATTTAAAACAGTAACCTAGTTGCTAAAATAGGTTACTGTTTTAAACACTATTAAAAATAGAGGTCTTCTTTAAATCGATAATTATAATGTGATATAAAGCCACTATATCTTTTTTTAACATTCAGTTGGTCTACGAAATTGATGTCGATTCATAATATGCAACGATTTTTCCTTCATCCGGATAATTTCCTTGCCAGCCACAAGGAAAACCTCCAGAATTATATATTTGTAATATTATTTCATAAAAATTATCTATTTTACCATTCACCGCACGATTGAGAGCACAATTTTTTAAATCAACAACTACATTCTCGAAAAAATCGCTATATTCATCTGGAATACTTTCTCTCAGAATATTAGCTATCACTTCTGTCAAATCATCTAAACCTTCTGGTTTTGATTCTATGTCTAATTCATAAAGTTTTCCTTTTATCTCAGCAGCTTCTAACTGCCGAATATCTGACCATGTATATTCATCTTCTCCATATATTTCATCAAATGCATATTTTTCAATATCTGAATATTTATTCATTACTACAATGTTGTTTGGCTTTGAGATAACAACTTTATTATTCATTTTTCTTGCTATCTCAAATACTTCCTCAACTAATACTTTATATTTCCCATACTTCATAATTTGTCAAACCACCTTTCCCACATTTCCACTGTAGCTCCGCCGCCTCGATCCCAGATCGGTTTAATTTTATCTTTATTGTTTGCACGCTCAATAATGTATTGATCCATCCCTTTCAATTTGATTTTTCTTAGTTCTTTGTTTAGGTAATCATCTTTCAGATATAAAGGCAATCCCTTTTCTTGAAGCTTCCTTAGCTTTTGTTGTAAATCGTAAACTTGTTTTTCTAATACATCTACACTCTGATTAATATCTAATTTATCCAACTTCTTTTCAACAAAATCACTATAAACCGAGTGATATCCTTGATGTCTTGAAGTTGGACTAATACTTTCATCAGGGATGCGAAGAAAAAAACCATTTGATGCATGATCCATATCCATTCCTATTTTTTGCAAAACAGGATGTTTTTTATACTCTGCCGGAATTAAATGCTGCGCTTGATACGGAGTTCTTTTTGTAGATCTAGGCAATCCCATCTCCTCAAACATATTTTTACCTAGTTTTTGTGAACTGCCTCCTGTAACTTTGCCTGGCTCTCCTGGTATTAATCTTACTTTTTCTTCCGCTTCCTTCATCGCCTTATTATAATTCCGCTGCACATCCGTCTCCGGTATGCTCCTGCTCTCCATTCGGTTGACATTGCCACTGCCCATATCCATATGCATGCCGTTTGCAGTAGCCAATTGGGGACTGCCCAGACCATTGCTTATTTTTTGGCCCAGTCTGCTACCGGATTCGCCGAGCTGGTTGACGGCTTTGCTGAAGCCTTCACCTGCGGCTTTGAATCCGTCCTGGATCGCTTGTGGTGTGACTTTGGTTACCCCGTTGCCGATCATTTCGCCAACCGCTTTACCTGCTTTGGAATTGACCACACCGACTGTAGCGGCACCAAGACCTGCGCTCAAGCCGACTGATTTCCAATCCACTTCCGATAAGCTTTTCCCCTGCAACATCTGACTGGCAACGTCGGATATGGCATTTTCCGCTGCACCCAGCGCCATCTTACTAGCAATCGCTCCACCTGCTCCGAGCGGTCCAAAGATCGCCCCTGTCACCGCTCCGATAAACGACTCCCGCAATGCGGTCGTCGCATATTCCCCGAAGTCGCTCACTTCTCCTCGGGCGATGTCCGACGCGGCTTGCATGCCAACGGCGATTCCGCCTGCGGCAACAGCGCCAACGGCTACAGCACCGACAATGAGCGGGCCAGCGCCAAGCGTGGCGACGGTAAAGGCTGCCAGTGCGGCTACGCCGACAACGATCGCGAGTCCACCCAGCACGTTGCGGCCGAGCTTGCCCCAGTCGAATGGTTTGGGTGGATCGGGTGGCGGCGGAGGTGTGCCTTCTTGGGGTGCGTCATCGTAAGCAGCATATGCTGTACGATCGCTGCCGTCTGCCCATACATTTTGACCGAGCAGATGATATTCGCCTTCGACGGCAATACCGGAGGATACGCCGGTTTTGTACGCCATGATCATCTCGGTGGCGTTTAAAATGACTTTCTTTTTGCTTTTCAGTATGATATCTTCTTTGCCGGTAATGGTTAGTTTTTTGGGGCTGCGGATTACGACGCCGTCGCCATCTTGCAAACTGATCGACAATGTACCGTCTGGATTACCGTAAAAGTGAGCATGATCCGGTGCAATCTTCAATTCGCTGCCGTGTTCGCTACCATAATAGCGCGTATTCGGATCTCTTGTTTTGGCCGCCGTTGCGCCATTGGTACGCACCGAGCCAAGCACCTGAGCGTGCAAGCCGCTACCGTCTGGATGGTACAGACTTGCTTTTGTACCCACCTGTGGCATGCTGTACATTGGGCTACCGGTCGGCGGTGCAAACGGATACCAGTGCGGATCGGCCTTACCGTCATCCCTGTCCACATCCAGCTTCAGCTTCACTTCTTCGCCGCGCACGTCCAGTACAGTTCCTTCCAGGGCGACACCGATCGCTTTTTGATTCAAAATGATCGGGTGCCGTACACCCGATTCGCGTGCGAGTACATAGTTAAATAGCAGCTCGCCTTTTTCCATCTGGGCGTGCAGTTCTTTGACGACAAGCTGTTTATCTCGGAACCGTACTCGATCACCGATGGCGAGTGGCTCATTATATTGCAATTCATAACGAAAAAAGTCCGTATCATGCAGTTCTGCTCCTGTTGCAACTGCTCGCTGATACGCTGCCAGATCCTTATGTGCGGTATATGGCGTATGATCCGGAACCGTCACTTCCTTGCCCTCAGGCAGACCAAAATGAAAGTGCGGTTTTACCGATTTTAGCATATCACAAACGACAACTGCCTGTAATGTGCTTGCCAGTCGCTTGCTCAGCTCCCAATCAGTCTCCTCATATTGCAAGGTCGCATCGCCAATGGGTTTGTCTGCTCCGGTATGAAATTCGACCTCACTGCCGGGGTAATCTTCGATCACTTTGGTCAGCAGCTGTTCATACGTCTGTGTCGGTTCGGGAAACGTCCGCTTGCGCTTTTTTACATCCCAGAGCGAAGTTGCACTAATGCCTTCAATGCTAATTTTATGTACACTGTTTTGCCGATACGCTTCGACTTTGTTCACAACACCACGAAATAATGGCTGTTCGATGCCAATTCCCATCCAGATCGGCGTGTTGTAAAACACTTCAATTTCGTCCTGTACGGAGGCCGTCAGCGGCATCTCCATCTGCAATTGCTCATCCATCCAGCCGGTTAGCAACAGCTTTGCATGCTCTCCGGGCTGCCAGTCGATTTGCAGCTCATGAATATGCAGGAGTGGATACGGGCATTTGACCCTGATTTGATCGTAACCAATCACCTTGTCGACCTCCGATTTCGATGTGTCTGTAGTGGGTCGTGCTTGTTAAACGGAACGTGTTTCTGTGCTGCTGTTCTCGTGCTGCTATGGTGATCCGTGCGCCGTTGTTATTCCTGTCCGCTACTTTCAAATGTAATGCTGCCTTTGTACATGCACATATGACAGGAGGATGTGGTCAATGCGGGCTTACTCTCAACACGTGTCTTTTCCATCGTGTTCATCCACGGCTGCATTAGCATCGGCGTACATGGTTTGCCCTGTACCTGTCCGCCGCCTTCTGCTACGAGATAGACGGTTGCCGAGCTAGGATTAGTAGAGCTGCTGCATACGCCAAAACTCGGCACGTTGACCGGCTTGTAATCGTCCTCATTCATCATCGGCTGCGTTTTGACAAAAGCGCCGTGGCTGGCTGGTAAATTGATTTTACGTGTATGGGAACCGCAGTTACAGCGCATGGATGCACCGCGTACAACGTAGTATTGGTCCGACATTTCCTGTTCCTCCCCAGTTAGCAGAATAATAAGCAAAATAATAAGCAGAACAATAGGATGGAATTAATCATAATGCGTTGATAGAGATTGTCCTGACAGCGATTGTGTTCATACATCAATCTGTGCCTTACCTGTGCATCATGGCATTCAGTTCAATACATGAACTTTCATTTATTCCTTCACATTACGAATGGCCGAGCTGCTCGATATATCGTTTTCGGTTCAGCGACTTCAAGCTTTTGCAGAGCGATGCCGGTCATATCGCGGCGCAGCATGCTTTCAGCCACATCGAGACGAATGACGATCTGCGGTTTCGTGCTCTCGCCGATTTTGAAAATTTTACGGCGTGGCAGTCGGCTGCGATCCAGTACAATATGCTGGAGCAAGGTATGATCTTGATTCCATTCGCTATCCTCGTGTAGTACATCGACCACTGCTGGAAATGCTAGATGATATGTCATTTGAAGAGAACGCTCCGGGTTCATCAGCACGACGGGATGAAAGCTCATCTGCGGCTCGTACATTTGCCATAATTTCATCATGCGGCTGGATAAGAGCGGTAATGCCTCTTCCAAATAGTCCAAATATTCGCTGTCTTCGTGACTCTGGATATATAAGCCGAGCGGCTGCTGCAAATCACCCGGCTGTACGAACTCCGGCTTTAAAGCGGGTAGCTGACGGCTCAGCGGTTCTAATTGCGGAATATCGGTATAGCGCCAATCCTGTGTAAGCAGAAAATAGTCCATAGCGGCGCATCTCCTTTCTACATGTTGTTGATCTATCATTCAACCCGCACCCCAAGCATCCATCCGTGCTCACAAGGTCTCTTGTCTACTATGGTTGTCTATAATCCGCAACAGGCATGTTGCCCATACGGTTTATCAAGATGCCTACTCCAATCGTGTACGCCAATCGATGCGGGTGATATTCGCCACGCTGAGCAGGAAGATGGCATGGTCTCTTTTCTCGTGCTGCTCACATCCATACGATTTGGCCTGCATAGCTGAATGTTAGCAAAGGGCTGATGGTGTAGTTCCACCTGCCCCTTTCTTGCAAGGCTGCTCCACCTGGCATACTTATACTTGCCTACGATAGTTCGACGCTTTCCTGATACAACAGTTCACACTCGTCGTGAAATTCTCCCGCATAGATCGAGCAGTCGGATGTTTTATTCAGTGCTCTCCATGTCGGATGTTCTAGCCAATGAGGCAATAGCGCCTGCAATACATGCAAGGTGAGCGTATGATACTTGATCGCTTCCAATTGCATGATTTTCTCCACATCCATGACGGTGATGCGGCGACCGTAGGATTGGCGCTGTTCCTTTAACTTTTGCATACGCTGGAACAGCGGATCGAATACCCATCCGGCATCCCAGTGCGCGGTACTGTCCGTTTCATCCAAAAACCAGCGTTGATCGTGACAATCGATCCGGTACAGTGCCTGATAATCCAGTAGCGATGTGCGCAGCAAGGAGATGTATACATAACGCACCGGGCCTTTCTCGCCCTTTGCCTGCAAAAGACTTGCCTCGTTACACGACTGTTCCAGCGCGGACAGCCATGTATCGATCAGCTGCTGTTCATGCTCTGCACAGTTGTGTTCAATGATCGGCACATCATCCAGCCAACCATTTAACACATGCTGTTCCAGAAATTCCTGCATCGCTTCATCCCGTGTTGGCAATTTCATTCGATATTCACCTTGCCTCCGGTCAGGCGCACATCGTCCTTAATATTGACGGTCGCTCCGCCCTGTACAAAGTCGACGCCTTCTTTGCCTTCGATCATAATCTTTGTTTTACCAGTAATCTCGATATCCTCGTCAGCGGTCATGATGATCTTTTTATTGCTGTTAATCTCAATTCCGCCATCATCGGTCATCCGTATTAACAATTCGCCGTTAGCTATAATCTCAACCGCTCCCGGGCGAAACACAACCTGTTTGCCGTATTTGGTACTGATGCTTTTAACTGCCGGATCGCTGCGCTTGACCGGGTCAGACGATTTCAGATCGACCGAGCTGGCGACAAAAGCGTGCTGCTCTCGTTCATTCGGAAAATAAAGTCGAATCTGATCGTTGACTTCTGGCATCGCATACCAGCCGCTACCGTCCGGTGACGAATATACGGTCGAATACGGAAACCACATCGCGCCGCTATCTTCGGAACCTTGATCAATATCCAGCTTGATCTTCACCTGATCTTTCATAATGTCAATCACTTTGCCAAACAAGGAAGAGCCTGACATGTCATACGGCCAGATGATCCGGTTGCGAAAGCTTGGACGATCTCGCAAAATATAACGTCCCATTAGTACCTCATCGTCGATGCCGATTTCCGCGGATGCGATATACAGCACCTTATTCAGAAACTGCACTGGCGTGCCCAATTCCAACAGTTCGTAGCTGCTCACTTCATAGCTGATGCTGGATTCTTCCAGATCGTCGGGAATATCATTGTTCGCTTTAAGCTTATGTTCCATCAGATCTTTTTTGACTGTGTAATTGTATTCGTTTAGGGTGATGGGCGTATCTCCTTCGGGCACGCCGATCATCAGCTTCATTCCAGGCTGGGTCGACATTGGAATGAGCGGCGCATGTAGACGGGAAGCAAGACGTTTCAGAAATTCCCAGTCGGTCTCTTTATTTTGCACAAATAGCTCACCTAAATACTGACCATTAGACGCCTCGTCCAGCACTTTTGCTTCAGCATAGTCAGAAGCTATATGGTTGAACAGATCACGATATGTATCTTCGGTTTTCTGGAACGAGCGCTGCTTTTTCTCAATATCCATCTTGGACGTCAGACTCTGCGCTTCAATATGCAGTTCGCGCACGCCATGTACCGCTTTGATCGATATATTCGTAACCGTCCCTTGAAATAGACGCTCTCGCTCGCTGTACACATCTTCCAGCAGATTCGTAATAAACACTTCAATCTTTTCATTTTCGTCGGCATGCTCGACATACTGATCCAGCAATTCCTCTGGCACGATGCCGCTGAGCGTAAACGTCACATGTTCATTTAATTGCTTGACGATCTTCAGATCGAGAATACGTTCAAACTGGTAGGGCTGCACATCCAGATCACCAATACTGAAAATGTCCGGAAACAGCATCGGCAACTCGCCAGTCGACAAATCTGGCCATTTGGATGAAGAAGTGGGCATAAAGCTCATTGTCACTCGCCTCCTTCCGTTGTAGTCGCACGAATCGTATGCAGCATTTGTATAATAAGCGGACGCCAGTCAGCATAGCTTTTATACGGACAGCTAAAACCACCGATGATCGTTTCGCCATCCAGCTCCAGATAAAACATCAATCGGTACGCAGGCTGATCCAGTGCCGGGCTTTTAAAGTCAAAATAGCCGATTGATTTACCATTCACCTGTTCAACCTTTTGCTCATAAAATACGTTGGTCGGTTGTACATTACGGATCATCTGCTTCATCCCATCGACTAGCTCAGGAATCCAGTCATCCTGTAACGGCTGATCCACATGCTGAAACGTAATGTCCACTTCACAGCGTCCATTCGTCAAAATAACCGCTGGACGCTCTTCATAAGGATACTTAGCTTTTTGCATCGATTTGGACATCAAACTAAACGATTCCGGTACATACATATGCAGCCGATTGTCAAAAAAGGAACGCGGCGCAAACGTGTACGCGCTCCCTTCCGCTTCAACCGGTCCGGTCAGAATATTATGATTCCGCTGTTGCTCTTCCCATTCATTCAATACGGCAGCAATCTTCTCATCTTCAAATGGCATCGGTGATTCCTCCTTGTCCTGTCAGCCGAGCTGCATGGTAGTCAATCTACAATCATACGTCCACCTGGACTGCGGTTTCCCCAGCGTGACGGGTTTCTTTTGCCACGAGCAGCATCCTGCAAAATGACGGTCAACTGGCGGTGCAGTCTAGTATTGCTGCCACTGCCCGGTTCAGTCCCATTGCGAGCAGCGATATAATGCTCCAGTACAGTGCGTTCGATTCGCATCGTATTTAAGGCCATAAAAGCAAAGGCATAATCCGCCGCATCCTGTGTGCCTGTCTGCAACAGCTCACGCGCGAAGCGATGAATCACTTCCGGTCGCAGCGTAGGTTGACCGATCCCCGCGTAACAGGCAGAGACGGGATTCCACGTATTGAACTCGGTCACCATATCGGCAAAGTCCATATAATCTGATCGCAACACGGCGCCCTGCTTTAATTTAAAGCGTCCTAATTCCAATTCATCTGCCGATGGCTGCTGCTCATCCAATACGAGTACCCCCGTTAATCGGTCAAAATCCCGATCCGAACCTCCATCTTCAAAGCGAATGCGCAAAATTTGCTCGGTTTCAGTCGCTTCATAAAATAATCGTTGCGGCTGTTCTAGCCTATACAGATGATTACGGAATTTAACGATACCGGGCGCGACGATCAGCTCTGCCGGATCAACCGTTACGTTTGCTCCGTTCAGGATGCCATCGCTATATTGCTCGTATTCGATATTTGTTAGTACAAGCGGATAATCGCGCATCTGCTCTAACATTTCGGTTTTGAGCACACGTCCTTTTTCAAATCGGGGTTGAATATACGTAAACACTGCACCACCTCCTTTCGTTCGGATTCTTATGATTCAACAGATGTGTTGGCATGAATAGGATTCAGAGCTTGAAGCCGAGTTACAGTTGAAATTGATCTCGTACCAGTCTCGAATCAGGTACTATGGCGTGTCCGTAAACTCGTATACGTGTAAGTAGGAGTCGTATCTGCACCAGCAAAAATAGTTTGCGTACACGCCCCAGCTAGACCCGGTCACTATTACTTCGTACCGTCAAAGAAATCCAGCTCTGACAGATCGTTTTCAAAAGCGAAAAATTGACGATCCGCCACATAAAGCTGCTCGTTATCGCGCATCACCGGCACGACATGAAAGCCCCAGCGCTGTTCACCAGCAAATACAAAAAACTTCGTTTCTCCATTGCTAATACTGTCTGTCTCATCCTGAATGATGTACGCGCCATACAGCGCTTCGATTTGCTCATATATGACCGGACGGAAGCTGTCTGCCCAGCCTTTATGCACATAGCGGTGACGTAAGCTGCCATCGTCTGCCCACACGAGAAATTCAATTTCGGTCGTATGCTGTGGTCTGGACACATTGCCAAATGTACGTCCGCGCTCCAAACTGCGAATCAATGTCATCTCCTGACGTGTATGGGTAGAGGCGGTGACCGAATACGGAATCGCCGGTATTTCGTTTGTCAGGACAGGCTTGATCATTCCAATCTTCTTCGCGTTTAAATAGCGAATCGCACCGCGCAGGCAGGCAAGTTTCAGATCGGGAACCTGACTGTTTTCCTTCGTTTTCTGGCGAAATTCGATGCTGCGTCCCGGTACAAATTCCTTTAGCGCTTCACGGAACACATCGATTCGGCACGATTGTCCGGTCAATTTAATAATCGAGAAATCCTGCAATCGTCCATCCTGATAAAATTCATCCAAAAACTTGCGTACAATCTCATAAATATCTGCTTTGATCAGCTGATTAATCTCACGGATATTGAATACGACATCTGGCGGACGATACTCATTGCGCAATCGTCCGTCGGACTCCGCTACCGATAGAAACCAGCGATCAACGCGCGTAGTTTTAATATCGCTGTCCATCGTCATCTCGCTATCATCGTGAAAACGACTGCGTAAAATGCCCGTTTTGCGAAAAAACTCCTGCTTCATCTGATCCGCCATCGCCCATAGAAAGTAAAAGTTACCGCGCACACGCTGATACTCATCACGGCTGCGCTGTTCATAATCGCGATATTTGGTCGGAATGATCTTTTCCGCTTCCAGATAGCGTGCTTCCATGCCCTCATATACAGCGCGAATGCCGTATTCGTCCACATATCGGAATAGCTCTGCACCCGGAATATCAATCAGTGCATCCATATCGATTCGGCGCTGCTGACCGCTATACCATTCGGCAAAGACGATCTTCATCCACTGCATAATGCGATATGTAATATTGTTGCCGCCGAAGTTTGTATCGCCATTTTCATAACTGGTGTGAATGTCCAGACCATATGAAATGCGGCCTTCATGGATACTGAATCGACATGAGCTAAGATCGGTCGTACCGCCGCCGCAGTCAATGACCAGTGCCTGATATTCCTCACCGTCCACATACGTTCCTTTATCGATCTGATCAGCAATCGTGTTGTAGAGCACAGACATGCCTTCATCAAGCGCATCTTCGGTTTCAATCGTATATTCTGGCAGCAGACGGGTGAACATATCGAGAAACTGGGTTTTTAGTTTGACCGGACTGGAAATATGCAGATGGGTAAAGCGGCATTTGAATTGCTGCTCTGCGGTTTCTACTACATAGGACATGTATCCTTTTAAAATATCGCCGCGACTCAAATACGCCGTATTGCCTGCCGCATCCATCAGTTCTTCGGTGCGTTCGTAATCGTTCACCCAGCGCTTCATGCCACGAAAGACGGTTGCACGGCTATTATGTCCGTTACGCTGAATGTAAGCCAGCGCATCATAGCCGTACACCATCCGCACATTGTCGGCATCGGCACAATCGGCTGCCGCAGCCAGTGTCGGCAGCAGTTCCAGCCATTGCTCCTGCTTGTCGGTCACATTCGGAAACACGACATAGTTGATCTCGTTACGTTTACGATAAGGGGTATTTTGTCCAAACAGTCGATCCTGATTACGCAGTCCATGTTCTTCCTGCTGTACTGCTGAACCATAACCACTGCCCAGATAAGCTCCTGCTGTCGTATTGGACGTACCAAAATCGATCGCCAGCACGGTATCGGTCGGCTCCGGTATTCGTATTTCCAGCTCTGCTACCGGTACACGATAATAATGCAAATTGGCAGGAATAAGCGGGCGATCGCTATAATACGCATGGTACAAATAATCCGAATCCTGTCTGCGTGTAAAATACAGACTATAATTCTGGTTCGCTGTCATGCGATATTCCCAGTGACTCGGTGCGGTTAGCAAATATTTGCTTGGATCGTCTTCCTGTCCTTTCACATTCAAAATACCGCATAGCTCACCATTATCGTTCACGAGCAGCACATTCTCGCCCAGACCGGGACCTGCTTCGATAATATAGTTGTCCAGCAAACCAAGTCGGATGCCCTGATACAGTACGATGCGAGCAGGTACACGAATGCTGCCGTGATCCGGCTTTTGCGCATTCAAGTAGCGTCCCAATACGGATACGATGCGTTGGAATCCACCTTTGCGATGGTGCTCGATACGCAGCGTATGCTGCATGCCGCGGAATTTAAGAATTGTGCGAATCAATTCCTCCCGATCCAGCGTACCGGCGATGCCTTCAACCAATCGCTCCTTATAACAAATATTACGCAGTTCAAAAGTCGTCATTTCTTCCAACTCGTCCCGGGTAAAGCGAGCTTGACCTTTGCTGCTCTGACGCTCCAGCGGATGATTATGCAGCCGGTAAGAATACGTTTTGTTCATGTGCGATCATCCTTTCGTTGTCTGTATATCCCTGCCTGTTGAGCAACATTATGATGTTCTGTCCTTTTGATGCACGATCAATACAGAGCAATACTATCGATCTTCATCGTCTCATCCGTACCGACCAACCCAAAATGATGCGCCCAGTACATCCGAACATCAAACCAAATCGGTATAAACAGCAACAGCAGTATATTCACTCTGGCGCGATTTCTGTCATGGTCCGGTTGACCGATATAGACGAGCATCTCCTGTCGCTCCTCCCGATTGACATAAATAAGCGAGCGTGGAAACCAGCGCCGGAGCAGCTGACGGAGCAGCGCAATCGGCTCTCCTGTTTCATGTAGCCGCAGCAATTGCTCACCCAGCTGTTCCTGTTCATCCCGATTCAGTAGCGCCAGATGCTGCGCGACTTCTGGTCCCAATACACCCTGTTCCAGATCTTGCAGCAAAAAGCGAATTTCGTACTCTCGTCTGGTCATCCCTTCATACATATCCATCTGGGCGAGAAAGTGGATTACGATATCAAATAGTACCGCACGCAGCTCTGCATCTTCTTGCACATCGGGATGAAACCAGTTTTTGAACAATGTCTCAAACCGATAATACGGATTCAGCTCTACCTGCTGCCCAATCTCAGTCGTATTCAATTCATTTAGACTCAGTTCCATATACGGCGAATAACGCTGTGCAGGCACAAAAGTAATCGACGATTCAGGTATGCCTTTTTCCCGCGCACGTATGAGCAAATCCCAAATATAATTCATGTCCACACCCCTTTGCACCGATATTCAGGCAAGCGACGCTGAAGTTCAGCGATCACATATTGAAGCTGATCCTGCTGCAAAAAAGCTGGCAAAGCCTGCGCTTGCTGCTGGCGAAAAGAGAGCGTGAGCAGCGGACGATGCGCATCCGGGCGAATATGATCACCGAGAAACTCATTCCAATCTAACACGTGCGATTCGCTAGATGGCGATAGGGATGCCGATGCAGACGAACTTGTTTCCGTTTGTACATCGACCAGTTCTACACCGCGGGCATGAACAAGCATATGCACGAGTCGTTCCAGTTCTCCGCGCGTCCGTATAGGTAAGGATTGCCGCTCGCCATAATGATGGGCGAACCGATCCGCATACGCATTGTGTAGTAGCGGATAGGGACGGTACACATCGCTCGCTTCATCCGGACGATGAATTTGTAGCACCTGCCAGAAACCGGATCGTTCTTCTGTCGATACAATTGTCATATCGTGTGCTCCACGCTTGATATACCGGATATCTTCAGCAGACGCATCCACTGCATATCCATGTTCTGTACCGTAACGTTGGAGCGTGATCAGATGTTCATAATGAATACGATCCAGCGCAGGCATCGGGAAGCCTGTACTTTTGATCCGCAGTTGCTGTACATTCCATACGGGAATCCAGCCGGGACGCTGATACGATTGAAATTCTTCCATATCGACCGTAATCGATACGATTTGTTCTTCCGGCGTCGGCTGCACTTCCCAGTGCTGCAATAACACATCGACAAATTTATACAAATACGGATGGTAGACCGTTTTCCAGCTCAATCCGCTTAACTGGAAACTAGCATACAGATGTTCCACTTGCGCGGCATAATCGTAAGCCGGGCGTACTAGCGTATGAACGTCATACTGACCGACATTGGTCGTGACAACCGCCCGGAACATCCGTCCGCTACGCGCCAGTCGTTGCACCTGTGTCGTATCCATTTCCAGAAACAATCGACATAAACGCTGTTCAGCTGTTACCGTAGCAGCGCCTTCTGCTGTGCCAGCGGATAGCAACTGACGCATATTCAAATGTTGCTGCTGCACATCTTCCGGTAGTACCGGATATAAAAATGTGCGTGCACTATCCCAGTCTTCCTGTCGGCAGACGGTGCCATAAATATCGTATTGATCGCTAACGGTGCGGCTTTCGTCCAGAACGCGCTGCTCCAGGCGGTTTAGCATTTGCTCTTGATGGTCAACCATGTCGATTAAAAAGTCATTGACGAGTTGACGCATCAGTCGGCGATCATCCAGTTGGGTTAAGCGTTGAATACGGTCATGCATGATGGATTGCAGCTGGCGTTTCATTGAGGAGTGCTCCTTTGGGAATGACATGGGTTGGCGCTGATATGCTGGGGACCGCTCCGGGAAGGGATTGGGAAACGGTCTCAGTGGAGGTACGAGAATCTACGGATTAGGATAAAATGTAGATTCTCGCACCTCCAAAGCAGTAAGATATTTTGCTTTCGCAAAAATCACTTTTCATTGGACCCCGTGTTTGAAGATCACAAACACTAGAAATCGTCCTTTTTCCCAATTCCCTTCCCTCCGCTCCATGCATATGCGCCATATTCAGTTTCCAAAGGCTTGGGGTGGGGCAGCAGTTTTAAGGGCACGGTCAAGGGCTTTGGAAAGATGATTTTTTTGAATTTATTAAAGATTACAGATTAAAGATTACGGATTAGAGAGTTGGATATTGGATCGAAATTTTGAGTTTATCGATTGTTTATTTTGGTTGTTTATTTTGATTGTTTAATGGAAACAGGTCTAAATTTTTTGTGGCTTTCATTTTAGTGAGTTTGGTACTAAAGCTACTCTGCGTGCTATTGGATACAGCTTCTTTTGGTTAGGTTTACGCTTACCTGCGACTTTTCTGATGTGAAATGGGACTGTTTTGATCAATGTAAGGACGAAGGTCTGGATTTGAAGATGTTGTCTCGTTTTCTAGTTTTAGAGATGGTTTTGATGAACTTTTTGGTTTTTGGATGTTTGAATCAGTTGTTTTAGCAATAGGAAGATGATTTTTTTGACTGAGATTGAGACTGTGACTGAGATTGAGACTGTGACTGAGACTGTGACTATTCACTTTATGTTCATTTTATTTTCTTACGAGCCGTTGGCTACGCCGCTGTCGGTGATGCCGGGGGAGTCGGTTGATTGGGACTCGGGAACGGGTTTGGTTGTACCCTGGCTCGTTGCGGTTGTGCCTGTGCCGTTTAGGGTGCCGGTTGTTTCGTTAGCACTTGTAGCTGGTGGTAGCATGTTGTTCATGGCGGCGTTTTGCTGGGCTGCCTGGTTTTGGGCGGCAATGGCGGCTTCGGCGCGTTTGTCCTGTTGTTCCTGGACTTTGCTAATTTTGCGTTCGATAGACAGCACTTTTTCAAGTTTGTCGATATCCTGATAAATGCCCTGTGCATCATCATAAGCGGTGACGGCAAGTTCGTAGTTGCCAGCGTCAAGTGCTTTGTCGCCGCGTTTTTCTTGTTTTTCGGCACGCAGTTCCTGGGTTTGCTGTTGAATTTCGTCCAGCTTCGCCTGCGTGTCGTTCAATTTGGTCGTGACGTCCTTTTGCGCGTCGGTGTAGGCGACCTGTGTTGCCTCTTTATTCGCCTGTTCGTATAACTTTTTGGCGGCACTGTATTCGCCGGACTGGAATTTGAGATCGGCTTGCTGTACGGTTTCGTTGACGCTTTCGAACGCTTGAGTCTGATCCAATCGCTTTTGGATATCGGCTTCGCTGAAGATCGGGTAGT
Source organism: Paenibacillus wenxiniae (assembly GCF_039822605.1). Lineage (NCBI taxonomy): Bacteria > Bacillati > Bacillota > Bacilli > Caryophanales > Paenibacillaceae > Paenibacillus > Paenibacillus wenxiniae. The sequence continues at coordinate 27,305 of NZ_JBCGUH010000014.1, forward strand.
TCTCGGCTTGCTGACGGGCGGCTTTGTAGCTGGTGATTGCTTGATCGTATTCTTTTTGCTTCAAATAGCCATCGCCGTCGACGAGCGATTGGGCGATCTTCATTTTGTCGCTCAGTGTAGCTTTATGCAGGCGGTCGCGAATTTTGATCGCAGCGTTACGCGCTTCACTGTACGATTTAAGCGCTTTTTCATAATCGCCCTGCTGGGTGTATTGATCGCCTGTCTGTTGATATTCGACCAGATTAGCAGCAGCTTCGGCTTTACGTTCGATGCTGCGATACGTCGCCCACCATATGCCGCCACCGAGTACCAAAAATACAAGTGCCGCAATCAGAATGCGGCGAATGATACGCATTTTCTTTTTCGGGTCATCCTGGTATACCTTGTTTATGTAAAGGGCTGCGGCGGTATAGTTGTCATAGTGATACGCCTGTTTGCTCAGCAGCACATCTTCCAGCGTGTCGGCGAATGTCTGCGGGTCCTGTGATTCGGACAGCGCATCGGCAATCTCCGTTTGATCTAGCCCTTTCCACAGCCCTGCTGTCGTTAGCAGCAATACATCGCCGTCCATCATGCGTGTTTTGCGGATAAAAGACATGCCGAATTGCTCCGGTTTGCCGATATATTCCATCAGATTACTGCTTTCCTCATGATGGTACACTTTATCCGGTGCCAGCTTGCCACGATCTGCCATCAGCTGTGCCAGACTTTGATCATGACTTTTCACCAGCAACCGACCGTTGCGCAGATGAAGCAATCTTGCATTACCGCTGGATGCACATACATATTTCGTATAGTCGGTCACGATCACCAGTAGACTTGCTTTCAAACGCATGCGGCGGCTTTCAAATTTGAGCGTTTCATGCGCTTCTTTAAGCCAGCGGCGAATACGCCAGCGTGACAAACTCGGCTTTTCCATAAAATTTTCTAAAATGATCTTCGCCGCCATCTCCGCGCTACGCTGCTGGTCATCTTCATCCAGCCCATCCGCGATCACATAACAGGCGCGATCATCCAGTTCGGTATAGGCAAAATAATCGCGATTATCGAGCAAAGAGCCTGCCTCCGAGACGAAAGCTGTCTTTACATCACTGTTTTCTCTTCTCATTGACTACCTCCCGCTCAGGCCATGCTCCATAATGATCACTGTCGCATTATCCTGGTGCTTCAGCTGTTTTTGTTGAATGCTTTCGATGATCCGATCCGCTGCATCCTGCGGCGTCTGTTCTGCCTTCAAAATCGCTTCCAGCTCCACTTCGGTCAGCGCATCATAAATGCCGTCACTGCACAGCAGCACTTTATCCCCCGGACGCAGCACAAACGGCGTATCGCAAATTTCCATATGATCAAAACCTTCATAACCGAGGTAATTCACCAGCTGTTTACGCTGTGGACTGCTATCTGCTTGCTGACGTGTCATTTCACCGGACAGTACTTTTTGCTGTAAAACGGCTGCGCCGAATGTGTGCATCGAGTTGACCCGAATAAAGCTGCTGTTGCGGAAGATCGTAATGATGCTATCGCCCACAGCGCCCCAGTACAGATGCCGTCCGGTAATGACAACTGCTGCCAGTGTCGTACCACCGTGATTACCTTTAAGTTGCTGCACAATCTCACGGTTGCTGGCAAATGCCGCTTCCTCCATATAATCCGGAATCTGGCGATATTCTTTTACCTGCTCATAATCTTGCATAAACGTAGTCACTGCCAGCGTGCTAGCCATCCGGCCATGATCGAGACCGCTGATCCCATCTGCGAGTACAGCTAATGTTCCAACCGATGTCGTCTGACTGGCAAAATAATCATCCTGCTCTGGACGTGTACCTATCGTCTGACCGTTACCGATCTGCACGCGATCCATCGGCAAGCCCGTATCGTTCACATAGAGCGATATGCCTGTCGTTTGTAGCACCAGCCGCTGACGCAGCCACAGTAATCCAGCCAGAATGGCGCAAGCACAAACAAACACAATATAAGGTGTTGCCATTGCACTCATAAGCTAGCCCTCCTATTCAGCAACGAGAGCGTTATTTTCCCATTCAAAATGGGCGCCGCATAGCGGAATGAAAATAAACTTACTGTGACCGAGCTGTAACACATCATACGGATTCAGCTCTACCGGCGAATATACCGCTTCATTGTTATGATAGGCGAGACCGGAAGCGTCACCTGGAAGCAGGTAGAAATTGCGCTTTTTCGGATCGTATACGATTACCGCATGGTTGCGACGAGAGATGGCATTATCGCCAATAATACGGATATGCATTTCTTCCGAACGTCCGATAAAATTCTTTTCCGCCATAATCCGGTAATCTTGACCGAGCTGTGGACCTTCAATACAGACGAGCCAACCGGTAACCGGATGAATACCGACGGTTTCGCCCAGATAAGGCATCGTCTTCTCCTCTTCCTCGTGAATGCGAATCGCTGGGCGCGCTCCACCCGTTCCGGTTTCCATCGCGACGACGGTGTTGCAATACGGGCAAGTGCTACCATGTCTTCTTGTGCTGAACATATGGCCATTGGGGCATCTTGTTAAACTCATCGTTGTCATCTCCCAGTCTCAATTTACGAGCAATCTTGTGTTCGCAATATATAAAACATCCCCTGGTCCAATCGGATAAGGACGCCCAATTTCGATTTTATTGGATTTGTTCTCGGTTGCCGGACGAATGCCTGTTCCGTTGCTCGAATCGGCATCTTCCACATACCAGAGACCATTCACACAATTCAACACAGCATGCTGGCTGCTGACGAGTGACGCATAATCGCTGCCAGACAGATCGATATCGACCCGGTTGTGGCGCGTATTTTTGCCGATTAACATGCTCGTTTCGCCGATAATATCCCAGCCTTTGATGCGTTCGCCAAATTCATCAATGAGAATAATTTCGCGGATCGGTTCATAGACCGCTACCTCATGCTTGTCTTTGACCCAGCGATCATAAATAAACCAGCCGATCGCTGTCATGACCATCAGTACAACAAGTATTCGGAGTACAATCGAAGGCGTCGTAAACACGTAGATCAGTGTCGCTACCGACAGGAGAGCAATAGCAATATCGACACTCCATAATGCTGTAGTTCTCTCGGATTTCATATATGTACAACCTCCATTGCAAGACGGATTTTCATGGACGCGGCCCAAAATATCGGTCAAAGATTGTTGACGTGTCCAGTGGATTTTTGCTTGTTTTGCGATCGGTGTCTTCTTTTTTCTGTCCATTCGCGTTAAAGCCAAAAAAGCGTTCAAACTGCGCCTGTACATTGCGCGGATCGAAGTCGGGACGTGCCATTGTACCGGAACGTTCGTGACTAGCCGTAGTTGTGTTAGACTGACGCGATTCTGAAGTCTTACTTTGTAGTGACTCATCATATCGCTTGCGACTCTGTTCATCACCCAGTGTTTCATAGGCTTGCTGAATCTGCTTAAATCGCTGTTCTGCTGCGGCACTTCCCTGATTGCGATCAGGATGATATTGCTTAGCTAATTTGCGGTACGCCTGCTTAATTTGCGCGGCATCTGCCTGTGGCGTGATACCGAGTATGTGATACCAATTGCTGATCGAATTGCTCATGGGCGACTCACCTTCTTTGCACTGGAGTAGAGGATAGAGCCGCGCAGCTGCACGGCTCCTTTGTACCGATTATTAGCTAGAATAACCGCCCTCGATTTTGGCAAGCTCGGTTTTGTCTTTCTTTTGCTTGATAAATAGACTGAACTGACCGACGCCTTCTACATCACCAAAACGCTCGTTGTAATCGACAACAAAGGCGTTCGGGAAATAGATTTTGCGCACGACTTGATCAGCGGAAATGACTTCCAGTGTCACTTTACGATAGCAGTCTGCTTTTTCAGCAGGCACGAGTGACCAGGTTGCCAGCTTCATCGTGTCGTCGGCTTTGTCACCATCGGTAGCGGTCAAAATTTTACCAGTGATCCGCAGTGTGGAACCTACATCGGTAGAGCGTGCGTTGGAATCATCCGGTGTATCCGTGTCATATACGACTGTTTGGATGTTATCCAGACCAAGCTCGATTGTTTCTGCGCCTTCTACTTTGAGTGTGAAACCCATTTGTGTTCCTCCTTGGAATAAGTACTTTTTTATTTTTTATGTAAAGGAACAGAGCCTGTGGAGCCGTTCCCAACATACCTTGCCGCTGTACATAAAGCCCGGTGACGACGGGGAGATTACACTTCAGGTAGCGGCTGTTCTGGCAACTGTTATCCATTGCACTAGAACGTTCAGCTTTCTTTCTATTTTTGTCGTCAGCTCGTTGTTATCATCATTTTTATCATAATGAGTTATGTACAGTACGGTCGGCATTCCCTTTTCCATCGGTTCAAAGGAAACGGGGTACAGCAGGTGGCAGGGAAGCCAGACGATCATCCGTCCTAACGTTGCGGCGTTCCCTGCCGGTACTTCCTTCTGCTGTGTGCCAGACCAGCTGCCGCTTTACGCGCGAGCAGCGCTAGTTGCTTTCGTAATCGTAACTTCCAGATTTTTCACATTGCCGTTAAACATCAGATCGATATTGCACAGATTATTCTTTTCATCGATCAGGTAGTTGAGATCGTCGCCATCTTGTACGATCGAATTGACCGAACCTTTGGCGCCGAGCCAGCGGCTTTTTTGACTGCTTGGATTGTTGCTAAAAAACTTAACGATATTTTCGTATTTGAAATCGCTCGTCTGGAAACGCAAAATGCGTTCTACATACGTGCTAACTAGCGTTTTGTAAATGGAATCGAACCCATCTTCCGACATTGCCAGACTTCTTGCTTTGTATACGGTAATACGGCGAATGTCTTTGCCGAGCAGCTGCGCATTTTCCGACGAAAATACAAAGCCGAAATTTTTGCGGTTAATCGAATCTTTGATGCTATTCGTAAAGCCGGTAATTTCTTTCGCCATCGTCGTGACGAAACGCAGGCTGTTATCGCCGGATTCGATATCGAAACGCACGCCTGGTGCATCACGCTGCACCTGCTTGAAATGCTCTTTCAAATATTCCGGGCACTGATAAGCCGCCGTCAAACCAGCAGCCACATAAGCGGCACCGACATAAACGCCCTCGATCCACAGCTTCAAAATATCTTCTTTCTCACGTGACAGTTCAACACCCGACTCGGTACGCATCATACGACTATCGATAATCACACCGGATTTGTCTTTTGGAATGATCGTAAAGTTCGGCAGACACGGAATCGCAAATTCACTGTAATCCTGACGCAGCAGCGGTGTGCATTTGTCGATAAAGTTGTCGATGCCGGATGTAGCGACATGGTTAAATGTCGTTTCTTCACCGGATTCAAAGTTAAAGAATAGCTGCACTTTGTAATTTTTAACGATTTGCAATAGCATCGATAGCGATTCGAGCGTATTGCCATCCTGACGCAGCGATTTCTCGGTGCCTTTGAAACGAGCGCGGCTAACACGCACATTGTTGGATGTTTCCAGCTCGATCGACGGCACAATGCCAAACCAGACCGTATCGGTAAAATCATTTTTAGAGTTAACAGTATTCAAATACGTTTCCAGACGCGGCGCATGGGTACTTTTCACCAGCAGATCCAGCTTGGTGTTCGTAACGAGCAGCGTTGGTGCCATCCCGCGATTTTTTGTGGCATACTGGTCGAAGAACATTTTCACACCGAGCAGTTTCTCTACCAGTGGCTTGACCGCTTTTACAAATTCATCCTTTGCGGTTTTGTAAAATTCCAGATACGTATTGTAATTTTGCACTTCCAGCTCGGTGTCAACTTCTGTGTTGACCGCAGGCAGCGGACAGAATGTACGCACGACCAGATCTTTCACATACATCGATGGTGTCTCGCTCACACTTTCATAATCTTCTTCAAACACAGCAATCAGTTCGTTCGTGCTATTGTCGTCCAGGAGCATCAGCTCCGTCGTATCTGCTTTCGGTGCTTCTACGATTTGCAGTTCACCGCCATCGCCAATCTTCAGCATACCGATGCGGAACTCCTCTGCTTGCTGATCATCCTGTGAACCGCCTAGCAGCAGGCGTGTTTTGATGTCTTCAATCGCTAGCGGCAACATCGCCATCACGTTATTGTAGTTCAGGCTCGCTTCCTCGAACATTTGATTGAGCTTATCGCCCATTTCTAGCTTCTTAGGATCGCCTTCGTCCAATCCATCATACTGACCGTACATGTAATGAATTTCTTTACGCACCTGACGAATGTCATCCATTACCTTTTTCGGTGAGATCATATCGAGTAGATTTTCGAATTTGAAATCTACATTCGTAATCCCCTGACTGCGTTTCGTATCGATGAGCGTAAATAGCATTTTCAGAAAATCATTATTTTGATCGATCCGAATCTCAGAAATGCAATCATCGGCAATGCCTTCCGGTTTTTTCAATGTGTACACGACCTTTTGATTCGCCGCATTAAAAAACGAATATACAGTCGGGGTGAAACGATTCAAAAATTCATCAAAGCTACGCACTAATAGATGCTGATTAATTTCCCTAATTTTATCATCACTTAAACTGTCGATTCCGCGAACGTCTCCTACGAGTGTGATTAAATCAAGCTTTTCCGGGTTAATCTCCTCAAAGAGCATCGTACGGTTGGTCTGGTTAATAATATCCACCGCTATTCCTCCCCTTCTCACCTGCATGCTATGTATAAACGGTCATACACGGAGTTGCAAAATTAAATGTGTACATTACGGATAACTTGCTGTATGTGCAGCTTTATTATCATTTGCTATCGTTTGCGTTTGCTTACCTCCGAGTTACAAAACACATCATACAATATGGACAGGGTTACTTGTCAATTTTTTGAATTTCGTCTTTTTTATAGGAAACGAGCACTAGGAAATGTTGCGAACTCTTGTCGAAGCGTTTCAATTTAGTCCTGTTTTGTCCTATTTATACCGAAATTCTGTAATAATAGTTCTAATTCTCAAATTTTCAACCTGAAAATGTAAAATTATTGTCATATCTTCTTAAACAGACTATAGACCTAAATTGGGAAAGTATGTTCGTGTTTTAATTTGGATGATTATGTAGTTCATTAAGGCGCTAAAGCTTTCTGCCACGCGTCGATTTATAAAATTAAATAAATTATTTTTAGGTATCAACTTCGTTTACTTTTATCTCATTACTTTCTTACAAAATTTCACCGAAACTTTTGGACTATTTTTATGTCCACTCTATACCCTGTTAAAAATAGTTCTATTTTTAGATAAGTCACTGCTTATGTCCATTTTTCCATGTCAGTAATCAACAATTTTTTACATAAACAAGAGACCAAATGTCGTCGCATGTACATGATTGCGCATGTCTGTAACTGAAGCAGATCATCGCTTGAGCGGAATCCAGTTTGGATGGATCGACAAAAAAACCACATCAAGATGATGTGGTTTTTGCATGTGAAGCTTATTTAGCATGTGAAGCTTATTTAGCATGTGAAACTTATTTAGCATCTGAAGCTTGATTGGCAGGTAGAGCTTGAAACTATGTCAGGCCTATTCATTTTAATGAATATTGTGCTGCTTCCGATTCGCTTTGCTTCCCGTTAGCCGTTTCGCTGGATGGGCCGATCTCATCTTGCAGTAGTTGTACAGCAGAGCTTGCTCGCTGTCTTTTTCTTTTGCGCGTGAGTACCAAATTCCGCTTCCAGAAACGTTCAGCCTGCATCGCAATTTTGAACCATTTTAATGAAGCACAGCGCTTATCTGCCGACACCGCCAGCCCCCAGTGAATGACTCGTGCCATAATAGGCGAAGCGACTCCATTCGTACCCAGCTTCTCCAATGTATCGTTAAACAGACGTTTGGGTACGTCGACCGGTGCCTGACCACGACAACAGAAGTAAAACGTTGCCGCCAGACTGTAAATATCTGAAACCGGTCCTTGCACAGAACGACCGGAATAAAATTCAATCGGCGAATACCCGGCTGTCGTCAAAATAGGATGCGTTCGTTGCTCATATCGCACCGCCGACCCAAAATCTAGCAGTAATGTTCGTCCGTCTTCTGTTAACATAATATTGCTTGGCTTCACATCGCGATGAATGTAACCAAGATGATGTATGTATTGAAGCGCATCGATAATTGGAAACAAACGTCGTTTCAAAAATCCGGCATCCAGTTCATGCGGATGCTCACGAACATAATGATCTAATGTCATGCCCCGATAATATTGCAACACCAGATATGCCGTACCATGCTGCTCAAATTCCGATTCATAGCGAACGATGCCCGGATGATTCACCTTGCTCAATATTTCTCCTTCCTGTCGGAAGGTCTGCATCATATCAGCAAATTTAGATTGCAAATGACTGCCATTGCATTCCACGGTACATCGATCTCGACTACGTCTTGCAAGTGCGGACGGGAAAAACTCTTTAATCACATGCAATGTTCCATGCTCCATATGTCTTGCCACATAAATGATCGACAGCTCGCTGACCGATAACGTCCGGCGGATCTGATATGTACTGGCAAGTTTCTCGTTGCGGGGAAGGGTCTGCCTGTTCACCGGTTTGCTCATCATTTCCACCTCACTTATCGCGGTTTACAGCATTGGGTACTGCGGACCGGCAAAAATATAGGGCTATACATGTAAGAAGCGGTCGGCAAAATTGCCGGTGGCTTACAAAGATAGGTACAGCCGTTGTTACAGCCATTCTAGCATAAAATGAAACACTTGTAATTGCATTTGATACAAACTACAACTATTTATGAAAATAATTGTAGTTTGCATCGCAAATATGCGGAATTCCCATCCTTTTCAAAAAGAAAACGTTAATTATGAACGAGTTTGCGAGGATGGTGTATCGCCCCAGTCACTCTCGCGCATAATACGAATTGCACTTTCAGCGATAGCGGACACACGTGTATCCGGGTCACGCTCCATCGCGATCTGTAACAACGGTTCAAACTCCGGCCAACCGATAAAGCTGGTCGCAAAAATCGCCGACTGACGCACCCGTGCATCCCCATCACGCATATACTGTTTGAATGTATCCACGATCTCCGGCTGAGCTTCATCAAAATAAGCCGCAATACCGAGGCGGCAAATCGCATCAATTTTGTCCTCTGCATGTTCGGCTTCACGGCAATACTGTTGAATCGTTCCAATATCTTCTGTCACACGGAGCATATTGAGCAGCCAGGCACTCTGTGCAGATAAAGGCCCATGTAATACGATATAAGGTAAACTGGTGGCACGATCAACGACCACATAGATCATCGTTAGTCCGTCGTTCATCACAAACGAATAATACTCGTCTACTTCCTGCCCCTTTTGCTGATCGTGCACAGGCACTATCGAGAGACTTTCTTCACTCGATAATCGATCCACGATATGTTGTGCTGTCCATTGTCGACGTGTACATAATCGAATCTGGTTCTGATTCTGGTTCATACGGCGTGCTCCTCCTTCACTGGCGTGGAATCGGTGTACATGCATAGTCTGAACGCTCCGGCATCTGCATAAAACTATCGATGATTAGCAATCTCCTCTGCATCGTTCGGCATTAATGACCGGTATAAACAGAAGGATAATCCATTGCTAAATAACCAATATTTGTAATTTAATATTCTTTTCCATTATACCTTTCCTATGCCCGTATATGCCAGCATATTAGAAAGTTAAAGCTACTGGTTTCAATAATATATGGTGCTATAGCATGGTAGTTTTGAATATAGCACGGTGATTTCGGACTTACTGGATCATTGAACGAGCGTTTAGCGATTAAAGATAGTGGAGCGGTCGTTGAAAAATATACATGTGCGTCGACTGAATAATCGTTATAACACTACGCACCGATCGGTATAAAAAGAGCCATTTCAAACAAAATCCCTGCCATCATGATCATGGACAGGGATTTTAGATTTTGTAAGTTTACATTTTCTTTGATCATTTCTTTTACTATGGTTCTGGCTATTCTTTTAACATTCTTCATGTAATTTCTATACTAGTCATCCATTTATAGTACACAGTCACATTGGCAGTATGACGGAAAGTTCAGCCTATCATTAACGTACCGTATGCGGATTCGCTTTCCATTTTGCAGGTGTAGCTTCATTGGCCTGTTGTTCACGCTCGCCATAGACTGGCGGTTTGATCATCATCGCAATCAAGAACGAGATCAGACATAAAATACCAATCACGATAAAGGTTGGCTTGAAGCCGCCCATCCAGGCAGCGATGAATGCACCAGCCAGTGCACCGATACCAAAACCTTGATAGATCACGCCATAGTTTTTACCATGATTTTTCAGACCGAAGAAATCACTCACAATGGCTGGGAATACGGTAATATTACCGCCAAAGCAAAACGCAATCGCTGCTACAGCTGCAAAGAAGATACCAAATGTTAATGGCACAAAGCTTAATACTGCTACTGCGATCGCAGTGACCAGGAATGTACCGCATAACACTTTGAGTCGTCCCACTTTATCCGATAGCGCACCCAGAATGATACGACCAACCGTGTTGAAAATCGCGATCATCGCTACGGCATTCGCTGCTGTGGCTAGATCAAGCCCTGCCAGCTGGACACCGATATCTTTGACGATACCGATTAAATACAGACCGCTCATACAAGCGGTGAAGAACATAATGAACAGCAGATACGCTTGTTTTGTTTTGAGCATTTGTTTAACGGTATAGTTATGGACTATAGCAGCGGTCGTCGGTGCTGCACCATTTCGTGCTGGCTGATCCGTGCCGTTAAGTGCTGCTTCCGTAGCGGATGTATTTACTTTAGCCGTGTTCATTGCTGGCGCTTCACTTACGACAGCTTCCTTGATCAACCGTGAACCAACCACGATCATCAGCAACACGATCACACCCCAGTATAGAAATGCCATCGATACGCCAACCGAACCGATCAGCGAGCCATTAATATATTTGAACAGCAGACTGCCTGTACCATACGCACCAACCGAAATACCGGAGATCAGACCTTTACGCTCTGGAAACCATTTGATCAGGTTAGACAGCGATGTCATATATGCTGTACCATCGGCAAAACCGACGACGACGCCTGCGAGCAAATACAGAAGCGGCAGTGAAGATACTTGTGAACTCATCATCAAGCCGAGTCCAAGCACGATACCGGCTGTCCCAATCAGGCGACGAATGCCCCATTTTTCCTGTAATTTTCCCGAAAATAACGTTGCAAAAGCGAGCGCAAAGCTTGTAATGGAGAAAGTAATCGCTACCGAGCTAAGCTGCCAGCCAAATTTATCAACGAGCGGCTGGTTAAACAGGCTCCATGTATAAATCGTTCCCAGTCCCATCTGTACAATAATCGTGCCGAGAACGATCAGCCAGCGATTAACCGCAGGTGCCTCCGCTCCCGAACGTGTGGTGGATGTGTGAGCAGATAATGTTTTCATAATGGACGTTCCTTTCCGTCATAACTGCAATGTGTAATGGATTTGAGGAGAATTCTCTATGGACCTAGTATACCCTCGTCGTCTTTGCAGCATAACGGAAATGGAATGAGATGCTTTATGTCGGAATGAAATGCATTTATATGTGCATGAGTTGCCGAAATTCTTTCACTTTACTGCGACTGACCGGCACTTCATCATTCAGATCATGTAAGCGCAGCAAATACGTGCTGTTAAACCACGGAACGATCTCACGAATTTTGCTCACATTGACAATATAAGAACGATGGCAACGGAAAAAATAATCATCCGGCAACAACGCCTGAAAATCTGTAATGCTCGCATGTACAGTATAACGATCTCGCCGTGTGAACACTTCGGTTACCTTTTCACTTGCCGAAGCATAATAGACATCATCTACGGAAACAACATGAATATTGTCGTTTTTCCACAGACTCAGTTTGCCCTGTAGCGCTGGTGTAGGCATGCCTGCGGATGGACGGACAAAAGCACGGCTACTGCCTACCGAATGATGCTCCTCCTGTGGCAAAGCAACTTTCGCTGCTGCCGCAGCAGTTACCGATGACGAAACGACACGATCAGACTGGGCATGATCACGTGCATAGGTGGCCTCCAGCTTATGCAGCATGGAAGTGATACGTGATTCGCTGTAGGGCTTCAGTATATAGTCGAATGCTTCAATCTCGAACGCTTCTGCTGCATGTTCCTTGTAGGCGGTTATAAAAATAATATACGGCTTGCGGGAAAACTTGCTAATATTGTGCGCCAGCAACACCCCATCCAGTGAAGGAATATTAATATCGAGAAAGATCGCATCAATCTCATGATCCTGCACATAACGGAGCACATCCAGCCCATCTTCGAAGCTGCCTGTTATTTCGATATCACTATACGTTTGAATATAGTATTCTAACTCCTGTCTCGCCAGAAATTCATCTTCTACCACGATCGCTTTCATGATGCCGAACGCTCCTTTTTAATGTGGAACCGGATTCGTGTTCCCTTGTCCAGTCTTTCAATCTGTAGTCCTTCTCCATAAATCAGCTTTACGCGCTGATGCACATTGGATAGACCGATTCGATTTTCTGGCATACTGCCAGCATACACTTTGTGAATCACGTCTGGATCGATGCCCATTCCGGTATCTTCGATACTGATTTCTACCGCATCGATTCGATCCTTCACTGCCAGTGTGACGGTACCGGAACCGCGCCCTTTTAAAATGCCATGTACAATCGCATTTTCAACGAGCGGCTGGATGATCAGGCTCGGCATGTTCACCTCGACTTCGTCGATATCGTAAATCACATTCAATTTGTTGCCAAAGCGCGCTTTTTCAATCTCGACATAATTTACGACCTGACCTAGCTCTTTGTTAATATCGATCAGTTCATCGCTCCACTCCAGACTGTGACGTAAATAACCGGATAGGTTGATAATCATCTCGCGCGCATTGTCTGGATTCATCCGAATGGATGACGCAATTGCGTTTAAAGCATTAAATAAAAAATGGGGATTAATGCTCGTTTGTAGCGCTTTGATCTCGGCTTTGTTCGCCATTTCTTTCATCTGCTCAATGCGCGATACTTCCATTAATGTTGAGATAATTTGTGATAGACCGACAGCTAGCGTTTGTAAGGAATAGGTGATTTTGTGAGCGTTACGATAGTAAATTTTGAGCGTACCGGTGACGATGCCTTTTTCTTGCAGCGGGATGATGATCAATGATTGAATATTCGGAACCTTGCCTTCTGCATCATCATTAATCAATACAATTTCGCCGCTCGAAATCGCCTGCTTGGTCGCATCGGTAATAATTTCATGACCGATATTGTAACGTTCCTCACCCAGTCCGACATAAGCGAGAATATAGCGCTTATCGGTAATCGCTACCGCATCGGCTTGAATGTCCTGACGGATAATGGTACATATTTTGCGTAATGAATCGCTGTTAATGGAGCGAAAATAAGGCAATGTCTTATTCGCAATATCGAGCGCCAGTTTCGCCTGGCGTGCAGCGATATTTTCCCGTTCTCCTTCTACGCCCTGCACAAATAGTACGATCAAGCCAACGCCGACCTGTCCTAGAATCATCGGCATCCCAATGATCGATACAATCTCTTTTCCTAGCGCATACGGATGCGACATAAGCAAAATAAGCACCATCGTAAGCGCTTCGCACACCATACCAGCAGCGATACCGACGATCCAGCGCCGACGGCTGCTCACCCGGTTGTGAATATAGCCGGATACGATCCCGGCTGTAATACTCGTAATCAGGCACGGTACCGAGGTGACACCGCCAATATCGATCAGATAGCGATGCGCGCCTGACACGATACCTGTAATCAAGCCGACCGGCCAACCAAACAAAATCCCGCCCGATACAATGGCGATAATCCGCACATTCACAAGCGAGCCTTCCACATTAATCCCTGTATAGGTGCCCAAAATGGCAAAGCCACTAAAAATGACCGACAATATAATACGATCTTTCGTATCCAATACTTCCTTCTGAAAAATCTGCCGAAAATGCGGAAGCTTGCTGAGTAAAAATAAACAAATTAGCAGCAATGCCGCACGTTCCAACAGCTGTAATAAAATAATCGGTGTTACATAGCTAGTCACATTCATACTCCTCCAGCAGCCTCAGTCTTATTCCAACGTACATCTCTCTATTATAAACAAACCGAAAGTTATAATCATGCCCAAATTCAATAAAACAGGGATCGCAATTCAACTAGACGTGACTATCGTGTGAACAGCCGTAACAAAAGTATGCTTTTTATGCTCCTTTAAGATTGGTTTAACGAATCATTCATATGGCTGTTCTACAATCAGCTTTATATCTATGACACATCAAGAGAGGCAGGAAGCATAATGAACCTGACGCGAAGATTCATCCCCCGGCAGCTTTCATGGGATAACGCATATGCCGAAGCTACAGTTCCGACTGTGATATATGCTGCCTCCCCTATAATTCACTGGGCAGATCATACACTCCATTCATTCACCAATTGCATTTATACATTTCGTCACACACACCATCATGAATCAGCATCAGCATCAGCATCAGCATCAGCATCAGCATCAGCATCAGCATCAGCATCAGCATCAGCATCAGCATCAGCATCAAGGTCATTATCCGACTCCGATTCGGCTTCTGTCTACACCGGATCATATGATGCTGAATTGGTCGCAGAACCTGTCTCTGCATGGATACTAAACCGCCTGCTAGATCATGCAGCAAGTCTGCTTGGACTGACACTGCTTGAACTGAAGCAGTATTTGCAAGATGGCGACCACATCATTCATATTGCTGAACATCAAGGCATCGCAGCCGAGCAATTTCGCGAGCTGTTATGTCATAACATAAGCTTAACCCTGAAGGAAGAGTATTCCTCCGGTAAAATTACACAATGGCAATATGATGAATATATGCTGGCATTGGAGCAGCAGTTGGAAGTTGTGCTGGTTTTGTAGATTGTCTGTGATGAGGACAGTGAGGGGATAAGTATATGTAATCGTTGAGATTATTGTTTGATTGGTCAGCCATCCGAAAAGGATGGCTTTTTTTATTGTGGGTGGGGATATGAAGGGTTGATATTTGGGCTTGTGCGCAAACTGTTTTGCTGGAGCAGACACCACTCCGGCAAGGAATAAGGGGACGGACTCCTGTCTCGCACAGGAATCTGCCGATTAGGAGTACATTGTAGATTCCCGTGCTCGGAAGAGGTAAGATATTTTGCTTTGCAAAAACCACTTTTTCATTGAACCGCGTGTTAGGAAACCACTAACACTGTAAATCGTCCTTTCCCCTTATTTCCTTCCCGCAGTGAAGGGCTGCTGTACGCATACGAATCTGAGTACACTATCTAATATACCTATTCTAATCTTCACTTCCCAATGGAGAGTGATGCCGGATTTCAATCCACACTCTCGCACGGAGAGTGACGACGGACTTCTATACCCAAAATCAGCCGATTTGGCAATTTCAATCCATACTCTCGCACGGAGAGTGACATGTATACGTTTTGATGGTTCATCCTAATGCTGAAAATTTCAATCCACACTCTCGCACGGAGAGTGACCTGGACCGGTATTGTCAGTGCAGCAGCTGGTGTATCATTTCAATCCACACTCTCGCACGGAGAGTGACTAACGTACCTGCTTTTATCGAAAAAAGCGCAGATTTCTTGATTTCAATCCACACTCTCGCACGGAGAGTGACATTCGTATACGTATTCCGTTTGCGCAAGTTGCGTATTTCAATCCACACTCTCGCACGGAGAGTGACGCGGCTAACTCGTTAATGCGACTTATGGGCGATGGGACAATTTCAATCCACACTCTCGCACGGAGAGTGACGATGCCACCTGTGCCACCAGGAACGGCTAATCAATTTCAATCCACACTCTCGCACGGAGAGTGACCAGTGACGGCCCAGTCATGTGCAGCCGGGCTTCCTATTTCAATCCACACTCTCGCACGGAGAGTGACGTTAATATAATCGCCGCTATAGCTCCGCCAACCGCAATATTTCAATCCACACTCTCGCACGGAGAGTGACAATGAGTAATGTCAAAGCGGTTATGGCTCCAGATATTTCAATCCACACTCTCGCACGGAGAGTGACATATGCTGCAATGGATTATACCGGTTATTGGTACGCTGAATTTCAATCCACACTCTCGCACGGAGAGTGACTGGATCTGGACGCACTGCAAGAGCAATACAATGTATTTCAATCCACACTCTCGCACGGAGAGTGACGAGAACATCGGTATCCTGCACCAGACTACGATTACATTTCAATCCACACTCTCGCACGGAGAGTGACTCTTCGTGGCTACGTTTACCAATAAAGCCGCCAAGATTTCAATCCACACTCTCGCGCGGAGAGTGACGTCCACAAGGACACGATCAAGTACTGGGAGGAAAAATTTCAATCCACACTCTCGCGCGGAGAGTGACGCACTGCGAGCTTGAGATCTGTGAGGTTAGCACCAAATTTCAATCCACACTCTCGCGCGGAGAGTGACTGTAGAGCTTCAAACCCATTGCTATGCCAAGAAAAAATCAGACAAAAACGCGAACCTCTTTTTTAGCCTACTGTAAAAAGGGGAAAAATACAATAAAATCGCTGAAATCCCTTACCACGTAAGGAGCGCGAACCTCCCAGGGTTTTTATGTGAGCTTATGGTTCGCGCTGAGCATAAGATACAAGTAGTGCCATTTCTCTACAATCATCCAAACAACACAAAAAAGACATCGGATCACGATCCAATGCCTCTTTGTATCATCATTCATCCTATCACTTAGCATGAT
Organism: Paenibacillus wenxiniae; assembly: GCF_039822605.1. Classification (NCBI taxonomy): domain Bacteria; kingdom Bacillati; phylum Bacillota; class Bacilli; order Caryophanales; family Paenibacillaceae; genus Paenibacillus; species Paenibacillus wenxiniae. The sequence goes on from NZ_JBCGUH010000014.1 coordinate 44,041, forward strand.
CTTTACATCATACGATCAATCGATCAACTCGCCTTGAAACACCTGCTGTCTTGCCAAATATTCGCGCAACAATTCATACTCTGGCGAAGTCCAGAAAAACTCATGGTTCACTAATCGTGCAGCATCGTCACGAGCGATCTCCAGCACTTCAAAATCACTCACCATATCGGCAATTTTAAACTCGGGCAAGCCACTCTGACGTGTCCCGAAAAATTCACCCGGTCCGCGCAGTTCCAGATCACGGCGAGAAACTTCAAATCCATCGTCGGTCTCGGTCATGGCACGCATACGCTCCTGTCCCATCTCCGACTTCGGATCGGCCACAAGAATACAGAACGATTCATGCTCACCCCGTCCTACCCGTCCGCGCAGCTGATGGAGCTGAGATAGTCCAAAACGATCCGCATCCATCACGATCATAAGCGTGGCATTGGGCACGTCCACACCAACTTCAACGACCGTCGTCGATACGAGCAACTGAATTTCATTCGTATAAAAGGCTCGCATCGTTTCTTCCTTCTCTGCCGCATTCATACGACCATGCAATAAACCGACATTCATATCCGGCAAAGCCTGATCCATTTGCACATACAGATCAATCGCATTTTGCACATCCAGCTTATCCGATTCCTCAATCAGCGGACAGATCACATATACCTGTCTACCCTGTTTAATTTCACGCGAAATGAAGCCCATGACTCGATCCATCATATTATGCTTTACCCAATACGTGGTAATCGGTTTACGTCCCTTTGGACGCTCGGCAATTGTAGACACATCCATATCGCCAAAAGCTGTAATCGCCAATGTACGCGGAATTGGCGTTGCCGTCATCGTCAGCACATCCGGGTCAAAACCTTTACGCCGCAAAATACTGCGCTGGTTCACCCCGAAGCGATGCTGCTCATCCGTCACCACAAAACCAAGACTGCGGAAAAAGACATCTTCCTGAATTAGCGCATGCGTACCGACGATAATATCGGTCATGCCCATTTGCAGCGAAGCGAGCAAGTCTTTACGTTTACGTCCAGTCACGCTGCTCGTCAGCATTTCCACCGTAATATCGAATGGCTCAAATAATTTTTTCAGCGACCGCACATGCTGTTCGGCTAGAATCTCCGTTGGTACCATCAACGCACCCTGATGACCGGATTTCACCGTCGCATACAGACCAATCGCTGCGACTACCGTTTTACCGGAGCCTACATCCCCTTGCAGCAAGCGATTCATGCTATATGGAGAACGCATATCTTTGAGAATATCCAGTTCGACCTGTTTTTGAGCATCAGTCAGCTCAAACGGCAAGCTGCGTACAAATTCACGAATGGTCGCATTATCGGCTGTATGCACGATACCTGTTTTACGTTTACGGTTCATGCTGCGATAAGCTTGCAATTTCAACTGAAATAGAAATAGCTCCTCATACACCATCCGTCGCCGTGCCTGTTTTCCCTCACCCACATCTTCAGGCTGATGGATTTGCCGAATCGCCTGCTTACGCGACATCAGCTTGTAACGCTGCATCAGTTCCTGCGGCAGCACTTCTGGAATCATCTCACCATATTGCTCCAGCGCCTGATGGATCATTTTGCGAATCCAGCCCTGTGTAATTTTGCCGCCGATCGAGTAGACCGGTTGCAAACTACCGCTGCGCTGCGTCCCTTTATCGGGAAACTCCGAATCGGTAACTGTCATCTGCGCACGTCGCTGATCCCATTTACCTGTCAAAATAATATCGCGCCCGGTCGTCAACTGATCTTTGAGAAAATGGCGATTAAACCAGGTCGCCTTCACCATCCAATTATCTATCATTACATTGCACGTTAAACGTGATTTTTTGCCATAGCGCTGTAATACCGGCAGGCCGACAATCTTGCCTTCGACGGTAATTTTGTCGCCGTCCTTCACATCCTGAAGTGCCCGTAAACGATAATCTTCGTACCGAAACGGAAAATACTCCAGCAAATCAAGTACGGTAGAGATGCCAAAGGCGTGAAGCTCCCCTTCCTTGGAAGCACTCACGCCGTTGACCTGCCGAACGCCAATCTGATCCAGATTGATATTCATTGTTCATCCCTCTTCTATTCCTCATCCGGCCAGGCATATACGGCAATCGTCCCTGCGCCCGTATGCGTACCGATCACAGGACCGATCTCCGAATAGACCACGTCCACGATCTCATAATGCTCCCGTAGCAGCTGTAGCATCGGTTCGCATGATTCACGATTCGCCGTATGTCCCAGCGCCAGATGGATTTTGCGTGCAGTCAGCTTCTCGCGCATCATTTGGGCGATGCGCGCCATCGCTTTTTTCTGCCCGCGTATTTTTTCAACCGGATAAATGACACCCTGTTCATCGATCGATAATATCGGTTTCACATTCAGGAGCGTACCGAGCGTCGCCGATGCGCGTCCGATCCGTCCACCTTTACGTAAATATTCCAGATCATCCACAAGAAAATAAAGCGCTCGCTTCGCCAGTATATGCTTCACACCCGCTTCAATCTCGGCTACCGATGCCCCCTGACGGGCAAGACGTGCAGCATGAACGACTGCCAGACCATAGCCATACGAGGCGGAGAGCGAATCGATCACTGTAATACGATCCGCTTGCTCGACCATCGAGCGTCCGATCGTAGCCGACTGATACGTTCCACTCAGACCGGAAGACAGATGGATCGATACAATCTCTCGATCTGGATATTGTTCCAGCAGACGCGTATACATCGCCTCATAATCAGCAGGTGACGGTTGCGAGGTAGTCGGCAACTGCGATACCGTAGCCAGTCGCTCGTAAAAGGCTGCTGATGTCATATCTATACCATCAGCATAGGAATCCTGTCCAAAAAACAGTCGTAGTGGAATGATCTGAATGTCATACTCCTTAATTAGCTCCGCCGGAATATCGGCGGTGCTCTCGGTTACAATAATCGGATGGGCCATCCTGGTTCCTCCTCTATGAGACGACTACGGCTACGATGAGCCGCCAGTCGTAGCTCAGGATTCAACAGAGAACAGATAGTGATACACAGGCTGTCCGCCATTGTGAATTTCAAGCTCAGCGTCTGGATACGTCGCTTCAATCCAGGCTGCCAGCTGGCTTGTCTCCTCTTCCGAAGCCTCACTTCCGGTCAGAATTGTAATCACTTCCTGACCCTCCTCCATCATCGCACCTAGCAGTTGCTGGCATGTCTCAACCAGCTCTGGCGCTGTCGCAACGATTTTGGAATTATGAATACCGATATAATGTCCTTGACGGATCGACATTTCATCCATCGTTGTATCACGTACAGCCAGTGTGACCTGACCGGATTTTACATGGGTTAATGCTTCGTTCAGATTCGCCGTATTCACATCAGCAGGCTCATCTTCCTGAAATGCAAATGCAGCTGCGATTCCTTGCGGAATGCTTTTGCTCGGAATCACGGTCACCTGACGCTGATCCTCCAGCAGATCACGTGCCTGCTGCGCAGCAAGCACAATGTTAGAGTTATTCGGCAAAATATAAATATGACGCGCTGACAGGCTTTCTACCGCTTTCACAAAATCCTCTGTACTCGGATTCATCGTCTGTCCACCAGCCAAAATCACATCTACGCCCAGACTGCGGAAAATCTCAGCAATGCCATCGCCGGAAGATACAGCGATAATACCATATGCTGCTACCTCTTCTGCGGGTACCGAAGCTTCCGTTTGCGGATTGATCGGCTCCTGCGGAATATCGGCAAACAGCTCTGGCGGCGGTGCAATATCCAGACCTGCCGACAACAGATCACGATGTTGCTCACGCATATTTAAAATATGAATTTGTGTAATTTCACCATATTGCAGTGCCAGATTCAGCACCTCGCCAGGCGCTCTGGAATGCACATGTACTTTAATAATCTCGTCATCGGAAATGACGATAATCGAATCACCATTTACCGCCAGCGCAGCACGGAACTTCTCTTCATCAAATCGTGTACCGGCAGCTCCACCAAGTGTACGGTTAATGAAAAACTCCATATCATACAGAAATTCGATATCTTCCGTTTCCAGCTTCGCCTGTGCAGATAAAGGTACATCGATAGCGACCTTTGCCAGCGAAGGTGCATTGGACTGCCCTGTTGAAGTCGAAGCTGCTGTATTTCCATGACTGGAAGCCGACTGACCATGCTGCAAATAGTCATAAAAACCTTCATAAATATAAACGAGTCCCTGTCCACCAGAGTCCACGACACCAACCTGCTTCAGTACAGGCAACATCTCCTGCGTCTGTGCCAGCGTCGCTTGCGCTTGTTTTAATACTTCGCCCATCAGCTCTGTAATGTCAGTCGTGCGACGTGAATAATAAACAGCATGCTTGGCTGCTTCACGTGCTACGGTCAAAATCGTTCCCTCTACCGGCTTGACTACCGCCTTGTACGCTGTTTCTACTCCTTGCTGCAATGCTGCTGCAAACTGAGCTGCATTCAATTCATCACGAGACGCGGCAGAACGACTGAATCCACGGAATAGTTGAGACAGAATCACGCCAGAGTTACCACGCGCGCCCATCAACAGTCCTTTGGACAATATCGTTGCTACCTGTCCGATCACAGGCGATTCGCTCCGTTTCAGCTCATTTACTCCTGCGGTCATCGTCAAATTCATATTCGTTCCTGTATCACCATCCGGTACAGGAAATACATTTAAAGAATTGACGTGCTCGGCATGCTCATGCAGTTTCTCCGCGCCAGCTAGTACCATCGCGGTAAAATCAACCCCGTTTAAAGAACGCTTGCTCAATGAAAAATCCCCTTCCTCATCTATCATCACTCGTATGATCGGGCTTACCGTATACATAAGCCTCCTGATCTCTTTTGATTCAACATTTTGTTATAATTATGATTTCATATGACGTGAGCGTAAAGCGTGCTAGTATTAGAATGAATGTTGCAGCTATTTGACCTATAACCTCAATACATTCGATCCCCTTCAAATACCTGCTAATCTGACATACAATACGCACTGACAAAATAGTCGTTGCATTTATTTTAGCACCATGTATTCGTACCAAGTACCAAGAACAGGCATTCGCTCACATAACAAGCATAAAGAGCGGCGAAATCAACCGATTACTTCCGGTGTGACGGAAATAAAACGCTTTTACATTTGTCCGCAAATGGGCTTGCTTTATTACGTACATCTTACACTGAACTATGTTACATTGTACTATAACGCTGTTCAGAAATAAATAAAGTATTTAGAAGTGTTGACGTTGCTTTCTTGATTATGATAGTATGTTATGAGTGTTGTTTTCATGCACTTTTTTGGAAATAGGAGGTGTAACTATGGCTCGTAAATGTTATGTAACTGGTAAAACTGCTGGTAGCGGTAACCACGTATCTCACGCAAACAACCGTAATCGCCGCACTTGGGGCGTGAACGTTCAAAAAGTTCGCATCCTCGTTGACGGTAAACCAAAGCGCGTTTATGTAAGTACTCGTGCTCTGAAATCCGGTAAAGTTACTCGCGTATAATGATATGTCGATGAAGAAAGCACTCTCGCTGAGGGTGCTTTTTTGCTGTGGATTTTGAAATAAATTTTGATGGTGGCTGAGTAGATTTGTTGTGAGTTACAGCGCTCCGGCAAGGGATAAGGGGACGGACTCGGGTGGAGCCGCGGGAATCTTTTGGATTAGGAAGAATGAAGATTCCCGCCCCTCCAAAGTCGTCCTTTTCCCTTATTCCCTTGCCTCCGCTCCGTGCGCAGTCATACATTATGTGCTATTGACCGTTCATACTCATATGTTTACTGATGTACTATCAATATTCAATCTAGTAAATGAACTGTTCTGGAAGTGATATTCAAATTCAATTCATGGCAACCAGCCATTTAATTCTGCTCTTACCATACTTTATCTTATGAATTGTACTTCCAACACTTTGCACGTTTTTGTTCATGAGCACTTTAGCATATTAGTATGTATTAACTATGTCCTCTTAATCAATGTATTTTAATTCGTCATATAATAGCTATTCACTATCTGGTTATTTTTATTAATTTCATTGCAATGGACGAACTTACTACTTTTCTATTACTTTCAATCTCATTCAATACTACTTTTAAGCTTACCAGACACTTTTATTCTCGTTCTGAAAAAAGGAATTAAATTGTAATCACATCGTTTCGTTTACCCTTGTAAATTTGCTATTTGCATTGCCGCCGCTTTACTTTATTTAATTCACTTATTCTACTACTATCCTTTTTTATTTCTTCGTTATCGTTTAATTGCGTATTTACATATAAAAAAAGCGTGTCAAAGTTAGTCTTAACTTTGACACGCTTTTATTTTGTCTTACGATATTGGATTGCGCCTTGATGATTAAGCTCACTTTGCTAGATCATTTTACAACATTCGCCATTCTCATGCCCAGCTTTACGCCAGACTATCGCGAATACTCCGAATCGCGGCTGCGCGGTCTGGGGCGCCGAAGACGGCGCTTCCGGCTACGAGGACGTCTGCGCCTGCTTCGACGACCTGGCGGGCGGTGGAAGCGGCGATGCCGCCGTCTACTTCGATGTGTAGAGCGGTATGGCCCGTTTCATTTGCCCATTGGCGGATTTGACGAATTTTGTGTACGGTGCGTGGGATGAAGGACTGTCCACCGAAGCCCGGATTGACGGTCATCACGAGTACCATGTCGACATCTTCCAGCACTTCACGAATGGCACTAGCTGGGGTTGCCGGGTTGAGGGCAACGCCTGCTTTAGCGCCGTGTTCCTTGATCAAATGAATAACGCGATGCAGATGCGTGCATGCTTCGGCGTGTACGGTAATCATCTGTGCACCGGCTTTAACGAAATCAGCTATATATTGATCTGGATTTTCGATCATCAGGTGAACATCGATAAACAGTCCGGTATGCGACGATACCGCTTGTAGGACTGGCGCGCCAAACGTAATATTCGGTACAAAATGTCCATCCATCACATCGACATGCAGCCAGTCTGCACCACTGCGTTCAACTTCTTTGACTTCCTCCAATAAATGTCCAAAATCTGCGGACAGAATAGAAGGAGCAATTTTGATATTATGCATCGGTTAGTACCTCCGTTTCTCGTCTTTCATTTCCTGATAGAACTGCTGATAATGCTTGTAGCGCGTAGCTGCAACCTCGCCTGTCTCCAGCGCTTCAATCACTTTGCAGCCAGGCTCATGCAAATGCGTGCAACCACGGAATTTGCAGCCATCGGCATACTCGTTAAACTCACGGAAACACGAACCGAGATCATCTACGCCCAGCTGGGTAAAATTGAGCTGACTGAAGCCCGGTGTATCCGCTACATAGCCGCCACCTTCAAGCTCAATCAGCTCGACATGGCGTGTCGTATGCCGTCCGCGTCCAAGCCGCATACTAATCTCGCTCGTATGCAGATCGCTGCCGGGAATCACTTTGTTCAGCAGCGAAGATTTGCCAACCCCGGATTGTCCGGCGAACATGCTAATTTTACCGTTCAGTTCCGAACGAATCTGATCGGTGCCCAGTTCGTTTTCCGCACTGGTCAAAATAACCTGGTAACCGATTCGTTCGTATAGTTGTTTCGCCTGCTCCACTTCATGTAGTGAAGCTGTATCCTCTGGGTCCAGCAAATCCATCTTTGTAAAACAGATCAGTGGCTCCAGTCTGGCATGCTCAATATGTACCAGAAATTTATCCAGCAAAATCAGGCTAAGGTCAGGTTCCTTGACGGAAAAGAGCAGCACCGCTTGACGAATATTCGCCACAGGAGGACGGATTAATTCCGTCCTCCGTGGCAATATTTCATCAACGGTGCCTTCTCCGTTCTCAGTCAATGAATAGATGACCGCATCACCGACAAGCGGTGAAATGCCTTTTTTCTTAAAAATGCCTCTGGCGCGGCACTGGATTGTACCCCTCTCGGAGAGGGAGCTATCTTCGCTCTCCGTATCCGGTTTAACGTAATAATATCCGCTTAGCGCTTTGACAATTAAGCCTTCAGGCATGCCATCCGTCCTTTCATTTCTTAAACTAAATTCATCCTACCATCAAGGTCCGTTTGTACCCGCAGGAGGGTCTGTTGCCCCGCTACCGTTACCATTGTTATTACCCGGTCCCTGGTTATCACTACCATTCGCGTTACCATTTCCATTGGTATTACCATTATCAGTGCCTGTGCTTCCAGCGGCTGGATCGGTGCCTGTGCTACCGTTATCAGCCGGTGGCGTCGTTGGTGAAGTCGTTCCGCCATCTGGCGGTGGAGTAACCTGACCGGTATTGTCCGGCTCGATAACGCCTTCCTGTACCGTTCCCTGTTTGGCATCATTATAACTGATCGCAAACGTATCCAGGAACTGGCCATCACGATACACTTTAACAACGCCATTTTGACTTGGATCAAGGATCATATTCACCTGTAACGATTGACGCGAATTGATTGTTTTGGTGCCCCAATTACGATCTGCGCCACGTGCATCGGTATAAATGATATTAATTTTACTCGCTTGACCCGCTGTCTTTGGCGGTACCGAAACAGAATACGTAAAGTCGAGTGCTTCTGGCGGATAACCGCTGCTCACCCATAGATCGACTTTACTTCCTTTCGTTGCGGACGCGCCTGCCTGTGGGTTTTGACGGGTCACTTTACCCGCTTCTACTGTATAGCTTGATTCCTGCTGTACATTACCAACCGAGAAGCCTGCACCCGACAATTTCGATTGCGCAGAGGATTGTCCGGCATTCGTCACATCCGGTACGCTTGCGGTTGAAGCGCCCTTGCTCACGACGAGTGTAACAGCCTGTGTTTCCGGCTTCACATCTTCGTTGGCACCTGGGTTTTGATCCAGTACGACACCACTGTCTACATTGTCACTCGTCTTGTCTTCACGGGTAATCAGATTATCTTTGAAGCCAAGCGCAAGTAACTGTTTGCGTGCATCTTCATAAGTCGTCTGTCCATCTTTAAAATCAGGCATTTTGATCGGGTCTTTGTCTACGGTCACACTTAGCGTTACCTGTGCGCCTGACTTGACCGTTGCATTTGGCGCCGGGTCCTGGGCGAACACAATCCCGGCCTCTTTGCCTTCCTGATATTCGTAATTGATCTTATCCGCAACGGTAAGCCCTGACGCTTGCAGTTGCTGTACCGCACTCTGTTCTTTTTGATTGAGCACGCTTGGCACAACGACATCTTTCGTTTCCAGCGTAGAGCTAACGTACATTACGATTGCAGTCATAATTAACAACACTACGACAACGAGCGATACCCATACAGCTGGCTTTTTCCAGAAGCTTTTCGGCTTGGTAGCGGGATTTGTTCTTCCACGGTCGCGTTCCATATGGCGAACATCCTCCTTGTCAGGCGGTGGGATCGGGATCGAATTCGGCCGAATCGCCGATATGACCTTCGTCTGCTCATCATCGTCATGAGTTGGAAAATATACTCTCGTTTCTGTACTACGTTCTGGCATCAGACATGTATCCAGATCGAGCAGCATATCCTGTGCGGAATGATAACGCTCGGCTGGATTTTTGCGCATCGACTTGAGAATGATATTTTCAACACTTTGCGGAATCAACGGATTGATCGCACGCGGATCTTCAAATTCATCCTGCAAATGTTTGAGCGCAACACTGATTGGGCTTTCCCCTTGAAAAGGCAATCTGCCCGTCAGCATTTGATACAGCACGATACCAAGTGAGTACAGGTCAGACTTCTCGCCTGTCGTCACACCTTTGGCATGTTCCGGTGAAAAATAATGCACTGAACCTACAACCGAGCCAGTCTGAGTAATCGTCGTTGAGGTGACCGCACGCGCAATCCCAAAATCAGTAACTTTCACGCGCCCATTCAAACCGATCAAAATGTTGTGCGGCTTAATATCGCGGTGAATAATCTGATTATGATGCGCATGTTCCAGTGCATCACAGATTTGAGTTGCAATGCGAACCGCTTCCTCGACCGGCAACGGTGCTCGTGCTTTGATGATCTCATTCAAGTTTTGTCCATTTACATATTCCATGACGATAAAATGAACATCATCTTCCTGACCTACATCATAAATGCTAACGACATTCGGATGGGACAACGAAGCAGCCGACTGCGCCTCACGGCGAAAACGGCGAATAAACTCTTCATCATATACAAATTGCTGTCGCAATACTTTGATAGCTACATGGCGGTTCAGCAGCACGTCCAGCGCTTTATATACAAGCGCCATGCCGCCTCCGCCGATCTCTTCCATAATTTCATAGCGTCCGCCCAGAATACGTCCAATCATGGCGTCCACCCCTCACTATGTGCACCCTGTGCTGATTGATCATATTCAAACAGGGCTACGGTAATATTGTCTTCGCCACCCGCTTCCAGCGCGAGTGCAACCAGATGACGTGCACGCTCGTCAAGCGCAATACCTGCCAGTGCTACCGTCTCAATCTGATCACGTGTAATCATATTACTAAGTCCGTCACTGCATAACAGCAATACTTCGCCCGAAGATAACTCGATATGGTCCAGTTCTACACTCACTTCGGAATCCGTACCGAGCGCACGTGTTAATACGTTGCGACGTGGATGAGAAGCTGCTTCCTCCTGACTAATTTGTCCGGTTTTCAGCAGTTCATTCACCAGGCTATGATCTTGAGTGATTAGGCGCAATCCTTCCTCGCTGATCAAATAGGCACGGCTATCGCCAATATGACCGATAATACCCTGACTTCCTTTCAACAATACAGCCACAACGGTCGTTCCCATATTATGATAATCATCACTCGTCTGGGCCACATGAAAAACAACATCATTCGCATGTAAAATCGCATCATGCAGCGCGGCACGACATGCTTCTGCCGATAGCCCCGCTTCAAGTCCTTGCAAATCCGAAATGACCGTTTGTACAGCGAGACGACTGGCGGTATCGCCTGCGCGATGCCCACCCATGCCGTCCGCTACAATACCGAGTACATATTCACCCTGTATATTGCCTACCCATACGGAATCTTCATTCACCTGTCTGACGCGTCCCTTATCACTCAACTGTGCTGTTTTAATCAACACCGATCACCTCGCAGTCGACTCCATGTGCTTCGCACGCAACTGTCCGCAAGCCGCAGCAATATCATGTCCCTGCTCACGACGGATCGTTACGTTCACACCTTTGTCTGCCAGAATACGTTGAAATTCAAAAATATCTTTACGTGGTGTACGCACATAATCGCGCTCCGGTACATAGTTAACCGGAATGAGGTTGACGTGGCACATCATATCTTTCAATACGTTAGCCAGTTCTTCGGCATGCTCAGGACGGTCGTTCACGCCGCCGATCAATGCGTATTCAAATGTAATCCGGCGTCCTGTTTTCGCCATATAATGACGCAACGATTCCATCACGTCATCAAATGGGAAGCGGCGGTTAACCGGCATCAGCTTGGAACGCAGCTTATCATTGGGTGCGTGAATCGAAATCGCCAGATTGATCTGTGTGTTTTCGTCCGTAAATTTGTAAATGCTCGGTACGATCCCACTTGTCGATACGGTAATATGACGTTGTCCGATGTTCAGACCTTTTTCGTGAATCATAATGCGCAGGAACTTCATCGTTGCATCATAGTTCTCAAATGGCTCACCAGAACCCATAATAACGATGCTGCTGACACGTTCATTCGTTTCATCGAGAATTTTTTGCGCCTGTACAACCTGTGCCACGATCTCACCAGCAGTCAGGTTACGTTTTAGACCACCCAGTGTGGATGCACAAAATGTACAACCGATCCGGCAGCCGACCTGTGTCGTTACACAGATACTGTTACCGTAGTTGTGACGCATAATAACAGTCTCGATCGCATGGTTATCATGCAGACCGAACAGGAATTTCACCGTACCGTCTTTGGATTGCAGCTTCGTAATTTCATTTAACAGAACAAAAGAAAACTGGTCGTTCAGCTTGGCACGCAGCCCCTTGGACAGGTTCGTCATTTCTTCAAACGAAGTTACGCGCTTCACATACAGCCAGTCAAAAATTTGCGTTGCCCGGAATGCAGGCTCATTATTTTCTTTCACCCAGTCCTGAAGATCCTCCAGGGAAAAATCATATATCAAGGGTTTCATTGGATTTATCACACCTATTCTTCATATCTTAAATTTGTTGATCTGATCATAACTATCGGGTTCACATCTTTACTATTTTAGCACAAAACAAAGAAAGCCTAAAGGGGCGCGCCGCCATTCGGTGCTACAATTTGCTTGAAGCATCTCCTGACGGGCCCGCTGTAGGCTATACCGCAGTAGTTTTACAGGTGGTTGCGGTGTATTTTCATCCTTATCTTCGTTGTTAACCTATCCTATCAAACTATACATTTATGCTTTCAAACGCAGCGCAGCGATATAAAATCCATCCGAGTGATAATCCTGCGGCAAAATTTGTACGCCGATCGAAGTTGAATCGGATGCTGTATGGTCGGTCAGCTTATTAGCAAACAACGGCACAACGACCGGTTCAAACTGAGGATGTGCTTCGATAAAATGACGTACAACATCTTCATTTTCACTCTGCTCGATCGTACAGGTGCTATACACGAGTATACCACCAGGCTTGAGCAAGGAGGATACACGTTCCAGCAGTCTACGCTGCAAAGCAGCAATCTCTTTAATATCGGAAGCGGACTTGTTCCACTTCAAATCCGGTTTGCGGCGAATAACGCCAAGACCTGAACAAGGTGCATCCAGCAAAATGCGATCAAATGAAGCTGCTTCATAACGCTCAGCTAATGCCATCGCATCACCAACAGCCGTATCAATGACCGATAGATGCAAACGCTGTGCCTGATCATCGATCAGCTTGCGCTTGTGCTCATGAATATCATTGGCGATAATATGCCCTTTGTTTTGCATTTTTTCAGCCATATGGGCAGTTTTACCACCTGGAGCCGCACAGCAATCCAGCACCTTCATCCCCGGCTCTGGCTGCACTGCCTCGGCAACGAGCATCGAGCTTTCATCTTGAATCGACAGCAAGCCATCGCGATACCAGTCCGTCAGTGCCATATTGCCGCTACCGCCAACGAGAATACCATCCGGCGCAATAGCCGATGGCTGAGCATAATAGCCTGCATCGTTTAACGTCTTCAGCATCTCTTCACGGGTCGTTTGGTTTGTGTTCACACGGACGCTGACCGCAGGTGGCTCATTGTTAGACATACAAATCTGCTCGGTGATACTTTCACCGAATTGCTTTATCCAGCGCTCTACCAGCCATTCTGGATGCGAATATTGTAACGATATACGCTGTACTGTAGATAAATGATCTGGAATGACAAGTTCATCCAGCTGACGCAGTACATTACGCAGCACGCCATTGACCATACCGGAAATCCCCTGATGACCACGGCGCTTGGCAATATTGACCGCTTCATTCACTGCTGCATGCGGAGGGATACGATCCAGATAATAAATCTGGTAAAAGCTTAACCGTAGCAAGCTGCGCACCCACGGCTGCAATTTATGCACACCTTTTGCTACAAAACGTCCGAGAAAATAATCAATCGTATTCAAATGAGAAATCGTACCGTACACGATCTCGGTCGTTAGCCCAGCATCTGCTCGTTCCAGCCCTGACTGTACCAGCGCCTGATTCAATTGCAGGTTGCTGTACGATCCGCTTGCTTCCACATCTGTCAACACATTTAGTGCCACATCACGAGCGGACAGCTTGCGTGCACCTACTTTAGGCGCGGACTGCGGCTTACCGGAGCCGTTACGATTCGCTGGTGATGACGATCGTTTGCCCTGCCCGTTGGAGGAATCATTTCCGGGTGACGGCGATGGACGACGCGGACGTTTATCAAATGAGTTCACGATAACACCGTGCCTGTCGCCATCGTATTGCCACGTGCAAAGTCAGCTGCACGCAGCGCTTTTTTACCGGCAGGCTGTACTTCCGTCAGTGTCAGCACACCATCACCTGTGCGAACGACGATTCCGTTTTTGTTAAATTCCAAGACTGTACCTGGCGCAGCGTCAGCAGCACCAGCAGGCAGTGTGTCATTTTGCTGCGGCTTGAGCGTTTTCCATACTTTGAATACATCGCCATTCCACAGCGTGAAACCACCGGCAAAAGGCACCAGTCCGCGAATCTGATTGTAAATGGAACGACTGTCTTTGCTCCAGTCGATCTTCTCATCTTCACGCGTCAAATTTGGTGCATATGTCGCCTCTTCGTCATTTTGCGGCTCGGCATCTACTTTGCCTGTCAGCAGACGAGGAAGCTCCTGTTTTAATAGTTCAGCACCCGCGACACTCATTTTCTCAAACAATGTGCCTGATGTGTCCTCATCCGTAATCGGAACTTCCAGACGTGCGATCATATCACCGGTATCGAGTCCTTCAGCCATATACATTAGTGTAATGCCGGTAACGGTTTCGCCATTAATAATACAGCGCTGAATCGGTGCACCGCCGCGATATTGAGGCAGTAACGAGCCATGAATATTCACACAGCCAAGTCGTGGCAGATCCAGTACAGCTTTTGGCAAAATCTGTCCGTAGGCGGCGGTCACGATCAGATCAGGCTCATAAGCAGCCAGCTCCGCTACCGCTTCGGGATTGCGCATCCGCACGGGCTGCAATACAGGCAGATTATGCTCTAGCGCCGCGGTTTTGACTGGCGATGGAGTAAGAACTTTTTTGCGTCCTTGCGGCTTATCCGGCTGGGTAACGACACAAACAATATTCATGCCCTGCTCCAGTAGCAGCTTCAAGCTTGCTACCGCAAAATCAGGCGTTCCCATAAAAGCGATTCTGGTCAATGTTTATTCCCCTTCCTCGTCCAGTCTGCGGTCATAGACACGCTCGGCGATATCGGTGAACAATACACCGTTCAGATGGTCGATCTCATGTTGTAGTGCACGTGCTAGCAGTTCGCTTCCAGTGATCGTGATCTCGTTACCGTCACGATCCAGACCTTTTACGGTTACTTCCATCGCACGACGGACTTCGCCGTTCAATGCTGGAATGCTAAGACAGCCTTCCGAACCAAGTTGCTCGCCACTGCTTGCAACAATCTCAGGATTGATCAGCTCAATCAGACCATGCTCGTCTCCTACGTCCACTACGATTGCGCGCTTAAGAATACCTACCTGTGGAGCAGCCAGTCCTACACCGTCTGCATCGTACATCGTTTCTGCCATATCGGTCAGCAGCTTTTGCACATTAGGTGTGATCTTCGTAATTTCTTTTGCTTTCTTGTGCAGCACTTCATCCGGTTCTTTTACAATAATACGAATTGCCATCGTCTCATCCATCCTTTACGTCATGTCAGTTTATTTCGTTTGCCTATTTTCGCTTACCTATGTGCACAGAAAGTACAGATCATACCGACATTGCATAATCCGCAAACAGCAGCCCCGTCACCCCGATCAGCGCCCAGCTACAGGCATTGGTCAGAGCAATCGGGGCAGTCTGTGCTACATCATTACCTGTGGATCAACATCGATGCTGATCAAAAGTTCTTTATCGCGTGCGCTGTCCTGAAGCTGCTGGGATACAAATTCCGCCAGCTTCGCAACGTCCATATCTCCACGCCATTTTATCATACATTGGAATCGGTATCTATTTTTTAAGCGTGGAATCGGTGAAGCGACCGGTCCGAGCACATCAAGTGCCTCGGTGGAGAAGCGTTCGAGACTACCCAGCCAGCCGAGTCGCTGCGCCTGATCTTTGACCATTTGCACATAATTTTCAGCGATTCGCACGAGCAGCGGCAACTTCTCATGGGAAAATGTAATCAGCGCCAGACGACAATATGGCGGATAGCCAAGTCCCTGACGATGTTTGAGTTCCTCGCGCACGAACGAAGCATAATCGTGTCGGCTTGCATGCACGACCGAATAATGGTCGGGATTATACGTTTGTACGATAACCTCGCCTGGCAAATGATGTCTGCCTGCGCGTCCGGCTACCTGTGTGAGCAACTGGAACGTCTTCTCCCCTGCACGAAAATCAGGCAAATGCAGCGCTGAATCGGCGGCGATAACACCGACCAGCGTCACATCAGGGAAATCCAGACCTTTCGCCACCATCTGTGTACCGAGTAGCAAATCGGCTTGCCGATCACGGAATGTGTTGAGCAGCTTCTCGTGCGAGCCTTTCTGCGTGGTCGTGTCCACATCCATACGCACGACCCGTATACCGGGAAATAGCTTCGCCAGTTCTTCTTCCACTCGCTGCGTACCGGTACCAAAATAGCGAATATGCTCACTGCCACATTCCGGGCACACTTCCGGTGCTGGCTCTGCATGACCGCAATAATGACAGCGCAAATTGTTGGAACGCTGGTGAAAGGTGAGTGAAATATCACAGTTTGGACACTCTGCGACATAACCACATGTACGGCACATCACAAAGGTCGAATGTCCACGCCGATTGAGCAGAAGGACAGTCTGCTGCTTTTTTTCCAACCGATCTGCGATCGCCTCATGCAATGGACGGCTGAACATCGAACGGTTCCCTTCTTTTAACTCTTCACGCATATCAACAATGTGGACAGCTGGCAGTTCGCTCCCCAGTGCACGTCCATGAATTTCCAGCAATGTCGGCTGAAATGCCTCATTGCTCTGCGAGCGTGCAGCATGATAACTTTCCAGCGACGGAGTAGCTGAACCGAGAATGACGACCGCCTGATGCTGATGGGCACGATGTACAGCGACATCGCGGGCATGATATTTAGGGCTTTCTTCTTGTTTGTATGACGTCTCATGCTCTTCGTCCATAATGATCAGACCGAGATGGGCAAATGGAGCGAAGATCGCGGAACGCGCACCAATCGCCACCAGCGCCTGCCCTTCGCGAATTTTGCGCCATTCGTCATAACGCTCACCGCTGGATAGACGGCTATGCATGACAGCGACATGATCACCAAACCGACTTTTAAAACGCTCGACCATTTGCGGCGTCAGCGAGATTTCCGGCACCAGCATAATCGCTTGCCGACCTTGCTCAATCACGCGCTGAATCGATTGCAGATAGACTTCGGTCTTGCCGCTCCCTGTAATGCCATGCACTAGAAATTCGCCTTCGGTACGACGATCAATTCGCTGTACAATCGCGTTATAGACCATCTGCTGCTCATCTGTCAGCACAAACGGTTGACTCGGTTTAAAATAACGATCTTTATACGGATCACGAAATACTTCGGTATCTTGAATCGCAATATAGCCTTTATCCGCAAGCGACTTGACCGTGCTTGCTGTCACACCAAGCACGCTTAAAATCTGTTTCATCGACACTTCACCGCCGATATCGGCAATAAAAGCGAGCACTTCCTTTTGCCGACTTGCCCGCGCTGGAAATTCATCGATAATCGTGCGAATCTCATCCTCTGGCAAGCGCAGTGACACGGTACGCACCGTCTTTTTTTGCACCTTATCGCGAATACTGCGCGTTTCCGACAATACACCACGTTGAAGCAGGCGCTTGATCGTGTCTGCCTGTCCAGCAAATTTACGACTCAAATGCTCCATCCGCACTTCCTGCTGCTTGCGAATATGCGCAACGATCGCCGCTTCCGCTTCATCCAGCTCGTCTACTGTTTCAAATAGTACCGGTTCATCTGCTGTCGTTGCAACCTGCTCACGCTCGCCCCACTCCGATGGATCAGCCACTCGAATATAACGCTCTGCCTTGCCTTTTAGCGCTGCTGGCAGCATCGCTTGCAGCGCCGTAATCCGGTGACACGCATAACGCGCGCTCATCCAGGCTGACAGCTCAATCAGATCCTCAGATAACGGCGGAACAAGATCAAGCAGTTCCTTGATCGGCTTTAATTTAATGTCCGGTGTCTCTGATTGTTCGGCCAGTCCAATGACAAAGCCCTGTAATGTACGCGGTCCAAAAGGCACCCCGACCCGACTGCCTATTTCCAACCAGCCCTGCATCGAATCCGGAATTAAATAATCAAACGGTCGGTCAGTGCCACGGCTCGGAACATCAACGATCACCCTGGCAATCCGGCTCATGAGGCAGACACCCCGCTCATTCGCTTCGCTGCGAGTTGTAACAAGCGTGAAGCGACTTCGTCTTTGCCCATTAACGGTACATCGTCAACCAATCCCTGCTCATCAAAAATCTGTACCCGATTCGTATCGGTGCCAAAGCCAGCGCCAGCTGCGGTAACATCATTAGCTACAATCAGATCACAACGCTTGCGTTTGAGTTTGTCCATCGCATACTCGGCAACATGCTCCGTTTCCGCTGCAAAGCCGATTAAAAATTGATCTATTTTACGTTCACCCAGACTTTGTAAAATATCGACCGTCTTCTCTAATTCCAAAATCAGATCGGCATCCTTCTTTTTCATTTTGGTAGAATGAACCGTTTTCGGACGATAATCCGCTACCGCAGCCGTTTGTACCATAATATCGGTATCGTTCCATTCTGCCAGTACAGCTTCATACATATCCTGCGCGGATTGGACGCGAATCGTCTCGATATCCGCTGGCAACGGCACCTGAACCGATGCTGCAATCAGCTTCACATCCGCACCCATTCGATGCGCCATCCGTGCTACCGCAACGCCCATTTTGCCAGATGAATCATTCGTAATGTAGCGCACGGGATCGATACGTTCAATGGTGCCGCCTGCTGTAACGGTTACTTTGCGTCCAGCTAACAAACCTGCCAGCTGACGTTCACGTTCCTGTGTTATAAAATATTGCTGTACGACGGAAATAATCGTTTCTGGCTCTTCTAAACGACCTTTGCCCACATAACCGCATGCGAGCATGCCTTCGCCTGGCTCGACCATCATCACACCGCGATCGACCAGTGTGTTCATATGACCGATGATCGCAGGGTGCTGATACATATGCACATTCATCGCTGGCGCGACCATAATCGGTGCTGTTGTAGCAAGTAGCATCGAGGTGAGCATATTGTCAGCCAGTCCAAGTGCCATTTGAGAAATCGTATTCGCGGTCGCCGGCGCGATCAATACCAGATCAGCCAGATCAGCTAGATGAATATGAGTCACGACCTCAGGATTGCGCTCATCAAATGTATCGATATGCACAGGGTTGCGTGATAACGTCTGCAAGGTTAGCTCGGTAATAAACTTGGCAGCCGATTCGGTCATAACGACATGCACGTCGGCTCCCTGCTTGACCAGCCCGCTACAGAGCGCAGCTGCTTTGTAAGCGGCAATGCCGCCGGTAATGCCAAGCACGATCTTTTTGCCTTTTAGCATGATATTCCCTGCTTTCCTTGTAAATTGGTGGTGGGAAGATGATTTTACCTGGTGTGGGTAGATACACTTGGATGATGGTGCTGCAACCGCTCGGGTAAGGAATAAGGGGACGGACTCAGTGGAGCCGCGAGAATCTACTGGATTAGATTGTAATGTAGATTCCCGCCCCTCCAAAATCGTCCTTTCCCCTTATTTCCTTTCCCTCGCTCTGTGCAGATTGCATCATACGTGTGTAATTAAAAACGGTAAAATATCTTTGTATAGTATGAAGCAGTAAATTTCTTCTCCAGTTATGAAGCATGTATATGAATTTCTTGCATATTCGAAAGCAACTACAGTAACAATCATAATGACTATTCAATCATCGGTATATTGATATATACATTGGCGTGCCAAATAACTACACACTTAAAGCGTTTAAATTAGCATCAGATGACACGCATTCAATCATATAGGATGGATCACACGAACATTGTACATCCTTTATTTATATAACGTTTCTATTTTTGAAAACTTCGCCCTCTTCTCTTGCCTTTAACTCCGATTATCAAATAAAAAAGGATTGAGAAATAGTCTTCTCAATCCCTTTATTATACCTCTAAATGTGCAAAAAGGGTACAGGTATTCGTACATCCTGTGCGTTGTTGGGCATACCATTATACTGTATATATTGTGATCCAGTTAGCGGATGCTTCGCCCAAGTCAAGCTTGCTTTCAGGCGGTACATTGCCTGTTTCGTATGCTTTTACAGCAGGATCTAAATTAGCATACATGGTACATGGACATTTCTTCGCACAAAAAATAACAACCTTTCGGTTGTTATCATTGTCTTTTTCACCATGCTCTCATAAATAAGCTACTGGCAAAAGAAGGTTTTAGTTTTAGTTTTCGCGATCGCTTTGTTCTAGTTCTGCTTCAGTACGGCGCTCGATTTTGATGTTGTCGTTGTAGATTTCTTCTAGTGCTACGCCAACAAATTTGTGAGCTTTTGGATGGTGCAGTTCACTTTTGCTGCCATCACGCAGTTGTCTTGCACGGCGGGATGCCGCAACAACGAGCGAATATTTACTGTCTACTTTGTTCATCATTTCATCAATGGATGGATATAACATCGTTTTGCACCTCATATTCTGTCAGAACATTTCTGCTCTGCAACTTATTTACGAATCTTGCAATGCTCGGCGACGATGATGCTTTCGATACGCTGGCAAGCCAGCTCGATCTCGTCATTGACGACCGAATAATCATAATGCTTCATCATTTCCAGCTCATCTGCTGCAACAGTCATACGATTGTTGATCGTATCGACAGTTTCCGTACCACGATTTTGCAGACGGTTTTGCAGTTCTTCAAACGAAGGAGGCGTCAGGAAAATGAACACACCCTCAGGAAACTTCTCCATCACTTTCAGTGCACCCTGCACTTCGATTTCCAGAAAAATATCGTTGCCTGCTTCCAGTGTGCTCTCGACAAAATCACGCGGTGTTCCATAATGATTGCCTACGTATTCTGCGTATTCCAGCAGCATATCGCCAGCGATCATATCCTGAAATTGCTCACGAGTTTTGAAGAAATAGTTGACCCCATCCACTTCACCTGCACGCGGCTGGCGAGTGGTCGCAGATACCGAATAAATCAGCTCCGGCTTGCGTGTGCGCAGTTCTGCGCTGACGGTTCCTTTGCCGACACCGGAAGGGCCGGACAGTACAAATAATAATCCTTTAGACATGATACACTCCAATGTAGACTGCCGGTAGCCTGATTCCAAGCACCGGCAGTCTGATTTTGTTTATTCGTCGTTATCGTCGTCCTTCAGAGACAGACGATGAGCTACGGTTTCCGGCTGAACCGCCGATAAAATGACGTGATCACTATCGGTAATAATTACCGCGCGTGTACGTCGACCATAGGTTGCATCAATCAGCATATGGCGATCGCGTGCCTCCTGAATAATCCGTTTGATTGGAGCGGATTCGGGGCTTACGATAGAAATGATCCGGTTTGCGGATACAATATTACCAAAGCCAATGTTGATAAGTTTGATTGCCATGTTCAGGTTTTTCCCCCTATGCATTTGACTCAATTGCGCCGAAACTAACGTCGCTTCTCGGTCTTATTCCAAATTGGCGGCTTGTTCACGGATTTTTTCCAGCTCCGCTTTCATCTCGACGACATGGTTAACTAGAGCCAGATGATTAGCTTTGGAACCGATCGTATTGACTTCCCGGTTCATTTCCTGAAGCAGGAAATCGAGCTTACGGCCGATGGAATCATCGTGATCCAGCAATTGCCGGAATTGTCCAAAATGACTCGACAGCCGGGTTAATTCCTCATCGATATTAGAACGGTCGGCAAAAATCGCCACTTCCATTCCAATTCTTGATTCATCCCAGTGAAAGCTACCATCCTGTAGTTCACTTAGTCGCTGCTTCATTCGAATGCGGTGCTCCTCGACCACAGTAGGCGCAAGTTGCCGCATCTCCCCATAAAGCTGTTCCAGATGAGCAAGTCTACCTTGCAGGTCAAAGACCAGATGCCGCCCCTCACGCACCCGCATTTCCACCAGGCCGTTCAGCGCCTCGTCCAATGCCTGCTTAAGCAATTTTTGCAATTGTTCTGGATCATCCTGCTCATTACTGCGCTCCTGTGCCGTCATGACTCCGGGCAAAGCAAGCAGATGACTGACCTCTAATGCGCCTGCCACCTCGTATCGTTGCCCTAGTTCTGCCGCGGCGGCAATATATGCCGCAGCCGCTTCATGATTGAGCTGGAGTGATGATGGTTGCCCATCATCCTGCTCTTTATTTACAAATACGTCAATCCGTCCACGCTTCACCTTGCCCTGTACGAGCTTACGCAGGCTATCTTCCATACTTGCCCATTCACGCGGCATACGAAGCATGACCTCGCAATAGCGATGGTTTACGGATTTCACTTCAATCTGGATTTTGTAGCCACCGTATTGAACGGCGGACTGACCGTATCCGGTCATACTGAATGACATCGGCATCACATCCGTTATACTATTGTAATTGATTATTTGCCTTGAAACAAGGGGTTTGGACGTTGCTTTGCTTTTGCCCATACGTATTCGGTCAGACGAGCGCTCATGTCATATAGCATGAACGGCGTCATAATATAAATTCCGTTAAAATGCTCCAGCGCCACATCGATCAATTCCTCGGCGATCAAGACGCCCATCTGGCGCCCTTCCTCACCTTCTAATCCGGACATCCGTCCACGAATATGATCCGGTAACTGAATACCAGGCACTTCATTGTGCAAATATTCCGCATTACGTCCGCTTGCAAGCGGCATAATACCAATAAACACAGGCACCGTCAAATGACGCGTCGCCTCGCGAATATTCGCAATCAAATTCGGGTCATATACCGGCTGCGTCATCACATAATCCGCTCCAGCCGCGATTTTCTTTTCCAGACGCTGCACCGCTTTATCCAGATGCTTCACATTTGGGTTCAGCGCCGAACCGACGACAAAACGCGCGCGGTGCTTAAGCGTCTTCCCGGAAAACGCAACCCCTTCGTTCAGCTGCTTGATCATACGAATCATATCAAATGAAGTCATATCATATACCGAGCTAGCACCCGGCAGATCGCCGAATTTGGACGGATCGCCGGTAACGGCAAGCACATGGTCGATGCCAAGCGCATTTAGCCCCATCATATGCGATTGACTGCCAATCATATTGCGATCGCGGCACGTAATGTGCACAAGCGCACGCAATCCATATTCACGCTGCACCAGATGCGCAAGCGCCATATTGCTCATACGGGTAACGGCAAGCGAATTGTCCGCCATCGTCACCGCATCAGCACCTGCTTTTTTTAGCGCTTCGGCACCGGTCATAAAATTGCTAATATCCAGATCACGCGGCGGGTCCAGTTCCACGATAACGGTTGGACGCTCATTCACCAGATCAACAATCGTCGGCGGCGCTTCCTCGCCGATCGAATCCCAGCCGTGTAAAATATCTTTTTCCATCGTAATGCTCACCTGTGGTGAAGGCACTTGTACATTGGAAAAATCAAGTGCCGGCGCACTGTAGTCTTCCAGCGCACGCGCAATCGCCGCGATATGCTTCGGCGTGGTACCGCAGCAACCACCTACAACCCGTGCCCCCAGCTCTGCCAGTCGCACCGAACTTTGACCAAAATACGACGGTTTCGCCTTATAACGATATTCCCCGTCAATATAGCTCGCCACACCAGCATCTGGATACACAGACAATGGCAGGGCAACTTTACCCCGTACATATTCCAGCGCACGCATAATACCATTCGGACCGACACGGCAATTCAAGCCGACCATATCTGCACCTGCCTCGGCTAGAATCGCAAACGCATCCGGCAAATCATAACCGTCTTGCGTGCGTACCGAATCCTCTACGGTCAGCTGGCACATAATCGGAATATCGGTCATTTTACGCACCTGACGCAACGCAAGCGCCAATTCTTCCATTTCAAAAAACGTTTCCAGCAAAATGCCGTCTACGCCTTCGTCGAGAATCGCATGCACTTGCTGCTTAAAATATTTACGCAAATTTTGCAGGGGTGTGTTCGAACGTTTGCCCTCACGAATCGCCCCGACCGAGCCAACCACATAGGCTTGATCGCCAGCCGCTTTACGCGCAATCCGCACACCTGCACGATTAATTTCCTCCACCTTATGCTCAAGACCAAATTTGGCAAGACGCTCATAGTTTGCCGAAAATGTATTCGTTTCAATCAATTCTGCACCGGCATTAACGTACTGACGGTGAATATCTTCAATGATCTGCGGATTGAGCAGATTCAGTTCTTCATTTGAAATGCCAACCGGAAACCCGAGCTGGTATAAATAGGTTCCCATTGCACCATCGCCTACGATGACGCCTTCTGTCCATCTTGTCCGCAAATCCAGCTTCATACACGTACACCTCGCTGTCATAATGTACGCTTAATGTAACATAAATTGCAGGCAATTAAAGGCAAAATCGACTGATATAGCTAAAAGGTATAACTGCTTGTTAATCAGAGGTTATTAAAGCTGAAATCTGTGTAATCGTGGGTGGGATGATGCCTAATAACTCAAACGCTTGTGGTGCTACAACCACTCCGGCAAGGAATAAGGGAACGGACTCCGGTGGAACTGCGGGAATCTTTCGGATGAGATGGAAATGAAGATTCCCGCCCCTCCAAAGCAGTAAGATATTTTGCTGCGCAAAAATCCCTTTTTATTGAACTCCGTGTTAGAAAACCACTAACACTGTAAGTCGTCTTTTTCCCTTATTTCTTTGCCTCCGTTCCGTGTTGTTTGCATCCCATTAAGAACTCAAACACATATTCCACTTCAGCATATTGTTCTTTAATAGATTGATCTATTTAAATCGATCCCAGTCTGCAATTGACGAATCCTATATACAGCTACTTACAGTCAAAAATACGGTAAGTATCAATGATTTAAAAAGCTTTCAAAGTACATCTTGCAGCTGGTTCAATCCATCGTCTGCCCGGTATATACCATTTCAGCAGGCCCGGTCATGTATACACGATTTGTCGCTTCATCCCATTCAATATACAGGTCGCCGCCTTTAAGCGATACGTACGCATTACGGTCGCTATAGCCATTAAGTACGGATGCGACGAGTGTGGCGCATGCTCCAGTGCCGCAGGCGAGAGTTGGACCGGCTCCGCGTTCCCATACGCGCATATCGATGCGGTCACGGCTGCGAACGGTTGTAAATTCCACATTCGTTTTGCGTGGAAATAGCTCATGCTTTTCCAGTAGGGGTCCCCATTTGTGCAGATCGAATGATACGGCATCATCCACATAAATGACGCAGTGTGGATTGCCCATCGAGACTGCGGTAAATTCAAATGCCTGTCCGTCCGCTTCAATCGGTGCATTTAGCACAGGATTGTTAGCGATGGCAACCGGAATACGTTCACCTTCCAGAATCGGCTCGCCCATATCGACACGTACCGTTTGTGCTTTACCATCTTCGGCTTGAATGGTCACG
The DNA here is from genome assembly GCF_039822605.1 of Paenibacillus wenxiniae. NCBI lineage: Bacteria > Bacillati > Bacillota > Bacilli > Caryophanales > Paenibacillaceae > Paenibacillus > Paenibacillus wenxiniae. Next base: position 69,279 of record NZ_JBCGUH010000014.1, read on the forward strand.
GTTTGTACACCTGCGCCGATCGTTTCAATCCGAATTTCGGTCTGTGCTACAATCTGGCGATCATATACGTATTTGGCAACACAGCGCACTGCATTGCCGCACTGTTCTGCTTCAGATCCATCTGAATTCATAATGCGCATCATCACATCAGCACGTGCTGACGGTAATATGTAAACTAAGCCATCTGCACCGATTCCAAAATAGCGGTTGCAGTAGCGAATCGCCAGCTCTGCTGCATTCGCTGGCAACGAAGGCTCACCATAAACGACGATAAAGTCGTTACCGAGTCCGTTCATTTTTGTAAATTCCATGTTGGCTCTCTCCCTGCTCTATATACTCGTTAAAATGCACGTTATGGGGTAAGCATAGCATGAGATAGCTGTCAATTGCGAATGGTTTGTGGCATCATAGAAAGGGTGGGCAAGCAACATCGAAGCCTGCTTTCCGATAACTAGAGGAATAGGAGAATTATAAATATGGCACTGGATGGCATTGTAACCCGTGCGATTGTACAGGAGCTTCAGATTCTTGTAGGATCGCGTATTAATAAAATTCATCAACCTACCGAGAACGATATCGTATTTCAAATACGCGCACAGCGCGATAACCGTAAATTGCTGTTAAGCGCAAACCCGACGTATCCACGGGTGCAATTTACCGAGCAATCGTTTATGAATCCACAGGAAGCGCCTATGTTTTGTATGCTGATGCGAAAGCATTGTGAAAGCGGCATTATCGAAGCGATCGAACAGGTCGGCATGGAGCGTATTATCCATATGAATATTCGTCAGCGTGACGAGCTAGGCGATGTATCGTTTAAGCGCATCATCATTGAGCTGATGGGGAGACATAGCAATATCATTATTGTCGATCCAGCAAGCGGCAACATTTTGGACGGTATTCATCATGTGACACCAGCGATTAGTAGCTATCGTGTCATTATGCCGGGCTTTCAATATCAAGAACCTCCGCAGCAACACAAACTTAATCCGCTGGAAACGACTGCGGAGCAATTTAACGCAGCATTTACTACGAACGAAGACACACCGTCACGCTGGATCGTGCAAACCTTTACCGGGATTAGCCCATTGATCGCTGACGAGATTGTCTATCGTGCAACAGCTCAGCAGGAAATGGAAGCTACTGACAGCCATGCTACGGATGCGGAACATACGGATAAAGAATGGACTGCGGATATGCTGTGGCATCCTTTTTCCGAGTTGATGGAACAGGTACGTAATGGCGCATTTGCACCGATGAGCGGACTGAATGCCAAAGGCAAAATCGTATTTTCCGCTGTGCCGCTAACCAGTCTTACGGACGAGCAAAAGTCATACGGCTCGATTAGCGAATGTATGGAAGCGTATTATGGCGAAAAAGCAGAGCGCGATACCGTTAAGCAAAAAACGAGCGACCTGCTTCGCTTCCTGCAAAATGAACGCAGCAAAAACATTAAAAAGCTCGATAAGCTGCGTCAAGATCAGCTTGAAGCTGGCGATGCGGAGAAATATCGTATTCAAGGTGAATTGCTATTCGCTTCTCTACACCAGATTAGCAAAGGAGATCGTCAGGTTGAACTGATCAACTTTTATGATGAAGAACAGCGTCCGATCAAGATTCAGCTTGATCCTCAGCTCTCACCTTCCGATAATGCACAGCGTTATTTCAAGCGATATAACAAGTATAAAAACAGTCTTGCCGTCATTGATGAACAGTTGATCAAAACGCATGAGGAAATCGCCTATCTGGATTCCTTGCTGCAACAGCTGAACAGCGCCGCATTACAGGACATCGATGAAATTCGCGAAGAACTAGCCGAGCAAGGCTATGTACGTAATCGTAACAAAAAAGCGAAAAAGAAGAAAAAAGATAATCGCCCAACCTTGCATGTGTATACTTCCAGCGAAGGTATCGAGATGTATGTAGGCAAAAACAATTTGCAAAATGAATACATTACAAATCGTATGGCCAGCAACAATGATACATGGCTGCATACGAAAGATATTCCTGGCTCGCACGTCGTCATCCGTAGCACAGAGTTTGGCGACGCTACACTGGCGGAAGCGGCGCAACTGGCAGCTTATTTCAGCCAGGCTAAAGCATCCAGTAGCGTGCCCGTTGATTATACGTTGATTCGCCATGTGCACAAGCCTAATGGCGCAAAACCGGGATTTGTTATTTATGATCATCAAACGACATTATTTATTACACCGGATGAAGAAGTGGTAAAAGGGCTTGAAAGTACGATCAAAGTTTAATCGTGGAGATGATGGGGGCCTTTGATTGGGTGCTTAAGTATGAAATTCATGGTGTGAGTGTTATGAATGGTTTGAAGCTATTGTGGACGTAGATTTAAGCTTGTTATAGCTGTATCACTGTATAGCGTGATCGCCGTGAATATCGATTAAAGAATTTGTTTGACTGTAATGGGCTTGACCACTCCGGGAAGGAATAAGGGGACGGACTCAGGTGGAGCCGCGGGAATCTACTGGATTAGGAGTTAATTGTAGATTCCCGCCCCTCCAAAGTCGTCCTTTCCCCTTATTTCCTTCCCTACGTTCTGTGCTTAGATGTCCCTTTTTTAACACCTAAATTCAAACTACCAATACCTGTTGTTTATGCTACTATCTATGTACTACCTGAACTATAGCTATTCATTTTATATTCGATTGAAACCATCTTTCCTTTAAAAAAGATCAAAATGAGTAAAAAAGATCAAATGAGCGTTTAAGCACATAATCAGTCATATTTCAAATGCTCGCGTACAGCACAATATTCATGTCTCAGTCAGCTATTCAATTAACAACAAAAGCTTCTTCGTTAGCGCAATAATGCTGCCAACGAAGAAGCTTTTTTAATGAATATGCTCATTTTTTAATAAGTATGCTTATGATAGGGTTAGATTTTTCGTGATTACACGATTCGCAATATGATACATAAGTTATACATGTACAAACTAATATAGATGAATGAGCTACTATTTACTATCGCCCATTGAATGTGAGTGCAGCAAGTAAGGATACTAAGAAGCACTGTTTGTAGCTTCATTTTCCGTTCTAGTTTCAGCTCTAGTTTTACTTTGCTATATCGATTTTAGATATTCTCATGTGCATGATGTCATGCCTCGACTCTAGTTGTCTATTTGTATAGATTGATGTTAATCAAATCAGCTTTACACCGGATAGCTTGGACTAGCTAATTATAGCGGTAAGTCTTTGGCGCGATGCAGGTGGATAAGTGGGTATGGGCGTCCCTGGCTATCCTGGGGGGACGTGCCTGTTACTTTGAAGCCGAGGCGTTGGTAGAAGCCGACGGCTTGTGTGTTTTGTTCATTGACGTCTGTCGAGATATTGCCTTGTAAATGGATGGCATGTTCGATTAAGGCTTTTCCGATGCCTTTTCCGTGATGGGCGGGATCGATAAATAGGGCTTCGATATGGTGGCCATCAAGTAGCATGAAGCCGAGTGCTTGATCGGATTCGTCGACGGCTAACCAGAGTGGGGCATTCGGCAGAAAGCTTTGGACTTCGTGTTCTATTTCGCTACGGTGCTCGGGTGTGAGGAAATGATGTGTTGCGTCGACCGCATCGCGCCAAATGTCGATTGCACGCTCCATATCGGATGTATTGGAATTGCGTATGCGCATAGTAGTCTACTCCTTTGCTGTGCTGTTTTATATCTGCTGGTTGCTGGTTGCAAAATAATACTCATTGAGAAGGCATGGGGCTTTAGTGTCTCGCATCAGCTTGATCCGATGCAGCTTATGTAGAGGGCTTAGTTAGCCCTCATTATTAGTGTTGCTCCTAGTTCACTTGCTTGCTGCATCGCGAAGCTGCTGGATTACCGCAACTGGAACCTTGCGTCCGCCTAGAGGGCCATGAAATACCTTGCCCTGACGTTCACCGTGATAATCAGAGCCACCGGTAACGATCAGACTTCGCTGTTCAGCTAGCTTCAAGTAGCGTTGCTCATCCTCTGGAGAGTGGTCGGAATGATACACTTCGATGCCTGCCAATCTGCTACGATCGAAAATACGTGCGACCAGATCGTCATCCCCGTACAAGCCCGGATGTGCCATCACCGGCACGCCGCCTGCTTCCAAAATCCATGCTGTCGCTTCCATCGGAGTAATGCGTGGCGGCGATACATAGGCAGCAGCGCCCTGCGCCAAATACTTATCAAATGCTTCACGCATATCGCTAACATAGCCTTTCGCCACCAGCGTATCGGCCATATGAGGACGCCCGATACTCTCATCCGGTAACAATTCTCGTCCCAATTGAGCGATTACATCATCCATCGTAATGTGCAAGCCAAGTTCACGTAGTTTCTCCAAAATCAGCTCATTACGTTCATCGCGAATACGACGCAAGCCTTCGAGCCGTTGCAGCAACATCGTATCCGTTGTATCGAGATAATAACCGAGAATATGAATGTCTTTACCGTCCTCCATCGTACTAATTTCCACACCTGGAACGACGATAATCCCATGCTGCTCCGCAGCGGCTATCGCTTCGGCGACACCTGCGACAGTATCATGATCGGTAATCGCAATTGCACCAAGACCTGCTTCAGCAGCCAGCTTCACATTGTCAGCAGGTGTGTTCATGCCATCCGACGCCTGTGTATGCGTATGGAGATCAGCAAATGCCAGCTGCACCTGATGTTGATTGTCCATTTTATACACTTCCTTTCCTTATGACTGGATCTGAATAAAAAATCCAAATAAACAAAGCTCCTTTGCATTGCTTCTATTTCCTCTATTGCCTATATTCGTCGTTTTGTTGCTCTTATTCGTTGTAATGTATCGAATACTCGTCGCATCGACAGTATGCGTATCATTACTCTTAAATTCATCGATTCAATCAAGCGAATGCTCCTGTAAAAATTGCAAAAACGCCGTAGCCGGCATCCGCAACAATGTCGATTTTAACTGAATCGAATAAAATTGGCGCGGAAAGGACATGCCTTCAATGGTCAGCACTTTGAGCAGTCCAAGTGCAACTTCATGCTTTACAGAAGATGGCGACAACACCGTAATCCCTAAACCTGCTTCCACCGCTGATTTTACTGCCCCTGTACTGCCCAGCTCCATCACAGTACGAATACGTGACAGCTCGACATGATGGCGAATGAGTTCCTCCTCCATCACCTGACGCGTACCAGAGCCTTTTTCACGTAATACAAATGAATGCTCCAACACATCATCCAATGTGACCTGCTCCTGCGTTGCCAGCGGATGCTGGGCGGGTACGATGAGTTTCAGTTCATCCTGCATAACAGGCGTAATCGTCATATCAGGATGCTCTACAGGTGCCTCAATCAAGCCAAAATCAAGCTGATTCCGACTAATTTCATCCAAAATCTGCGTCGTATTCATAATTTTCAATACAACTTTCATATCGGGATAGCGCTGACCTAATGGTACGAGCAGACGTGGCAATACATATTCGCCAATCGTATTGCTTGCCCCTAATACTAAACGCCCGGCCAGATCATCCGTAAAACGCGACATCGCTGCATCCGTTTCCCGCATCAGATCGATTCCGCGTCGGGCAAAGGGCATTAGCGCATGTCCTGCTTCCGATAGTTGAATCCGCTTGGTCGTCCGGTTAAACAACCGAGTACCAAAGTGTTCCTCCAGCGACTGCACCTGCATCGTCACCGCAGGCTGTGTCATATGAAGCGCTTGAGCTGCTGCCGAGAAGCTGCCGCGCTCAGCTACCGTATAAAAAATATGCAATTGATGAAAGTTAAACGCCACTTCCGCTTCCCTCCTTGATCCTATCTTCCATTGTAACCGATTTACATAAACCCGCAAAACGACGAATCCAGGCATAACAAAAAGAGCCTGCCCGTGCAGACTCTTTTCCAGATAAACCCTATATCATTGATCTATAATAGGCTTATAGATGCAAAGTAGTTTGCTATACATTTTATGGTGCAACAACAACCATTTTTTTGCTTATATGACAATTATTGATTCACGTCCGTGTTATTGGAAGTGTCTATCTACGTTTACGGCTATTTTTGATTAGTGTCATACGACGGGAGTGTCTTAACCATGAATAATAAGACTTCAGATCACGCAACTCGATCGTCTCGGACATTTTTCCGAGAAAGGTAACGACGATCATCTTGTGGAGCGGATTGCCCGTCAGATCATATTCGCCAGGCAGTTCAGCAAATTCAGCAACGACAACGATATCTTCGTCAATTAAGTATACGTCCTCTTCCTTACGGTAGTACGATACGATGCGATTTTGCTTTAAACTTTCCCACATGAATCCAGCGATATCCTCAATCGGGGTCTGACCTTTAGCGATGCGATCATTGTAACGACTGATGGCATGGTTCGTAATTACGATGTCTGCTACTTTCTTTTCTCCAAGTACAACATGGAAAGGTTCATATGTGCTCCAGCGCTCCATGATTTTGTCTCTCATTAATTATTCACTCCCCATCTTCACAGGTCTTTCATGTAAGTAATTTCCCCTTTATACCTATGCGTTATGCACCTCAAGACCTATACAGAGGGGCGATATGGCGCTGTATAGTCTGCCGACTTTGCAACCTAGCTTATCATTTGCATTCCAAAGTTACTTATTCATTTAATTGACTACTAAATCAGTACTTGAGTCCCACTAAGCATTATATCGACACTTTCCTACTATCTTTTAACCCATATCTACAAAAAGTTAAAAATATCACTTATATATTTTTCAAATTAATTACATTTACTCCCTTTTTACACAAAAGACAACGATTGGAAATGAAACCGTTTACGCCTTATATACAAAAAAGCGGCCGGGTGGCCGCTGACTTGTTAACCTTCTCCAGAGCGGCAGGCTGCGACTTCGTGTGTTCGAATGCTGCCTGCATCTTCGAGAGAATGACTGCTAAACGAAAGGACACTGCTCAAACAGCCGTCCTGTTGTGCTATCCATCTGGCATCATACCTGTCGCTCGTTTATATACCAAAAAACTGTGTTGGGTCGGGTACCTTTTTGCTGTACTCGGTTTTGATCTCGTTTCGATAGGAACGCTCCACTTTGCGTACATAGGAGAGACGGGACATATTTTTCACGATATCTTGTTCTCGATCTGCATTCACATACATCACGACATAATGCATACGGCGTGAAATATAGTGTACACAGCCGTATTTTTCTAAATTACGTGCAGCTTTGATATCGCTAACCCAGATAATATAACCGATACGTTCTGGAAATTTTGCTTCTTCTTTCGTTACTTCTTCTTTTAGCGGATGATTATCCGCATCCACATGAGCCTCCACTGCCACATCCGCCTCCTTTTGGTAAAGGATCATTACTTGGAACTTTGATCGTCTGGGAAACAGAATGTGCAATCGTCTCCGACATCTCGTACAGCATTCGATCCAGATTGTTCTCCGCTTCGGTAAAACGGCGCACAGCCTCGATCTGCTGCATCTCCTCCTGAACCGCTTCCACTTCTTCGCGTGCAGCATGATAGTTCGGGTGGAAATGCCCAAAACGCTGAGTTTCCTCGAATAGCTCCTTCTTGCTGTTCAACTTAATGATCAAACGCTGGACGTCTGGATGCTGCTGCATCCGTTCTTTCCAATATAAATAATTAGCGACTTCGATAGAATTGTTGATCATATCGCCTAGATCATAGGCGGATAATAAAACTTCGGCCATATCAACCGTTCTCGTCTCGGTAGCGCTCATGAAGTTCATCCCATTCCTCTATAATAATAGACAGTATGTGTTGCAACTGTCCCTATCATCATAGCATAAGAAAAGAACAGATTAGAAGCCCCTTTCCAAAAAACGGGTACCTCATGTGATTGATTCTGCCATCAGCAGGTTAGCCAGCACTGTCAACGATCGTCTACCTATGACACGTGATGTTCATTGATAACGCCTTCCGTTTCAGTAGCCGCTTCAGCCAGATAATCCTCTGCTAACGCCGCCAGCATACGAGCCGCATTCAGCATGGACGACTCATCAATATCAAAGCGTGCATGATGATGCGGATATGTTGCACCTGTCGATTCATTACCTGCCCCAACAAAAATAAAGCAACCTGGAATCCGCTGGACATAATAGGCAAAATCCTCTGCTGGCATCATGGGCGGCGTTTGCACCACATGCGATTCACCAAATACAGAACGGCCAACTCGGAAAAAGCGCTCCGTCTCACCCGCATGGTTTACTAGCGTCGGATAGCCCATCATATATTCAATAGAAGCTTCTGCATCATTCAATGCACATAATTGCTGACTCACCTCATAAATCCGGCGCTTGATCAGCATACGTGTCTCGTCGTCGAAAGTACGCACTGTACCTGTAATCCGGCTCGTTTCAGCGATAATGTTTTGCGCACTTCCACTATTAAACGTACCTACCGTCAATACAGCAGGCTGTAACGGGTTCACATTGCGGCTGACGATCGATTGTAGCTGTACAACGAGCTGAGCGCCAATTAACAGGCTATCCACCGCCATATGAGGCATACCGCCATGTCCGCCCTTACCTTTAATATCGATAAAAAATTCATCGGTTGAAGCCATAAGCGGCCCTGGTGCACTGGCAAGCTGACCGGATGGAAACGGCGTCCACAGATGAACACCGTAGATCACATCTACACCTTCAAGCGCGCCAGCCTCAATCATTTTCAGTGCTCCGCCTGGACATACTTCCTCAGCCGGCTGGAAAATGAAGCGAATCTCGCCTTGCAGCTGATCCTGGCGCTCACTAAAATAACGCGCAACCGCCAGCAATCCAGCCATATGTCCATCATGCCCACATGCATGCATCACCCCAGGGACCTGTGATGCATATTCACATTGCTTCTCATCTTGAATCGGCAGTGCATCCATATCGGCTCGCAATGCTACCGTCTTACCGGGCTTTGTCCCACGGATCACACCAATCAAGCCGGTATCTCCCACTTGTTCACGTACTTCTATCCCAAATGAACGTAACTTTTCCGCGACAAAACTCATCGTCCCATGTTCCTCATAGGACAGCTCAGGATGCATATGCAAATGCCGCCTCCACTGTACCATTTCCGGAAACAGGGCGTTCCAATTGTAGTCCCCCATCTGACGGTTCCTCCCTTTATCTTCCGGTTTGTCTGTTTTGCTTTTGATCGCACTGATTCATCGCTCAGCAACGGGTTAAATAACTCTTTAGGCATTATTTTGACGGAAAAGCAGTAGTTTGTAAAATCATCTTTTACATTCCCCATTTTCTTCGATTTATAGAGACTCATTTACAGTTGAAAGCCCCGTCAGAGCTTGCACCTATGCTCAAAACGTAATATCATGAAAAAATGAACTTAACATAATTTTGCAGGCATCTTAAAACAAGGAGGATTTGTACATGACCTTTACCCTTTCATACGGTCATCGTGTTCTGTCACTTTTGTACATATCCGTTCCGTTACTGGAGATACATCATGAACAAAATTAGACAACCCGCATCCGGTCCAGGCACTCAAAGTCTTGCCAATCGGTACCGCAGCGGCGGTAATAAACGTACTAGCAATGTGCGCAATATTCCGAAACCGTCGGAACCTAATCGTAAAATTGTGAAGCAGGGTGCGCCCGATTTTCAATTGCTCGTACTCACATTCATACTTGTCGGCTTTGGCATCTTAATGGTATTCAGTGCTAGCTCAAGCCTTACATTTACGAGTGAAAAATTCAATTATGATTCGATGTATTTCACAAAACGGCATATTGTGTTTGCCATCGTTGGATTCATCGCCATGTTTTTTGCGATGAAGGCGCATTACAGTAAGTACAAAAAATGGTTTGCTCCCTTTTTTATGGGGACGCTCCTATTGCTTGTAGCCGTATTAATTATCGGTGGCAAAATTAACGGTGCACGAAGCTGGATTCAGCTTCCGGCAGGCGCATCGATTCAGCCAGCTGAGTTTGCCAAACTAGCTGTCATTTTATACTTGTCCGCATTAATTGCCAAAAAAGGCGAACGACTTCGCGATCTGCGTACCGGTTATATTCCAGTCATGCTCATTGTCGGGCTTGTCGCCGGTCTGATCATGCTTCAGCCCGATCTCGGTTCCTGTATGATTCTGGTCGCAACCGCAGGCCTGATCATTTACGCAGGTGGCGCCAGTGTAAAGCATATATTTGCTTCGGTCGCTTTACTTGTACTTGGGGCAGCGCTCGTGTTCGGGGTGAACTCGCTGTTCAGTCATGATAGCAGTGAGAAAGGCGATTCAAACTACCGGATGGGCCGGATTGAGACATTTATCAATCCATTTGCCGATGAAAAGGGCGCAGGTTACAATATGATTCAATCGTTAACAGCGATCGGACAGGGTGGCTTTAGCGGTTCAGGTTTTGGACAGAGTATTCAGAAGCTGCACTATTTGCCTAACCCGTATAATGATTTTATTTTCTCCGTGATCGGTGAAGAATTTGGCTTTGTGGGCACGACGCTATTTTTACTCGCTTATGCTTACTTTATCGTCCGAGGCATATGGATTGCGATCCGCTGTCCAGATATTTTCGGTACGCTGGTCGGTGTCGGTATTATGGGCATGTTCGCTATACAGGCGTTTATTAATATCGGCGGGGTAACGAATACGATTCCACTAACCGGTGTACCGTTGCCGTTTATTAGTTATGGGGGTACATCGCTAGTCGTGATGATGCTCAGTATGGGTATTATGCTTAGTATCTCCCGTGAAACGCATCGCGCGCTGGCAGAGCAGCAAGAAAAGGGCAGCACGAGCGCCACACGTCGACAATCGATTTCAATGCGTATGAAATAATACCCGGCATAGAGAAGCTGCGTAATCGATCCATTCAGTAAAATCGATCCTGCTGAATCGATTTTACTACATTGATCCAATTCAAAATTAGAGTCTGTATAGGTGAGAACGGGCTTTATAGCCAAATAACAAAAAGGAACGACAAGGTTTGCGCCCGTCGTTCCTTTTTGTTGTCTATCCATGTATGTGCATGCATGATCAGCTGATCACATTACTTTAAACGGGTGGTTGGAGCTTCGGTTCTTATCGGTATCCATCAGCTCATCCTTGAAGGCCACGCCTTCCACCTTCACGTTCACTTCAACGACCTTCAAGCCAGTCAGCGTCTCTACAGCTTCGCGAACATTTTGCTGAAGCATACGGCATACTTCATGAATCGGTGTTTCATATAACACAATAATACGAAGATCGATCGCTGCCTCCAGCTGTCCCACTTCTACTGTTACGCCCTTTTGTACATTTTTTCCGCTCAGACGCTTGGCAAAACCTTCCGATAAACCGCCTGACATTGCAGCGATTCCCGGTGTTTCCAGTGCGGCCATGCCCGCCACCTTTGCTACGACGTCATCGGCAATCTTGATTGTGCCCATATCCAATTGTAATGACTCGGTCATGTCCATCCTCCTTTGGACTTGAACCCTTCAAGCAATAAGGCATGAATACCTACTCCCCCTCATAGAACAGTACACATAAAGCTTCGTTCCGATAGGTTAGTTGACCGTTACTATAAGCTAATCCATACAGTATACAATCCAGCTTATTTCACAGTGAGCATACATACCGCGGCTACGCCGGTTCAAATCACGTAATTCGTACACCTCTATTTTATTGCATCTGACGCGGATATTCAAAATTAATATTTTGTCACTTTGTGATGCTTGCTCACTTGCGTTTACTTTTACAGGTATATTGGGTATATTGTTTAAGAATTTACATAGTGAGGTGGCTTTATGAAAAAGCACATATCTACCATTCTACTTGCAATCTTTTTCGTACTGAGTGCTGTCGCGCATTATGCTGGCTTCAATCCGGTGCTCCAGTTTATCTTCTCAGCCATCGCTGTTATTCTGGTCGCTGGCTTTCTGGGAAGAGCAACGGAAAGTGTTGCCCATTACGCCGGACAACGTCTGGGCGGCTTTTTGAATGCTACGTTTGGTAATGCAGCGGAGCTGATCATTGCGATCATGCTGCTTCGCGAAGGTTTATACGACATGGTCAAAGCGAGTTTGACCGGTTCGATTATCGGGAACTTGCTGCTCGTGCTCGGTCTGAGCATTTTTGCAGGCGGTCTCAAGCATAAGGTGCAGAACTTTAATGTTGCACTGGCCAATATGAACGGATCACTGATGATCGTTGCGGTTATCGCTTTGTTCGTACCGGCATTGTTCTTGAATACACACTCGATCACCCATCCACAGGTGAATACGCTCAGTCTGATCGTTGCAGGATTATTAATCCTCGCGTACATTGCCTGGCTGATCTTCTCAATGGTAACGCATAAGCACTATTTGGAAGATGTAAAATTGACACCTGTTAGTGCAGGCGGTCATGGGGCAGGTGCAGGTATTCCTCAAGTGAACAGCGCTGTAGCGACTGGGGCAGACTCTCAACCAGCGAGCACAAGTACAGCTGACACCCATGAGGAAGAGCAACCTGACTGGTCCAAAAAGCGCTCGATCTTGTATCTGCTGATCGCTACGGTCATGACGGCCTTTGTCAGTGAATGGCTTGTGGGCACACTGGAAACGTTCACTACCAGCTTTGGCTTTAGCGAGCTGTTTGTCGGTGCATTTGTAGTCGCGATTATCGGTAATGCGGCAGAGCATAGCGCGGCGATTCTGCTAGCGATGAAAAATAAGATCGGCGCCTCGGTTGAAATCGCCGTCGGCAGCAGTTTGCAAATCGCTTTATTCGTAGCACCTGTGCTCGTATTTGTTAGCTTTTTCCTCGGCAATACGATGGATATTGTGTTCACCACGCTGGAGCTAGTTGCAATTATGGTATCCGTCTTTATCGCCAAGTCGATTATTCAAGATGGCTCCACCAACTGGTATGAAGGCTTACTGCTAATCGTTGTGTATATTATTCTCGGTGTATCGTTTTATCTTGTATAAGCATAGAATCGTATACGCACAAAAAATGCCTGTACTCTCTCAGGGAGTACAGGCATCTCTATGTGATCCGGGCTGCTATTCAGCAGCCTGTGTCTTATTATTCATCGCTTCATACAGTACGGATAGATTACGCTCCAGATTGCTAATGAGCTGCTTTCCTACCGGCTCGGACACCAGACCGGCACGAATTGCAAAGTCAACTTCTTTGGAAAAACCGTAAACTTGTGTATCCAGCACTTCCTCATAGAGCGGACAATAACGCGTGTCCAAATTCTCCATCTGGATTTCAATCAATTTCTCAATTTTATCTGCATCTCCTTGAAGGAGATTTAATGCTTTTATATTCAACTGTTCTTGCAGATCAGATGAAGTCATGTTTTTCCCCCCTATGTTCGAGAACTCTCGGCCATTACTACTCCTAATATTAGACGAAATTGAAAGGCAATACAAGAACCTGCCGTCAAATCCGATTGAATTATCTTATATTTAAAATAATAACTTGCTCTATGTATTCTAATCGTTGTTCTCACTTTCAGTAAAATATAAAATGCTGTCCCTCCGAGGAAGGACAGCACTTTGTAATCAATCATTATCAGCTAGCTTGACGTGCAGACCATGCTTTTCGAAAACGGCAACGACCGCTTCTTTTGCTGCTTCTTCATCCGGGCCATGAACATGAAGTTCATACTGGTGATTGGTGACCAGCGTCGTGAACAACCCGAGAATACTTTTAACGTCGATAAATTTGGTTTCATATTGCAGTACGATGGACGATGTGAACTGACCCGCAGTTTGTGCAATTTCTACCACTGCTGCATTGTTCGTGTTGCTAGTTGCCATTGAAACCCCTCCTACCCTTCACTTTAGTGTTTATTCACACAGTTTTCCCTACCATCATAAATGAATACGCTTTCTTATGCAACTGCTTTCTTGCGCCTCAATATGAAAAAGAGATCATAAGCGATAAGCCCACCAAATACGGCGCCTTATCTATCTTATAACCCCTTTTCCCACTATATTTAACCTTGTAATTGCATTATATTGCGAAGCAGCTTATTTCAAGTTTTCCGGGTTGAGCGGCTCTAGCTCAGGCAGTACAAAATGTCCATCCTTACGGATCAGCACATCATCAAAATAAATTTCGCCGCCACCGTATTCTGGACGCTGGATAAATACGAGATCCCAGTGAATCGAAGACCGGTTACCGTTATCGGTTTCTTCGTATGCTTGCCCTGGTGTAAAGTGGAAGCTGCCTGCGATTTTCTCATCAAACAGAATATCTTTCATCGGATGCAAAATATGCGGATTAAAGCCAATCGCAAATTCGCCGATATAGCGTGCACCTTCATCGGAATCGAGAATGCTGTTCAGCTTATCCGTATCATTGCTCGTCGCTTCGACAATTTTGCCATGTTCAAAACGGAAGCTTACATTTTCAAAGCTGGTGCCGTTGTAGACGGTTGGTGTATTGTACGTAATCGTACCGTTGACCGAATCACGTACCGGCGCACTGAATACTTCGCCATCTGGAATATTGCGATGACCGGAGCATTTTTTGGCACCGATGTCTTTAATGGAAAATGTCAGATCGGTTTTGTCGCCAACGAGACGCACTTTGTCTGTACGATCCATCAGTGCTTTGAGCGCATCCTGAGCTTTATCCATTTTCGCGTAATCCAGGTTGCATACGTTGAAATAGAAGTCTTCGAACGCTTCGGTGCTCATGCCTGCTAGCTGCGCCATGCTTGCATTTGGATAGCGAAGCACGACCCATTTCGTATGCTTCACACGCTGCTCGCTATGTATGACATGCTGGTAGAAACGATTATACATTTTCAGCTTGTCATCCGGTACGTCAGCCAGGTCGTTAATATTCTCGCCTGCACGAATACCGATATAGCCTTGCATTTGCTTCATACGCTCCAGATCAAGTGCTGCCCATGTCTTCAGGCTTGCCTCCGTTGCATTGATCAGCATTGCGCGTTGTACTTTGCGATCGGTCAATTGTACGAATACATTGCCTCCACGTGCTCCAACCTCATGGATTACGGCGTTCAACAGATCGCGCTCCGTTCCGATCATCTCAACTAACACATTCTCACCCGGTTGTACGTCAATCGAATATTGTACCAGATTTCTGGCTAATGTTTGCACTCTTGGGTCCTGCATTCCTATTCATCCTCTCCTGATTTTTGAACAATGGTTAATTATTCAACGACTAGTGTACCATGCTCATTACGTAATGTCTTTAATTCAAGCCATATTCCCTGCAACCATTCAGTCGCTATGTACATCAAAACCCGCCATTATCTCTTATAACAGAATATACTGGCGGGTATAGAAAACGCAGTAAAAACGATGCTGCCGGTCACTACTGTACTAGCATTTATTTCTAAAACCTATATCGTCCCATTACGGACGAAGACTCAAATCGAGGCATACTTGATTACGTCCACTATGCTTCGCTTGATAAAGTGCACGGTCTGCTCGATAAAATAACGATTCCACACTCACGTCCTGATCTTTCCAGTTCCAGTCGGCGATACCGCACGATACCGTCACCATTGGATTCGTTTCTTCCGATACAGCGATCCGTATTTCTTCCGCAATCGTGTGTGCACGGCTCTTGTCTACCTGTGGGAAATAGACCGCTAATTCCTCACCACCCCAGCGAGCAGCAATATCACCATCACGAATTAAACGCTGGATCACACGACTCACTTGCTTCAGCACCTCATCACCCACCTGATGACCATACGTGTCATTAACTGCTTTGAATTTATCGATATCGACCATCAGCAAGGAGCCACTGTAAGTTGCATTTTGATAATTTTTAATCGATTCATCCAGATAACGACGCTGATACAGACCGGTTAGTGCATCCTTGCTTGCCATACGGCTCAGCTCGGCATGCAAGCTCGCGTTGGATACAGCCAGTCCGATATGGGTCGTAATGACTTGCAGCAATTTGAAATTATCATACGAGAAATAATGACGGTCGCTATGTCCGAGGAAAATAGCTCCGTTCACTTCGCCACCACTCATCATCGGTGAAGCGATCATCGAGCATGCACCTGTTTCACGCATAAACACAGAATCAACACCTCGGTTGCTGCAATAATCTGAGAGGATAATCGGCTCTTTATCGCGGTACAAAATACCTGTCAGCCCTTCCTCTTGATCGACCGTGCAACCGATCAGATGCTCCACATTGCCATCGATAACTTCAAATACGCCTTTCTCCTGATCGAGATACATCGCAACGACAAAGTCAGCCCCAAATACTTGCAGTAACTCATCTGCGGCAAATTTGAAAATCTGCTGTAAATGTAAACTTTGATTCATCCGTTTCGATATATCATTAATGAGGCGCAAATCCTCATTCATTAGCTTGGATTGCTCGTATAGTTTTGCATTTTCAAACGTCCGCCCTGCTGCATCGGCAATTACAGCGAGCAGCTCTAAATCTTCTTCCTCCAGCGGCACTTCAGACAGCAAATGGAACACACCGTATACACCCTGTTTGCCCATCAACGGAATCGCTGTCTCCATCTGATCGGAATGCCCTTCAGAGCGAGAATGAACTTCCACCGCCACTTCACCTGTTGTAAACGAGCGCACACACATATCTTCCAGCGGACTTTGCAGCTGTAGCAGCTTGACGCGTGGAATCGTAGTCTCGTAATCCTGTGCTACAAGTAGCTCAAATCGAACCTGCGGATACATCTGATCGACGATATCAAACATTTCATGAATCAACGCATCGATTTCAAATTTATCATACATCCGCTGGATAACTTGAAATAGCACTGAACGGCGTTGTGCCTCACGTTCAACGACAGTAGCCGAATAGAGCATATCGGCTACATACGTATATTCAAAGCGTTTATAAAAAGTCGCTGCATAATACATACTGAGAATTTCCAACTCATTCAGTGACAACGGATGCTCTGGTGCCACGATACAGGCAAGCAGTGCAAAACATTGCTGATGATTGCGTGTATACAGCGGCATAGCCATCACCTGGGAGTACCCTACAGCCGCTGCTTTAGACTGGGTTCGACCTTCTGTAGCATGACGTAGACGCAATGCTTCTGCTGCTACTATTTGTACTCCTTCACATAAGCTATCATGTGCACGACTCGGGCGCACAAGCGGTTTTAACTCATTATTAAATAAAAACCAGTTCGCCTTGCCCACTCTGTCCAGCGCAGCATTTTGCTGCAACCAGTCGGACAGGCTCTCCTCCAGCAGTGGTTCGATGTGCGGGAAATCGGAGGCTGTAATATCGACATTTTGCAGCCAGAACGACTCGTCTGCCACGGGCACGACTGGATATGAGGTCTGTTGATCTTCAGTACGCCAGTTCTGTGCAGGCGAGTTCCACGAATTGTTTGACATAAAAGCCTCCCCAATTTCTACGCTGTATATTCCATAAAGCATATTTCATATTTGTTGTAATATATACAGTTACATACTTAATTATGCTATTTTAACATGATGTTTTTGCCAAAAAGAAACAATCGCATTAAAATGCGGTCCTGCCTTTATCTCTATATTTGTAACCATTTCTATTACTTCGAAAAAACCAAAAATAGTTCAGCCTGTATAGAGCGAAATCGGTTTACTATTTATATCGGTAATCTCGAAAAAAATATCAATAATTATTTCCGCGAAAATGATTGACTTTGTTATTTTTGATGCGATATAATTTATCCTTGATGAAGAATGGATAGATTCTGAATTTGGGCGTAACGTTGTTTCACCCTCGCGCTTTTTGTCGCTATTAGGACAGCGGCTGAACTCTCCTATTAGTAGTGCGGTTTTCTATCCGACCCACGACAGGCAAAACGCGGCAACATGAATCAAAGACCCAAAGCCCCGATCTTAACAACCAACTATATTTATTTAAAAAGGAGCTTGCTATAAATGGCACGTTACACTGGTCCAAAATTTAAATTAAGCCGTCGCGTAGGTATTTCCCTGAGCGGCACTGGTAAAGAATTGAAACGCCCTTTCCCTCCGGGACAACATGGTGCTAACCAACGTAGAAAAATGAGTAACTATGGTATGCAGTTGCAAGAAAAACAAAAACTGCGTTTCATGTACGGTCTGGGTGAAAAACAATTCGCAACTCTGTTTGCAAAAGCACAAAAAATGTCCGGTATCGCTGGTGAGAACTTCATGTTCCTGCTGGAAAGCCGTCTGGACAACCTCGTTTACCGCGCTGGTTTCGCAAACAGCCGTCCAGGTGCACGTCAACTGGTAGCTCACGGTCACGTGACTGTAAACGGTAAAAAAGTAGATATCGCTTCTTACTCCGTAAAACCAGGTGATGTTATTGGTCTGCGTGAAAGAAGTCGTGGTCTGAGCTCCGTTAAAGAAGCTCTGGAAAACCGCACTCATCTGGTAGCTTACGTTGAATTCAACGAAGCAGCAGTTGAAGCAAAATACATTCGTCTGCCTGAGCGCTCTGAGCTGACTCAAGACATCGACGAAAGACAAATCGTTGAGTGGTACAACCGTTAATCCCAACGAAAACGAAGCGCCGGATAATTCCGGCGCTTTTTTGTTTGTGGTTTTGTAGTTTTCGAATAAAGTGATGCTAGTGTGGGGCACCACTCCGGCAAGGAATAAGGAGACGGAAGTCCGTCTCGCACAGGAATCTACGGAGTAGGAGTAAGTTGTAGATTCCTGTGCTCAAAAGAAGTATGATATTTTGCTTTGCAAAAATCTTTTTTCATTGAACCTCGTGTTAGGAAGTCGCTAACACTTAAGAAGTAGGATATTTTGCTTTGCAAAAATCTTTTTTATTGAACCTCGTGTTAGGAAGTCGCTAACACTTAAGAGGTAGGATATTTTGCTTTGCAAAAATCTTTTTTATTGAACCCCGTGTTAGAAAATCGCTAACACTGTAAGTCGTCCTTACCCCTTATTTCCTTGCCTCCGTTCTGTGCTGCTCGCAGTATAATTTTTCAAACCTCAAACCTCAAACCTCAAACCTCAAACCTCAAACCTCAAACCTCAAACCTCAAACCTCAAACCTCAAACCTCAAACCTCAAACCTCAAACCTCAAACCTTGCTGAGTTTAAGTGGGAGCTTTGTTGAATGCAATAGCAGTTTTTCTTTTGTCTATACATGCACACGCATACAAATAGCCTGAGCAGTATTTCTATGCGTGTGCATGTATACTGTTCAGGCTATTATTTGACGTAATTGTAGACGATAGCTAGCATTAAATTATAAACAATTAGAGAGAATGATTACTGCACATCATACGTCATTTGAAAATGACTTAAAAATCAACTAACAGTCACGCGCACTTTGGTATCGCTAACCATATAACGAATGAGTATATAACGCAGGATATAGAATCGTTATCTTGTTTTCCCTCTGTAATAAATAACATACCATCGATCTATACAGCAAACGATATAACAACTTACTATTGATTGTTCCGCGCGATGGCTCAAGGTGGAGCTTTGTACGTTAGCTTTGTACTTTAGCTTTCATCTTTAAGTTCCAACTTAAAGATGAAAGCTAAAGGTCTGGCTTGGATTCCGCATTATGCGCCGCGGCGAGTGTCTTTTATTGGCTCGTCTGCTTGCTCCTGTTGTGCTTGATCCGTATGTTCTACAGATGTGGAATGTGCATCTGCTGGTACGGGTTCGTTATTGGCATCTGCGCTCTGATTCGATGACTTCTGTTCTGTATCTATTGCTATATCGGTATCATTTAGATCAGCATCAACAGCGCTGCTTGCATTTGCTTGTACGTTGGTAGCTGGTTCTTCTTCTGTTTTGAACTGGGACACAAGTTCGTTGAGCACATCTGCTACTTGTTGTAGGGAATGTGCGGATGTTTCCAGATTTTCTAGCGATTCTAGCTGGCCTGTAGAACGCCCTGTTGCCATAGAAGCGCGTTGTGATGTGTTTTTAGCAATATCGGCTAGATTGTCCAATGAAGCGTTAATTTGCTCGGAGCCTGCGGACATTTCTTCGGATGCGGATGATACTTCCTGAATTTCAGCTGACATGCGTTCGACGCCTTGCTGGATCTGTTCGAACAGACGGCTCGTTTCTTCGAGTGAAGACATCCCTTTTGTGACACGAATAGCCCCATTTTCCATGCCTGCAAGTACGACGGCGGTTTCTTCCTGCATCGCTTTGATCTGCTCGGTAATCATACGGGTGGACTCGGCGACATGACCAGACAGATTACTAATCTCGCTAGCAACTACGCCGAAGCCACGTCCTGCATCACCCGCACGTGCGGCTTCAATCGAAGCATTGAGTGCCAGCAATGTCGTCTGCTTATTGATGCCATGAATAATATCGATAATGCTATTAATTTGTAATGCACGGTTATTTAACATTTCTGCCATTTTACCGGACTCGTCCATCACGAGCTTAGCAGAATCGATTTGTTTGACCGCTTTTCGCAATTGCTCGCTACCTTCGCGCGTTTGCTGCTCCATCTGCTGAGCGGCTTCGGCAACTTCCTGCACCGATTCGGCAATTCGCTGTACGCCTGTCGCCATCTCGCTCATCGCCAGTGTACTCTCATCTGTCGCTTGAAGCTGGGTACGTGAATCCAACTCCACCTGTTGCAACTCATCGGCATTGTAACGCGCTGCTTCGGCATTTTCGGCAGCACGATGAGCTACTTCAGTCGAAGTATCCCGTATCGCATGAGATTGCTGGCTCAGTCTGCGTACAATCTGCGCTGTCGCTTCGAGAATGCGGTTGAATTCTGCTGCCATCTGTCCAAACTCATCTTTGCGATTCACCTGCAAACGACCTGAATAATCACCTTCCGCCATCCGACGACTCATTTGCATAATCCCGCGAATTTGACGAATCATGCCCAGATTGTTCCACAAAATCGCTGCGGTTAGCAAAATCAGACTGACGATACCGATAATAAGCAGCGTATTTAACATCTCGCGCGCAGGTCGCTGAATTTCTGCTTCTGATAATAGGACTGCTGTTTTCCAACCTGTATCCGTAAGCGTATCAAAATAGAGCGTATACGCGTTACCATTTAACGATACGGTAGTCTGCCCTTTGGGCTGGCTCTGCACAAGTGCCATCGCCTGCTTATTGATACCGTCTGCTCCGCTAAATACTTGCTCCGGTTTCAGATCCGCCTGACTACTCGCCAGCACAAGACCGTTGCCATCCAGCAATATAGCATGACCGATATTGCCGATATTCATATTGCCTACATAATCTTGAATACTACCGATGTTAAAATCAGCGGTTGCCACACCAATCGCCTGTCCAGTACTGTTGCGAATCGTTTTACCGGCGGTAATCATACGCACTTTGCTTTTCGGGTCCAGCACAGGCTTTGTGTAATATATTTTATCAAAATTGTCCAGTGTGCCCGTGTACCACGATTGATTCAAATAATTATAATCGGCTGCATCATATTGGAACGTTGTACTGATACGATCTCCATTTCTGGAAGCATAAACGGAATGATAAGGCTTACCATCGTCATACACATCGGATGCCAAAAAGATCCCGGTGCCATATGTCATCGAATTTAGCATCGTCCAACGCTCGGTTAACTGTGCATATTGATCCATATTCATGGACGGGCCAATCTGCCCAACCGCGTTAGCGAGGGAAGTGGCAATAATCGAATTGCGCGATACCTGTTCACTAATATTTGAAGTTACGCCTGCTAGCGTACTGGAAGCGGTTCGACCCATTTCTTCGTTCAGCTTGTGCTTAGAAAACTCATAAGCCAGCAAGCTAATGAGCACGACGACAATAAACACGATCGGTAACAGCGTGCTTAATGTGCGTGCTTGAATGCTTTTGAATTGCCATCTTTGCAGCATCGTTTTGTCTCCTCTGTTATATGTAATGATGCGGTCTTAGCGCACAATCTATATATATCGGTCAGATTACGTATATGTTTAGCTTTTCAGCGATACGATTGGAGGCAATATCCTGTTTAATTTCACATATTTTATTTCTTTTCTAACTAAGTATCTTGTATCGTAAGTTACGTGCAGTCATGATGTTTAAAAAATATAAAAAGAGTTTTCATTCATTTGTATGCGATCCGGCATCTATTCATAAAAATTAGTTCATTTCAAGTAACTGTCTGTTCTGTTATCGTGCTACCACCATATCGTTATATAGTAAAAAGGGAATCTTCCTAGTAAGCGAAGATTCCCTTTTACTCATGAACGCCTATTCACATCCATGTCAGACCGCTAACCTTTATTCATCTCCGACTTTGATTTGACGCGACCTGTTAACGCTATTCGCGAATACGAAATTTACCGATCACCTCGTTCAGTTTTACCGTAACTTCCTGCAACGAATCGGTCGAACTATTCAGATTATCCAGCGAATGCAGCTGATTACGTGAACGCTCTAGCGCTTCTGCCGAATAACTCGAAGATGTACGTGCAATATTAGCAAGCTGTGTGAGCGAGGCGCTAATCTGCTCCGAACCTGCCGACATTTCTTCCGATGCAGACGATACTTCCTGCACTTCATCCGCTACCCGTGCAATATCATCGCGGATGAGTGTGAAGCGCTCTTTGATCTCATCGAGCAACTGTAAGCCCTGGCCCACTTGCAAGCTGCCTTCTTCCATTCCTTGTAATGCGGTACGTGTCTCTTCCTGCATCTCTCCGATCTGGGCGGTGATGCGATTGGCAGACGTGCCTACACTTTCTGCCAGTTTCCCAATCTCGGCTGCGACTACAGCAAAGCCCCGTCCATGCTCGCCTGCACGCGCCGCTTCAATCGAGGCATTGAGTGCCAGCAGCTTGGTTTGACCACTAATATCATGAATAAAATGAATCACTTCGCTAATCTGCTCCGAACGCTCATTCAAGGAACGAATCACATCACCAACTTGATCCAATGCGTCTTTGGCGACATGAATCTGGCGATTCACATCACCGATTCGTTGGTTGCCTTGCATCGTTTTGGCATCAATGCCATAGGTTGCTTCCGACACCTGTTGCACCGATTCCGCGATACGCTGGATACCGATCGCCATTTCTTCCATCGCTGTCGTACTTTCCGACGTGGAAACGAGCTGTACTTCGGCTCCCTGGCGTAGCTGCTGCATCTGTTCTACATTAAAGCGTGCTTCATCTGCTGCCTGTTGCATACCGTTTGACAATCGATCCGCCGAAACATGAATCACATTCGCTTCCTGGCGTAATGTGCCGACAATGCCAGACGTACCCGCCATAATTCCATTAAATTCTTCCGACATCTGCCCAAATTCATCCCGGCGTGTACTATACAAATGCTGGGAGTAGTCGCCTTTTGCCATATGTCCGCTTAGCTCGCGAACTTTACGAATTTCGCGAATCAGATCACGATTGTTCCACCAGAGCGAAAGTAAAATAATAAGCAGTCCAACGATGCCGACCGCACTGAGTAACCATAATAAATGGTTCATCGGACGCTCTACTTCAGCGGCTGGAAGTAAGATGGCAATTTTCCAGCCGGTTTGTTGGATCGTACCGTATACGACTTTATACCGTTCAGCAGCACGAAGTGTACCTTCGCCTGAACGGCTCTTCAGCATCTCTGCCGATAAGCTCGTTCCTAGCACAGCCGCTGCTTTATCCCCTTGCTTCGTCAATCCACTTCCACTTGCGAGCACAACCCCATTTTTATCAAACAAAATGGCACTGCCATGATTGCCTACATTCAGCTTACGAACGGTATTCTCAATATTGCTCAAATCCAGATCCGCCGTAGTGACACCAGCGATCTGACCGCCATCCGATCGATAAAAGGCCTGTCCAGCTGTAATTAATGTTAATTTTAACGTTTCATCATAATACGGTTCGGTATAAATGACTTTCCCGTTAGCGGCTGTACTTTCTGTGTACCATGCCTGACCTAAATAATTATAGGCCGGATCATCGTATGTTTGTGTCGTTTTGAGTTGGTCGCCTTCACGATACGCATAGATGGAACGATATTTGATCGCTGGAGCAAAAGCACCATCTGCGAAAAACACCCCGGTACCATACGTAAAAGGAGCAGCTTTCAGATTGCGAATGCCGATTTGCCCATAGTTTTCAATCGATGTATTGCCTTGCAATGTCTCCGCAGCGCTTGTCATCGCAGATACAAAAGCAGCATGATTCGTCAGCTGAGCATCAATATCATTGGTGATTAACTGGAGTGACTTCATACTCCCCCCATCAATTTGCTCGCTCAATGCATTGCGTGAGAACAGGTACGATACCAGACTGATCAGAATCAACGTGATCAGTACGATCGGTATAAGTGTAGCGATCGTTCTTGTCTTAATACTGCGGAATCGATATCTCAACATACGTTCTCCTCCTAATGTAAGCTCTCTTCTCTCTACCGTACTTATCGACATGCCCACATCAAATGTTTACTGTATAACTTCATTTATTCGACAAAAAAAGCGCCTCCTCATCAGGAGACGCTTGTTCAAGCAAATTTTCCGTTATTTATAATTTATTAGGACAATTTCAATTTCGCAAATTTACGTTTGCCGACCTGTACGATATCGCCGTCTTTTGGCTCGATCGCTGCATTCACATCATCTAGCTTTTGCTCGTTTACTTTGAGCGCTCCCTGCTGAATGCTACGTCTTGCTTCACTTTTTGATGCGGCAAAACCAAGCAGACTGACGAGATCGATCACGCCGATCGTGCCGTTTTCCAGCTGTGATGGTTCGATGACGAACTCTTGAATGTCATCCGGCAATGCACGTTGCTGGAATACCGTTACAAAATGGTTTTTCGCCGCTTCTGCTGCTTCCACACCGTGGTACATACGTACAAACGTGTACGCCAGATTCATTTTTGCATCACGTGGATGAACGCTTCCGTTTTCCAGACCTTGCTTGAGCGTAGCCAGATCGTCGTTATTGATGTCGGTTGCCAGCTCGTAGTATTTTGCCATCAGCTCGTCCGGAATACTCATCGCTTTACCGTAAATTTCATTGGGCTGCTCGTCGATACCGATGTAGTTGCCCAGACTTTTACTCATTTTTTGCACGCCATCCAGACCTTCGATCAGCGGCAGCATGATCGCAACCTGTTGCTCTTTCCCGTATTCCTTTTGTAATGTACGTCCCATCAGCAGGTTGAACTTCTGATCCGTACCACCCAGCTCAATATCACTTTCCAGTGACACCGAGTCCATCCCCTGCATCAATGGGTAGAAAAACTCGTGAATGCTAATCGGCAAGCCACCCTGAAAACGTTTCGTAAAGTCATCGCGCTCCATCATACGAGCGACCGTAACTTTAGCTGCCAGGTTGACGACATCGGCAAAGCTCATTGGGCTGAGCCATTCCGAGTTAAAGTAGACGGTCGTTTTCTCCGGGTCCAAAATTTTACCGATTTGCTTCTGGTACGTTTCGGCATTATGTTTCACCTGTTCTTCGGTCAGTTGTTTACGCGTTTCCGATTTGCCGGTTGGATCACCGATGCGTCCGGTAAAATCACCGATAATCAGCTGTACGACATGACCGAGTTCTTGAAATTGACGCAGCTTTTGCAGCACGACGGTATGACCGACGTGAATATCTGGTGCCGATGGGTCCAGACCGAGTTTTACCGTTAACGGTTTACCGGTTAGCAGTGACTTAATAATTTTGTTACGCAGCTCATCCTCCGGTACGATCTCGACTGTACCACGCTTAATGACGCTAAGTTGACGTTCCACCTCAGCTTGTTGCTGGGGCGTTAATTGTTCCCATTTTGCCATGATAATATCCCTCTTTTCATGTTGTTGACAATCATTCACAAATGACGCAGGTTCAGCACGGATGACAGACCGATAGATGTCCTTCCTCTGGGGCAACGCATACAAAAAAGACCTGCCGCCCCGACAAGGGACGAGCAGATCTCGCGTTACCACCCTAATTGGAATTACCATCGTCGCTGCAAGCTATATGATCACACTGTCGTCTGTACGCTCTCCTCCCATCTCATACAGGATGAATAAGGTACATCTACAGATTGAAGATCATCAGCCAGCTCAACAGGCTCATTCCCACTTCATTTACATAACGGAATGGATATTCCGGTCGGACAGTGCTGCTCTGTATATATTCCTATTCGGAATCATCTATACGATGCATGCTGCTGTTCGACAGCTCAGGACGTGTAATTCGAAGGAAGTCTCTGCCGGTTTGCACCAACCACCGGCTCTCTGCAAAGAGTGCTCTCCGCTTCTACTGGGCGTCTTTCCACGCTTTTCACCTATGAAATTGCTACTCGACTTAAATATACCTACCTTTATAACATGACTACTCCAAACAAGTCAATGCGTGCAGGTTCAGACTTTTGAACTATTCGCTCTTTATCCTACATAAGAAACTGATTGCTGACTAGTATTTTATGCTATAATAGTGGCTGGTAAAAGGGGGAAAACTAATGGCTGAAAAGAAGGACAATCGTCCATCTAAAAAACCTGCCGACGCTTCCCGTGGCCGTACATGGGGGCGCAGAATCTGGCTCACTTTAAAGTGGACTGTTATTTTCTGCGTTACGGTTGCATTGTTTGGTGGGGGAATTATGCTGGGCTACGTTACTTCAATTGTAAAAGACGACCCAGTACGTTCACGTGAGGAGATTGTTAAGGCTATTAATGAGAATGCCGTAACCGGTTTTGCTTATTTTAGCGATGGCTCTCCAATTGGACAGCTACGAACGGAAGAAGACAGACGCCTGGTAACGTTTGATCAAATTCCGCAATCCGTTATCAATGCGATTATATCCATAGAAGATAACCGTTTTTATGAACATATGGGTGTGGATATGAATGGTACGCTTCGTGCTGTTAAGCAAAAAGTGCTGAATGAATCTGTGCAAACAGGCGGCAGCACACTCACCCAGCAGCTCGCAAGACGTGTGTTTCTCAGTGCGGATAAAACGGCAGATCGCAAAATTAAAGAAATGCTGTTATCGATGCGAATTGAACGCTTTTTGACCAAAGACGAAATTTTAACTGCGTATCTGAATAAAATGCCGTTTGGTAAAGGCTCGAATGGCTATAATATTTTCGGAATCAAAGCTGCTGCCAAAGGGATTTTCGGTGTGAACGATCTGGAGAAGCTTAATATTGCAGAAGCGGCTTATATCGCTGGACTTCCGCAATTGCCAAGCGCTTACTCTGCCTTTAGCAGTGGTGGTAAATTTAACGAAGCCGGCTTCAATCGCGCGGTTCAGCGTCAGCAGCTTGTACTCAAACGGATGAAGGAACTGGGCAAAATTACGAATGGCGAGTATAGCGAAGCGCTTGCGTTTGATATTAAAGGCGCCCTTGCTAAATCATCGTCCAAAGCCTACTCAACTTATCCGTATTTGATGATGGAAATTGAGCGTCAGGGTGCTCTGCTTGTCATGAAGCAGGAAAATCCGAAGCTCGACACATCCAAACTTTCGACCGAAGAATACAATCAATTGTTTGAAGAATCGCGTCAAAAGCTACTCACAGGCGGCTATCGTGTATACACGACCATTAACAAAACGGTCTACAATACGATGCATGAAGTAGCGGAAGACAGCAGCAACTTCTCTCCTGACAGCAAGACCAAGGGAAAAGAACAAACGGCTGCCATGATGATCAATCATAAAACAGGTGCTATTCTGGGCATGATCGAAGGACGTAACTTCCAGGAAGAACAAATGAACTATGCGACGCAAATGATGCGTCAGCCGGGTTCAGCTATGAAGCCAATCGCGGCTTATTTGCCCGCTCTGGATAGCGGTGCGGTGCAGCCAGCAAGCGTGCTGGATGATGCGCCAATCGTGCTGAAAGACGGCAGCAAAGGCTTCCATATTCCCGGCAATGCGAATGGTCGTTATCAGGGATTGGTAACTGCACGTACAGCATTGAATGAATCGTTGAACTTGCCAGCACTGAAAGTGTTTCTGGATAAAGTCGGCATCGACAAAGCTTGGGCATTTGCTAAAAAGCTCGGTATTACAACGATTCAAGATGCCGATTACTCTGCACAGACCGGTGTGCTCGGCGGTCTGAAATATGGAGTAACCGTTGAAGAACTGACCAATGCATACGGTTCGATCCCGAATCAGGGCGTATTTAATGATGCGTATATGATCAGGCAAATGGATGATCCGTATGGCAAAACCGTTTACAAGCATGAAGCAGATCCCCAACGTGTCTATTCCAAACAAACGGCATATTTGATGACAGACATGCTGCGTACAGTTATTTCCGGTTCTGATGGTACCGGACGTTCACTGCGAAGCCTATTTAACAAATACGGCAAAATTCCGATCGCTGGTAAAACAGGAACGACGCAAAATTATGCGGATGTCTGGTTTATGGGCTTTACACCGGATGTGACGCTCGGCGTATGGGCAGGCTATCGAGAGCCGGTCAATACACTGTCTAACGATGGTAAAAAGCGCGCTCGTGCGATCTGGGCTACGATTATGAACAAAGTTACCGATCGTGATCCCGAGCTATTCCAGACGGATTCGTTTAGCAAACCGGATGGCATCGTTACGCAAACGGTATCCGGCTTTAGCGGCAAGTTGCCCACGAGCGCAACACGCGCATCCGGCAAGCTGGTCACGGATATTTTTAATGCCAAATTTGTACCCAAAGACTTTGACGACGGCGTATCGTACGCAAAATATATTACGTACAACGGTGTGAATTACATTCCACAGGATAGCACACCGGATGATATGGTAAGCCAGCGTACCGTTGTGAAGCGCGAAGTGCCAATCTCGCAACTGATCAAAGATCTGCAAAGCGCATTGTCGAAAATGAGAGGCAATCGCTATTCGCTCAGTCATTATATACCGGAAGACGCAAGCGCGGATGCACCGACACAGGTCGATCCACGCCGTGATGATGGCAGTGCGCCAAGCTCACCAAGTAATGTACGCATCTCGGTAAATGGCAATAGTGCTAGCATTACGTTTAACGGTAGTGGCTCATCCGATGTGGTCGGTTATCGTCTGTATCGCTCCAACGGCGACGGATCGTATCAATATCAGAAATCCGGTCGACTCGGTACAGGCAGCTTTAGCTCTAGTGTAGCCGGCAATGGCAATACGTCATTCTACGTTACCGCAGTCGATGTCGGTGGACATGAGTCCGCGCCTAGTGCTTCGGTAAGTTATAGCCCCATCCCGACTCCACCGCCGCCTGTTAATGGTGAAGGCGTCCCAGGTGGCAGCGAAATGGGTACAGGCTCTGATAGTGGAACAGATAACGCTGGTGCAGCCGCACCAGCAGCGCCTACATCGGTTAGCGCTCAAAGTAACGGTTCCGGCGCAGTGAATGTCAGCTGGGCAGCTTCAGCTGAACCGACTACATCGTACAAGGTGTATTTTAGCCAGAACAACGGTGGTCCTTTCAGTCTTGTAGGAACTGTACGTGAACCCGCATTCCAGTATAATGCAGGTTCAGCAAATGGCGGCTGGTTTTATGTCGTCGCTGAAAATGGAGGGGAATCGTCCCCTCCATCCGCTCCTGCCCAGGCAAAATAATCGCACATATCGATTAAGCGAAGATGAAAGTTGAATGAGCATCGCCTTAGCATTGTGTTTTATTTTATAAGCCTATATGCTGTGTGTAGCAGGTTGACAAGCAAACTGCTTTACGTTGGTTTAATCGTCCATCTGTATAGCAAAAAGCGCCTTTCATGTGATGCATGAAGGGCGCTTTTTTGTGTATAAACTAGTGTGTCGGTTTGAAGTAGACTTTTAATGTATTGAAGTATACTTTTGGTTTATTGGTGATTTTAGTAATGCGGGAACGTAGTCGCGTAGTCAGTTTATAATCTTCGTTATGTATAAAATTAATTGTGTGATCGTTTTTTCCTGGTCGGTTTGTTTCTTGGCGATTTACAAATGTAGTGATGTACGAATATAGTAATATGCGAATGTAGTAATGTATAGAGTGGGTGTATACTTTTTACAGGCTAACTACGATTATTCCTTACAAATGCCGCGTATAACGACTTATGTACCTTCAAACGATGCCTATTATAAGCAATCATCGACCCTACCATAAATAAATAGCCTGCTTGCAGAGATGACGCTCCACAAGCAGGCTATATTAGATCATAGCGATATTACGTCTGTATCATTATCAATTAACGCTGGTTTACAGACAGACGTAAAATTGTCTCATGCGGCAAAATAACGCGCGAGTTGTCCACGTTTTCCTTTTTCATCAGCTTGGTGAGCAGACGCATCGCTACCGCACCGAGATCGTACATCGGCTGCGCAACCGTAGTCAGCTGCGGACGTACCATCGATGCAAGACGAATATTATCGACAGAAATAACAGAGAAGTCATCCGGAACTTTCAAGCCTTCATCCTGAATACTATGAATCGCACCAATCGCCATTTCGTCTGTTGCTGCGAAAATAGCAGTTGGGCGCTTTTTCAAACCGATGAAATATTTCATCGCTTCTACGCCGGATTCATAACGATAGTTACCGATCCGTACCCAGTCTTCTTTGTATTCGATGTTAGCAGCTTCAAGCGCTTTCTTGTAACCCTGAAAGCGAGAATACCCATTTGCAGGGTCTTGCAATGTACCACTGATCATTGCAATATCGCGATGTCCGTGACGGATCAATGTGTTAACCGCATCAAATGCAGCTTGCTCATGATCGATATCAACGGAAGGAATAATGCCTT
This sequence comes from Paenibacillus wenxiniae, assembly GCF_039822605.1. Taxonomy (NCBI): domain Bacteria; kingdom Bacillati; phylum Bacillota; class Bacilli; order Caryophanales; family Paenibacillaceae; genus Paenibacillus; species Paenibacillus wenxiniae. The sequence goes on from NZ_JBCGUH010000014.1 coordinate 99,860, forward strand.
CTTCATCACGTGTTGCACAGAGCACGATAGGTACTGCCGCTGTTTGAAACGCTTGCAGATGATCTTCGGTTACGGTACCACCCATGAACAACAGACCGTCTACTTGCTTTTCTAGCAGTGTGTTGACAACGCGAATTTCTTTTTCTTTTTTCTTATCGGCATTACACAAAATAATGTTGTAATGATACATATTAGCGATATCCTCGATCCCACGCGCGATTTCCGCGAAGATGGAGTTAGAGATATCAGGAATAACGACACCTACGGTCGTTGTCTTTTTGCTTGCCAGACCACGCGCAACGGCATTTGGACGATAGCCCAGACGCTCGATCGCTTCGTACACCTTTTTACGGGTTTGCGGTTTGACGTTCGGATTGTTATTGACTACACGAGATACGGTAGCCATAGAGACGCCGGCTTCGCGTGCTACATCGTAAATAGTTACTGTCACGTTCATTCTCTCCATTACAGGTAAATTTTCGTCTTGTTTTCAACGATTTTCTTAATTTTTCATTTACATTCATAATACGATAAATTGCAATTTGATGCAATCATGTTAACAATTGTTTAAGCGAGCACTTCACGCAATGCATTAGCGGTGATGCTGGAATGAGACGTATCCCATACCGGCTTGCCGTCTTTAATTAAAATGACCTGTGGTGATTGATGCTGTACATCAAGCGCATCCGCAGCAGCCAGCGATACATCACGATTTTCCACGACATAAATCAGACTATAATCGACATCTTCATTAGGCTCACTGCCCAGATAAGACTGAAATTGTTGATACGCGCCTGCACTGATTGGACAACGCGTACTGTGTTTAAAAACGAGAAGCGGCTTCTGTGCGGTATGATCAATAGCCTCATTCAGCTGGTCGATCGTTGTCAATTCCGTTACGTTTGCCATTACCCACACATCCCTTTTTTGTTATATTGTAATGTAAGAACGTTTTCATAATCAACTATCATAAGTATCTTATCAAAAAAGGGCTAAAAAATCTATTTTTTTGTCAATGTTAACGCTTTTTTAGCCCTTCTTGCATAATGTAACTTTCATGGTAGTTATCATTTCCATTTCAAAAATCCACTAATAATGAGGCTGTATTGCTTCATTTGTTGCATGGATGGCTGGATGAAGTCGTTATTGTTACAATAGATAAGGAGACACGATGTTATATTCAATAATCCGACAGGAGGAACAATAGGATGAGATTAGCTGGTAAAAAAGTAATTGCACTGGTCGATGAAGAATTTGAGGATTTGGAGCTATGGTATCCCGTCTATCGCGTCCGTGAAGAAGGTGCCCAGGTTCATCTGGCTGGTGCCGAGAAAGGCAAAACGTATATTGGTAAATACGGTGTACCTGCTCCGGCGGAGTATAGCTTTGATGAGCTGAATAGTAGCGACTATGATGGCATCCTTGTACCGGGCGGCTGGGCACCGGACAAATTGCGCCGTTATCCAAAGGTGCTGGAACTGGTGCGTGAGATGCATGAAGCACGCAAACCGATCGGTCAAATTTGCCATGCCGGTTGGGTACTCATTTCGGCTAAAATTTTGGATGGGGTTACGGTAACGTCTACACCGGGCATTCGCGATGATATGGAAAATGCAGGTGCGATCTGGAAGGATGAAGCGGTCGTTGTCGATGGACATATCGTCTCGGCTCGTCGTCCGCCGGATTTGCCACCGTATGGTCTGGCTTTTTGTGATGCGTTGGCTGCACAAGCATAAATGTTGTTTATTCTATGCTGTAAGTAATGAAATAAGCCAGCAACATGTTAGTGACAAATAAAAAGACGAAAGCTCGTAGGAAACAGCAACATATTTGAGCATAGTACAAAAAGAACAGGACACAGCATCGTAAATATCCAGCTTGCCGAGTGCTGTTTCCTGTTACGTATGTCGCTTTTATTTCATGTCCTGGCTTCGTGTCATGAAATAGCGTAGCCAGACTAAATATAAGCATGTCGTCCGCCAAGAGTAATGTAGCGAATAGTAAAAAGGCTCTCTCATATGAGAAAGCCTTTTTATTATTCGCTATTTTACTGCCTGGTTTCACTGTTTATATTGTATGCACCATCATCGCGAGCCAGTTGGCTTGCTTAACGCCAGTTGCCTGCGAATCATTGTGCTTTTATTTCAATTCGCTTTGCAGGAAGTGAGCGATGCCAGCTTCTGATCCTGATTCATAACGGCCTGGAATGCTTTGATATAAATGTCCAGTTCACGCTCAATCTCATGGGACGTGCGCAGCTTCATCCAATCCGCTGCCATCGCCCCTGCATCACGTGCAGTCGTATGCAGCACTGACTGCTTGATTCGTAGCAGAGACTGCGGCGACATACTTAAGCGATGCACACCAAGATGTAACCAGAATGGCAGAGAGCGTTCGTCACCTGCCATTTCTCCACAGACACTTACTGGAATGCCTGCATCGTTAGCGGCATTGATCGTCGCCCGTAGCATACGCAGTACGGCTGGATGATACGGATTGTACATATGCGCGATATGCTCGTTCATCCGGTCGACCGCGAGTACGTATTGCACAAGATCATTGCTGCCGATGCTAAAAAAGTCACATTCCCCTGCCAGCAGATCGGCAATCGCGACCGCAGCAGGCACTTCGATCATAATACCGACTTCAATCCCTCGATCATAAGCGATGCCTTCTCCATCCAGCTCACGCTTCGCTTCATCCAGCACATCGCCAGCCGAACGCAGTTCCTCCAGCGATGAAATCATCGGATACATAATCTTCACTTTGCCATGAGCGCTCGCACGCAGGATGGCACGTAGCTGTGTTTTGAACATATCGCGATGATCGAGACAGATGCGAATGGCGCGATAACCGAGGAATGGATTTTCCTCCTCTGGCAGTTCAAAATAATCGAGTTCTTTATCGCCACCGATATCAAGTGTACGAATGACAATCGGCTCGCCGCCTGCCTTCTGCGCAACGACGCGATAAATATCAAACTGCTCCTGCTCTGTTGGTAGCGCATGCCGATCCATATACATAAACTCGGTGCGGAACAAACCGACACCTTCCGCTCCATGTTTGAGCGCAATTTCAAGCTCTTTAACTGAACTAATGTTAGCGGACAAACGGACACGCACACCGTCACGTGTGACCGAATCGACTTTGCTCAGCAGTTCCAGCTGTTGCTTACGTTGCTGCTGCTGGGTACGCAGCTTGCGGTAATGTGACACGGTATCGGTATCAGGGCCTACATAAATCAGCCCGTTATCGCCATCTACAACGACCGTTTCGCCTGTCTGCACGAGCGTATCCAGCTCCACTTCCAGACCGGAGACAAGCGGAATCCCGAGCGCACGCGCCATAATGGCAGAATGCGATGTTTTGCCGCCCATCAGAGTAATAATGCCCAGTACGTGCTGCGGATTCAAATGCACCAGCTGCGAAGGCGGAAGTTCCTTAGCTACGAGCACATAAGGCTCATTATCGCTAGGCAGTTTCACTTCCGGCGCACCAAGCAAATGCTTGAGCAGCCGATTGCCAACGTCTTTAATGTCAGCTGCTCGTTCCTTCATATACTCATCATCCAACAGATCAAACATCGTGACAAAGTGATCGGTCGCTTCCTGCACAGCTACCTCTGCCGCCTTGTACTGACGTTCAATGATGCCACGAATCTCATTCATAAACTCAGGGTCTTCCAAAATGGCAATATGCGCATCAAAGATACTCGATTCTTCAGGCCCTGCAATTTCCGAAAATTCGGTTTTCATCGATTCAATCTCATGCTTGGACGTGCGAATACCTTCATATAAACGTTCAAATTCTCGGGTCAGGTCAACCGTATCCAGCTTCTGATCCGGTACATCCCATTCCCAGGTTGGCAGCACAAATGCTTTGCCAATGGCTACTCCAGCGGCAGCCGCAACTCCTTGAATCATGCTTTTTCCTCCCCACCGTTCTTGTCATACAAAACCACCGACATTACCGTACCTTGCCCCTTTTTCACCTGTTTAAAGGGAGCATAGCTCCATGCTTTCACACGGTCAGGATTGGTAATAACCATTGGTGTAGCAAGTGACGGTGCGTTTTTTTGCAAAGTATCCAGGTCGAACTTGATCAACAGCTGTCCGGCTTCCACCACATCACCGGCAGCTACATGGGCTTCAAAACAGCCCTTTTGCTGGGACGTATCGATGCCGATATGCAGCAAAATTTCCAATCCCTCTACCGTTCGTATACCTAATGCGTGCATCGTTGGATACAGATGAATGATCGTACCTGCGACTGGCGATACCAGCTCGCCACTTTCCGGTACAAAGGCGACCCCTTCGCCAACGAGCTTGCCCGCAAAAATCTGATCCGGCACATCGGTCAACGGAATCATTTTCCCCTGCACCGGCGCACTAAACTTCACATGTGACAGATCGCGATCCATCAGCTTGCGAATCTCCTCGCGAATTAACTCCGAATACGTACCAAATACGATTTGTACATTCCCTCCACCGAGCTTAATCAGTCCGGCAGAGCCAAGTTCCTTTAATGCCTTACCATCGAGCAGACGGTCATTCACAACCGTTAAACGCAGACGTGTAATACATGCTTCTACCTGTACAACGTTTTCCTTACCACCCAGTGCCTGCAAAATGAGCGGAGCCTGATAAGGAATATTACCTACCCAGTCTCCCAGTGTCGACGCTTCCTCCCGACCAGGTGTCGGAATACGGAAGGTACGAATCGCATAGCGAAACACATTATAATAAATAACGGCATAAACAAGCCCAATTGGAATAAGCAACCAGGCATTTGTGGATAAATGATAGTTGAGTACGTAATCGATCACACCCGCTGAATACGAAAAGCCATGATGAATATCGAGTGCATACGTGATCCACATCGCCAGACCGGACAGGAAAATGTGCAAAATGAACAATCCGGGTGAAGCAAACAAAAAGGCAAATTCAATCTGCTCGGATACTCCGGTTAAAAAGCAAACCAGTGCCGCCCGCATAAATGTTTTACGGACTTTCGGCTTCAGGTCCTCCCGTGCTTCTTGAATGATCGCCAGTGCAGCCGCAGGTAATGCAAACATCATGATCGGATACAAACCTGCCATATAAATGCCCGCCGTCGGATCGCCGCTGAAAAAGCGCGGTAAATCGCCCTGTATAATATCTCCGTGTGCCTCAAACGATCCAATCTGGAACCAGACGATGTTGTTCAGCAAATGATGCAAACCAAATGCAGATAATATGCGGTACAATGCCCCATACAAAAATAGACCAAAGCCGCCCATCGTTGAGAGCACCCATGTTAAGCCGTTTAATAGCTCCTGTAAAATCGGAGCCAGCCATAACATCAGACACGCAAAAACGGACGAAAACAGGCCCATGAACAATAACACGAACCTTGAACCGCCAAAAAACTGAATGGCTTCAGGCAAACGGACATTTTTGAATTTGCGATAGGCCGCTCCAGCAATCACACCGATAATAATACCGATCAGTGTCGATGGCTGTAGCAACGCATCACTAAAATGCTTGACCACATAATCATATAAAGCCATCCCCGCAAAGGCGGCGAGTCCAGCTGGCCCTTCCTGATTGGCAAGGCCAAGCGCTACACCGATCGCAAATATAAAGGGTAGATAATGAAATATACTTTGTCCTGCAATCGTAGCGACCTCCGAAACCATGGGCAATCCCCATGTCCCCCAGGGTAAGCCGCCAACGCTAAGCAGAATGGCCGCAGCCGGAAGCACCATTGTGGGAAGCATAATGGCTCTACCAAACTGTTGCAGGGAACCTAGCCAATTCAACGCGTCTTCCCCCTTCCTATACCTGATGGTACGCTGTCAGCCATCTTTTGTCAAAGCACTTTGCTACGATTTTAAAGGAAGTGTTTGAGCGCTTAATTGGAAGCGTTATGTACAAATATAGAGCGTTTGCGAATCATTGAAAATAAAAGCTGCTCCGGCAACCTGATATCGATTACCGGAGCAGCTTAGCCGCCCACTTGTCCCATCTATTTGTGACACCAGCTCTATGGCAACAGTCGATGCTGCCGCCCATTCAGCTCTGAAATCTGAAATCTGAAATCTGAAATCTGAAATCTGAAATCTGAAATCTGAAATCTGAAATCTGAAATCTGAAATCTGAAATCTGAAATCTGAAATCTGAAATCTGAGCAAGTGTAGCGGTATAGTATTGCCATGTAAAGCCTTAATTTAGCTGCGTACCGGTCTTACGATCGCATCTTCGACTTTGATGCAGCGATCCATAATGACGGTCAAACCGGCATCTGCGGCAATCGCAGCCGCCTCCATATTGACGACACCAAGCTGCATCCACAATGTACGAGCACCAGCCTGTACCGCTTCATGCGCGACCTCGGTGCAATACTCACTGCGACGGAACACATTGACCATATCGATCGGATCGGGCACATCTGCCAGTGAAGCATAACAGGTCTCGCCAAGAATCGTTGCGCCTGCTGCCATCGGATTGACTGGAATAACGCGATAACCGCGATCCTGCATCGCTGCCGCTACCATATAGGATGTACGATCGGTTTTGTCGGATAATCCTACAACGGCAATATTACCCGTTTGCTCCAGAATGGTTTTAATTTCTTCCCGTGAAGGATTTTCAAAAGCCATTGCTGACGCCTCCTTTGTCCTCTTCAAACATCATCTATTGTCCACCGACCATTGTGCAGCCAGCGAAGTCTAACAACACTTTTATACCCATTCTACCTTAGCGCCAAGCGAACGAATATGATCAAAATATTGCGGATACGATTTAGCAACATGATGAGCATCCTGAATACGAATCGGCGCTTTCGCACGCAAGCCTACAATGGACAGTGCCATAATGACGCGATGATCATAATGCGCATCAATCGTAACGCCGCCTTCAACACCTTCTGGACGACCGTGTACGATAATTTCTGCCTGACGCTCTTCTACATTCGCGCCCGCTTTACGCAGCTCATTCAAGTAATCGGTAATACGATCACATTCTTTATAACGCAAGTTCTCCACATTATAGAAGCGCGATGTGCCTTCCGCAAATACGGCTGCTGCTACCATCGCGAGCACCGCATCGGTCGCTGCATCTCCGTCAAACTCCACCGCTTTGAGGCGTCCATTCCCCTGTACATGTACAATATCATGTTCATGGGTGAGCGGAACGTCCATCATTTGCAGCACATCGACAACGGCTTTTTCACCTTGCTTGCTGTGCACAGGCAGACGGTGGATGGTCACATCAGATACGGTTACTGCTGCTGCCGCCAGCACAGCTGCGGAACCCGGATAGTCCCCTTGCACGGTATATTCCTGAGCTTTATACTGCTGACGCCCTGGCACACGGTAATGCATCAGATCTTCACTCGCTTCGATCACGATCCCTGCCTGCTCCAACACTTCCAGCGTTTGACCTACTACGACTTTGGATTTCAGATCATGCAGCACCGTAATCTCACTATCTTCTTCCAGCAGTGGAGTCAAGAACAGCAATGCGCTCAAATATTGTGAGCTAACGCTACCGGAAACGGTAATTTTGCCGCCTTTCGGCTTGCCACCACGAATCGTGATTGGCAGACGTCCTTGCTGGTGCTCTACCTCCACACCAAGCTGACCGAGCGATTCAATCAGATCATCATGCGGACGTTTACCTAGCGAATCTGGATATGTATTCACAAAGGTCACTTCCGGACAAAGCGCAGCAATCGCCATCAAAAAGCGTAATACCGCACCTGCGTTACCAACATTCAGTTCTTTGACATCGACAGGCTTGCTGCCAAATCCTTTGATGACGATCTTCTGCTCGTCTTCCTCAAGCACAGCACCGAGATCGCGGATACAACGACGCATCGCATCACTGTCCTCACTATGTGCCGGAAAATGAATCGTACTTGTGCCGTCTGCCAGCGCAGCGACGAGCAAATAACGAGTCGTATAGTTTTTGGAAGAAAGGGCTCCGATCTCTCCTTTCAGCTCTGGAGTAGGGGTAACAATAACATCCATGGTTTTATTCTCCTTCGGGGTTTGGTATGATGAACACAGATTGCCTTGTTTATAACAATTGGCATATGCGTGAACTACTTAATGAATAGAGGGATAACGATGTCCAAACAAACACAGATTACGACAGACGAGTTGCGTGAGCGACTCAACGCTGGCGAAAAGCTGCAACTGATCGATGTGCGTGAACATGAAGAAGTCATTCAAGGCATGATCGATGGCGCACGTCATATTCCGATGGGTGAAATTCCAGGTCGTTTGGACGAGCTTGATCCGAATGCACCGATGGTGCTAATTTGCCGTAGTGGCTATCGCAGCGAGCGTGTGCGCGAATACTTAAGCCAGAATGGCTATAACAACTGCCTGAATATGGAAGGCGGCATGATCGACTGGGTGGAGGGCGAATAGCCTCCACCCTTTTTTGTGCTTTTACCATGAGCTTGCGCTAATACGGTAGCAAATGGGCAATGGAAGCAGACGATATGATTAGGACGTCCCTAACATTGTGCAAAATATCTTTATCTGCCAATCAGCCGCCCATTCTTGCATCATACGGCCCATCTTCTAACGTATTGCTTACACATACGACGTGTCCCCAGAACAGATCGCCATCATCGAACCAGAATGTAAAATCTTCTTCGGTGAACGTAATCTCCTGAAGTGACAATTGCTTGGCAAAATGGGCTTCGCTCCACTCTTCCTCGTCTTCCTCCAGCCAGCTATCATTTTTAAGCTCGGTCAGCTCTTCAGCAGCAAAAGTACGAATACGTTCATCCCACTCTGTAGCATCATCGAGCAGACGAGTTAGATGATTCAATTGAAGCTGCACCTCTTCACCCTGCTCTATGCTTACCCTTACCGTCTTACCTAGCCACTCGATTGTGCCGCGCAACATATCGCGCCCACGATCCAGTACGAATGTACCGAGACGTTCATGCTCGACTGTTACCTCGAGCGTTTGCTCTGCAAGCCTTCTAGCAAGCTCAGGCTCCTGTGCCGGGTCTACGAGATGATCCAGCTTCAACAGCAGCAAGCGATGATGATCGCGGCGCACCGTCATTTTCCAGATCTGGTTGGCTTCCATAGGGTCGAATAATTGTTCTAGCTGCTCCTGCTCGCCTTTATTAACCAGAATGAATTCGCCCTGCTGCATGTCCGCATGATCCTGTACATGCCATGCTGTCACAGGAATAGTAGCCATCCACGCCTGTTCGTCGCCCATTTTACTGTAAGAAGCGCCATGTGAACCTGTTAACGCAACAATGTTCAGCTCAGCACCAGTAGCAAACAACTGTTGAAATTGCTGAACCTCTTGCATCGTTAATGAATCGGCATCACTCATATAATCACACCTCCACTTTTTCGCCTAAAACCTAAGAAGCTTGAACGCGGTAACGTGTTAAAATATGCGTAACGACTTCATCCGGCGTAAGCAGCGATGTGTCCACAGTCACATGGGCAAAATGATACGCATCTTTGCGCTCTTCCATAATCGTCTGTACGCGTTCTCTTGTATCGCCTGCTAGCAATGGACGATTTGTATCGCCTGCTACACGCCCTACAATATGATCTACATCCGCTGTTAGTGCAACGACCAGCCCTTTGTCAAGCATGATCGCACGGTTCAGCTCACGCAGTACACAGCCGCCCCCCGTCGAAATCACCTGACCTGTTGATTGCAACATTTCTTCCAGTACTTGACTTTCCAGATCACGGAAATACGCTTCACCTTGCGTACGAAAAATTTCCTGTACGGACATTCCCTGTCTCTCAGCAATGATCGTATCCATGTCGATAAGCGGATACGATAGCTGCTCTGCCAGCAGCGTACCTACGGTCGTTTTGCCGGTTCCCATCATACCAACGAGAATGATATTGGAATGCTGAATTTCACTTTCCTGATGCAATCTGCACACCTCTTTCAGCATCTGTTTTATTCCACACATCATACCATATGGGGGGAGGTTGGACAATCCTCTGAGGGCGGATGTGAACTCATTGCTGGATAGGAGCAAGAGACCACTCCGGGAAGGAATAAGGGAACGGGACTCCGGTGGATACAAGAGAATCTACGGATTAGGAGTTTATTGTAGATTCTCTTATATCCAAAATCGCCCTTTTCCCTTATTTCCTTCCCTCCGTTCCGTGCTCGTCCATCAAATGGAGATTCACTTCCTTGAGTGCGTAAGCAAGAAGGGATAAGTTCAAGAAGAGATAAGTTCATCGTAATTGAATAATTGTATGTAAAATAAAGTGGCGGAAGTGAGTTGCTGCTGTGTAGTCCCTTTCATTGTAGTTCGCTTTAGTAGGAAGCAGATCGTATAGTCATTGATGATTATGATTACTTCTCATTTATTAGTGTTCATTTTCAGCTTCTATTTTAGCCTCTATTTTGGCCTCTATTGCTTGGATCCAGTAGTTGAATTCCAGTTGAAGTGTGGTATCGGATGTTGTTTCTTTCATAATGTTAAGGTATGTGCAGATAGTATCGTCGCCCCAATCGATCACGAATAGAGGAATCGAATCGGCGATATCGTGGTGGTAGCTGTTGATGGCATCAGGATAGAGGTTGATTAGACGTTCTATAGCTTGAATTGGATCTGTTGGATTCGTTTGCATGGTATCGATGATGGTATTATATTGTTCGCGTATGTTGATTAGACGGGTTGTGATTGATTGTTGTTGGAGCGTTCCTTCAATCCGAAGGGAATGGTCTGTGAATAGGTGGTGATCGTTGTCTAATGTAACGGTATAGCTCGTATGTATAGTTTCGATTTCTCGGATGCTAAGATGGCTCACTAACTGGGAGATTGCTTGTTTTTGCTGAGTGATTTGTGTTTGATTTGCAGTTAGATTATGTATAGATTCTATATATTGTTTTGCGGCAAATTGGCGAAAATGGTTGTCCCAGTACGGTATATCTGTCTGTAAGGTGGATAAAAACTGTTGCTGCTGTTCACATACGAGTTGCTGGTTCGATCGATGGATGCGTACTCGGACAGAGTGATCGAACCATTTTATGTTACCGATCCAATTATCTCGGTGTGACCATTTGTGTGTGAGGTTAATGTCTGGCATGGCATCTTTATCCTCCTTTATGTACATCGTATAATCATGATTTTCAATACATGTGATCTTCTACTTTGCTCCGAATAGGTTCATTTACTAATTATAATATAAAAAAAAGGAGCGGAAGTGATCCGCTCCTTTCATTTTGGGCTACGAATTGAGCTACGAATGAAGCTGGTAATCGGTTAGATGATCATGCTAGATGATAAACTAACTTTGTCCAATCCGCTTATCGTGCCCATAGATAATCTTACTTCATCCACTCGTAGTGGAATGTACCTTCTTTGTCCACACGTTTGAATGTGTGAGCGCCGAAGTAGTCGCGTTGCGCTTGCAGCAGATTGGCTGGCAGGCGTTCTGTGCGGTAGCTATCAAAGTAAGCCAGTGCGCTGGAGAAACCAGGAACTGGGATACCGTATTTTACAGCGGTAGCAACGACTTCACGCCATGCGTCTTGATAGTTCTCCACGATGTTTTTGAAGTAGTCATCCAGCAGCAGGTTTTTCAGGCCGCCGTCTTTGTCATACGCATCTTTGATATTTTGCAGGAAACGGGAACGAATGATGCAACCACCGCGGAAAATCATCGCGATGTTGCCATATTTCAAATCCCAGCCATGCTCGTCGGAAGCGGCGCGCATTTGTGCAAAACCTTGAGCGTAGGAAACGATTTTGGACGCGTACAGCGCTTTGCGGATCGCTTCGATAAATTCGGCTCTGTCGCCAGCGAATGCTTCGGTTTTTGGACCGCTTAGAATTTTGCTTGCGGCTACGCGCTCTTCTTTGATTGCAGACAGGAAGCGTGCGAATACCGACTCGGTAATCATGGACAGTGGTACGCCCAGATCGAGTGCGCTCTGGCTTGTCCATTTCCCTGTACCTTTTTGACCGGCAGCATCGAGGATCACATCGACCATCGGCTTGCCTGTTTCTTCATCATATTTAGTAAAGATATCGGTTGTAATTTCGATCAGATAGCTGTCCAGCTCGCCTTTGTTCCACTCATCGAAAATGGAATGCAGTTCTTTCGTGTCTGCACCCAGTACAGATGTGAGCAGGTTGTAGGCTTCACCGATCAGCTGCATGTCGCCATACTCGATACCGTTGTGAACCATTTTTACGTAGTGTCCTGCGCCGTCCGGTCCGATATATGTACAGCACGGATCGCCGTTCACATGTGCAGAGATGGAAGTCAGAATAGGCTCAACCAGCTTGTAGGCACTTTCCTGTCCGCCCGGCATAATCGCAGGACCTTTCAGTGCGCCTTCTTCGCCGCCGGATACGCCTGCTCCGATAAAGCGGAAACCTTTTTCCTCCAGCTCTTTGTTACGACGCTGTGTATCAGGGAAATGGGCGTTACCGCCATCAATAATAATGTCGCCTTCATCCAGATGCGGAACCAGTTGCTCAATGGTAGCGTCAGTTGCCGGACCTGCTTGAACCATGATCAGGATTTTGCGCGGTACTTCCAGCGATTGTACGAATTCCTCGATTGAGAACGTACCGACCAGATTTTTACCTTTTGCTTCTTCCAGCAGATCATGTGTCTTTTGCGGGGAGCGGTTAAATACAGATACGCTAAACCCTTTGCTTTCGATGTTAAGAGCCAGGTTCTTACCCATAACGGCAAGACCAACTACACCAATTTGTTGTTTGGACATTTCCGGTTCTCCATCCTTTACATCAGTATTTGTATTTCCTCATTTTGAATCTTTCATGTGAGTTCATTCAACATTTTACATGTTTTATGCATATAAAGAAAGTCCAAAGGCGTGATCCCATGAAAATTCATAAAAACGTTGAATTTTTGCGTAAAATTCTAACTATTTTTACGATTCGCATGTGTATCACGCCTCATATTTTACTTTTCCAAACGAATAAGTTCGAAACGCAGATTTTCCAACATCTTTTTATACGTTTCTACTTTTTCCTGATCGCCTGCTTTTAACGCTTCATTCAAACGATCAAGTAGCTCATCAATTTTGTCTTCGGTGGACGCAATACGCTGTTCGCCCTCCATTGACATATACAGATTTTGCAGTGATTCGCGACTCGGTGTCGACTCCTTCTGATACAAAATCCGTTGCTCAAAGCCGGAAATTTCCACCATTCGAATGACTTCGCCGAACAGAATATTTTCCACCAGAATCTGCTGATCGCGGAAACGTTTAACGATCGCATGCCCCTTCGTATCTCCGATTAGCTTCTCCATCCACTCTGCCAGCCGTGCATCGTGAATCCGATAATCGCCAATCAGCTTGTAGCCTTCCTGATTTTGCTGAAAGCGCAGCTTGGTCATATGATTTTCTGTACGTATCGATACAATAAAGGAGTCATCCGTTTCACGCCAGTATAGAGAGTACCCTTCCTTGATCAAATCGCGGATCAGGTTCTGAATATCACGACGTGCAAAGCGAAGCTCTACATTGCAATACTCTACTTCATAGCTCTTGTTCATGGTAATCCCTCCTTTGTCCCTTATCGTTTATACTCATGCGTGTATAGTTATAATTATGCGTTATATTGTCGTCATGATGCTTGTGAATACTACCATTGCGTCTCATTCGATAAGTGGTGCTTCTGTTTTTACAAGTAGGAACCAATCGACCTCCATATGCAAAAACATGATCATGCTATAAACTAGAAAAATACTGCAAGATGCAGAACTAGCCTGATTATTTTTACCCGTTTGCCTGTTTGTCTAAGCAGCAAACCACCTTCTCACATGTAATCTTCATGAAAATATAGCGACCAGGTATGCTATTATAACTGTGATTGAGATGGAACTTTACGGATTGGAAAGAGAGGTACAACCGCATGACGCATTCAACAACGGAAACGACATTCTCCGGCTTTACCGCCGAAGACTTTGAAGTATTTACGATTGATGGACTGGAACCGCGTATGGAGGCGCTGATCGCTCGTGTTCGCCCCAAGTTAACGGCACTCGGCGAGCTGATTCAGCCGCATCTGGCAACGCTCTGTGGTGAAGAGATGTACGTTCATGTAGCTAAACATGCACGTCGTACCGTGAACCCTCCAAAAGATACATGGGTAGCGTGGGCAGCGAACAAGCGCGGCTATAAAGCATTGCCTCATTTTGAAGTCGGCATGTTCGGTACTCACGTGTTTGTCGTATTTGCGATCATTTACGAAAGTCCACGCAAAGTTGATTTTGGACGCGCGATGGCATCCCAGCTAGATCAAGTGAAACAACATGTACCCCAGCATTATTACTGGTCACCCGACCATATGTCCCCACAGGGAACACCACAAGCTGACCTATCGGACGAACAACTGTTGGACATGGCGAACCGTCTGCAACAGGTGAAAAAGTCTGAAATCATCTGCGGACTGCGTATCGATAAACATGATCCGCTGCTGCGCGATGGTGATGCTTTTGTGCGTCAGGTTGAAGATACATTTCAGCAGTTGCTTCCATTATACCGGATGGCAACGGTCTAATGCTTCGGATACAAGTCTCAATTTACGAGCGATAGACCTATTTTTGTAGTAAATGAAGCAGTCGATAGAGTAGTATACGAATTTGTTTTGGACTGGCTTCGATTGGCTCGATCGTTATCGTCATAAGCTTTCGATATGAAAAATGAAAAGCCGTACCTTTTTGCCTCTCCTACTTATGAGGACAAAAAGGTACGGCTTTTGTGTTAACGAATGTCCGGACGTTGCCGAACCATCATCCAGTGAATCATAAATAGCAGTATCATCGCGGTTGCACTCACATAAAATGGCGCCTGCGGACTGATATCATCCCATAGTTTGCCGGATACAATCGGTCCTAACACGAGACCTGAGCCTTGTAACGTTAAAAATAAGCCCCAGACTGCGCCTTTCTCCTCAGCAGGCACCAGATTCGCCAGCAGCGAATTCCATGCCGGCAAAATCATCGCATAACTAAAGCCTGCACATAACACAAACACCCATATCCACGGCAATGCATGCGTGGATGCCAGACCGAGCAGCGCGGTCGCTGCCAGTAAAAACCCACTGCGTAAAAACAGCTTACTGCCCACGCGATCAATGAGCCGACCTGCCGGAATAAGTCCAAGCACGGTAACGGCACCGCCACCAATTAGTAAGGCATTAAAATAAGCCGGTGTGAGTCCCAGCTCACTCACTACATATAATGTAATGATCGGTGTGAGTACCCCCAGCGCAAATGACTGCATAAACAATGCCGGATATAGTAGCGGATGAATATTCAGCGAACGCATCAGCTGTACATAATAATGCAAACGACTCTCCCCTGGCTTGCGCACATAAGTAGGAGCGATCGGAGCATCATCGTCCGTATGATTCGATTGGGTGCTGTCAGCGTTCGTAGGAACAATCGATTGGCCTCGCTTCGTGCGTCCAGGCAAAAATAGAGCAACCACGACGACTACGATCATACAGAGCAGCAGCATACCGAATGAAAACGTATAGGAATCTCCACTCAGCCAGTTCATCACAACCGGTCCCAAACCCGCTCCACCGAGTGAAGCAATTTCAATAATGCCCATATGCGTTCCATAGTTACCGGTTTCGCTGGAAATATCAGTAATTTTGGACATGACGCAAGGCCATAGCGGCGCACTGCCAATTCCCATCGTCGCACAGGCAACGATCAGCCAGCCCGGATGCTGCACGGTCGACATGACAATCACTGCCGTCAGAATGAGCAGCATCCCGAGCGTCATCGTAAGACGAAAGCCAAGCCGCTCTGCCATCCATCCTGCTGGACTGCGCAGCGCATTATCGCCGATATATTGAGAAGCAAAGGCAATTCCGATCGCAAACGCAGGCAATCCGAGCCGATGCCCCATATAAAGAGGCAGCAGCGTAACGAGCAAGCCCCCTTTTACAAATTCCACAAAAAAAATCAACAACCATAAATACACAAATAATAGCCGGTTATTTCTTCCGGTCTTAGCTGTAGCGTTATAACGAATGGAAGACATTGGGTACTCCCTTCAGCAGTACGGATTTCATCGTATCCCTGCCTTATTGTATCACAGACGAACTTCGATTCAGCAAGTTTTGTACGTGTTATTACCCGAATGAGATGAACAACTTTTGCCCTGTATGATGCCATTTTTGACACATCTCCAAAATCTGACACAAGATAACTATTGCATTCGTCACTCTTTTTGCTATACTCATTTTTGTTTGGTTTTTAAATAATGGACTTTTACTCCAATTTCGAAAGGTTGTGACAGCTTAAAATGGATCATACGCAAACCCCGCTTTTCACTGCGCTCAAGCAGCATGCGGCCAGCAATCCCGTTCAATTTCACATTCCGGGACATAAAAAAGGACTCGGCAGTGATCAGGAGTTCAGAGAGTTTATTGGCGACGATGCTCTTTCCATAGATCTGATCAACATCGCGCCACTCGACGATCTTCACCAGCCGATGGGGGTTATAGAGAGGGCGCAGAAGCTCGCAGCCGATGCATTCGGTTCGGACTATACGTACTTCTCTGTACAAGGCACTAGCAGTGTGATCATGACGATGATCATGGCAGTCTGCTCGCCGGGCGATAAAATTATCGTACCGCGTAACGTGCATAAATCGGTTATGGCAGCCATTATTTTTGCGGGTGCCAAGCCTATTTTCGTCTCGCCTGTGCGCGACGAAAACCTCGGAATCGATCACGGTATTACGACAGCATCTGTACGCCGTGCACTCGATCGCCATCCTGACGCCAAAGGCGTACTGGTTATCAACCCGACCTATTTCGGTGTATGCGCCGATCTAAAGGAAATTGTTGAACTGGCTCATAGCCGTGGGGTACCTGTGCTTGTTGATGAAGCACACGGCGTTCTGATTCATTTTCATGAAAATCTGCCCGTATCCGCAATGGCGGCCGGAGCCGATATGGCTGCGACCAGCGTACATAAGCTGGGCGGCTCGATGACACAAAGCTCTGTGCTCAATGTCAATGTGAAAAACGGACACGTGAACCCGCAACGGGTTCAAACGATCATCAGTATGCTGACGACTACGTCAACTTCATATATTTTGCTTGCGTCTCTGGACACCTCGCGCCGTAATCTGGCACTAAATGGTCATGAGATCGCAGAGCGAGCAATCGCAATGGCCCAAAATACACGTCAACGAATTAATGAGATCGAAGGACTGTACTGCTTTGGCGAGGAATTGCTCGGCGGCGAAGCAACATTTAACTACGATCCAACCAAGTTGACGATTCATATTCGTCATCTGGGCATTACTGGTTATGATGCAGAGAACTGGCTACGCGAGCATTACAATCTGGAAATTGAGATGAGCGATATGTACAATATCCTCTGTCTGGTCACACCAGGTGATACGGAAGATAGCGTGAATACGCTCGTGACCGCACTGACACAAATGTCGGCTGAATTCCACGGTTCCGGTCGTGAGATCAAAGAACTTGTGGTGAAGATTCCAGAGATTCCGCAGCTTGCGCTCACACCGCGTGATGCATTTTACGGTGATACCGAAATTATACCGCTGGCTGACGCAGCCGAGCGGATCATTGCTGAGTTCATTTATGTGTATCCACCCGGCATTCCGATCCTGCTGCCAGGCGAAGTCATTTCACAGGAAAATATCGACTATATTACCGATCATGTGAAAGTGGGTCTGCCGGTTAAAGGCCCGGAAGATCGTACCGTGCGCAATGTAAAAGTTATCGTTGAAGCGGACGCCATCTCCTGATGAAACTCACAAAGTAACTATGTATTGCATGCTAAATTCGACCTCATATGTACCGAAATGAGCATGAATCGTTACGGCACGAACGGCACGAACGGCTCGAGCGTTATAACCGACCGGTAATAGCTACTGTTATATGTAGGCTGTGCTAACATGATCATCTGCCATACGAACGAAAAGGGAGCCTCATCCATATGGATGAAGCTCCCTTTGTTCGTTATGATGACTGCTCTTCTTCAAGCTAACCGCTTGATCAAGAACATAGGAGAAAGAAGTCGCTCTTGTGTGCGATTAGCCTTCTTCGGAATGGGCAACAAGCTCTTCGTAAGCTTGCTCAACCGCTTTCCATTCTGCTTCGTCTTCGATGTTAGCCAGTACCATGCCGTCCTCTTCTTCTTCCAGACGCATGATGTAGCCATCCGCTTCCGGATTGCCACGCTCAAGCAGCAGTGCATACAGTTTCTCGCCTACATCAAATGTTTCAACGAGTACCATTTCCACATCGTTGCCATCTTCGTCTGTCAGCGTCAGTGTAAGCTCTTCGTGCTCGTGGTCATCGTGGTTGCAATTCTCATCGTGTACGTGTTGATCGCTCATGATATAACCTACCTTCATATAGTTTGGATATGATATCTTTACACTTGCGCACATCCCGCATGAATCCAGTTGTGCGATGGAGCGCTAGGGAGCAGATTCTCCCAACGCCCGGCTCCGCTTCAATTCGGAGCGTCGTCCCTGTCCGAAAGCTAAAAATAACACCTGTGTATCGTACCACTTTACCTACTACAGGTCAATTGAACGATAGCATAGAATACCGTTGTATTTACCGACCTGTAAGGCAGGCACAGACGACGGATGAGCCACTCTATAAACCATATAGAGATGACAGATGAGCTACGGTTAGCGGTCACTATAAATTTACCCGATATCGGCCGCTGGGCTTCACAAAAATCACATTTTATCGAATCACGTGTTAGACATTTATGAACGCTGTCAATGCGTCCTTTGCTCTTCTTTGCTTCTCGTCATAAAGGATAGCTTACATGTAGACAACATATACAGACTGGCTTATACGTTTGACTGTGGACGCATTAATTAAGCGCCGTAATTACTTTTTGCGAAACGAGTGTGTAGTCGCTGGCACCAAGCTTTTTCATATAAAATCCAACTGTATACTGACCTGTCGTGGCAAAATTATACGTAAAATCATACGTTCGGAACCAGAAGTTGTCCTTTTGCTGCGAAATCGTTTGGCTTTGGATTTCTTTTTGATCACCGGAAGGATCGGTAATTGCTACTTTAACCGCTGCAATATCAGTCTTCAAATTGTCCACCTGTGTGAACACATTAAATTTCACTTTCCCTTTGTTCACATTCCCAAACGCGGTATCCCCTTTGAACAGGAAAATATGTACATTCGGCTTGTACAACTTAACGGTTTTTGCATCATTATCAAAATCCACCAGCCCATCCATCTCGCGCAGCGGAACATACGTCTTACCATCAATGATGTAGGAGCCACCATCGACTTCACTGCCGTTAATCCAGACCCGTACCTGCTGGTAAGCAGCATCCGCAAACAGCACTGAACTTCCCATCAAAAAGAAAGCCAGGGTGAAGGATACCACTATTTTCCATTTTATCATACTGCTCCTCCTTCGACTATATGCCAAGCCTGACAACAGGCTGATCTTCTATACATGTATACTCTTACGCAGCCGTTGTGTTGCGGTAAAAATATTGTAACCTTTTCGGCATACATGTATACGATCCTCTGGCACGAACGACATATTATGGTATGTGGCTAGCTTAGTAGTTTTATTGTATCCAGAAGGTGGATGTTCGGCTAGAGCTTTTTATTCCAATTTTATGTAATATTAAAGCAGAGCAAAGCGTATTCACACTGATCGGTTTCTACATTTTATTTCATCACATCGTTAGGAGAGAATAGGATGAAACGGTTTAAGCTTTTGTTAGTTGTGCTAATAGTTACCTTTGTCGGTATTCCCCATTCCACTTATGCTCAATCTGCTCTAAAAGCGTCTTCGCCACCTATTTTAAAAATTAATCAGTATTATATTTTGTTCACCTACCCTACTTCGCCTTATGTAGATCAAAATAACCGTTTACTTGTGCCATTGCGTTCGTTAAGTGATCTATTAGGAGCTAAAGTAGCTTATGATGCAGGTACAAAAAAAGCTACAATTGATCTTGATGGACATCAACTAATATTGACTCTAAACTCCAAAGATGCCCTGGTAGATCAGCAAGTAAAACATATGGACACCGTGCCAGTCCAAAAACAAAACTCGCTATTTGTACCACTTAAAGTCATGATCGATTATTTGGCAGTGAATGGAACTTATCATGCAGACACCAAAGTGATTGAATTAAATGATTCTAAGTATATGAAAAACACACCTCATTTGACGGAAGAAACTCAAGACAGAGCGAAATTAGATGAAGACCAAAATGCTTTTAGTATCACTTCATATCAAGTAAATGTAGGCAAAACAAACCAAAAAGGGATTTGGACAGGTAGTTTTACTTACCAGGCTAAAAATATTACAGGGCATACGATAGCTCAAGGCAAAGAAGATGTTCACTCTGTAGTTTTACTTGCCAATGGTAATACACAGGTCGAAGTCTATAATTATATGCGAGAAAAACATAAGGCAGTGTCAGCTGAAGAGTCCATTACCAAAACACAGAACTTGATAGGTAATGCTGACCTTGCTTATATTATCGTTAAACCGTATGCAGTGAAATAAATTAATCCGTAGCTTGCATATACTCAAACCATTAAAAGCTTTCGCTCTGTCTGATCGCTCGATCAGCAGCCGAAAGCTTTTTTATTTGCTTTATTTACGGTATGAGTTCACGTACCCATTCTACATCAATCAACAAAACTAATCCCTGGCTTGATCACAACTCCCCATCTGGCGTATGGTATGGTTACTACATCATATCTATTACTACATCTCATCAGGAGGTTTATTATGTCCATCCAATTGCAAATGTTAGGCACAGGCAATGCTTTTGCCAAAAAATATTACAACAACAATGCACTCGTTCATGCGGATGATTACACGTTAATGATCGACTGCGGCATTACCGCGCCGCTGGCGCTGCATGAGCTGGGCATCGAGCTGGATACGATCGATGCGATTCTGGTGTCACATATTCACGGTGATCATGTCGGCGGTCTGGAGGAGATTGGGTTCCGGGGTTATTTTGTACATCAGCGCAAGCCGGTGCTCTATATTGCCAGTACGCTCATCTCACCGTTATGGGATCATACACTCAGTGGTGGGATGACGCAGGACGGCATTTCATCGATCGATGATATTTTCGATGTGCGTCCGCTCGTGCCGGAGCAGCCTGTTCAGCTGGCACCCGGTCTGAAAATTGAACTTATCCAAACGCCACATATCGAAGGAAAGTACAGCTACTCGATCCTGATCAATGACACGATCTTTTACAGTGCAGATATGAAGTTCCAGCCCCAGTTGTTAGAACATTTAGTACGCGAACGTGGCGTACACACGATTTTGCATGATTGCCAGCTCTATCCGCCGGGTATTGTACATACGACGCTGGAAGAGCTGCTGAGCCTGCCTGACGATGTACGCAGTAAAGTCAAGCTAATGCACTACAACGATACTAAAGACGATTTTGTCGGCAAAACAGGCGAGATGGAATTTGTCGAGCAACATAAGACGTATACATTACCCCAATAAAGGGAACTTAAAAGCGCAGGCATGGATTGGTTGATATGCGATATTGTCAATAAGTCCGTGCCTGTCTATCTAACTACGGGCTTCTCTCTTCCTGTATTTCATTTCCATCAACGAACGATCCCATTGCTTGAATCATCGCTACACAACTCAGCACAGTCAATTTCATAGACAAGGCGGTGGCCGCATGTATCGTAATTTAAACACAGGTGTGATCGAAGTTGAGAACGAACTTACCCGTACCGAAGCGCAGGAGATTGCTGGGATGAACTCGATCCATACGCTGCAATTTGCATCTGCGCTGCACGAGGACAGTTACCAGCATATTCATGAACTTGTACTGCCTTCGTGCCCACAGCTAACTGTACGGGCATATCATTTTCACAATCAGGTGTGTGATCTAGCGTTTGTGAAGCAACTACCGGAGCTACGACAATTGAAGATCCGGTGTGATGGCCAGTTTGATCATCTGGATGCGCTGGCATCGCTCGATCAATTGCAAAAGCTGAATTTACGTTTATCCCAACTGGACCGCTTTGATATTTTGCAACAGATCAACCCAGCGCTCCAATCGCTCACACTCGGTAAGACAGCCTCAAAGAAGCCCTCCCTACAAGGAATTTCTCGTTTTACCGAGTTAAAAGAGCTGACGATTGAAGGTCATCATAAACATATAGACGAGCTTGCACGGCTCCAGCATTTGCACAAGCTCAGTTTGCGTTATATGACATTGCCGAATCTGGACTTTTTGCTAGAACTGACAGAACTATGGTCGTTACAACTCCATCTGGGCGGCACCACTCAGCTGGATGCACTCGGTAAGCTTTCACAATTGAAATCGATCGATCTAGCGCAAATCCGCGGATTGGAACAGCTGGATTTCCTGTCGACGATGACCAGTCTGCAATTCATTCAAATCGGTGCGATGCCGCATATTCATGAACTGCCTCCGCTTCATCTGCTTCATCATTTACGCAAAATCGAGCTGTACAATATGAAAGGATTGCGTAAGCTGGATCAGCTACAAACCGCTCCTGCCTTAACGGAATTCGTCCAGCGCGAAGCATGGGAAATGGAAGCGGATGATTATATCCCTTTACTGGAAAACCCAGCGCTTGAGCGCGCCTATGTACATCTGCGCAATGAGAAAAAATGGACTCGATTTCAGCATTTGCTAAAACATTATGGCAAAAAGGATGCGTCTACCGAGCAAGTCGCCCAGCGCACCAGCTGGTTCGGAATCGATTTCCCGTTTGAATAATACGCTCAATATACTATAGGGTAAATAGGATATGGAGCAGATGACGTATTTCGCATTTCCGCGTCCTTATCACAAAAAGCCAGATGCCTTTCAAAAGAATCCACTCTTTTGAATGCAGCATCTGGCTTTTTCATGTACATCTGATCTCGTTGAGCATAATATTTCGTTACTTTACACTATAGTATTGGGGTTTGGTTTACGGTATGGTTTACGGTTTGGTTGGGTTCGCTGTATGATTTGTCGCTCAATTTATTGTCTTATCCATACTGGAATTCATCCAACGATAAAGGAAATCATCGTTTGATATTTTCATTCTGTTGAACGAGCAAGCACCAATACATTCATTAATACCCAGCCTGCTGCAACGCCTCATTAAGCTGTTTGAGATGCTGATCCAGCATCTCTTCTGTATATTTGCCCTGTCCAAAATTAACTAGCGCACGTAGTGGCATAAATCGCGTCATCGCAAGCAACATATCAGGTTGATCTCCCATCATTTCGTTCAACCCGGAACGCTTTATCAGCTGTTCAGCGATCGACTTTGTAGCCGGATTGGCTGCAATATCACCGATGGTCGTATTGCGATGAAATACCTGTTTTAATTTGACCGTAGATTCCACTTCAATCGTCTGCTGTAGTCGAATATCGCGCGAGGAAGCACCGATACGAAGCTCATACTCTCCCGATTCCACATGCCAATCATGCAGCTCGGTATCATAGTAAGCAAAAGCACGCTTATCCAGCGTAAAATGAACCGTCTTGCTCTCGCCTGGTTCCAGTGCCACTTTCGCAAAGCCTTTTAGCTCTTGCTCCGGGCGAATCACCATGCTCTCTGGATCATGCACATACAGCTGTACAATTTCCTGTCCTGCGCGAGCACCATCATTACGTACCGTCACCTGAACGTTTACGGTATCCCTATCCGTCATGGTTGTACGATCCACTTGCAGCTCATCATACGCAAACGATGTGTAGCTCAGTCCATAGCCAAATGGGAATAGAGGTTCAATCTGTTTCGTATCATAATACCGATAACCGACAAAGATCCCTTCACGATATTCTACCCGATCGCCTTCACCCGGAAAGTTCAGGAACGATGGATTATCGCTTAACTTCACCGGAAACGTCTCTGGCAGCTTACCGCTTGGATTAATTTTACCAAATAACAAATCAGCCACAGCTCCGCCACCTGCCTGACCTCCAAGATAGCCTTCCAATACTGCGCTCGTCTGACTTAGCCAGGGCATCGTGACGGGTGAGCCATTACTGAGCACAACGACCAGATTGGCTTGCACGGCAGCAAGTTGTTCGATGAGATGCTGATGATTGAGCGGAAGCTCCAGATGGGTACGATCATAGCCCTCAGATTCATAACGATCCGGCAAGCCGGTAAACAAAATAACGACATCTGCTTCCCTGGCAACCTCCACTGCTTTCTGCACCAGCTCATCTTTGATATCATCGCTATCCAGATCATACCCGGGCGCATAGGTCACTTCGGCATCATCACCAACCAGCTTGCGAATTTCGTCCAATGCTTTATCCAGTTGTGTTGGATGAATATGGGAGCTACCACTACCTTGATAACGAGGTTTCACGGCAAATTCACCGATAACCGCGATCCGACCTTGTTGTTTGGATAATGGCAGCAAATCATTATCATTTTTGAGTAGTACCATACTTTCCGCAGCTATACGGCGTGCCAGTCTATGATGTTCATCTGGATCAAATGTTGCATTCGGTTTTTGCAGCTCTGTCGCTTGCAAGACAAAGCGCAATAATTGCTCTACCGCCTGATCCAACACCTGTTCATCCAGCTTGCCTGCTTTGACAGCAGCAACGATCTTTGCATCCCCGATACCGCCGCTAGCAGGCATTTCCAGCTCCAGTCCTGCTTTGAGCGCATCGACACGCTCATTGACAGCCCCCCAATCTGATACGACAAAACCTTCAAAACCCCATTCACGGCGTAAAATATCAGTGAGCAAATATTCATTTTCTCCGGTATATGTACCGTTAAGCTTGTTGTACGAGCACATAACCGTCCACGGTTTGCCTTGCTTAACCGCCCCTTCAAAGCTCGCCAGATAAATTTCACGCAGCGTCCGCTCGTCGACAATCGTATCTACCGACATCCGCCGCTCTTCCTGATTGTTAGCGGCAAAATGCTTAAGCGATGTACCTACATGCTGGCTCTGTACACCCTGTATATGGCTTGCTGCCAACTCAGATGATAAATACGGGTCTTCAGAAAAATATTCAAAATTCCGTCCGCAAAGCGGCGAACGTTTAATATTAGTGCCTGGTCCAAGCACAATAGCAACCTGCTCTGCCTGTGCTTCTTCGCCGATCGCCTGTCCAACCTCATGTAGCAGATCACGGTTCCATGATGCAGCAAGACCAGCAGCAGTCGGGAAGCAAGTCGCTGGAACACTTTCGCCCAAGCCGAGATGATCTCCGCTGCCACTTTGCTTACGCAATCCATGCGGTCCATCGGTCAAAGTAACGGCTGGAATATCAAGCCGCTCAATAGGCTGCGTATGCCAGAAATCAGCACCTGAACAAAGGCTTGCTTTTTCCTCCAACGTCATTTGACTGATTAGTTCAGCAATATTCCTTGTATTTTGTGTAGATGGTGTAGATGGCTTCTCATGCGAATGATCGTTTGACATCGGATGATGCACTCCTCTCCAAATGGCATCAGATGATTCCACTTTGTACGTTATATAACGGAATTATGATGCTTAATACTGTACTGTACGTTTATCCAACGGTACGACATAGCTTCACCAGCATGCTCAATCCTAATAAGCCAGCAAGCGATCCTTCGTATATTACCCCAAAAAGATATCCTCATAAACGAAGTTTATGTTCAAGATCGTGAAGTCCATACTTGAAAAGGAACATTTGTTCGTATATAATGAATGTAAATACAAGAACAAATGTTCGGATTAGAGGGATGATTATGCTAGCTAACCATATTGGAGAATTGCTTGAAATTGTATATATAGACCAGGCTGGTAAGTTGTCGCAGCGTCGCATTGAGATTAAGCATATTCGTAATGGACTAGTATATGCAGATTGCCTGCGTTCTGGTGAACCGCGCACATTCAAGCTGGAAAATATTCTTGCCTGGCAACCTTCCAAAGCGATACGTCCGACGATTTCCGTGAAGCAACTTGCCGCTATGACAGCGGAGAGAGCAGACAAATCCTCTTCCGCTACGGGAGTAGCCGTTAACACATCATCAGCTACTCAATTGAATGTTTCCCCACCATCTTACCGGGCAAACAACAATAAACGCAGTCCTATGGCTCGGTCTGCTGCTCCAACAACACGTTCGCAGGTGACAGGAGTACGAACACAGCAACCTGCGCTACGTTCATCCGCTTCTGCTGCAACCGTTTCTCATGTCTCTTAATATCAACGATGATAACGTAGCAACTAAGTAAACTAATGATCTGCAAATAACAGGATGCAGATCAGCAATATCTATATCTATATCTATATCTACACCTACACCTACACCTACACCTACACCTACACCTACACCTACACCTACACCTACACCTACACCTACACCTACA
>NZ_JBCGUH010000015.1:0-121843 GCF_039822605.1 Paenibacillus wenxiniae
CGGGATGTTCACGCAACATGTACAGCACAAAGTTACTACCGATAAAACCGGCACCGCCGGTAACGAGTAATTTCATATCTATTCCTCCTGTAATCAGTGAATAAGATTCAGCAAAACTGCTGAATCTTATTCATGCATAATAAATAATGATATTTATACGTATAAATTACTAATCGATGTTCAGTTAAAAATTAAGATCCGCATCTTTCAACAATGGTTGACGTGTATCTTTGTCCGATAAAATCGGTTGATTCACCGGCCAATCGATACCAAGTGCAGGATCATTCCACAAAATGCCACGATCATGCTCAGGCGAATAATACTCATCCACTTTGTACAACACCTGAGTAGCGGGTACTAGTGTACAAAATCCATGCGCAAAGCCTTGCGGTACGAGCAATTGACGCTTATTATATTCGCTCAAAATAAAGCCTTGCCATTGCCCAAATGTTGGTGAGTCTTTACGAATATCCACAATCACATCGTAAATAGCACCCGAAATAACACGTATCAATTTGGTCTGCGCTTTAGGATTCAACTGATAATGCATTCCTCGCAAAACACCCGGTTCCGCCGATAGAGACTGGTTGTCCTGAATAAATTCATGTGTAATGCCTAGATCATGCATCAACTTTTCATTATAACTTTCCATGAAAAAGCCTCTGTGATCCCCATGCACTACAGGATCAAGCAGTAGAGCGCCTTGCAGTTTGAGTGAAGTAGCTTTCATCATATCCTCCTATAGCTTCAGCTTACCAAATTCTTCGCCGAATACGATATCTTTTGCAAGTTCATTTGCTTTGGCGAGCGATGCATGTGTCCCTGCGTCTGTCCACCAGCCTTGCAAAATATCAAATGACAGTTCGCCACGTTGAATATACGCATTATTCACATCTGTAATTTCCAGTTCGCCACGAGCAGAAGGTTTCAATGTTTTGACGATATCAAATACATGGTTATCGAACATATAAATTCCTGTCACTGCATACTCACTCTTTGGCTCTTTCGGTTTTTCTTCAATGGATACGATGCGTTCTCCATCCAATTCTGCCACACCATAACGTTGTGGATCATGAACTTGTTGCAGAAGCAACTTGGCGCCTTTTTGCTGGGTACGGAAGTTATCTACGAAAGGTGTAATATCATCAGCAAATACATTATCACCTAAAATAACGATCATTTGATCATCGCCTACAAAATGCTCTGCCAGATCCAAAGCTTGTGCAATACCGCCAGCTTCATCCTGCACCTTGTATGTAAAGGTTACGCCCATGTCTGTTCCGCTTCCAAGCAGGTTTACAACATCGCCCATATGGTCTTTACCTGTAACGATCAGAATATCGTTAACGCCTGCTTGTTTCAATTTGTGTACTGAATAAAAAATCATTGGATATTTGCCAACTGGCAGCAAATGCTTGTTCGTTACTTTAGTTAGCGGATACAGACGTGTACCTGTTCCACCTGCAAGAATAATACCTTTCATGGCTAAATTCTCCATTCTATAGTTATTTCAAAAAATTGAATACTAATTTAACAACTTCATCAAAACGATCAAAGACTTTTCTTCCTACATCTCGAAAACGGCTACCGATCTGGTGACCATCGGCTCCTACAACTATCGGGTATATCACCATAAAAGCAAATTCAATGTCGTGGAGAACGCCGCTTTGCTCCTATGTTGGAAAGATGGAGAAGGCATAGATCTCCAGCACATGAGGGCTTTTCTAATGTACGGATGTTTCCCCAAGTAATGAAGAAATATTGGGCGATTAAAACCTATTTTCATAGACGAAAGTTCGGTTGTCCAAGGATCGGTACCATAATCGCTCGGTTTAGGACACTGACCGTTACTTGCCCCTGCTTCTATTTGCTGCGCTGTGCCTATGTAGCTATGGAAGATTGAACGATAGGATACATGGCTGCGGCAGCAGAAAAAGCATGACATAATTAAATATATTTATAACCAAGCTCAGCTCGAGGTCGACACTAGAGCAAATTAAAATGCGACTCAGAGTCGCATAGGGAACCTGTCAGTTTTTTTTACTTATAAATATTTGAAGCGGTTATTGGCAAGTAAAGTTAATTATATTCTTAAATGTTGACCAATCTCATTAAAGCATATACTTCTGATTACACTATACTTCTTTAGGCTTTCCTACCAAAAAAGCTTGACATATGATACAAAAAAGATTGATAAGGCATAACGAAAATAATTAGCACTAACCGTTTGCATACTGAAAATCTTCCTTACCCTTTTAATATATTGTAAGTTCTTTAATTAATATAGTATACGTATATACAATTATAGATATTGCTTTAACATTTATTTAACAATCAAAACTTTATTTATTTAAATATCATAGTTAGAACATACTATTTTAGAGTTTTAGTAGTCTCTTTAATTATATAAATAGGTCTTTTTTTAGCCTCATCAAAAATACGACTTATATATAGACCTAAAACTCCTAAAATTGAAATAATGAATCCTCCAAGTAACCATACAGATGCTATCAAACTAGACCATCCTTGAATACTAGTATCTCCTAAGAAAGCTTTAATAACGATATAACTCGTATAGATAAATGCGCATAAAGAAATTCCAAAGCCTACTTTCACTGTCAAACGAAGCGGTTTATCAGAGAACGAAATGATTGTATTCATCGATAAATGAATTAACTTTCTAAATGAATATCCTGACTTTCCTGATTCTCTAACCCCATGATCAATATCAATCATAGTACTGCGAAAACCTACCCATTTAATCATAACAGGAAAAAACCGTAAACTTTCTCGCATTGAAACAACAACCTCAATCACTTTACGATGGTAAACGCCAAAGTTAGCAATTGATGAGTCCTGTTTAGTTTCAGTTAAATAACTAAATAGCTGGTAAAACAACTTAGAGGATAATTTTTTCAAAAAACTATCTTGCCTATTCACCCTTCTTCCTTGAACAATATCGTATCCTTCTAATGCTTTACTTAACATAGGTTTTATTTGCTCTGGTTTATCTTGCAAATCTCCATCCATTACAACAACCCAGTCGTATCGACTCTGATCTAACCCGGCTGTAATCGCATAATGCTGTCCAAAATTCCGAGCGAAATTAATACCAATTACTCGTTGGTCATGGCTCGCTATAGTTTTAATTATGTCCCATGAATGGTCTGGACTGCAATCATTTACAAGAATAATCTCAAATTTTTCTGTTATACAATTTAATGTTGAAATCAATCTTTCATATAATTCCAATATAAATACTTCATTTCGATATATTGGGATTATAACCGAAACAGTTGGGTGATTTGGCTTAATATCCATTATTCCTCCATGTTATTTATACTTGTCTATAAATAAATTTAAAATAGTTCAATTAATGTCATATCGTGCAATAACTCTTCCCAGTATTCTTATAAATACTCTAACTCACTTTAATTAATACTCGTTGCCAAATAATGCTATCATTAAATTATAAAGTCCGATTTAGAAATGATAACATCATTTTAGACTATATACGTTATATATATATTATAATTTACATACAAAAATAACAAACATAGTACTGCAACAACGATTTTCTCTTTTTGATAAACAATATAATTTTTAACAATATATTGAAAACCATACGTTACAACTATTATTAAAGGAACAACTATTGCCATAATATATCTACCTTGTGGTTGATAATCATGAGTCAAAGAATAATAAATGTGAAGAGAAATAGTAATTAAACAACTTAGGAATATTGAGCAAATTAACAATATTTTCCCCAAGTCCAAAACACGTTTCTGTTTCTCATAAATAAATCTCAAAACAAATCCTAGAGTTCCTATAATACCTGTATATAAATAAAAACGATAATATAAATCATCCATTATTACAGACATATAACCAAATTGACCTACAAAAGAATGGAAAACACTTCTTAAATAATTTAGATCAGTTAATAAATCAATCAAATTCCCAGGGTATGCTCTAAGTAAAACTTGTCCCCCTGCTGCAATCCATTTTAGATATTCGTTAGTAAAAGTCTTCATACCTAAAAAATCATTATAGAGTAAATAATTTCGAATATAAAATGGAATGACTACTAAACAAGTTAATATTATAGCAGTTATAATATTAATTCTTACTTGTTTAGCAGTGATTTTTCCACTTCGATAGTCCATAATATGACTTATAACAAAAAATATTCCTCCCATTAAAATAAATCCATAAGAATTCAAGTATCCTAAACCACAAATAATAAATCCTATTGATAATAAAATACTTGTTTTAATGGTCCAACTCTTTAAGTTTGCTTTTAACAGGCTATAAATAATAATACTAACACCAGCAACTGCCGTTATATCATTATTTACATAACTTGACAAAAAAGTAAATTGAGGGAGAAATGCTAAAAAAAACATACCCATAACAGCCATCTTTTTACTTTTTGTAACAATTTCTATACTCTTCCCAGTAAACCATACTGCTATTATACCAAATGTTACGCTAGCTAAACGTGCTGCGAACAATAACGCATGATCAGAATTTTTAAATAAACTCATAATTGCCATATAAAATGAACTTAGAATAGATCCTAGAAATTGCGCAAAAAATCCATAAGACCAATTCCCCAAATCATAAATCACTTCCTTATCGTATCCTGTCGGTAACTTTCCATGCTTAAAGATAAACTGAGGAATCTGATACCTCATTAATTCGTCGGGAGCATTGTTAAACGGAATATGATACGCCCAAACTAAAAACATCAATCCAGATACTCCTAAAGTAAGTAGCTGCCAAAAGTGCTCCTTTACTTTTATTGACATAAGACTCATTTATACAATCTCCTCATTTGATAATATGGTCACTTAATCTATAGATTTAAATTTATAAATATGATTATTGGAATCATTAAATATACTTCAACTCCAATTAATTGCACCATTCTATTTTGGAAGAAAATGGAGCAGTAAATTTAATTATTTTGTATAGAGTAATCACATTCTTATCGCTCAATAGGATTTCCTAGCGAGAAGTTTTCATGTTCTTTAGTTAAGTTAGAATTATAAAAAGGGTCTTCAATCAATTCATCTAACCAGCGCTCCTTCATAAGTTCTATTTCACTATTAAAACGATTTTGCTTTTCAGGAGTATCTTCATATCCTCGACTTTTGGATTCATAATGAAATAACTGAACTTGAGGCAACCAAACATTCCAATATCCCTTTTCTCTAACTTTCAAGCAAAAATCCACATCATTAAAAGCAACCTGCAAATCTTCATCAAACCCACCGACTTCTTCACAAATATCTTTACGAACCATCAGACAAGCAGCAGTAACTGCAGAATAGTTAGACACCATCTTTAAGCGACTAAAATATCCATAATCTGATGCTTTAAAATGCTTATGACTATGCCCAGCCACACCGCCAATGCCTAGTATAACACCAGCATGTTGAATAGTATTGTCTGGATACAAAAGATTTGCTCCAACTGCTCCAATTTCTGGACGTATCACCTGTCCAACCATTTCAGTCATCCAATCTGGAGTAATAATCTCTATATCATTATTCAAAAATAATATCAATTCTCCACTAGCTTTAGTACAACCAAAATTGTTTAATTTAGAATAATTAAATGGAATATTATATTCATAAACTTTAAAACGATTAGGTTCTTTATCTAGCCAGTACTCATAAAGTTTATGAGTAGTAACATCTGTACTACCGTTATCTATAATAATAACTTCATAATTTGAATAAGAAGTCTTCTCAAAAATCGAGTTCAAACAAGTATCTACTACGTCTGTCATATTTTTGCTTGGAATGATAACTGAAACTTTAGGATTACCCATGGGCTTATAATGAACTCGATATAAATTGGCTGTATCCTCTACCCCTTCTACATATGCCTGCATACCTCGCCGTTGAATAGCATCTTTAACTGCTTTCAAACCTGCAGTATGAGTATAATTTTTCGAGGTGTTAGTTGATGCAGTTGATTCAGGAATCGCTCGCCAGTGATACAAAATTTTTGGGATATGATAAATGTTTTGCGTTTGCTCCGATATACGCAACATCAAATCATAGTCTTGACTCCCCTCAAAACCCACTCTAAACCCGCCTACAGCTTCTACCATAGATTTACGGTATAGTGTTAGATGAGATGTATACATTTGCGATAACAATGTATCGGGAGACCAATCCGGTTTGAAAAATGGCGAATGGCGCTCTCCTTCAACTGAAATTTTATCCTCATCACTATAGATGACATCAGCTACAGGAATACGATTAAGTAACAGTACATTTTCGTAAAGAGCATTCAGAGCCAATTCGTCATCATGATCAAGTAATGCAATAAACTCTCCTGTACTAATTTCTATGCCTGAATTAGAAGCTCGCGAAATATGACCATTCTCCGCACGAAATACAGGTTTGATTCGTGAGTCTCTTTCTGCATATTCTTGAAGGATTGGTTTAATATGCGGTTTGGGAGAACAATCATCCACGAGGCATAATTCCCAATTAGGATAAATTTGAGCAATTACGGAATCAATACATTTGCGCAACCAGATTTCCTCTACATTGTATACAGGCACAATAATAGAGATGAGTGGATGGTAACTAAGTTGTTCCAGTTTACTTTTCATTTCTTCTACTGGCAATAATGAAGGTGATGTCCACAACTGATAGCGATTATGATCGATGAGGTTAGCCTCAGGTGACTGTTGTGCAACAGATTTCGTTTTGATTTTATTCCAAACTTCCTTTAAACCATATTCACGATATACGTTCATCGTTCTTTTAAACATATGGTTTATCGCACGGAATGAATTTCCATGTTGTTTAGAAGTGTTTTGGAAAGATTTGAGTGCAATATGGAGCTTGTTCACTTTTTTGAATTCCAAATCGCTAATTTCAAACTCCAGCTTACTTTCACCTGGATCTAAACGTAATGATCTAGCTTCAGGAGGAATAAACAATGTGACATATTGTTTTCTGTGACCAAGTGAAGTCGTCGACATTAAAAGACTATTTTCTTCTCGAAAGCCATGTCCATCATCCCAGTATAATTTCAGTGGAATCATATCTGTAGCATTCGATTCCCATTGAATATTATTCCACCCGCCATAAAACGTTCCTTTTAATAAAAAATGTGGATCGTCCCCAAGCACTTCCCATTTTGTAGCACCCAACCTTTTTAAATCGGTTAACGGAACTAATTCTACTTTGGTTTTAATTCGAAGCATTCCTGCTAGAAATTGAGCTAGACTTTGTTTATTTGATTCCCCCATATTCGTTACTACTCCCTATCCATTTATTCATCTTTTTCCGAAAAACTTTGAAACCAACAATAGATACTTCCATTTTCTCGAATTGTAGACTGCGTTTAATTCCTGTACTAAAGCCAACTTTTCGTTATTACAATCTTTGATTTTCTCAGATGACTCCTTCTTATGGTCATGTAATGTTTGCTCAGAGTCGTCCAGTTTCTGCTGTAATTCCATCATACGTTCAGCATGCTCTTGTTGTAGCTTTTCCAAATCTTCTCTAAGTGCTGCACTATTGTCATATTGAATTTGATTTACTTTAGCAGCTAGATCACGAGTTCCGGAACAAACTGTCAAAGATAATTGTCTAACTTTAGCTGGTTCGTGAAGATTGAATATGATGTATGGATCATCTTTGTCAAAAACATAGATATCGTCTACTTCAATATCAAAGTTTCCTTGTAGCGTGTAGGGCAGATACTCATGCTCACTATTCACCAGTCGAATATCCTGTATTTTATAAATACCGGAATAATTAGATGGGTCTACACGAATAGAAACAATAGATTCATACTCTTGAAGATCAAAGTGATATTCCTTTGATTCCTCTTGGCCGATCAACTCATATACAATTGTATCATTCTCGTTATAATCTTCACCAGTGTTGATATATACTTTTAACTCATCTTCGACAAGATTTGCATGTATAGCTGATCCAACACGCAATAACGATACTAAATGATAAAAATCCTGTTCACGTTTATTTAATCCTTCCAACAATTCGACTGGCATTTTTTTCTCAAAGAAAATAGAATCAATGATATCCAGATTATTTTTCTTGGAAGCTATAACAATCTTACGATACGAATGTTTACAATAATCCCATTCAAAAATATGATTATTGTAATAATGGTCTAACTCATCTCTGTACAAACCAAGTTGCTGATGACAGGCTGCGAAAAAATGAATTTTGATCATTTTCTCCCAAATGTCTAAATTACCATGACCTACAATTTTATAAAACGTATCGGTCTGGCTGGATAAATAGTTTTCTAACTCATCAAGTTTAGGTAATCCATTATCTCGATGTTCCTTCAGCCAAATAAAATCTTCTCCAAAAATTCCTTTGTATACCGCATTGGCCATCGTCTCAGAATTTACTACTTGCTTGGAATCAAATGGAGCGGTAATCAGGAAAAATTCTTTACTTACGCGTTGTAGCTCGTCAATAAATTGCTTTCTTCTGTCAGGCGGTATATGTTCAAACACATCTAATGCGATCACGACATCATATTCATCGTCTTTGAACTCCATCGCTGTCGCATCACCTAGTATATACTGCGGATCATCCATCAGGTGATCCGGAAGTTGAATATCCAGGTACATAATCTGATCCTGTGGAAGAAAGGTTTCCAAGTTTTTATGCTCATTTGCGCCTACTTCAAGTATGCGAAACGTTTGTCCATCCGTTCTAATGCAATTTATAGCTAATGCTGCGTTGTTGTACCGTTGATACTGGTCAAAAAGCGTCATTGCATCACTTCCCATCTATGATTCATATATACGAGTCCTTCTGAAAAATATTTATTCGTTATGGAAATAGATTGGACATTCTCTCGATAGTGTAAACATACCAAGCCCTCATTGTTAAAAACCCCTACATCAATGCAATAGACCCCTCCTAGAAGAGGGATTTGAGGAATAATATAACGTACGATATGATTACCTTTCGTTTGTGGTATCTCGCATTTTTCGAGGAACGTATTCGGTCCAAAAATGTATTCTCGATCAGGTGTATATAAGGCTACACCTACTAATAAATCGTTAAGATGATCCTCGTAAACTTCGTATTCAATTTCCACTATCACTTCATCAAACGTTTTAATCGCTTGTTTGTTAACTGTGACATTGGTAATGTAAGCGATATATTCCGATGACTTTGGCGCAGTAACAGTCGTCTCTACATTAGCTTCAAGCTCAGCCGTTGACTCTGGCACAACCTCAATGGGAGTTATAATAGCTTCAGAACCGTTTTTCATATAGCTCTCATACAAATCCACGATTTCGCTCGATTCACCAGCCGCTTCTACATGTCCTTCTTTGATCCAAACGGCTTTGTTGCAAAAACGCTTTACTTGTTCAACCGCATGCGATACGAACAATATGGTCACGCCTTGTTGCTTTAGTTCTTTCATCTTATCGATACATTTTGTTTGAAAGCGGCTATCCCCTACTGCCAGCGCTTCATCCACAATCAAAATATCGGGATTCACATTAATCGAAACGGCAAATGCTAGACGGGCAAACATTCCGCTTGAATATAGCTTTACAGGTTGCTCAATAAACGTTCCAATATCGGCAAACTCGATAATACTATCAATTTTGTGATCCATTTCCTCTCGCGTAATACCGAGCATTAATCCATTCAAATAAATATTTTCACGCCCTGTATATTCAGGGTTAAAGCCTGCTCCAAGCTCCAAAATGGCAGAGATACGGCCACGCGCAATAATCTCTCCATGTGTAGGCGTTAAGATACCCGTAATCAGTTTCAACAATGTAGATTTCCCTGAGCCATTTCGTCCCAGAAGACCTACAGCTTCACCTGGATAAATATTCATGCTCAACCCATCCAGAGCATTAAAGGTTTGGTGATATTTTTTATTGGAGAAGCTTAACGATTCTTTCAAGCGATCTATAGGTTTATCATATAATTTATACGTTTTGGTAACGTTTCTAACCTCGATTATAGGCTCCAATATGTTCACTCCTACAGCACATCCGAAAAATGCGGCTTTAATTTTTTGAAAATTTTAATGCCAACGATAAGAACGATCATACAGAAAATCCAAAAATACAATGTTTGATAAGGTCTTTGCCAGAAAAAAGTACCATCAATAAATGTATCACGATACCCTTGCACGATATAAAACATTGGATTCAATTTGAAAATAAAAGCCCAGAATGAATTGAGCATCGTAACCGTCCAACCGATCGGTGTGAACCAAAATCCGACTTGCAATATAATTCCGATAATTTGATTCAAATCTTTGAAAAATAAAATAATCGCTGATGTTAAAGTCGCCAGTGCAAAGACTAACGTTAACGAGCAGATGAGATAGTAAAGTAACTGTACGTCAATAAGCTTCGGATAATGACCATACGCTGCATAAACGACAAAAATAAAGGCTACAAAAAATAAATGTACAAACAAAGCAGAGACAATTTTCACGATCGGCAACAGCTCAATTTTGAATACAACTTTCTTAACTAAATAACTGTATTCAACGAATACATTGGTTCCTCCAAGTAATGCTTCTGAAAAAAAGAACCATGGAATAATGCCGGCAATAAACCAGAGAATAAAGGGAACGCTAGATACGTCACCACTTCTCAAACCGATTTGGAATACAAACCAGTACGTTACAATCGTAATTAACGGTTGGATAAA
Source organism: Paenibacillus wenxiniae (assembly GCF_039822605.1). Lineage (NCBI taxonomy): Bacteria > Bacillati > Bacillota > Bacilli > Caryophanales > Paenibacillaceae > Paenibacillus > Paenibacillus wenxiniae. Next base: position 10,710 of record NZ_JBCGUH010000015.1, read on the forward strand.
GCCCCATACTACCCCTAAATAGGACGCTGCATACTTCGTTTTAAAATCGTTTTTCGCCAGACTAAAAATCAATCCACGTCCTTGAATTCCGTATTTCACATAACGAGCAGCTTCTTTCGCATTTCGTAGCGACCATGCGCATAAAAAGGCTACAACTAAACTGCATACGAGGAACAGGACATCATACATCACACTTCCTTTTAATATTAAAGGTTTGAATGCCTCTATATTAAAACTGAAATATGGATCATTTCCTGACGAACGGAGATCCATAACACCTGTTTGCCTGTTGCTAATCTCGATCTGCTGACTTTTCAGCTGCAAATTAGCCATATCCAGACGGAGCGCTTGATTCGCTTTGAGCGTTATATCCTTCATGTTCACTTGCGCCGGTTGATTCCCTGTATCTAATCTCAGTACAACCGCAGATTGGGGAATAGCAAACTGTAGTTGCTGCCAATCACCAGACTTATCGTATGTAGCCGAGACGGAGTGTTCTTCGCTCCATGGTGCATCTTGCTGATCTGCATAAAACAGCTGCACTTGAGCATTTATATTCGATTTATATTGTAAAGTTAATTTGAGAGCTACCGTTGCCTGCTGATAACCCTTCATTATATAGAAAAAACATACTGTCAAAATGAAAGCAATTAAAATAAGTAAGATTCTTTTTATAACCGGATTTTTCATTGATAAGCTCCTTGTATCGTGCAAAAGTTAAATAAAACCTCTTCTCGTTCTCTTCATAACACGAATGAAATAATAATATTGAACATATTGTGATGCTCTAGTGGTGAATATAAATAGTATTATGCTAAAATGTCCTAGTACCTCTTATGAAAAGGAGTTTAAAACATTGGCTAATCCAGTATACGGCAAACAGTTTAAAGCGTCCACCGAGGACGGAAAACGAAATGGCATGTTCTGGGTCGTTAACATCTGTCTTATTTTATTTCTGTTGTGGACCCCATTTCAAATTGCATTATTTAATGGTTTGAGCTTTACGTTTGAAAAACCGATTTTTTGGGCAGTATTGCTGTCCGGCGTAATTGTGATTTTAGGATTGATTTACTTTTACAAGCAGGTGAAATTGGATGACCAGCGGGATATGATCTCATTATTGATCATTTTGCTGCCCATCTCGTACATGATTTCCATGTTTGGTGCCGCCTCTTGGCATTATGCCGTAAATATGGTGCTAATTCAATGGATGTATGCATTTATTTTCATTATCGGTGCCTATATGTTGCGTGATCGTCTATCGAATCGAATCATTCAAATGACAATTATGGGTTCGGCCTACATTATTATTATGTTTGGCTTTATTAACTGGTTTGGGCAGGCTCCACTCGGTGGTAAGCTTGTAGGTTGGTTCTCGACAGCCGTACAAAACGGTGTGTATACCGATGCCATTATGAGTGACTCTAACGGCTGGCGTTTAACTTCTGTATTCCAGTATGCCAATACATACGCAGCTTTCCTGATGGCGATGTTGTTTGCAGGATTGTTCAATGTAAGCCGCTTGAAAAAGTGGTATGATCATCTGCTGCATGGCTTTATGCTGGTACCGATCATTCTGTCGTTGATCCTCACCCTGTCTCGCGGTGGTCTGGTCGTACTCCCATTCGTACTGCTGATTCTGCTGCTGATGCTACGTCCGGCACAGCAAATTTTATGGATTATGTATATGGTTATTGCAGGCGTGGCTACGGCTATTATTTTGAATCCGGTCACGAATATCGGTTTGCAAATGATTGCGAAGTATGATGGTGTAACGGCTGCTAAAGGCTGGGGATACGTACTGATCACCTCCCTGATCGTAGGTTTGCTGGCGATGGCAATCGGACGTTTTGTCGCTCCAAAGCTGGAAAGCAAAACCGAAGGCTGGGGCGCACGTCGCTTTGCAAGTGTATGGTTGCCGATTGGTTCGGCTGTACTTGGCGGTGTGATTTTGCTGCTGTTGATTGCGACGAATCTGCGTAATCTGCTGCCTGCGAACATTCGCGTGCGTTTTGAGAACATTAACTTTCAGCAAAGTAGTGTACTGGAGCGTTTCACATTTTACCGTGATGCTCTGAAACTGTTCCGTGATTATCCGTTCTTTGGCGGTGGCGGTGGCGCATGGGGTGCTTCCTTTGAAGCGTACCAGAACAACCCGTATGTCAGCCGTCAGGTCCACAACTTCTTCTTCCAGTATCTAGTTGAGGTTGGTGCGATCGGATTTATTATTTTCATTTTGTTTATCGGCTTTATTTTCTACAAATATATTCGCGGTTACATCAAATCCAAGCGTGAAGTACGTGAAGGACATTTCCTGTACTTCATTATCGCCGTATCGATTCTGATGCACAGCTTGCTCGACTTTAACTTGAGTTATGCGTATATGGGTATTCTCGTCTTCCTCGGTTTGGGTGGTATGACCGCAGCGATGGATGCAAAGCCGCTCAAGCGTCTCAAGCTTAAAGCAGGTGTGATGCGTGGTATTTATGTTACATTGATTGGTCTGGCTGCCATTATCATCTCCTTCACTTCGCTGCGCTTTACACAGGCAGCTAAAGATGTGGTCGATGTTGCAGAACTGGCAGGTAGCCCGAATGCAACCTATGAGCAATATCGTAAGCTGCTGGATGATGCCTTATCGATTCGTAGTACGTATCCAGAGGCTGTCGTTTATATGAGTTCCCTGCTGGCGCAAGGATATCAGCAAACGAAAAATGAACAATTCTATAATGAAGATCTTGCGCTACTGGATAAAGCACATGCACGTGAGCCATATAACAAAGAGATCGTGAAGCAATTAATTAATCTGTATCAAGTTCACGGTGAAAACGATAAAGCATTTGCTCTACTCGTGGATAGCATTCCGAAATACAAATGGGATATTACGTGGTATGAAGGTGTACTCTCACAAGCCTATGTGCTTGGTAATCAGGCATATCAGAGCAAAGACAAGGCTGCTGAACAGAAATATTTCCAAACGGGTCTGACTGTATATCAACAAGTGTTGGATGGTATTCAATATTTGAAAACATTGCCTGAAGGTCAGTTGCAAGGTCGTGAATTTGACGTAACTCCTAAAATTGCACTCAGCGTAGGCGAGATCTACATGATGCAAGGGGAAACAGCTCAGGCGGTTGATGTACTGAAAAAAGGTGTACGTGATGATCTGAGCGATGCAACGAACAAACAGGCAGCGATCTACTATCTGGCTGCGCTCAAAAAAGAGAAACAAAATGATCAGGCTGTATACGATAAAGTGATTGCCGCTGATCCAAAAGCAAAAGAGCAGATTGATGCGATTGCAAATCAGCAATATACAACAACGAAGTAATCGATGTGTGAGCTGGTTACGTGTAATCTGACTACTTGATCGATTCGGATCATTGTAGGCAGGGATAAGTGCCTGATTTTAAATGATGAATAGCTCCAGCCACTATATTTAACGTACTATAATATGTAACAAAAAGCCGCGTATTTCCTAATGAACAAGGAGGTATGCGGCTTTTTATTCTGTGTTATTTTTGACGTTGCTTATCTGTTTTACAGGTGTAGTATGACTACGATACGGTACAGCATCGCGCCAGTCAGGATATTTCTATACAGGTGTACAAAAGTGGGGATATATCCTTACAAAGAAAAAGCATGCCGTTACAGGTGAAATCTCCTGAAGCAGCATGCTTTTAAATTGATAATATTTGAGTAGGTTTCAAATGTCACTGCCCTATGTTTGAAAGAACGATCGCTCTGCTATTGAATTGAAGTTGATAAACTATTGGAATGACAATATCGTATGCTTACTTCTTATCCTCTTCCGCCAACACTTCACGCAGATAAGTCAGCGTCGACTCACGCAGCTCCGGATGCTTCAGCGCATAATGCACGGTCGTCTGAATAAATCCGCTCTTCTCCCCTACATCATGGCGCAAGCCTTCAAATTGATATGCCAGAATATCCTGCGATTCGCCCAGTTTGGAAATCGCATCGGTCAGTTGGATTTCGCCGCCTGCCCCGGCATCCTGACTGCCCAGAATATCAAAAATTTCCGGAGTCAGAATATAGCGACCCATAATCGCTAGATTAGACGGTGCTTCTTCCTGCGGTGGTTTCTCCACCAGACCTGTCGCTTTGTACAGGCGATCTGAATCCGGCATCGCCTCCGCAGCTACGAGTCCATAACGGGATACATGCTCCCACGGTACTTCCTTCACACCTACGATCGATGATTCATGATCTTCAAATACATCCATCATTTGTTTCAGACAAGGCACATCCGATTCGACGATATCATCACCAAGCAGGACGGCGAATGGCTCGTCACCGATGAACTTCCGGGCACACCAGATCGCGTGTCCCAGTCCTTTCGGTTCTTTTTGACGAATATAGTGAATGTCTGCCATTTCGGATGGCTGACGTACCGCATCCAGTAGCTTCCATTTTTCTTTTTCTTCCAAATTCTGCTCCAGCTCGAACGAGTAGTCGAAGTGATCCTCAATCGCACGTTTGCCTTTACCTGTAACGATAATGATATCTTCGATACCGGCTGACACGGCTTCTTCGATAATATATTGAATCGTAGGCTTATCTACAATCGGTAGCATTTCTTTTGGCATCGCTTTGGTTGCTGGCAGGAAACGGGTTCCGAGTCCAGCAGCGGGAATAATCGCTTTACGTATTTTCATGGCATTAATTCCTCCATTTTCTGATGTTAAATAGGTGCATCGCTCTGTACATGATCGATTGGTCTCATGGTCATATGTACAACCGGGCATGAGGCAGTGTTGCATGAGCCTGCATACGGCCACGATATATTTTAACCAATATTGAATCGATTTACCCAGCAAAACGATGTCCGATTTGAGGAAAGCGGATACATTCATGATGAAATGAACAGTGATATGAACCAAAATTAATGAAGCCACGTTAAAGTTGCTAGCCCTATTGACTGAGCTTGATTCATACGTATCCAAAATGCAATCTGGTCTGCGCGTAGCAAAGGAAAGAAGCGCACGAACGACTTACTGTGCCCACAGTGTTCTAGTACAACCTTCTGATACAACGTTTAGGAGAAGTGATTTGACATCATCAACCTATGTTAGCGTTTGAATCGTAGGCATTGATCTACGCTCACGAGCATGATCTAGGATACATGATAAGTTTGTACTTGCTACAATGGCGTGTGAGACGGGATTGGGTTGTTCTGTTGGGTGAGTTTTGTTGCTGTAGTAGAAGACTTAAAGTTTAAGCAGGTCGATGCCCCTTATTTTAGATATATATATAAATCCCTTCCAGTAGCAAGTGAATGAAGACGATGTAAACTGTCCTCATTTTTCACTGTGTACCAGAAGGGATCCTATAGGTGAATGGCAAGCAAAAGCTTGGAGCCTTGTTGTAGCATTATATCTTGGTGTTGTCATCTACCTACACCGTCGTTACGATGTTACGATCATGTCGTTACCTTGACTTCGTTAACTACACATCCTGTTATTATCTCAGCTATGTTGTTATCTCAGCTAAATAGCACGATTGGTTCTAATCTTATTTCACCAGTTGACCGCGAGTAACGCCGAGCTGGTTCGTTGCTTTCAGCGTTTTCCATACTTGCGTGCCGCTAATCTCGCCGTGCAGCGCTTGACTGTATAGCTCGATGACTTCTCGCACCTGCTCCGGCGTTTCTTCCAGAAATTCGATGCGATAGCTTGGAACGCCCAGTTCGAGGAAGTTTTTCAGGTATTCGGCACCGGATTGCTCGATCGCATTGTATACCGTGTTACGGCAACCTTCGTCGACACGTACAGGGTGAGACATTCCGATGCGATCCTGCAAGGACACACGGCTATCTTCACATGGACGACCACAGTTCGTATAGTCTGTACCTTCGCTCAGGAATGTGCAGTATACACAGTGCTCTGTATGGAACATCGGCATATGCTGATGAATGACAACTTCAAGCTTGTCGGTACGGCTATTGCCGAGCAGATCGACCATTTGTTGAATGTTCAGATCATACGATGGTGTAACCCTATCCAGACCAGCTTCTAGGAACAGATCAACCGTTTTATGGTTAGCAACATTCAAGGAAAAGTCTCCGATTAGCTCAGGATGCTGTTCGTTTGGATGACTTTGACGGCGTGCCAGATAGTAGTACAGTGCACCTGTATTACGTACAAGCACGGCATCTGGCTGCAAACGCAAAATGTTAGCATGGTAGCCATTTTCACCTGGCATATGAATACGCGGTGTAGCGAGCGCAATCTTTTTGCCTGCTGCACGCACAGCTTCTACGGCTGCCGGGAATTGCTTAATAAATTCGAAATCAGCATAGATCATATCGACGTTGGCTTCCAGCGCCGCATGCACCTGATCGAGATTACGGCACAGTACCGTCAACAGCGCTTCGCTTCCTTTTACCGATGGAGATGCAGAGGCGCTATCGTTCATCACTGTGATATCGCGTTTAATATAGACCGGCGGCTTTGGACGTTCGCCTTCCAGTTGCTCAACGGCCTGACGACGAATCGCATTCAGCTCACGCATCGGGATAATAATATCACCGTGCAATTGCACTTCAAGCTCATCCAGTTGGAACACCGTGCCGCCCAGACGACCAAATTGCTCTTGCAGCAGTTCTGCATTCATGGGACGCTTCGCTGCAATTTCCAGTTCCATTTCGGAATCGACACGCACGGTTACACCCTTTTGTACATCCGTCCAGTACGTGACTAGCGGCTGTCCAGCATGACCGATCGCTTTAACGTGAATCGGGAATACACGATAAGGCTTGTCTGTTTCATACGTTTGACGCATACGCTTATCCAGTGCAGGGTCATTCGTTTTCCAGATTTTATCGCCAACATGTACACGTTTCAGATTGACATCGTTACGTCCAGCCACAATATCTACGATCCAGGTTTCATCGGCTTCGCCTTCAAGTTTCACACCTTGACGACGCAGATCGTATACACGACCGCCTTCTTCTTTTTGCGTTGGATCGCCTGCATCGAATACGATACCGTCGCCACGCTTGAGCGGAGCTTCCAGTCGGCAAACGACGCCGTCACGTAAAATCTTCTCTACGCGTCCCAGGTAGACCCCACGGCTTTTCGGAAAGGTTCCATCTACGAGTTGCTTGTTGTTTGTGCCTTCCAGGAAGCCATGTGTGAAGCCGCGTGAAAAGCTTTGTTGCAGCTCGCGAATATCTTCATTGCTAATCGGTGTGGCGTCACCGTCAAAATAACGATCAATCGCTTTGCGATATTTGCTCACAACGTTAGCGACATAAGTTGGTGATTTGAGACGACCTTCAATTTTGAAAGAGGTTACGCCTGCTTCGATCAACTGCGGCATAATATCGATCGCTGCCAGATCTTTAGGAGACAGCAGGTACGTCACGTCACCCATAATTTTCTGCTCACCATCTACGATCAGATCGTATGGTAAACGACACGCCTGTGCACATTCACCGCGGTTTGCTGAGCGTCCGCCCCACATTTCCGAAGTCAGACATTGTCCGGAGTACGATACACATAGTGCTCCGTGGACAAATACTTCCATCGGCAAACGCGCTTGCTCACCGATTTTCTGAATCTGCTTCAAGTTGTTCTCCCGACCGAGTACAACACGTTCCATATGAAACGGCTTCGTAAATTCTACCGCTTCTGGCGATGTGATTGTCATTTGTGTCGAACCGTGGATCGGGAAATCCGGTGAAATTTCGCGGATCATTTTCACCAGTCCGAGATCCTGTACGATCACCGCATCCACACCGGCATCGACGCAAGCATCGATCAGTTCACGCGCATCTTCCAGTTCATTTTCAAATACGAGAATGTTAAACGTCAAAAAGCCTTTTACGCCATAGCTATGCAAAAATGCCATAATCTCTGGCAATTCATCCATACGAAAGTTGTTCGCACGTGCACGTGCATTAAATTTTTCCACGCCAAAAAAGACTGCGTCCGCCCCATTCGCTACCGCCGCCCGCATGCAGTCCCAATCGCCAGCTGGCGCCAGAAGCTCCACGTCCTGTCTTTGTAATGCTGTATCTGTCATGTAGGTTAATATCCTCCCAAATTGTCCTTACCGGGACAATGCTCTATTCACGGCTCATCGTCCGTTTTCATAATAAAATGGAATACTTGCGCAAAGGCAACACATACGTCACACACTTTATAATGATTCTAATCCAGTGTACCAGACCTGTATGCTCGTATCTACCGTATCCTTTAAATTTGTATAAAAATTTGCAGACCATTTGCACGTTTTGTGCAGGTTGCGATATGATCGACTATTTCAAACTTGATTTGATAACATGAAAAAAAGCTGACGTTACAGAAAGAATATATTCTGTAATGCCAGCTTTTGTGCTTTAAACATATTTAATTGGGGCTTTGTCGAATGCTGATTGCCGATCATGTAGACGGATCAACATATGGACAACAAGAGTCAATACAAATCAATAACAATGAGATTCAGCATAATCACGATGGCATACGAATCCGCATCATTCAGTAGTCAATCCCATTATTGACCGAGCCATTTAAACGAGGACAATACTTTGGCAATTTCGGCCTGATGGGTACTTGTATTGTTCGCATCGTTCACTTCATTGGTCAAAATAAACGTGCGTTTGCCTTTGGTGAAAATCGTATATGTGCCTGTGTATGGCGTTTCGCTATCAGCATACGTAGCGGTAAATGTATACGCTGGTACACCGGCAAATGTGGTTGCCTGACCTTCCGACAATACAGGCTTCGTGCTGCTGCTTGACGATTGCAGTGTTGCTTTCGCGTCTGCTACCGCTTTTTCCAGTGAACTTGTATTTTTAATATTCACATAGAAGCTACCACCTGTGTAGTAGAATGATACGCTGGACGATGTGTAGTCATTGCCCATATCCGTCCAGTAACGTGGCACTTGCAGGCTGTAATTGTATGTTGTCGATGTGCGAGTGACGGTTTTGGTACGATCGGCAGAATAGTAATCGGTTGGTAACTGACCAAAATTATCCGATAGCGTTTCAAAATCGACTTTCATCGAATTAGCGATTTGTTCAAATTGAGATGGAACAAGTGTGTCATCCGCATGACCGCTATATTCAAAGTAGTACCGATAATTGTCTTTTTGCAGCAATACTTCGTATTCGGTGTACCATTGATCATCATTATAGCGATACTGCATTTCGTTAACGACCGCAGATTGACCGTCGATCTGACGCTCCGTTGTACTCACATAACGATAATGATCCGCTGCAAAGCTGTCGCCAAACCAGGCACGAATATCCTTCGCCCAATCTTGCAATGATTGTCCTGCTGGTACACCATATGCGCCAAATTTCGCATACGATCCATCTTTATTGGATGCTTCATCGGAATCATCGCTAATTGTCCAATCAGCTGGTAAGTTTACCGAAATCCCATAATCAGCATTCTCGAATGTTTGTCCTTCTTCTTCCGATTCGCTGTCTTCAGACAGGTCTTGCGATTTGCTGTCATTGGCATTAAAAGACATCTGGAACGAATTGAGCAGCTCCTGATTGGTATCGAAATCTTTGTACGTCGTTGCTTTTGAATCGACATACATGACATAGTACAAATTGCCGTTACCTGCATACAGACGTGTCTCGGATAGGTAACCTTCACTTGACTTACTGACCACACGAGCATACGTACCGTTGGCACCATTGACCGTCTGTTGATCCACTATCGTCTCATCCAGTGCCTGTGTACGGCTGATCAGTTCATTTAACAAATCGTCGGATGTGGGCTGCGTGTATACCGAACTGGTGACCGTATCCGGCTTTACAACGACTTGAAACAGATACGTGCTGCCGGTATCCATAAAATTCGCTACGTTGGCATCCGAGCTACCGAGATACATAAGATCATCCGGGTATTTAACCGACCATTGATACTTGCTGCTGCCGACGCGCGTTTTGTCTTCATGCGCACTTGCCGTATCACGGCTATCGGTTTGTGTTTCCGCTGAAGATAGCGTTACAACAATTTGCCCGGATACGACTTTCATTTTGCCACCGATGCCTTCTACAAGCGGACGCAGCGGAACCATCAATGTGCCGCCGCGCATTACAGGTGCGGCAGGAAGGGCAATCTTCTTCCCATTCACAGTCGCTGATTTGCTGCCAATCGTCATCGCGATCGTATGCTTGCCCGACACGAGCTGAACGGTATTGTTCTCATGCAGCTCAACCTTCGCTCCAAAAGCACGCGAGAACAGCCCCAGCTGTACCATCGTCGCGCCTGCTGCTTCATAAGGCTTAATGATCGTCTGTTTGTCCCCATTGATCGTAGCAGCTGTACTTCCGCTTTTAATTTTCAGTTCCAGCAACTCAGCTGCCGAAGCAGAACCTGCTCCAGCATACGCTGTGGTGGCCGTAATTACCGCAGTCAGCATCCCTGTTGCAGTAATACGCATCCATTTATTCATTTCATTTCCTCATTTCTATAATCAAAAGTGGATGTTGCGGAATGGAAGTGAACCGCTGATTGTTACTCTCCGCCAGCGTCTGCTTCAGTAGGTACAACCGCATCGGTTGTCTGCGATTGGGTAAGTTGAACGGTACGAGTGACGATATCCCCAGCCGATTGCATCACAAGTTTCACTTTGTCGCCTGGCTTGTACGAACGGAATAGTTCATTCAAGTCCACTACAGTGTGTACTCGCTTGCCATTTACACTATATAAAATGTCGCCTTCCTTAATGCCTGCCTTCTTCGCACCTGCGGAATGTACAGCAGCTACAGTAAGTGCATCGTTGGTTGGCATTCCGATCAGTGCATCATCGCTTTCTTTCAATTCCAGTCCGAGCGAAGCACGACGTACTTCTCCATAAGCAAATAATTGTTTGATAATATATTGAACCGTATTGGCAGGAATCGTAAATCCAAGATTGTCGACACCAACCGCTTCGTATTTCATCGTGTTAATCCCTACTACTTTGCCGTCCATATTGATGAGCGGTCCTCCACTGTTACCGGGGTTGATCGCTGCATCCGTTTGTAGCAGGTAATAAGAAGCATCGACAGCACGATTTACACCGCTGATGATGCCAGCTGTCGCTGTATTCCGTAGTGACAGCGATAATGGTGTACCGATTGCAATGACCTGCTGGCCTACTTCTGGCTTTTGTGCTGAAGATACGAACGATGCGGTTTGTAGTCCGGTCGCATTAATTTTGACCAGCGCCAGATCGCTGACGGTATCACTGTATACTTCTTGCACGATATACGTTTTATTATGTCCAGTTGCATCGGACGTGATCACTTTCGCTCCATCTTCCATATTGGCAATCACGTGCGCATTCGTTACGATCCATCCATCTTTGGAAATGATCACGCCTGAGCCAAATGCAATACCCGGATCATCTGGATTATATTTCGAGTCGTCGCCACTTGCGGCGCTTTCTGCCAGATACGCTTCTTTGGTAGGTACGCCAACAATCCCTACAACAGAAGGCGAGATGCGGGCAATGATCTTCGTGTAGCCGGCACTAGTTGAGGACGCACGCAAATGGGGTGCGGTATATGTATAGCCGGAAGCTGCTGCTGAAGCAAAAGTAGCTAAAGGTACAGAGCCAATTAATGTGACGCCGGCGATAACAAGTGCGGTTACGGGGATATGGAGTTTTTTCAAATTCATCCAGCCTTTCTATAGTTGCTTGCTTATCTATAAATACATCCTGAATCAGGATACAAACCGTAGCAGACGTAAAACCGCACACTGATGCGATTCTGTAAAAACTTGTATTTCAAATGTAACATATTTGCTGGATCGCTAACAATGACTCCATACGCTCAATTGGATACAGTTTTGACACTATTGGGAACTTTCGTATTGCTAATTATTCATTATGTAAACCCGAAGTGATCCCTTTGACGCGAATGATCACTTCGGGCAATTATTTATATAAATTTTAGCTTATATCGATCATTATACCTGACTGCTTTCTAACTCACGACTGCGCACCGTATCCCGCTCTAACACAGGCTTTAAATAACGCCCTGTGTAGGATTTCTCTACGCCTGCGATATGCTCTGGTGTACCGGATGCAAGGATCGTTCCTCCACCACTACCGCCTTCTGGCCCAAGATCGATCAGATAGTCGGCTGTTTTGATCACATCCAGATTATGCTCGATGACGAGAACCGATTCGCCGGAATCTACGAGACGCTGCAATACTTGAAGCAGACGTGCAATATCATCAACATGCAAACCTGTAGTTGGCTCATCCAAAATATACATCGTTTTGCCTGTGCTACGACGATGTAGCTCGGAAGCCAGCTTCACACGCTGAGCTTCACCACCTGAAAGGGTCGTTGCTGGTTGTCCCAGCTTCACATAGCCGAGACCTACATCCAGCAGCGTTTGCAGCTTCCGATGAATACGAGGCATGTTTTGGAAAAACTCAACCGCATCTTCAATCGTCATATCCAGCACATCGGCAATGGTGCGGTTTTTGTATTTTACTTCTAATGTTTCACGGTTGTAACGCTGTCCTTTACATATTTCGCAAGGTACGTACACATCCGGCAAGAAGTGCATTTCGATTTTGATAATACCGTCACCACGGCAAGCTTCACAACGTCCACCTTTGATGTTAAAGCTAAACCGACCTTTTTTATAGCCACGAACTTTCGCTTCATTCGTCTGCGCAAATAGATCGCGGATATCATCGAATACGCCAGTATATGTGGCTGGATTGGAACGTGGTGTACGTCCAATTGGCGACTGGTCAATATCGATCACTTTGTCGATATGCTCCAGACCGCGAATTTCACGGTATTGCCCTGGAATGACACGCGCTTTGTTCAGGTCACGAGCAAGTGTCTTATACAAAATCTCATTCACAAGCGTCGACTTACCGGAGCCGGATACACCGGTTACCGCCGTAAATAGACCGATTGGAATTTTGACGTTCACACTTTTCAGATTATTTTCTTTCGCACCGCGTATTTCGAGCCAACGTTCACCAGGCTGACGACGTTCCAGCGGTACAGGAATAAACTTGCGTCCGCTTAAATATTGTCCGGTCAGTGAATCGGGATGCTCCATCACTTCTGCTGGTGTGCCTGCTGCGATCACCTGTCCGCCATGAATACCTGCACCAGGGCCAATATCGATAATATGATCGGCTGCCATCATCGTATCTTCGTCATGTTCAACGACGATTAACGTGTTGCCCAGATCGCGCATATGCTCCAGCGTCTTGATCAGACGATCATTATCACGCTGGTGCAAACCGATACTTGGCTCGTCCAAAATGTACAGTACGCCGGTCAGACTCGAACCGATCTGTGTCGCCAGTCGAATACGCTGTGCTTCACCACCGGACAATGTGCCTGCTGCACGTGCCATCGTTAAATAATCCAAGCCTACATTGACGAGGAAACCGAGACGGCTCACAATCTCTTTGAGGATTAGACGCGCGATACTGAATTCCTTTTCGCTCAATTCGATATGTTGGAAGAAATGTAACGCATCATGAATCGGCAATTCTGTCACATCGGAGATGTTTTTGCCATTGATCGTCACAGCCAGAATTTCACGTTTGAGACGTTTGCCTTTACATACCGGACATGGCTTTGCACTCATATATCCTTCAATATATTCACGCATGCTATCGGAAGACGTATCTTTGTAACGACGCTCCAGATTCGGAATAATTCCTTCAAACACAACCTGTGCTTCCTTGATGCGTCCAAAATCACTTTCATAGCGGAAACGAATCTTTTGTCCGTCTGAGCCGTGCAAAATCAGCGTCATCTGATCGGATGTTAACTCGGATACAGGAATATCCATCGGAATATGGTAATGTTCACAGACCGATTTTAGAAATTGCGGATAGTAGTTAGACAGACCGCCACTCCATGCCTGAAAAGCACCTTCTTCGATCGTTTTGCTTTTGTCAGGAATGAGCAGATCCGGGTCAACGACCATCCGAATACCAAGACCATCACATTCTGGACAAGCTCCGAATGGGCTGTTAAAGGAGAACATACGCGGCGACAATTCCTCAATACTGAATCCACAGATCGGGCAGGCAAAATTGGAGCTAAACCGCAATTCTTCCTGTCCAATAATATCAACGAGCAATTGACCACCCGACATCTTGAGTGCCATTTCGATCGAATCTGCTAGTCGAGCTGTTACATCTTCTTTGATCACAATCCGGTCAACGACGACTTCAATCGTATGCTTTTTGTTTTTCTCCAGCTGAATATCTTCAGACAGATCACGCAGTTCACCATCGACACGAACACGTACAAAGCCCTGCTTTGAAACTTCAGCAAATACACTTTTGTGTTCACCTTTACGTCCAGAAATGATCGGTGCCAAAATTTGCAAACGTGTACGTTCTGGATATTCCATAATTCGATCGACCATCTGCTCTACCGTCTGAGATGTAATTTCCACACCATGATCAGGACAGTGTGGGTGACCTACACGTGCAAACAATAGACGTAAATAATCGTAAATTTCGGTAACCGTACCTACTGTAGAACGTGGATTACGGCTTGTTGTTTTCTGGTCAATGGAAATCGCTGGCGATAGTCCATCAATCGAGTCCACATCCGGCTTGTCCATTTGACCGAGAAACTGTCGTGCATAAGCAGACAATGACTCTACATAACGGCGCTGTCCTTCCGCGTAAATCGTGTCAAACGCGAGCGAGGACTTGCCCGATCCGCTCAAACCGGTTAATACGACAAAGCTGTCGCGCGGAATCTGAATATCGATATTTTTAAGATTGTGCGCGCGGGCACCCTTGATCTCAATAAATTTGTTCAGCAAAGCTCCAACCTCCAACTCCGGTGCTTCCGGAAGAATCAATATGCGAATCTGCCTGATAAACAGGTATGACAAAATGCTTCGCATAAGCAATTTCGTAACAGATATTTAGTAACAGATAAAATGCATGTATGATTCGTCATTTATTCTTTATTATTTATCTATGATAAAGGTTGCCGGGAATCCTTCTTTTGCTAAGGAAGGATTGTCCGACAACCTTTGAATGTGAGTCTGTTCATGTTGAATGTGTCTAGCTAATCTCAGCGCGCAATTCAAGCACTGCATCACGCAGCTCTGCTGCACGTTCAAACTGCAAGTCTTTCGCCGCTGCTTTCATTTCGCCTTCCAAACGTTCGATCAACGCTACACGCTCGCGTTTGGATATTTTTGCTTTGGATGCTTCAGCCATATAATTGGCTTTGCCCTCAGCAACTTTGGTCGCTTCGATCACATCGCGTACCTTTTTGCGAATCGTCTGTGGTGTAATACCATGCTTTTCGTTGTAAGCGATCTGAACGCTACGCCGACGTTCGGTTTCGTGCATCGCCTTCGCCATCGAATCGGTGATTTTGTCACCGTACATAATAACGCGACCTTCCGAGTTACGTGCAGCACGACCGATCGTCTGAATCAATGAACGCTCAGAACGCAAGAAGCCTTCCTTATCGGCATCCAAGATCGTCACCAGCGATACTTCCGGCAAGTCCAAACCTTCCCGCAGCAAGTTGATCCCGACAAGCACATGGAATGTACCGAGACGCAAATCCCTTAGAATGGACATCCGTTCCAGCGTTTTGATATCAGAATGCATATACCTGACCTTGATCCCAACTTCTTTTAAATAATCGGTCAGATCTTCCGCCATCTTCTTCGTGAGCGTCGTAACGAGTACACGCTCATCCCGTTCAATCCGCAGTCTGATCTCACCAATCATATCGTCGATCTGACCTTTTGTTGGTCTCACTTCGATAATCGGATCAAGCAGACCGGTTGGACGGATAATCTGCTGAGCCATCGTATCGCAATGTTCCAGCTCATACGGACCTGGTGTTGCGGAAACGAAGATCATTTGACCGACCTTTTTCTCAAATTCTTCAAACTTGAGTGGACGATTGTCCAGTGCAGACGGTAACCGGAAACCATGATCGACGAGTACATTTTTACGCGCCTGGTCACCGTTATACATCGCGCGAATTTGCGGCAATGTAACGTGAGACTCATCGACGACGACCAGCATATCATCAGGGAAGTAATCCAGCAGTGTATACGGTGTCTCGCCGCGCTCACGGAATGTGAGTGGCCCGGAATAGTTCTCGATGCCGGAACAGAAGCCGATCTCTCTCATCATTTCCAGATCATAGCGTGTACGCTGTTCCAGACGCTGCGCTTCCAGCAGCTTGCCTTGTTCGCGGAACACCGCTAACTGTTGCTCCAATTCACGCTCAATATTGCCAATCGCCACGCGCATCGTCTCTTCTTTCGTAACAAAGTGAGATGCCGGGAAAATTGCAATATGATCACGTTCGCCAACTAGCTCGCCAGTCAGCACATCAATTTCTGTAATGCGTTCGATCTCGTCACCAAACAGCTCCACACGCACCGCTTGTTCACCGCGTGAAGCAGGGAAAATCTCGATCACATCACCACGTACACGGAATGTACCCCGTACAAAGTTAATATCATTACGTTGATATTGAATATCGACCAGTCGTGACAAGATTTCGTTACGCGACTTTTCCATGCCTACACGAAGAGATAATAATAGACCCCCATAATCCTGCGGAGAACCGAGACCGTATATACACGATACACTGGCAACGATAATCACATCACGACGTTCAAAGAGCGAACTGGTCGCCGAGTGACGAAGCTTATCGATCTCCTCATTAATGCTGGAGTCTTTTTCAATATACGTATCTGAGGATGGAATATAGGCCTCAGGCTGATAATAATCATAATAGCTGACAAAATAATCGACCGAGTTATTCGGGAAAAACTCCTTAAACTCGCTCGCCAGCTGTGCAGCCAGTGTTTTGTTGTGTGCAATGACCAGCGTGGGCCGCTGCAAACGTGCAATCGTCTGTGCGATCGTAAATGTCTTACCTGTACCGGTCGCACCGAGTAACGTCTGAAACTTTCTGCCCTCGTGTACGCCTTCGACTAATTCCTCTATCGCTTTGGGCTGATCGCCCTGCGGAGAAAATTCCGACTCGATCTCGAACTTTTTGGAGCTGACAACAATATCGTTCATTGCCCTGCATCACCCTATCGTCTAAAATATATATTACGCGTGCCCGTTAATAACAAAAGAGACCGTACATGGGAATGCCCGGTACAGTATACTTTACCCAGCGTTCGCTGAAGCGGCACATTCCGAATGAACGAATCTCGTTAATGGTACATATTCACCATGCCATCCGCCCCTTGAAGCGCACTGCATGATCAATTTGACATATGCGGTATAAGACTAAAACTTTCATCTTCATTATTTGCAACATGACGGATATTGCCAAACGCTCTAAATGGTTAAATAATGATATAGCAACGATCTTTCCTGACGGTGTTCTATCGCTAAAATTCTATCAGGATTTAACAGTAGCAACACCAGAATAGGAATGTTTGTTCCCTTCTATTATACTCTTCGAAATCTATTTATGCAATTGAAACAGCGTCTGTAAACAACACTTTTTTCAATTATTTTCATATGAATCAGATGGATGAGGCAGCATGTATAGCGCTGCAATTTCATCAGTATCAATGTTCCAGTACAGACTTCGCTTCCCGCATGCAGAACAGGAGATGGATACATGGATTTGACAACTATTATTGGAATTATTGCAGGTATTGCTGCATTGATCGGGGGGTTTTTATGGGAAGGCGGCGACGCTGGAGGCTTACTTCAAGGTGCTGCCGCTTTAATCGTGTTTGGTGGTACAGCCGCAGCTGTCGTCATTAGTTTTCCGGCATCTCGTCTAAAAAAATTACCGCAGGCGGTTGCGACGGTATTCATTCCAGCTCGCACGGATAACGAGCAATTGATTGAAGATGTGGTCAATATGTCGATGCATGCACGCCGCGCTGGTGTACTCGCTTTGGAGCCACAAGCTGTATCGCATGATAATGCTTTTCTGCGTGAAGGGTTACAGCAAGTCGTCGACGGCACAGATCGCGATATTATCCGTCAAATTTTGGAGTTAGAAATGGGCAAAACCGAACAAGAGTACGAGCAATACGCCAAAATCTTTGACTCTGCCGGTGGATATGCACCGACGATGGGTATTATCGGTACCGTTATGGGTCTGATTCAAGTATTGAGCAGTCTAAATGAACCGACAGGGCTGGGCGCTTCGATTGCGGTTGCTTTCACTGCGACACTTTACGGGGTAGCGAGTGCCAACCTGATCTTCCTGCCCCTTGCTTCCAAAATCCGTGCGCGTGCCGAACTGGAAATTCAAACGATGGAAATGCTGGTGGAAGGCATACTATCCATTCAAAACGGTGAAAATCCGCAACTCGTTCGTCGTAAGCTAGAAACGTTTGTGACCGGACAAGATAACGGGTATGATAATGGCCCGGCATCCATGAAGGAGGAATAACGATGGGACGTTATTCTCGCCGCCAATCCAAGCAAACCGGACACGATCATAAAGATCGTTGGTTGATTACTTACGCCGATCTGATTACATTGCTGCTCATCTTCTTTATCGTCATGTATTCGGTCAGCCAGATCGACTCGGACAAGTATAAAGTGCTGACCGAATCGCTACAGCTTACATTTCAAAGTCAAAATTCCATTCTCGATGGAGGCAAAGGGGTAACCGGTACAGCAGGACAAAGCGTGAATGATGGCGGTAAAGGGAATCAGGAAGGGCAAAATGGGCAGACTCCCGAAGGGCAGCAAAATAGCTCCGGTCAGGAAACACTAACGAATCGCGAGCAAGCTTTTCGTGAACAGGAGCGCGAGCTAGCTAATCTGATGCAAGTGATCCAAAATTATGTACAAACGAACAATTTACAAGGGCAAGTGTCTGTTGTTGATAAGCCGCAAGGGATCTCCATCACGCTCAGCGATCAGTTTTTGTTTGACGAAGGAAGGGCAGATTTGAAGTCCGGTTCACTTGGAACACTGGCCAGACTGGCAAGTCTATTCCAATCGATCAACACGACAATCAGTATTGAAGGACATACGGATAATTTGCCGATTGTGCATGCTTCCCGTTATAAAGACAATTGGGAGCTGTCCGGTGCACGTGCACTATCTGTGTTGCGTTATTTTATCGATGTGAAAAAGCTGAATCAAGCGAAATTCCAATATGCAGGTTATGGGGCAACACGCCCAACCGCGGATAATTCCAATCCTTCGGGTCGTCAAAAAAACCGACGAGTTGAAATTATTGTATTGCGTCAGTTGCAAGAATAGATTGTTAATGATGTATAAAAGCTAACACTGGAATTTGGAACATGTTTTGCTTTGCAAAAATCACTTTTTCATTGAACCTCGTGTTAGAAAGTCGCTAACACTGGAACTGGAAAGATATTTTGCTTTGCAAAAATCACTTTTTCATTGGACCTCGTGTTAGAAAACCACTAACACTGGAACTGGAAAGATATTTTGCTTCGTAAAAATCACTTTTTTATTGAACCCCGTGTTAGAAAATCACTAACACTAGAAGGGAAGGCATTCGTTATCGAGTGCCTTCCCTTTTTATGTTTTATCGATGATCGGTTTTACGACTTCGTTTCGGTAATCCAGTCGTTCCATCAGCAGCCGATGCTGGCGTTGATACGGATGGTGCTGAGTCCGTTTCAACTACAGGCACAGAAATATCTACATTTGGCGCAGGATCGGCATGTATATTAGATGTTGTTCGGCCTTTCGTTAATGATACGGGTGTATTCACTTCATTGCTCTCTATAACGTCACCTGATGGCTTGTAGCCGCTTTGCTTGCTGCTGCCTTTACGAGTACGTGAGCGTCTATTGATGAAGTTAGAATCCACTACAGCAGGCGTAGGAGCGGTGTGTTCAATCTCTTCAACTGCTGGTGCTGAGACTGTCATAGGGCTACGTGCTATGCCTTTACTGACAGCGGGCTTACGAAGCAAATGGAACGCATGTAAACGATGCGCCTCCTTCGTTACGACTGCGTCATCTTCCGGTACAAAGATCATTCCCAGCTGATGATGCTCGCCAGCATAGATCGCCCGTTGTAAAAACTTGCTCTCACCGTCTCGGTTAAGCACTTCCAATTTGCAAAAAGCCGGATTCATCCGTAACGCCTTATGCAGCGATTGTGGACTGTGTACCTGAATGCCGTTTGCCTTATACATCGTTTCCGCTGATTTGATACCTAGCTCATCTGCCGGACTACCCGGAATGACTGCCAGAATGCGCAAGCCACGCAATGAATGAGTATACATGGGCATCTGCTCTGCTTCCTGGCGGCGGCTAGCATGCACGATATATTCGCGCCAGATCACACCAATCCAGATTCCGAGCAATGCGAGCGGCTGCCACCAGTAGGCTGCAACAGCTAGCACGATCAGTACGAGACTGCTCTGCCAGAGCTGTTTGGAAATGATGCGTGCTTTCACCTGTGGCAGTTCGCTCTGTGTTAACACGCTTGTACCGATCATAACCGGCAGCACCGCGAGCGTTACGCCTGCACTCCATACGTCACTATGATGCAACGGCTGCCACGGCAACATCCAGCCGCCAACTGCTGGCACGAGTAACCAGACGGGAATCGGCCAGAACGCGTCCAGCGTATACGCACCTACCGGCTTGCCCCGCTTCCCTTCAATCGCCACAGGTGAAGATAGTCCTGGCGCCTGTAAACGGAACAGTACCGCTTCAGCGACATGTAGCAGGACAGCCAGAGCGAATAGTCCCATCCAATCGGTATCACGTATTGCATCGACTATTGGTCTCAGCCATCCTGTGAACTGTCCATCGGGTACAAACCAGAGGATCATATACACGAGGCTAAGCAAGGCAAGCGCATCGATCAGATGCGCAAGACGTAAGCGGAACAGCGATAAGATCACGATCAATCCACCAATGATCCATACTAGCTGAGGCTGTGTATGTATACCTACGCCCGTCATCACCAGTGATGCCAGCGCGCCTACTAGTAAGCCTGCACCTACCGTTCGCAGTACCCGTCCAGCATAAATATGAACACGGATATTAAACAATCGCCTTTCTAACAATCCCTGCCGCCGATAATGCAGCAGCACAGCCAGTAAAAATATATAATAGAACGGTTGCGTAAGCAGCGATACTATGATTTCCAGTACAATATGCAGCGTCTTGCTCAGTATCTCCACTACGGCTCACTCCCCCTTTATCTTTCCATTGCAATCATCGATAGTTATCGTGTGATGTCATCGGCATGAATATTCAATCCATTCTATTGTATCGAAATGTATCCAAAAAAAGAAGGCTGTTCGCAGCCTTCTTTGGAATCATTTGTATTAACGTGAAATCGTCTAAAAAGTTGCGCTTACTTCGCTGCGTCAACCTGCTTTTCTACACCTGCGATCGCTTTATTCAACTGAACATCATATTGTGGATCTTGAATATGCTTGATCAGTGCTGCTTCCAGTGCTGCGGCTGTTTTGGCATCGATTTTACCAGTTTGCGTTAGCTTCTGATCCCCCTGGAATGCGCGCACTTCCGTCTCGGTGCTACGGTCAAAGTAACCGTCTTTGCGATCGACTTTGTAGTTCAAACCTGCCAGCATAATCTGCGCATTTTTCACATTGTCATTGTTCATATTGTACTCAAGCACCGTATCGGTATTGATCGGTGTTACCGTATAGTAATCTGGCGGCGATACGGCAACATCCGGCTTGATGCCTTTTTTGTGAATCCAGTCACCGTTTGGTGTGAGCCATTTGGCGATTGTAATTTTGATCAGGCTGCCATCATTGAACAGATTGTCCATGCTCGTCTGTACGGTTCCTTTACCATAGGTCGTTTCACCGTATAAGGTCGCACCGGCAGACTGTTTGAGTGCGCCAGCCAAAATCTCGGATGCACTGGCACTACCACCATTGGTCACAACCGCAATCGGATAGTTTACACTCTGCCCGCTGGAATTAGCCACCTGGCGTTGTCCGTTGCGATCTTCGATCTGTACAATCGGCTTGCCTTTCGCAATCAATTGAGACGCCATATCTTCAACAACCGATAGCACGCCGCCTGGATTGTTACGCACGTCGATGACGAGTCCTTTCATGCCCTGCGCTTGTAGCTTGGTCAGCTCTTGCTTGAAGCGTTCAGCCGTATTAAGCGAGAATTGTGTAATCTCAATCACGCCGATCTTATCGCCTGTCATTCGTGCATAAACGGTTTCCATAGCGATATCATCCCGTGTAATTTTGAATGTCATCGTTTCCTTGCTGCCTGCACGCTGAACTTCCAGCTCGGCTACCGAGCCTTTTTTACCGCGAATTTTGGCAACAGCGGCATTCAGATCGCTGCCGGACAACTTCTCGCCATTGACGGACACGATAATATCCTTCGCACGCAAACCTGCCTTTTCTGCCGGTGAGCCTTTGATCGGCGCTACGATCACGACATTACCATTATCCTGCGACACTTCAGCACCAATACCGGTAAACGAACCGGCGATGGACTCGCTAAACTGGCTGGCGGTATCGGTATCCATATAGCTGGAATACGGATCACCCAGCGCTTCCATCATCCCATTGATGGCTCCATCTACCAGCTTGCTTTCGTCCACATTTTGATAATAATTGCTCTCAATCAAGCTGGCGACTGTGCTCAGCTTGCTCTTCTCCTGATCGTTCAGACCACCACCGCTGAGTGCGCCCAGTACGCCCTGACCCATCGAGGCTCTCTGCACAAAGGATGGCAAATTCACTACAGCCAGCGTCAGCACGCTACTGAGTACCATCATGGCAACTACAAGCAGAGCTACCGTGCGTTTTCTCATCATGTAAGACCGCCTTTCTAAGCTAAAACCGGCTTGCCCATACTCCAGCCACCGTAAAGGGGAGGAAGATGAACAGCCGGAATCGCAATCGTATTACAGATATCCCATTGGATCAACAGGCGATCCATTTACACGTACTTCAAAGTGACAGTGAGGGCCTGTCGAGTTGCCTGTCGAACCTACCTCAGCAATCTTCTGTCCACGGCTGACGCTCTGTCCAACCTGTACCATCACACCGCCATTGCGAATATGACCATACAGCGTCTGGATGCCATTACCATGATCGATGATGACCGCATTGCCGTAGCCGCTCATCGCACCAGCAACAACGACCGTACCGCCATCTGCTGCTGTAATATCCGTTCCCTGCGGAGCGGCAAAGTCAACACCAGCATGCAGCTTATAAATACCGGTTACCGGATTTGTACGATAGCCAAATGGTGACGATAATCGTGCGCCAGATACAGGTACACTCAGCATACCATTTCCGCTGCCCTGATAACCACCACCGCCGCCTCCGCCACCGGAGGAGGAACCGCCGCCACCGTTAGCTGCGCTACGCGCTGCTGCTTCCGCTGCCGCACGCGCTTCAGCTGCTGCACGTTCCTGTGCTTCAACCGCTGTCTTTTCGCGATACAATGAAGCGCGTTTGTCTGCCAGATCCCACAGCGCTTGCTCTTGCTCTGCTGTTGTATCTTCGGCATTTTGAATTTGCAGATCGTATTTAGCGATCAGGCGTTGCTTTTCGTTTTCTTTTGCATTCAGTTCGCCTTTACGCTTCGCTTTTTCAGCATACAAGCCTTTGGCGAGCGCATAGTTGGCTTTTAATTTATTTTGCGTCACGATGACGAATTGTTTATCTTTTTCATGCTGTGCCAGAATGTCCTGGTCCTGATCTACGATCATACGCAGGGAATCCGCACGCTCTACAAAGTCGGAAAAGCTGTTCGCAGACATTAACACATCAAGGTAAGAAACCATACCGTCGGTGTACATCATGCGCACTCTTGTATCAATCATGCCTTCTCTTGCTTTGATCCGCTCTTGAGCTTCAGTCAAATCCTGTTTCGCCTGTCTCAGACCCGTTTCCGTTTTCGTGATGTCGTTGGACACGCGCGCAATCTGACTGTTTACTTCGTTGATGGCGTTTAGCACAATACCCAGATCATGCTTGGCAGCTTTGCGCAGTGCTGACGACTTCTCGCGCTGTGCTTCCGCCGCTTTCTGTTGCTGTTTCGCTTCTCGTGCCTGTTTCTCTACAGCTTTCAGTTCCTGCTGAATATCACTCGATGATTTGGCTGCGGATGCCTGTGCAGGCGGAAGTAATGCAGCGGCCAATACGATAGCGGCCATAATTGATGCGGCTTTTTTCAACTTTTATTCCCATCCTTTATATCCAGTAGGTTATTTTAAATAGTCGTTTCCGGCGCTCAGCAATTACGTCATTTTCATATATCGGCAACTGTGAAGGATCTATTATAGGTCTACAGTCCCTTTTGGTAAAAATTAGGACTATTTTTCAACATTACACTTTCAGGAAGCGACGAATCGATACCGTACTTCCCCAAATGCCAATTAGCACGCCTAGAATGAGCAGCAATCCGCCGAGCCAGAGCCATATTTTTTGTAATGGCACCAGCGTAATGAGCGTTCCGAGACTCAGCGAAGACTGTGCTGCATGAACGAGCTGCTGATATCCGATAAACAGAATCGCAATCGTAACCAATGCTCCGATTCCGCCCAGTAGCGCACCTTCAATAAAGAATGGCCAGCGAATAAACTGATTTGTTGCCCCGACCAGCTTCATAATGCTAATCTCACGACGACGTGCCAGAATCGTCACTCGAATCGTATTGGCGATCAGGAACATCGCCATCAGTGCGAGCGCAGCGACCAGCACCAGACCGATATTACGGATCAAATCCGTCACCTTGAACAGCGTTTCAATCGTTTCTCCACCATAGCGTACTTTCAAAATCGGTTTCTCTACATGTTCATTGTTGAGCGCTTCGATCTTCTGCGCTACGAATGGGACGGTGCTCGCTTCAACGACTTGTACGCGCAGTGCATCCGGTAACGGGTTATTATTTTCGGCGTATCCTTCAAGGAAGTTTTCGCCGCCTTCACCGAGGTTTTGACGCAGTTCTTTCAAACCTTCATTTTTGGGAATAAAGGTGATGTTGCTAACCTCCGGCATTTTGCTGATTTCGCTTTGCAGCTGCTCACGCAGCGACTGGCTTACATTCAGCTCCAAAAATACATTGATTTCAACCTGGCTGTCTGCCTTATCGGTCAACTGGTTTACATTATAGACGAGTAAAATAAATACACCCAAAATTAACAAAGACACAATAATGGAAGTGACGGATGCGACTGACATCCATCCGTTGCGGAATACGCTTCGAAAACCTTCCCGCAAGTGTCGCAAGAAGGTACTAAAATTCATAACCGTACTCCCCTCTAATCTGATCTCGGACAATTTGTCCATTCTCGATCGCAAGCACGCGACGACGCATCGAGTTTACGATATCTTTATTATGGGTTGCCATAATGATCGTCGTACCGCGGAAATTGATCTCGTCCAGCAATTGCATAATGCCATACGATGTCTCTGGGTCCAGGTTTCCTGTCGGTTCATCGGCAATAATTACAGACGGATTGTTCACAATCGCACGCGCAATAGCAATCCGCTGCTGCTCACCACCGGACAGATGATCTGGATAGCGGTTGGCTTTACTTTGCAAACCTACGAGTTCCAACACTTCCATGACCCGCTTCTTTATCTGCTTGCGCGGCGCTTCAATAACTTCCATAGCAAAAGCGATATTTTCATAAGCAGTCAGCTTGGGCAACAGGCGGAAATCCTGAAACACAACACCGATGTTACGACGCAGCAAAGGAATCTTACGCTGCTTAAGCTTGCCGAGGTTAAATCCATTGACCGAAATCTGGCCTTTGGTCGGCTTCTCTTCCCGATACATCAGCTTCATAAATGTCGATTTCCCTGCTCCAGAGGGACCAACTACATATACAAATTCATTACGGTCGATTTTGACGGAAACGCCTTGTAGCGCATGTGCGCCATTCGCATACGTTTTCCATACATCCTGCATCTCGATCAATTCATCACTTCCTAATTACAGGTTCAGGGCCAATGTGCAAGGCCAGGCGATCAGGCGTTGTAGCTGGCCTATGTATAGCCCCATTTCAGCAGGCATGACACAATTCCACAATCTCTATTGTAACAAATTCGTTACCTGCTGGGTACTATAATAACGTGAAAATATCCGCCAAATCAAAAAACGACCGATTTCATTTTTGTCATGAAATCGATCGTTGCTGTCCTAGTGCGGCTCATTGGCGGATCATTAGCGGATCACGTATGGATACAACTTATGAAGATATCTGTTCTTTAGCCGCTCGTTTATTGCTTTCACGAGAGCCTGTCACCGCTCGTGCACTTCCCATAAGTGAAACGGCGACGAGCGCGCACGCCGCAGGCACAATCGCCCAGCCAAACGTTCCCGCTACCGAATGAGTTAATGCTTGCCGAATCATATCCAGCACACCTGCTGGAATTTGCGACTGCATCTGCTGTGATAACAATGCACGCGGATCGACCTGTGACAAATCCATACCTGCTGGTAGGGAACCTCCTCCGAGCTGTTGCTGTAATTGCCCATTCATCAAGCTACGCTGAATAAGGCCGAAAATAGTAACCCCAACCGACATCCCCAGTGAACGTACAAAAGATAGTGTCGAATTTGCCGCTCCACGCTGACGAATATCAAACTCTTGAATACCGCTAATCCCCAGCACTGAGAAAGAAAAACCGATCCCGAAGCCGGTAATGATCAGATCAAGCACCAGCAGCCAGCCTGGTGTGTCTGCTTGGAGCTGGCTTAGCAGCACCATACCGATCATAAATACGATGGCAGAGAACATCATAATCCGGCGGAACGTCATTTTATTAACAAGCATACCGCCGACCATCGCTGCGATAACCGAACCAATCGTCATCGGCATCAGCGTTAGACCCGAATTGACTGCTGTACCACCCGTGACGCCCTGCACATAAATCGGGATATACAGCGTGACGGTAATAAACGCAGCCCCATAGAAAAATCCAGCAGCTACGCTACCTGCAAACAAGCGCTGCCGGAACATCGGAAACGACACAATTGGCTCTGCCGCTTTTCGCTCGGCAAATACGAACCCAATCGACATGACTACAAAACACGCCAGCAACCCTAATATGAACGGGGAACTCCACGCATACGTGCCACCGCCTAGCTCTAACGCGAACATCAACGACACAACCGCACCGACAAGCAGCGTCGCACCTGTCCAGTCAATCCGCTGCCGTGAACGTTCCAATGATTCCCGATAAAAGATCGCGATAAGCAGCAGTGACAAAATGCCCAGTGGCACATTAATGTAAAACACCCAGCGCCAGCTAGCATATTCCGTAATATAAGCACCAAGCAGCGGTCCAAACAAACTGGACATGCCAAATACAGCGCCAAGCAGTCCGGTCATTTTACCGCGCTTTTCCGGTGGAAACGAATCGAATACGATCGTAAACGCAATCGGTACCAGCGCACCGCCACCAATTCCTTGAATGGCACGATACAGACTTAACTGTACAATCGACTGTGCCGTACCACATAAAATCGAACCGAGCATAAACATGACCAGACCGAATATAAAGAAACGTTTCCGTCCATACATATCTGACAGTTTACCGAAGATCGGTGTTCCTGCTAATGAAGCGACCAGATAGGCGGACGTTACCCACACAAACTGATCAAAACCGCCCAGATCGCCAACAATCGTTGCGATCGATGTCGCTACAATCGTATTATCGATCGAAGCGATAAATATCCCCAGCAATAGCCCGGCTATAATCCAGCCTGTTGTATGTTTTCTGCCAGCGTTTGCCGCTATTTGATTCATCCTCGTCACTCCCTGCTCCAAATTCATGCTCCGCATAATGCGTCATACGTTATTATTAACACATTATCATATCAATGACCCACTGGTCATTGTGGAATTTCGAAATCTTTTTGACGATAGGAAATCCTGCCATAAACTCATCTTTGCTGAATACTATCAAATTTCATATTTCATGCGGTTAATAGGTTAGGTAAAATGATGTCGCTTATGATTAACTATACATTCATACCAAAATCCCTAACTCCAATGAAGGAATTAGGGAGGTGATGAAAGCTATTTATTATATCGTGATAAAGTAGCGCATCATAGTCAGCACAGAGGATAGTTAGATCATCCGTATTAGCCCATTAGATCATGCGCATCCGTACAGACGATAGTTAGATCATGCCCATCCATGCAGACACTAGTCTATGTAACCTTGTATACGTATAAACAGCACGGGAATCTACAATGATTTAATTCGTAGACTCCTGTGCAAGACCAGAGCCTGTCTCGTAGTCCTTGCTGAAATAATATCTGCTCTAACAAAAACAGTTTGTGTACACGTCCTGCCATATGCCAACTACATCTGACACAAATGACAATTTCACTCCGAATGCTGTGCCACCGAACGGCGCTCAACTAGCTCTGTACCGAGGAAAATCAACTCTTTTCCTGCACTTTGCTCGCTAATCCGCTCCAAAATTTTGGCCGCACCATGCGCGCTAATTTGCTCAATCGGACGTTTGACCGTAGTTAACGCTGGATTGGTGTACATGGAAAAGTTAATATCATCAAATCCGACGATCGACAGATCATCCGGCACTTTCAGCCCCATTTCAAAAGCGGCATTCATCGCCCCAATTGCCATATCATCATTCGAGCAAAAGACCGCTGTAGGCGGTGATTCCAACTTGAGCAACGATTGCATCGCCGCATAACCACTTTCGGTGCTATACAGACCAGGCACTATATACTGCTCTGGAATCGTAATCGCTGCTGTTTTGAGCGCATCCAGAAAACCGAGGCGACGCTGCTCCGCCGATTTGAAGCCTTTCATCCCTTCGATCAGTGCAATACGGCGGTGTCCCTGCTCAATCAGATACTCGCCTGCACGCTGTGCACCTTCACGGTCATTAGATACAATATTCACAAAGCTACCATCCGGAATCAAACGGTTTAGCACCACTAGCGGAATTTGCTGACTGATCACATGCTCAATAAACGTATGATCATCATCACTCTGACTCATCAAAATAATGCCATCAAATCGCTTCGGATGAATCGTACTGTAATCCGCATAATCATCAATTCCACGGACGAACAAATTATACTCAATCCCGATCACGGAGTTCACCCCCCGAATCGTATCTGCAAAAAAGCTACTGCTCGTTCCATACGACAAACTGGTGAAAAATAGCCCTATCGTATGCGAACGCTGCAACACTAGACTTTTCGCATTATAGTTGGGCGTATAATTTAACTGACGCGCAATTTCAATAATTTTGCGTTTGGTCACTTCTTTAATTAATGGGCTATTGTTAAGTGCTCTGGATACGGTCGTATGAGACACATTAGCCAGCCTGGCGATATCTTTAATCGTAGATGCCATATGCATACCTTCCTTTTATGTTCACGTGTAATGGAAGCCAACTTGTACTTCATCGTATACTTAATCGAAAAACTCCATATGTGTTTTTTCCTGCTTATAATAAGCAAGTCGATCCTGCAAAGTACCTGTATGAAATTCAAATTTATGACCATCCGGGTCTGTAAAATAGATCGAGCGTTGATCTCGTTCATCTCGCGGACGCCCCGATAGTATATTCACATGCAAACGAATTAATTTATCATATAACGGATTCAGATCCGCTTCGTCTACCGAAAAAGCAAGATGCGTATACGAATGCTGGATTTCTGTTCGCGGGATATGCGGCTCCAAATTAAGAGCGAGCCAGATTCCATTCACATCGAAATAAGCGGTCGTTCTTCCTTTGACGAGCAATTTGGCATCCAGCACCTGCTCGTAAAATGTAATCGACTGCTCCAAATCCGATACGGAAAATAGCAAATGATTAATGCCTTTGATGGACACTATGTTCACCTCCATATCGTTAACCTGCTAATCTACAGCTAACCATACCATATTATTTCTGCCCCGTGATAGCGCATGATGACGATAGGACATTATGAAATTTAGGATCAATACGAATATATTCAAATGAAAAATATTCAAATGAAAAAGCATTCCTCTCAACAGCAAGAAGATCATTAACCAAATTGGCACACACGTGTACCATCTAAATCTAAATCTACACCTACACCTACACCTACACCTACACCTACACCTACACCTACACCTACACCTACACCTACACCTACACCTACACCTCATTATCAAAATAATCTAATCGTATATAACGCAAACACAATTCACATGCAAAAGAGTCTTCCCTGCCGTTTCTGTACATTGCACAGCAACAGGAAGACTCTGTATACAATAACAAATCGAATCGATCGACGTTAGATCATCAGATCATCGTCTAGTCGTGCAAAGTCGATCGCTCACTTCAACATCGATCGTTCACGATACCGGTACAACGATCGGGAAACCAAAATACTGCTCCGCATTGTGATAACAAATATTCGCTACCATATCACTGAGCAATTTATGATCATCCGGCGCTTCTCCTCGTTCGACCCAGCTGCCGAGCAGATCGCATAGCAGACGACGGAAATACTCATGCCGTGTATACGATAAAAAGCTGCGCGAATCGGTCAGCATACCGACAAAACGTGCCAGCACGCCATAGTTTGCCAGCGTACGCATCTGCTCCATCATGCCGTCCAGATGATCATTAAACCACCATGCTGTACCGAACTGGATTTTCCCAGCAATGCCGCCCCCCTGAAAGCTGCCGGCTACACTGGCAAGCACCTGGTAGTCATTCGGATTGAGCGAGTAGAGAATCGTTTTTGGCAAACCGCCTGCGGTTTCTATCGCGTCCAATAGCCCTCTTAACGGAGCAGCGATTGCACCATCATTTACCGCATCATAGCCGGTATCCGGTCCAAGATGGCGGAACATTGGCGTATTGTTGTTACGTAGTGCATGGATATGAAGCTGCATCGCCCAATCCAGTTCACGATATAGCCCTGCTAAAAATACGAGCGTATACGATTTATGCTTTGTTTCTTCCTCCGCTGTTACGCTGCCTTCCTGTAATGCTTTGGCAAAAATACGACTTGCTTCCTCATGCGTCGTATCTGCATATACAAGCACATCCAGTGCATGGTCAGATACGCGTCCACCTGCTTCATGGAAAAAGCGCACACGCTGCTCCAATGCTTGCAAAAATTCATCATAGCTACTGATATCACTTCCATGCACTTCGCTCAGCTTATCCAGCCACGGACGGAACGTATCACGGTTAATTTCCAGCGCTTTGTCCGGGCGAAAGCTTGGCAGTACGAGTGTTGGGAAATGAGTATCATGCAGCTCTCGAATCGCCATATGATGTTCAAGCGAGTCTATCGGATCATCGGTTGTGCACACTACGGTAACTTTCGATCTGGTAATTAGATCACGCGCGCCAAAACCTTCACCTTGCAGCTGCTTGTTCACCTTTTCCCAGATCGCAGGGGCCGTTTGTTCGCTTAGCAACTCGTGTACGCCAAAAAAGCGTTGTAGCTCCAGATGTGTCCAGTGATAAAGCGGATTACCGATCAACTGTGGCACCGTACGTGCCCAGGCAAGGAATTTTTCGTAATCGTCTGCATCACCTGTAATGTATCGTTCTGCTACACCGTTCGCGCGCATCACTCTCCATTTGTAGTGATCGCCATAGAGCCAGGCTTCGGTAATGTTTTTAAACGTTTTGTTATCGCGAATCTCCTGCGGACTAAGGTGACAATGATAGTCAATAATCGGCATATCCTTGGCGGTTTCATGATACAAGCGAATCGCTGTCTCACTATTCAGCAAAAAATTCTCATTCAGAAACGTAAGGGTCATACCTCTTCATCCTTTCGCATTTGGGCTAGTGGTTATTTTGTTAACGTTAACATTTTCTAGTTTAATTGTATCCGTTTTCAAATATTACGCAAGGGGGGAATTGGTAGCGATGGTGAGGTAATTGGCTGAGATGAGGGGCAGAGTAGTTAGGTTTAGTGCTCTTACATAGTTTAAACCAATAACAACATGTATCATGTTCAGCAGTACGTAGACTCCAAACAGCTTGTATCATCTCTGGCTACACCATGAACTTTTGCTATTACGCAGTATCGAACAAACAATAACATCATTCCACAGCAAACAAACCTGCTAATCAAATTTTTAAACCTACCGGCAAAATATTACACCATTCTGAACATATATAAGCATAGCAAAAAGCTCATGCCACACTCGTCATAAAGAGGAGTATGGCATGAGCTTGTTAGCTATAGGATAGTTGGTTGGGATGCATTAATCGGTAAGTGTAATCGTGGTGAAGTTATTACAGATGAGTTTATACCTATCAACGATAGAGACTGTGCACGATGATAGACTGTAATCCACTATTCGCGCATTAACATATGGAATACGTATAGCACTGTTGTAAAAAGCCTCTAGTCCACATATGAACTCATTATACGGAACGTATTACGCATTTTATTGCCTTCGAGTTCCGTCATTTATTACAAAGAATGGGTTACTATCCCTTGTAAAAGCAAAACTTGTGAAAGCAACTCCGCCTCATTCTTATTTATTCGTCTACACTCCACTTATCATTTATTTATCTATACTTAACTTAAGCGTGTTGCTCTAACCAGTTTGTCGTATGTTGCAGTTTACTACCTGCACGTTCGATCGCTTGTTCGACCTGCACGGTTGCCGTACCGCCGTAAACGTTACGTGCGTTTACGACCGTTTCCGGTTGCAGCACATGGTAGATCGTATCATCGAACAATGGGGAGAACTGTTGGAACTCGTCCAGGCTCAGGTCGAGCAGGTATTTACCCTCTTGAATGCAGTAAAGTACGGTTTTGCCGATCACTTCGTGTGCCTGGCGGAAAGGCAGTCCTTTTCCGACGAGGAAATCAGCGATATCGGTGGCGTTGGAGAAGTCTTTGTTTACGGCTTCGCGCATACGTCCGGTATTGACTTTCATCGTGGCGATCATCGGTGCAAACAGTTGTAGTGCGCCTTCCAGCGTAGCTACCGTATCGAACATGCCTTCTTTGTCTTCCTGCATGTCTTTGTTGTACGCCAGTGGCAGCGACTTGAGTACGGTCAGCAGACCGATGAGATTGCCGTAGACGCGACCTGTTTTACCACGTACAAGCTCAGCTACGTCTGGATTTTTCTTTTGCGGCATAATGCTGCTGCCTGTGCAGAACGCATCGTCCAGCTCGATAAAATTAAACTCAGTGCTGCTCCACAGTACCAGTTCTTCGCTCAGACGGGACAGATGCGTCATGATCAGCGATGCGCCAGCAAGGAATTCGACGATAAAGTCGCGATCACTGACAGCATCCAGACTATTTTCATACACACCATCAAAGCCAAGCTGTTCTGCTACAAAATGGCGATCAATCGGAAATGTTGTTCCTGCCAGTGCGCCTGCACCAAGCGGCAGTACATTGATACGCTTGTAGCTATCTTTCAGGCGATCGATATCACGTTCGAACATCGATACATACGCCATCAAATGATGGGCGAATAGAATCGGCTGGGCACGCTGTAAATGCGTATAGCCTGGGATGATCGTATCCAGATTATTTTTCGCCTGATTGATCAGCGATTGTTGCAATGCATGCAGCAGACCAACCAGCTCTACCGCACGATTGCGTAAGTATAGGTGCATATCAGTAGCCACCTGATCGTTACGGCTACGTCCGGTGTGCAGCTTACCACCGACTGGACCAACTTCTTCGATCAGATGCTTTTCAATATTCATATGAATGTCTTCGTCGGATACAGAGAATTCCACCTGACCGGCACGGATTTTGTCCAGCACCTTGTTCAGACCTGCTTTGATCGTCTCTACATCTTCTGTCGGTACGATGCCACATTTGCCCAGCATCGTCACATGCGCCAGACTGCCTTGAATATCTTCCTCTGCCAGCGCTTTATCGAAATGGATCGAGGCGGTATATTCCTCGACCAGATGATTTGTTTGTTTGGTAAACCGTCCGCCCCAAAGTTTGCTCATGTTGCCGGTCACACTCCTTGCTTCGCTTGGCTTGCTGCTTGCTGTACACCTGCGTTCACTTTCAAGCGCAGTGCGTTCAACTGGATAAAGCCGGCTGCATCGCCTTGATCGTAAGCATTCGTTGGATCAGCTTCCATTGTAGCGATATCCGGATTGTACAGGCTGTATGGGCTGCTCAAACCAGCTGCGATCACATTACCTTTGTACAGCTTCACGCGAACCGTACCGGTTACGTTTTTCTGACTTTCGGTTACGAGTGCTTGCAGCGCAAGACGTTCCGGCGCAAACCAGAAACCGTTGTATACGAGATTCGCATAACGTGTAATGAGCGAGTCGCGCAGGCTCATGACTTCACGATCCATCGTGAGGGATTCCATTTTGCGGTGTGCGGTGAACAGAATCGTTCCGCCCGGTGTCTCATACACGCCGCGGCTCTTCATACCGACAAAGCGGTTTTCCACCATGTCCACACGACCGATACCATGCTTGCCACCTAGCTCGTTCAGTTTCTCCATCGCTTCCAGCGGCGTCAGTGATTGCCCATTCAATGCCACACAGTTTCCTTTTTCAAACTCCAGTTCGAGCATTTCTGGCTGATCCGGTGCATCCTCTGGCGATACGCTCAGCAGGAACATGTCTTTGTTGTCCTCTGCGCTTGCATCAAAATTCGGATCTTCCAGCACGCCGCTCTCATAGCTAATATGCAGCAGGTTACGGTCAGTCGAATACGGCTTCGCCGCCGACGCTGTTACCGGAATATCATGAGACTCTGCATAAGCGATCATTTCGGCACGACCTGGGAAGTCCGCGCGGAATTGCTCCAAACGCCACGGGGCAATCACTTTAATTTCCGGTGCCAGTGCAGCTGCATTCAGCTCAAAACGAACCTGGTCATTTCCTTTACCTGTTGCACCGTGAGCAATG
Source organism: Paenibacillus wenxiniae (assembly GCF_039822605.1). NCBI lineage: Bacteria > Bacillati > Bacillota > Bacilli > Caryophanales > Paenibacillaceae > Paenibacillus > Paenibacillus wenxiniae. The sequence continues at coordinate 45,530 of NZ_JBCGUH010000015.1, forward strand.
GCAATCGCGCCTTCTGCGCGAGCAATCTCGACCATACGTTTTGCGATCAGTGGACGTGCAATACTCGTACCGAGCAGATACTGTCCTTCATACAATGCGCCAGCCTGGAACATCGGGTAAATGAAATCCTCTGCAAATTCAGCACGCAGATCATCGATGTATACTTTGGATGCGCCTGTAGCGAGTGCTTTTTCCTCCAGACCATCCAGCTCATCCGCCTGTCCGATGTCTGCTGTAAATGTAATAATTTCTGCGTCGTATGTTTCTTTGAGCCATTTCAGAATGATGGACGTATCCAGTCCACCGGAGTATGCTAGAACGATTTTGTCTTTTGCCATTGCTAATATGCCCTCCAATATAAAACCTTTTGACACCGAGCGATGAAGCCGGAATGCAGTATTCCAGGCTGGCTTCATCCGCATACGGTCAAAAGGTTTTGGTCTGATGTAGTCATTATACACGATCCAGCCGCCCGACAGGCGACACGTTCGTCTTCTAGCTGTATATCGTAAGCCGAGTATGGTCGTCTTCCGGCCGTATCCTGCAAATGGAATACAGTCGTTTTCTAGCCGTATCCCGTAAGCCGAGTACGTTCGCCTTCTGGACGTATTCCGCAAACGCAGCATAGTCACCTTCTAGCCGTATCCTGCAAGCCGAGCATAGTTGTAACCATAGTTTGCTTCAACTATCGTTTGAACGCACTCTATTATTTTCTATTTCCATTATAAAGCCGCTCTGAACCTCAATATGATTATCCCGCTTTATTTAGCCGATCAATGCCGCCATAATCGCTTTTTGTGCATGCAGGCGATTTTCGGCTTCATCGAAAATAACGCTATTACCACCATCGATCACACCTGCGCTTACTTCTTCGCCGCGGTGTGCAGGCAGACAATGCAGGAAAATATAATCCGACTTCGCATGGCTGACCAGCTGCTCGTTCACCTGATAATCGGCAAATGCCTGCTCACGTACTTTCTGTTCTTCTTCAAAGCCCATGCTTGCCCAGACGTCGGTATAGATCACATCGGCGTTCGCCACCGCTTCCTGCGGATCACGTACGACTTTGATCGTCGCACCGCTCTCTGCCGCCAGCTCCTGACATTGCTTTAACACCTCAGGATCTGGCTCATACCCTTCTGGACTCGCTACGTACACATCCAGTCCAACACGTGCACCACCGATCATCAGCGAGTGCGCCATATTGTTACCGTCACCGACATAAGCAAGCTTCAAGCCTTTCAGCTTGCCCTTATGCTCCACGATCGTTTGGAAATCCGCCAGCACCTGGCAGGGGTGACCCAGATCGCTCAATCCGTTGATGACCGGAATATCAGCATATTTCGCCAGCTCGGTTACATTTTCATGTCCAAATGTACGGATCATAATGCCATCCAGATAACGCGACATAACCTGCGCCGTATCGGCAATCGTTTCACCGCGGCCCATCTGGATATCGTTTTTGCTCAGGAACAGAGCATGTCCGCCGAGCTGATACGTACCTACTTCAAACGACACACGCGTCCGTGTGGACGACTTTTCAAAAATCAATCCTACCGTTTTGCCTTCCAGCGGACGATACGCTTCGCCTGCCTTCTGCTTACGTTTCAGCTCAATCGCGAACTCGATCAGAAACTCAATCTCCTCCGCTGTAAAATCATTCAGTTCAATAAAATCTTTGCCTTTAAAATGGCTCAGTTCCAGCTTGCCTGTCTGTGCTGTATCTGCCAATGGTATTCCTCCTTGTGGATCGCTACTTTTATGCTATATTCAGTCTGGAATCCCGTAAAGGACTTCCGCATGATTGCTTGTGTTCGTTCGGCTTACGTTATCCCATCATGATCAGTTAGGGTGCGATTACTTTATACGATCACTTCATAGCAAGTCGTTCATGCAATCGCAACAATATGAATGTGCTACGTCATGAATAGGCTATATCGTTACAGCGTGCTCCAATGTTCAGTTGCCGTTTGCTCCAGCTGTACCTACGACAGGTGCATGCTCCTGAATGAGTTCACTCAAAATCGATATCGCTTGATCGATCTCATCTTTAGTAATGAGCAGGTTCGGCAGCAGACGAATCACATTCGGTCCTGCACTCACGAATAGCAGTCCTTTTTTCTGTCCGGCCAGGATCAGTTCATTAATCGGTGCTGTACATTCGATCCCGATCATCAAACCTTTCCCACGAATCTCTGTCACAAATGGATGGTCACCGAGTTTGTCTTCCAGTTGATGCATCAGATAGTCACCCATCTCTGCCGCATGCTGAACGACGTTCTGCTCTTGCAATGTTTCCAGTGTTGCAATCACTGCTGCCGTTGCAAGTGGTGTACCGCCAAACGTAGAACCGTGGCTGCCTGCGGTAAACGCTTCTTTTAAATACGCTTTACCAACCATCGCGCCAACCGGGAAACCGCTAGCCAGCCCTTTTGCCAGTGTGAAAATATCCGGCTCAATGCCGTAATGTTCAGAAGCGAGCAGTTTGCCTGTACGTCCCATACCGGTTTGAATTTCATCAATGATAAGCAATATGCCATTTTGTTTACATAGCTCGGCTACCGCCTGTACATAAGCAACCTCTGCCGGATAGACGCCGCCCTCAGCCTGGATCATTTCCAGCATAATCGCTGCGGTATGCGGTCCAATTACCTGTTGCAGTGCATCCAGATCATTTAATGGCACCGTAATAAAGCCAGCAGGCAGTGGATGGAAGCCTTCTTTCACTTTATCCTGTCCTGTCGCTGTCAGTGTAGCCAGTGTACGTCCGTGAAACGACTGGGTAAATGTAACAATCTCATAGCGCTCTTCGCCTTTGATCTTCTGCTGATATTTACGCGCCAGCTTGATCGCTGCCTCATTCGCTTCCGCTCCACTATTACAGAAAAATACCGCATCGCCGGATGTGAGCGATGTTAGCAGTTGCGCTGCTTTTTCCTGATTCGGAATTTGGAACAGATTGGACGTATGCCATAGCTGATCCAGTTGCTCTTTCAGCTTCGCAGTTACCGTCTCCGGAGCATGTCCCAGATTGGTAACGGCCAGGCCGCACATGAAATCAAGGTATTGCTTCCCTTCGGCATCCCACAGATAACTTCCTTTTCCTTTTACAAATGCAAGCGGATAACGTGCATAGGAAGGGAATAATGCACTTTCATTCGTTGCTGACGGCTGATTGCTTATCGGATTGGTCATGCTGGTCACGCTCCTCGAATCGTTAATATTGGGCTAAACTGGCTCTTGAAACGGCATACGTTCATCCATTATGACTACAGTATGTTCACTCTATTTATCGATACGATGCTACTACAGCACCGTCTGGCGTACAATACGTGTTCCAACCGCATCTCCATTCAGTACACGACTGAGGATGCCCGGTTCACTTCCATCAACAATAATCACTTCCTGCACATCGCCCTGGATGCAGGCAACAGCTGCCTTCACCTTCGGGATCATCCCTCCATAAATCTCGCCCGTTTCGATCATATGCTGTGTATCTTCGATCGTCACCTGTGGCAATACAACCTTCTCTCCATCGACCGTTCTCATAATACCGGGCACATCGGTAACGACGATCATACGTGGTACACCCAGATGCGAAGCAACCGCGCCGGCTGCTGTATCTGCATTAATATTGTACCTTTGCCCTGTAGCATCCACCCCGACAGGTGCGATGACTGGCATATAGCCCAGATTCGTAATCGCTCGAACAATCGTAGCTTCTACATACGTAACATCCCCGACCAGTCCAACTTCTGCGGAATTGGCAACCGGTTTGGCCTGGATCAGACCGCCGTCGACACCAGAGATGCCGATCGCTTTTGCCCGGCTGCCCTGTATTCGTCGGACGATCTGCTTGTTGATGCTGCCCGAAAGCACCATCTCCACCACATCCAGCACTTCTTCGGTCGTTTTGCGTAAACCACCCACAAATTCCGTCTCAATTCCCAGCTTCGCCAGATTATCCGAAATCGCTGGCCCGCCTCCATGTACAATCACGGGCTGTACACCGGATTCCTGAATCTGCTGCAAATCCGCAAAAAACGAATCCGGCAATGCAGCCAGCGTACTGCCTCCACATTTCATGACAAAAGTCTGTCCCGTTTGTCCAGTCATCGCTTTCCCTCCGTTTCCAGCGTTAGTTCTCTCCTAACGCGAGGTGAAATAAAAAAGTGATTTTGGCGATAGCAAAATATCTTTCTGCTTCTAGCGTTAGCGATCTTCTAACGCGGTGTCCAATAAAAAAGCGATTTTTGCGATAGCAAAATATCTTTCTACTTCCAGCGTTAGCGCTCTCCTAACGCGGTGTCCAATAAAAAAGCGATTTTTGCGATAGCAAAATATCTTTCTGCTTCTAGCGTTAGCGCTCTCCTAACGCGGTGTCCAATAAAAAGCGATTTTTGCAAAGCAAAATATCTTTCCTTCCAGCGTTAGCGCTCTCCTAACACGATATCAAATAAAAAATAATTCCAGCAAAATATCCTATATCGCGTGCTAACATCCTTCCAGCGAATCTACAGCAAGCTCGCTGTATCCCAGCCCTACATCCATCTCACCGCTCTACTATGTACGGTAAGCAGCATTAATACGCACATAATCATATGTCAGGTCACAACCCCATGCGATCGCCTGACCTTCCCCATAATGCAAATCTACCGTAATTCGCACCGTATCACCTTTCAAATATTCCAATGCGACTTCTTCGTCAAAAGGTACGGGGCGCGATGCAGTCAACACCACAATATCGCCCAAACGGATATCAACCGTATTCACATCAACCGGTTCACCTGCACGTCCGACTGCGGCAATGACGCGTCCCCAGTTTGCATCGGCACCAAACATCGCCGATTTCACCAGACTGGAGCCAATGACCGTCTTCGCAATCGCACGTGCAGACAGATCGCTAACCGCTCCGGTCACTTGCACCTCAACTAGCTTTGTTGCTCCTTCTCCATCGCGCGCAATCGCCTGTGCCAGATGCTCACACACATGGCGGAATGCTGCTGCAAAAGCTTCCCAGTCCTCATGCTCAGGTGTCAGCTCCAAATTGCCTGCATGTCCACTCGCCATAACGACAAGCATATCGTTTGTGCTTGTATCCCCATCTACCGTAATCATATTAAATGTACGATCCGTCGTATCGCGCAGCAGTCCTTGCAAAGCGTCTGCTGGAATTACCGCATCGGTCGTCATAAAGGCCAGCATCGTCGCCATATTCGGATGAATCATACCCGAGCCTTTGGCTGCACCTGCGATATGCACATCAATCCCATTCACTTCCACCTGTAAGCAGATTTCCTTTTTCACCAGATCCGTTGTCAAAATCGACTGGCAAAATGCTTCCGCATGATCCGGCTCATAGCCTAGTGTCGCTGGCAGACGTTCAATTCCAGAGAGGACACGATCCATTTTCAACAGTTCACCGATCACACCCGTTGAAGCAACCGCTACATCCTGTTCATCCAGACCAAGCTGGCGCGCCGTTTCCGCACGCATCGCATAGGCATCCTGTTCACCCTGCTGTCCAGTGCAAGCATTCGCATTACCGCTATTTACGACGACCGCACGCAATGTGCCGTTCGACAGACTATCCCGTGTCACCTGTAGCGGTGCCGCCTGAAATAGATTTGTTGTATATACAGCAGCCGCTGCTGCCGGAACATCACATATGATAACGCCCAGATCGTTACGCTCTGTCTTTTTTAGTCCGCAATGCAGACCTGCTGCCTGAAATCCTGACGGTGTCGTTACAGAGCCACCTTGAACCTGTTTGAACAATTGATCTGACATGATATCTCCTCTCACTTCCTGGTCAACGATGTGGGTATAAGATGTGGATATAATTTGTAGGTCTATTGCAATAACGTATCCCTTTTACATGGGATAGCTTTTCGATAGAGCGATCTGCTTACGGATAAACTGGAACCATATTCAGACCGAGCGTTTCATCCCAGCCCATCATTAGATTCAAGTTTTGGATCGCCTGACCTGCCGCTCCTTTGACCAGATTATCGATCACCGAAATGACCGTCATCCGTCCAGTGCGCTCATCCAGCGCAAATCCGATATCGCAATAGTTCGAGCCTGCTACTTCTTTAGTCGCTGGCCATTGATTGGCTGAACGCACACGTACAAACGGGCGCTCTTTATAATAATTACGGTATAAATCAATCCATTCCTGCTCAGAGTGACCACCGTTTGTTTTCATATACATCGTACTCATAATTCCGCGAGTCATCGGTACCAAATGGGTAGTAAACGTAACCTGTACTGGCTTCCCTGCCACCTCACCCAGCACTTGCTCAATTTCGGGAATATGCTGATGCTTATTCACCTTGTAGGCTTTAAAATTTTCATTCATTTCCGCATAATGGGCAGTCAGGCTCGTGCCACGACCTGCACCGGATACGCCGGATTTGGCATCGATAATAATCGTATCTGTGTTAACCCAACCTGCTTCTACCGCTGGCAGCAAACCAAGCAGCGATGCCGTCGAATAGCAGCCCGGATTAGAGATCAGTCGTACATCGCGTACATCGTTATTTTTCAACTCACATAATCCGTACACAGCCTCAGCTAGTACATCCGCTGGCGCAGGCTGATGCTTATACCATTTTTCATATACATCCGTATCTTTCAGTCGGTAGTCGCCGGACAGATCAATGACCTTTAACCCTGCTTCCAGATAACGCGGAACGAGTTCGCTGCTGACGCCAGACGGCGTAGCGAGAAATACCAAATCCGCTTTGCTTGCTGTTTCCTGTGGATCGACACCATCCAGTACCATATCCAGCATACCGTTCAGATGAGGGAATTGTTCCGAAATGGGCTTGCCACTACTGGAAGCCGAAATAACGGATGTAATCGTTACATGCGGATGATGCTGTAAAAAACGAATCAGTTCCACCCCGCCGTAGCCAGTGGAACCTACGATAGCAACTTTTAGTTGATGTGAACTCACTTACAATTCCTCCTGTTCAGTACCTTTGCAACAGCATCTGTTTCGGTGATGTCACTCTCTTCTGTTCGAAGTAGATGATCATGATCTGCTGCGATACTTAGTGTTGTCCGATGAATAATCTGTGTATTATTATACATCCGATGTAATATAAATACAACCTTGAATCTAAACATTCTTTTAAGCGCAATGAAGTCCCATACTCAGCTATAATGCGGCTCGGCGCAAATAGAATGAGAGGGCGATGTTATGTTAAAATAAATGGTAGTTCCTCTCCCTATAATGAGTATTCATCCGATTTTATGCTACATGTATTCAACTTTCTTCTAAAAGAGTTGGCGTTAGTAGGATGACCGTGTACACTATTATCCGGTCGCTTATGACCATGTTATCCATCCTATCAAATTCAAACTGGAGTGATCATCCCATGCAAGTCTCATTTTCATTCACAACCGACACAGCAGCCTTAGCGATCTTTGACCTGCAAGCGATTCGCCACCGATTGGAAGATACTCCCGACTGGTGGACACTTGAAGAAGATGAGCTAGAAGAAATCAATAACGGTCATATTGCCCTGCTACATCTGCAAGACGATGGTACATACGATGTGCAGATGATGGCCGAAATAGCGCAACCGCAAGTGTGCTGTCTACTCTATGCTTCCTCTGGTACACTATTTGCCGGTGCAGCGGAAGATACTACGGGTGGGGATCTGGAACCCGATGATTCCGACGCTGTCTCCGGTCAACGATGGATGGTGAAACCAGGTGTATATTCACTACAAGCATCACGGCAACAACATACGATCCAGCTTGCACTGCAATGGCTGGCTAACAATCCAAACGATTGGCAATCGTCTAACGATACCCAACAGGTATATGCTATCTCCGAGCAAGGCTCTGTTCCATTGAATCAACTGGAGCAACGATTGCGTCTGTAATTCACTCTATCCGTATGATGTACGTATATATTTACGATGTATATGTATGTTTATGGTGTAGCATTATTACGTCCTGCATCCAATTGCGTATTCATTATACTGTCGGCATGTTTCAATCACTGTCATTTTAACGCTTCTGGATTCGTCAAGCCTACATAAAAATATCGAAGCAATATATAACAAAAGCACTGTACTTCTGCGGCTGCCCCAAATGCTCATTAGTATGTCCAAAGGATGTTCTAATGTCCATTTATACAGGCACTCCATAGCGAAGTACAGTGCTCATTGTACAACTACGATTTTATTGTTGGAACTATCGGGTTCTTATTAAAATTACCATAGGTGTAGCTTAGCTTACTTTGCCAGAGTCATTACACCGCCGCTTATATCCATTTGATTTTCATAAACATACCACTTACGGTGCATATTCATCAGCATACAGCTTACAAAATATAGACTTGCTCCATCAACCAGGTAATTTAAACCCTTTTCCCAGCACTTCATGCGCATTACTAATCACGACAAAAGCTTCGGGGTCCACTGATCGCACAATCGTTTTCAACCGACTCGCTTCATTTTGTCCAACGACAACCATAAATACCGTGCGCTCGTCTCCAGTATAACCACCTTCCGCATTCAGCTTGGTCAACCCGCGATCCATATCATTTAAAATCGCTAGCCGCATCGGTTCAATTTCCTCGGAAATAATATACGCAACCTTAGAATTACTAAATCCAAGCTCAACCGCATCAATCATTTTACTTGTAACAAACAACCCAATTAACGCATACAATGCCTGCTCCGGCTTGAGCAAAATACCTGCCAGCAAAATAACCGTCCCATCTGTCAAACTCACACAAACCGACATACTAAATCCAGTCAGCTTATGAATAATCTGCGCCAAAATCGCCATCCCACCGGTCGAACCGCGTCCACGAAATACAATGCCTAATCCTAATCCCACACCAATACCACCATACAACGCACCTAGCAACGGATTCGTCGTTGGTGCAGGAATATCACGCGTAACATAAATGAACAATGGCAATACAACCGTCCCTAACAAAGAACGTATACTTGATTGCCTGCCCAGCAGCAAATAACCCGCAATAAACAATGGAATATTAAGCACCCACTGTGTATACGCCGGTTCAATGCCAAGTACCTGTGCCGCAATAATTGAAATGCCCGCTACCCCACCTGACGCAATATGATTAGGCAGTAAAAATAAATTAAACGCCAGCGCCATCACAAATGCTCCTGTTATAATTAGCGCCGTATCCCACACATTACGAATCGGCCCTGTGAGCGGAATCATCGGCGGCTTCCGCCTGCGTCCTGCCGTTATTGAAGAACCTACCATTGTTATGTCACCCGTACCTTTCATCGTTACCAGTCTTTGTCTGTTATTGAACTATATAGTAGTGTTCTACCCTTACAGCGAGTGGGATATCTATATCTAACATTCGCATATATCGCTACCTATACATGTATAGATACTGATATCGTATAGCATCGCTAAACTACTACCGTTTATTCATCATTCTACATAGCATCGCGGCTTTTATTGTAGTGTAAAAAGACGGTTCGCGAAAGAACATGCAGCAAACGGGTGATACTTTAATCCGGTATAGGAACACAGCGACCAAAAGTTAACGACTATGAGTCTATGAACTAGAAATATAAATCAGCATGATCGAAAAATAGTTTAGTTATCCAAATTAGGATGTAACCAGTAAGCTAATCCTAAAAGCGCTACAGCAATAACCCAATTATTTAAACCACCAGAAGTTATTTTTTGTCTTTCTCTTTCTTGTAACCGATTAATATATTCTAGCCATTCTTTTTGCGTGAGCATGGTTATGAACTCCTCTTCACATCATATGTACAAATGATTAATGTACAGACCACCACACTTTTTCATAAAAAAGAACCTTCGTACTTGCTTCCACTAGAAAGCCAGTACGAAGGTTCCCCAATATGAAATCCATTTAAATCCATTCGTAAAATAAATCATGCTATTTGTCTATCATTGATCTCAACCGAGCCATCTACGGCTCCTCACCGATTACTCCACTTCAATCTTCAGCTGGCTACGCAAATAACCATCGATAAACGAATCCAGATCGCCATCCATGACCGCGCCGATATTACCGGTCTCCACCTGAGTACGATGGTCTTTGACCATGCTGTACGGGTGGAATACATACGAGCGAATCTGGCTGCCCCATGCAATCTCCGATTGCTCACCACGAATCTCTTCCAGCTGTTTACGTTCTTCTTCGATCTTACGCTCGTACAACTTGGAACGAAGCATCGTCATCGCACGCTCACGGTTTTTAATCTGTGAACGCTCGGTCTGACAGCTTACGACTACGCCGCTCGGAATATGTGTAATCCGTACCGCCGAATCCGTCGTATTGATATGCTGACCACCGGCACCACTCGCGCGGTACGTATCCACTTTCAGATCTTCCGTGCGAATTTCGATCTCCGCATCATTCGTAATCTCTGGCACAACATCGCAGGATACAAACGACGTATGACGACGACCGGACGAGTCAAATGGTGAAATACGCACCAGACGATGTACGCCCTTTTCCGCCTTCAAATAACCATAGGCATTATAGCCTTTGATCAATAGCGTTACGCTTTTCACGCCCGCTTCATCGCCTGGCAAATAGTCCATCACTTCAACTTTAAAGCCACTTTTCTCCGCCCAACGTGTATACATACGCAGCAGCATCGATGCCCAGTCCTGAGACTCTGTCCCACCGGCACCTGGATGAAGCTCCAAAATCGCATTCAGCTTATCATACGGCTCGTTCAGCAGCAATTGCAGCTCGAACTCCTCGATCTTTTTCACCAGTGCTTCTACGCCTGCGGTAACTTCCTGCGCCAGCTCAGCGTCTTGCTCTTCATCTGCCAGTTCAGCCATCAGGCTCACATCATCATACTCCTGCTGGAGCTTATTATACTGATCTACAGATCCTTTGACTGCATTCATCTCAGCGATGACCGCCTGTGCGGCTTCATTGTCGTCCCAGAAATCCGGTGCCGACATTTTCACCTCAAAGTTCTCGATCATCTCATTTTTGAGATCTAAGTCAAAGAGACCCCCTAAGATTGGATAGTTTCTGCGCCATCTCGCGCAGATCATGCTTTACGTTTGGTTCGATCATGAACGTCACCTCATTTAAAATGTACGGCTCCAACTGGATAGCGGAGCCATTTGCTTATTATACTTTACCATAACCGTTACAGACAGGGGAGAACCGTTATCCGCGAAAAGACACCCACAGGGACGATGGTCATCAGTGAGTGTCTTGCTTGGGTTTACGCTATATCACATATAAGTGAATGCCTGCTCGTTCGAATTACGTTATTCGCTATAGATGACTTTCCTGGCAATAGGTTCGCCCTGGATAGCCTATCATTAAAGCAAGGTATATCGTGTACGTACCTTACAAGCGAACGATAATCGTTATAGGTAAACGATCATCACTGGGTAACATCCCACATTCTAACAGCAGACATCCAACCTCGCTGTACTATCCTTATTTCCGTCTGCGACGACGCTCTTCACGGGAAGGGCGTTTCTCAGCCGTTTCAGAGCTGTTTGTGCTCACTTTGCTTGTATCTACAACAGCTTGACGCTCCTGCTGGCTCTCGCTTTGAATTTGTGCTCTCATCACATAACCGGCAACTTCTTCTTGAATGTCGGCAACCATCTGATTGAACATTTCAAAGCCTTCGAACTGATACTCACGCAGTGGATCTGTACCGCCATAAGCACGCAGGTGGATACCTTGACGCAGTTGCTCCATCGCATCGATATGATCCATCCATTTGCGGTCAACTGCACGAAGAACAACAACCTTTTCAAACTCACGGATCGTTACTTCGCCGATCTCTTTTTCGCGTTGCAGATAGTACAATTCTACACGCTCAAACAGATAGTTGACCATTTCTTCTTTTTCTTTCTCTTCCAGCTCTTGCTTGGACACATGCTGCGCTTCAACGAGGAAGTTGTTGTTTACGTAATCCGCAACTTCTTGCAGCTCCCAGTTTTCAGGGATATCGTCGTTACAGTGAACTTCAACAACACGCTCGATACAAGGCTTGATCATTTGCAGTACGACTTCACGAATGTTGTCAGACTCCAGTACCTCGCGGCGCTGTTTATAAATGATCTCACGCTGCTTGTTCATCACATCGTCATATTGCAGGACGATTTTACGCATATCAAAGTTACTGCCTTCGACGCGGCGTTGTGCCGATTCTACAGCACGTGTGATCATACGGCTTTCGATCGGCTGATCTTCTTCAAAGCCGAGCTTTTCCATCATGTTCATCACGTTATCCGCACCAAAGCGCTTCATCAACTCATCGCCCAGCGACAGGTAAAATTGCGTAGAACCCGGATCACCCTGACGACCCGCACGACCACGCAGCTGGTTATCGATCCGGCGAGATTCGTGACGCTCTGTACCGATAATATGCAGACCGCCCACTTCTGCTACACCTTCACCGAGGATAATATCCGTACCACGACCTGCCATGTTCGTTGCGATGGTCACTGTACCGGGTTGACCTGCACGTGCGATAATTTCCGCTTCTTCCGCATGGTATTTCGCGTTCAGAACCTGATGCTTGATGCCTTTGCGTTTCAGCATTTCCGATAGCAGCTCAGAGTTCTCAATCGATACCGTACCGACCAGAACAGGCTGGTTGTTAGCATGGCGTTCTTCGATCTCTTTCACTACCGCACGGAATTTGCTCTGTACGCTCTTATACACAACGTCCGGTGCATCTTGACGCTGGTTTACACGGTTCGTCGGAATTTGCAATACTTCCAACCCGTAGATTTTTTTAAATTCTTCTTCCTCTGTTTTCGCTGTACCGGTCATACCAGCCAGCTTACGATACATACGGAAGTAGTTCTGGAACGTGATTGTTGCCAGTGTCATACTTTCATTCTGTACTTTGAGGTCTTCTTTCGCTTCGATTGCCTGGTGCAGACCATCGCTATAACGACGACCTGACATCAAACGTCCGGTAAATTCATCGACGATCAATACTTCGCCTTCAGATACAACGTAGTCGACATCGCGATGCATAATCACATTCGCTTTGAGTGCCTGTACGACGTGGTGGTTGATCGTTACATTTTTATTATCATACAGGTTTTCCAGACCGAAGAAGTTCTCCGCCTTTTCTACACCTGCTTCAGTCAGTGCTACCGATTTTACTTTGATATCCACGCTATAATCATCTTCCGCTTTCAAGCTCTTCACAAAACGATCTGCTGCAAAATACAGCTCGGTCGATTTTTGAGCCTGACCGGAAATGATCAGCGGTGTACGCGCTTCGTCAATCAGAATCGAGTCCACCTCGTCAATGATACAGAAGTGCAGTGGACGCTGTACCATCTGTTCCTTGTACAGCACCATGTTGTCGCGCAAATAGTCAAAACCAAATTCATTGTTCGTACCGTATGTGATATCACAAGCATAAGCAGATTGCTTCTCCTCATGTTGCATGCCGCTCAAGTTGATGCCGACCGTCATACCGAGGTAGTTATAAATCCGGCTCATTTGCAGGCTATCACGTTGTGCCAGATAGTCATTGACCGTAACGACGTGTGCGCCTTTACCTTCGAGCGCATTCAAGTATACCGGCAATGTACCTACCAGCGTTTTACCTTCACCGGTTCTCATCTCTGCAATTTTACCTTCGTGCAGAGCGACACCACCGATCATTTGAACGTCAAAATGACGCATGCCCAGCTGACGTTTGGATGCTTCGCGCACAGTGGCAAAAGCTTCCGGCAGCAACTGCTCAAGCGTCTCACCTTTCTCCAGACGTTCGCGGAACTCGGCTGTTTTACCTTGAAGCTCCTCGTGGGACAGAGCCTCAAATTCCGCTTCCATATTGTTGATGATGTCCACGGTTTTCATGATCCGTTTGACATCACGGTCATTTGAATCACCAAAAATCTTCTTAACGAGTCCTAGCATGGTTAACCCCTTTCGCGCAATTAAAGAGATAGATTATTGAATAATGGAATTGACACGACGCTTCCGGGGGATTATTCAATAATCTCAGTTGCAATAAATTGTACCAGTTTCGCAGAAGCCCCGCAACAAAGCGGCTCCAAGACAATGCCTCTGTCACTGGTGTAAATCAGCTCGATACGGCCCAGGAAAATCAGTTCCCGCGCCTTCATCTATACTTATGAAATGGGTTACCGTTGTCCATCCCTGTTACTGGAGATCGACGGGTAAACCAGCATACATCCAATTATGAATAAGCTACTCTGGTATACATACGTATAACCTACCCGATATGTTTCTACAAATTCTACATTCCGTGCAAATCCAGTACCCTATAGCGTTAAAAATAGAGTTCAAAACAACAGCGATAACAGGCAGCCAACTTGATGTTTTTAACCGCTGCGGCAACCTGCTATAGAGGCTTATTATACAAGTAAATAACACAGTAAACAGGCGTATGTAGCACTCTAAACAGTATACTCTACTTTACATCGGAATGCACTTGTTTGTTGAAGTTTCTTCCATTTTCTAGGATTTCTCACAGCAGTATAGCATATGTATGTAATGACACTTTTTACATTAGCGCTGTGATCACATTTCAACTACGACATAGAATCAAAAAAGCCCTACCCGCCAAGACGGGTAAGGCTCACCTTGCATTGTTCATATCGTGCATTCATTTTCATATCGCTGATTCACACATTAGCTAGGGAAGCTAACGATATTCAAAGGGCTTTATCTCCTGTTCATCACAGCATATTGATGATTGGAATGATGCGAATCATTATTCCTGCTCGATCAGACCGTATTTACCGTCATCACGGCGATATACGACATTGACCTGCTGTGTGTTCACATTGGAGAATACGAAGAACGTATGCCCAATCAGATTCATTTGCAAAATAGCTTCTTCAACGTCCATCGGCTTCAGGAGGAAGCGTTTGTTACGGACGATTTCGTATTCATCAGTTTCCACTTCCACATCCGCGTCTTCATCGACAGCCAGTGATGCACTGATCGGATCTTCCACGAAGAATGCTTTCAAATTCTCGTCATTTTGACGGAACTTACGGTTCAGCTTCGTTTTATGCTTGCGGATCTGGCGCTCAAGCTTGTCGACTACAGAATCGATAGAAGAATACATATCTTCACTACGATCCTCTGCACGTAGCAGTAGTCCTGGGAGTGGAATGGTTACCTCTACGGTAAAGCGTCCACGATTGGAACTAAGTGTCACCATACCGTCGGAAACCGGTGGTGCATCAAAATATCTTTCCAATTTGCTTAGCTTTTTATCCACATATTCTTTGATTGCATCTGTAACTTCAAAGTGCTGACCTCGAGTGGCAAAATTCATGTGGCATTCCTCCTTTATCGAATTATAACATAGGTGTAAGGTATAAGTAAAAGGACTGTTAACGGATGGTCACAAATATTTAAAGCGCAATCATTGTGAATCGATATCGTGTCACCCTCTAAAAAGTGACTGCAAAATAACACTAAATTGCTACAAGCTACTCAGCATACGATCGAGCCTTACAAAAAAGCACTCTATGATCCAGTCCGTATTGTCAATTACCGGGTATAACATGAGTTTTAACCAAAAAAAGACCCCGGAAAACATCCCGGAGTCTTAGCTAATTATTCAAATGTAACCATCAGAATTACCTATGTAAGGCCGGCAATAGCCACGGGATGATTATAATTTGATAACGTTAGCTGCTTGAGGTCCACGCGCACCTTCGACGATGTCGAATTCTACGGATTGACCTTCTTCAAGCGTCTTAAAGCCTTCAGACTGAATTGCGGAGAAGTGTACAAAAACGTCGCCGCCTTCGTCAGTTTCGATGAAGCCGTAACCTTTTTCTGCGTTAAACCATTTCACTTTACCTTGCATGCAATAACATTCCCTTCGTTATCAAATAAAGTAAGACATTGCCTACATTTCTGAATATACCATCTATGGTTCAAAATTGTCAATTGGAAAAGTAAAGGTTTTCATGTAATTATATTACATATTACCTATATTGATTTATTATCATTTTATATACACAAATTGAAGCAGACTGATTACTTGATTTTATTATGCATACTCATAAAATCAAGCAATCAGCAACCTCGATATTCATTCTCTTTGTTAAGCGAAGTTGAAAGCGAGAAATACGGCTTCTAGTACCTGACTTGCACGATTACGCCATTGATGTTGCGATTTTACTACTTCATAACCGTGTTGAGCAATCTCTTCCAGATTATGTCCCTGCATTAATTGAGTCTGAATTAGTTCTTTCAGTTCATCAGGCTCTTCAAACATCAGTATACTATGTTCATGCTTGAATACTTCGTGCCAATACGGATTAGATTGAGTTAAAGCTACTGCTCCCAAAGCACAAGCATCAAATACTCTTTCATGAGACCATTGATTATATGTAGGAAAAGCGTTCAATACAATTTTTGAATTCCCCATAATCTCACGCATTTTTTGGTAAGAACAGGCACCGTGATGAATTAAAGTAACCGTATCACTTTTATACTGTTCCCAGCCATCGCCACAAACATGAAGATTACATCCTGCAAGACTGTCTACTAATTTATGACGAAAAGACTGTCTCAAAAATCGGTCTACTTCTTGTACATAATAGAATGCTCTATCGCTTCCGAGAGCATCTAACTCTATTCCTCTTTGCTTGGTCCAGTATTCCCAGCAATCAAAGATAGCATACTTAGGAAACGCTTCTGAAATCTCAATAACTTCATTTAATACACCATACACAAAAGGAGATAATTCTTCTTTCCATTTCGCCATCGTAACTTCTGGATCCGTGTAACTTCCCGAAACGACAATATCTATTGTTCTTTGCTTAAAAGGGACATTCATTACTGAATCCTCAATATTATAGCTAGCATGAGGCAAAAACATTTTCATACTGTGAGAAGAGAATTGCTTAGCTGCAAACTCGGAATGTCTCGGATCGACAAATGACATCACATTCAAGTTTGCTTTTCTATCTTGCTGTTGAGCTAAAATTCTGCTTGTATGATAAATTGGATGATCGACATAGATAGAAAAAAACGGAACTCCTATCGCTTCATGAATTTTTTGCCCATTATCCAGTGTCAACTCCATTCCAACACCATTAAACGAGCAGAAAAACACTATATTTTTCTGATCAATCAGCACTTGATTTAACTGTTCAATAGAGGTCTCCATTTCAAGTAAATCAATAATGCATACATCATAGTCAAAATCTTTAAATCCCATTCCAAGCTGATCCACAAAATGCCGCAATACATCGTATTGACTTTGCCCTTTATACATCACTATTTTTGGTTGTTCCATTCACATCCACCCTCTACCATCAAAATTATAATCCATTTTTGCTTACTTACTCACTTCCATTCTGATCTATATTTTTAAAAATAGCTACAGCAAAATCCCAAATCGAGGATAAACATCGCTTGGAGATGTATGCCGTAGCTATTTTAAAAAGCAACTTATAAAATCGCAATTTCTCTTGAAAAGTACGTGAACAGATCATACCCATCCCATACCGATCCAAAATCAAGCGCTTGCCCAACCGGTACAATTCGATCAATACCTCGATTTGGAATCCCCATAGCCCATTGTGCAAGTTGCTGACGATCAAAGCCAAAATAGCTCAGTGTCTGGTCACGCTCATGAATATGCTGATGTAGCTGCTCAAGCTCAGACAAACCGTACTCCAAAAACAGCCCTCCACCACAGTGCATATCACGCAGCTGAAAATCCGCTTCACTTACTTCCACACGTACTGGGGTGGAAGCATAGCTGTTATAGACATGTCCCGTTTGCTGCTGGGCTGCATAGTAATCTGAAGTCGCTAAGCGCAACATATTAAGCGCTGGTTCATTGTAGTAATGTTCCTTTTGCAACACCTGCTCCATGCTCTTCCAAAAGCGCTCTTTAGCCGCCGCAATCAATTCCGAACTTCCAATCCAAAAAATCTCACGTGGCGATGAACAAGCGAGCTGCCCATACCACAGTGCATCATTGTAAAACTGCTTACCGAGCACAGCTATAGCTGATCCATCCGCTTGCAGAACCGCCTCTGCGTTAAGAACCGATTTGGAATAGCGATTCGGAAACACAAGTTCTACCGCGTTGGGTGCAAGTGGAATCGCACGAATCGTGCGTACAGATTGATCACCACCCCATAGCACTCTCACATCACACTGCTCGGATAAATAAGCGGTGTACTCCTGTTCATAGCTGTAGCGAACGAGCAGTGTACGATCTGCTATCGCTTCAAACTCTGCACGACTGATCACCTCATTGATTTTACGCATCAGTATATCGGTCTGCTCATTTGTACGACGGGATAAGCGAATAATATTTTTGTTGCCTGCCAGCATCGACAAAATCCATGAATAAATAAACACCGAGTCCACATTAGCCGGTGCAAAATGAATAATCGTTCCGCGCGCCAGGATGTACTTGCCTGCTGTACGCTGCTCGTATTCTTTTCTCAATTCGACAATATGCGCTTTACGCAACCAGTGCGCCATCGCCATCAGTTCTGGATAGGCGCGCATAGAACGATCCAGCAAGATATGCTTGGATAATGCTTCCAGAAACTGAATAGTGGTATCTTGAAAAGGGTGGAGATTAGGTTGTTGGAATACGTTTTGTACAGTTATTTTCCAATGGTCATGCGGTGTAGTTGCAAGTATAGGAGCAATAATATCCATGAATAATCCCTCCTTTCGCCAAGTCTTCATTTAGACTTAATTAACCCGTGGTGCTAGTTGAAAAATAAAAATAGCCTTTGCCCAGAAAAACATCCAAAATGAAAGTGACCAAACCCCATTTTGGAAGGTGGATTCCTGTGCAAAGACCTCTTTATTGTACACAAAAACCATGCTCGGTACAAAACCAATTTGGCGCTATTTTGAAAAAAGTTCAGCAGGCATTGCAAGCGTTCGCTCCCTTTCTTCAACGCAAAAACCATCATCGGCTTCAGCAAAGCGATGCCCATATCTTGGCGCTTCATCTGCTGGGAAAAGGTCTAGGATTCACCTCTGAACGTGCCTGACATCGCTTTATCCAAGGGAACTTAGGCCCTATCGTGGAACGTTCTCGATACAATCGACGATGCCGAGATCTGCGCTTTGCGCTCAAGTGGTTACGCAAACGACTCTCTTCGCCGGAGTTCGGCAGCGTCTACTTGATCATCGACAGCCTTCCTCTTCCCTTGTGCCACCCAGTTCGTATCACAAGGGCACGATGCTTTCGAGGTCTAGCTGACGTTGGCTATTGCGCTTCAAAACAGAGTCATTACTAGGGCTTCAAGCTGCACGTGCAAATCGACTCCTTCGGTTTCGTCCAAAGTTATGTCTTGTCGGCCGCTTCGGTTCATGATGTACAGCTGGTAGAAGAGTTGCTTCGTCAAGCACCTTCTGCCCTCGTTCTTGGAGATAAAGGGTACCTTAGTCGCTCTTTACCTATTCGATTGGAACAAAACTTCGGTACCGTTCTTTGTGTGCCTACTCGTTCAAACAGCAAAAAAGAACGGTGGACACCCGCCTTTACGCGTTGGATGCGACGCAAACGCAAGCAAATCGAAACGGTATTTTCCATCTTAGTGACTCGTTTTGCTCTTTCTTCGATTCGTTCGAAGAGTCCATCTGGATTCGAAACGACTTTAGATGGGATTTTGCTAGCCTATACACTTTGGAAAATAGGAGTACTCCAAGATTAATTTTAACTAGCACTACGGGTATATTCCATATTATAAAACTTATAAAAATAAGCAAATTTATCGTTTCAGCCTTTTATGTATTAGTTGAGCTTTAAGGAAAAGATAAATGAGGATTTCAATTACATCTCGATGATGAACTTGATTAAGTAGTCATAGGTATCTGTTAAACAGCAATTGCTCCAGATGCACAAAATAAACATACATCTGAAGACAAATGCAAATTAGGTTTAGATCGTTCCATTATCTACATGGATAACACTTCCTGTAATCGAAGAAGCGCCTGAAGATAACAAAAATATAACACTATCGCATACACTATCTACATTCGTTTCTTTCTTCAAAGACGTACGCTTATAAATCCGAGCTTTTTGCTCTTCAGTCAACGTATCACTCATTGCCGTTTCCATAAATCCTGGAACCACGCAATTAGAACGAATTCCTCGACTGCCCCACTCACGTGCAATGTTTTTAGAGAAAGCTTCAATAGCACCTTTACTAGACGCGTACATGCTCAATCCCTTATACCCGGTATGAGCGCTAATCGAAGAAATATTAACAATAGAGCCTTGTGTATGATGTAAAAGCATATTGCGAAGAGTGTATTTAACAAGCTGCATCGCGGCAAATACATTCACATTATACATATTTTGAAGCTTTGTTATATTTAGATTAGAGGCAATATCATCATAGGCCATCGCTGAATTATTCACTAATCCATATATAGGACCTATGCTAGCAATTTCATTTAGAAAAAGCTTTTTGATTCCTTCTACATCATTCAAATCATACGAAATGTGTTTGAATTTCTCACTATAGGTATTCTGCCATTCTTCAATTTGTTCATTTACAGATCTGCTAATTCCGATTACACCATAATCGGATTGGGCTAAAAGCTTGCTCACTAGCCGTTGGCCTACTCCACGTGAATGTCCCGTAACAATAATCCACTGAGTGGGTTCGTTATGTTCAGCCATTGCCAATCCTCCCATTACTCATTATTTATTCTTGATTTCTTCCCACTGCGACTTTGCGGGATTTCAGGTACAATGCTAATGATTCTAGGCACTTTCCAAGCCTGCAAATGCTCAGCAGCATATTGTTTGATATTCTTTTTGAGTGTGGCATCATCTGTATCTGCCTTTTTAACAACCTCTGCTGTCAAAATGTAGCCAGTCACTTTGTTCGCTTTGGGAACGACTCTAACATCTGTAATCCCCGGAAACTCTAACAAAACACTTTCAACTTCTAGCACGTTCACCTTATAACCGCCCACATTAATCGTTTCGGAGTCCCGCGAAACGAACTTGAATTCCACTTCACTCAACTGCTCAACTAGATCACCTGTTGCATACCACTCTGAGTCTACAGGAGAAGTACCCATTACAGATCGGTGAATATAGAGTTGTCCTTCCAGAATTCGAACCTGATGTTGATTAGTTTTCTTGATTTGGAATATGTCTCCTGCTGATGTGAAGAGACTACCAGCCTCAGTAGATGCATATATATTACGAAATTGAGCATGGGGGAAATAAGATTCCAGTTTCTTTACAAGTTTTAAATCAAATTTCTCGCCACCTAGCGTCACTCTCTGCATACTAGCAATCTCTATTTTCAAATAAGGCAGTAGCGTTCGATAATATGTGGCTGTAGCAGATATATGTGACACACTGCAGCTATCCAACTGATCGGGTACTTGATTTATTGGCTGATCGAATACATATACGATTTGATTCCGATTCCAGATAGCTTGCAAAAATACTTGTATGCCTGCAATATGAGTGGGATTATATGCAAATGCCCAAATATGACCTTGAAACTGAACAGAATGCTTTACATTTCTTGCAAGCGATTTTAGATGATGTGTTACTCTTTTCGGAATCCCAGTTGATCCTGAAGTGAATAAAGATATAGACCATGTAGAGCTTACAAGCCGCTCATTTAGAAGCTCTGCTAGTGCATGCCATGAATCGAGGTTCTTATTACTTTGTTTAGCTAGTGGAGAGGCATCGGTCAAAATCATTTCTTGGGATAGCCCCAAACGAAGTAATTCAGATTCAGAAAAATCCCCATCCAGTAATTCAATAGGATACTCATAGATCAGACTATGAATAATCGCTATAAATACACGGTAGGGATCGTTATGCTGGATATAAACATATCTATTACATACTGTAATAGAATTCAATTGTCTCCATAAGTCGGCATACGTATACTTTTTATCATCATGAATCAAAAACACATCATTTTGATTACCGGTATTCATATCTGAGTTTCCATTTTAAGCATAATATCTCCTACAGATTCGACTAAGCTATCTTCAAAAATATCAATATGATATTCAGATTCAATGCGGACAGTAAGTTCAGCCAACATTAATGAATCCATGCCAAGATCGACTCTTAAATCCATCTCTTCCTGAAGATCTGTAATTGGCTTACGACCCGCCTCTTCTAATATTTCATTTAAAATACTTAGTAAAATCAAATTACTTTCTTGTTTCTCCACTTATATCAGCCCCTTCATAGGATTCTTCTTAAAATTTTGCTGTATATTTAGCATAGCGTTCTTGTTTTGATGCCCAATCGGTTTTCAGCAGCTCTAATACATGAACATTGTGATATTCACCATACTTGTAAATATGGTCGTAGTATATGCCTACTTCGCGATATCCATGAGAACGATGTAATTTAATTACATTATCATTTCCAGCCATAACCTCGGCTGTTATTTTATGAAAACCCAACTTATTGAAAACGTAATTATACAGATATAAAGGAACAAATCCGCCATATAATCGCGCTTTCTCTTCTCCAATGTAGTACCCCCAGCTTGTGCGTTGATGCATAACATTCAAATCATTTAAGGAAATCATGCCTACAGCTTCCCCTTTAAGCTCAACGATCCAATACTTCTCGCTAGAGGAATCTTTAATTTGCGCATACCACTGTTGCTGTCGGTTCATATCATACTCGACATCAGAATACATATAACGAGTCACCTCTGGTTGAGTACGCCATTTCAAGACCTGTTCTAGATGCTGTTCTCCCAAAGGTGTGAAAGTGAACATAATATCCCTCCCCTACGCACGATAAATCTAATCCTATTATTGCTTAAGCGCAAACTGATATACTTTCGTTACTGCTTCACATACATCGTATACATCTGTATCTGACATTTTAGGGAACAGAGGCAATGTAATACAATTTTCGTAATATTGTTCCGCGATCGGACATAATCCTTTTTCATAGCCTAGTTGTTGATAATAAGGCTGCAAATAAACCGGTATATAGTGCACGTTAACGCCAATATTCATTTCTCGAAGTGCTTCAAAAACCTGTTTGCGAGATAAGTTGAATTTCTCAAGTGGCCAACGAATAACATAGAGATGCCAACTGGATTTAGCTGCTGGTAATTGATACGGCAAAATAAGTTCTGGTAATGTTGATAATTGTTCATTATAGATAGATACAATTTCATTTCTTCGTTCAACAAATTGATCCAGCCTGTTCATTTGGGATGAACCAAGCGCTGCTTGTAAATCCGTCATACGATAATTGTAGCCCAGACTTTGCATCTCGTAATACCAAGGACCTTCATTTATTTCTAGATCTTCTGGATCGCGTGTCATCCCATGATTGCGAAACTTTGATAATCTTTTATAGTAAGTTTCGTCATTGGTAACGATGATGCCGCCTTCTCCACTTGTCACATGCTTCACTGGATGGAAACTGAACATTGTCATATCTGCCCAGGAACCAATTTTTCGTCCTTTGTATTCTGCCCCAAGCGAATGCGCAGCATCTTCAATCAAGACCAGATTATGTTCTTGTGTAATTGATAAGATTTTATCTACTTCCACAGGTTGCCCTGTAAAATCGACTGCAATCACAGCACGTGTATCAGCCGTGATTTTACGTTTGATATCTTCAGGATCAATATTGTACGTATGAGGATCAATATCAGCAAATACAGGTTGCGCCCCTTGATATAACACGCAGTTGCTACTTGCTAGAAAAGTCAGTGGTGTTGTAATCACTTCATTCCCTGGTCCAATATCTGCGGCAAAGCAAGCTGCATGTAGAGCAGCCGTACCATTCGTAAATGCTACAGCATACGAAGCACCAACATAGTCAGCGACCTTCCGTTCAAAATCTTGAATAGAAGGCCCCTGTGTAATAAAATCGCCTTTTAAAACCTGTACAACCGCTTCTATATCCTCTTCAGTCAACCATTGTTGTCCATAGGGAAGCATATTTGGTCTAACTGGTTTGAAGTTGTTTTCATAGTCATCGTTCATCTAGTCTGCCTCCTAGTCAATTGACTTCTATGGATTCAATCCTCCAGCTGCAATCCATTCTCTCGTGCGAGAAATACCTTCAGATAGAGTTACTTGTGGTTTCCATCCTAGCAATCTTGCTGCTTTTTGAGAATTACAGAGTAATTTAGGAATCTCACTTTGTGGATGAATATGTTCAACGTGTTCAATTCGAGCAGAATCATTTGCAATTTGTAGAGCCAGATCGTTAATGGTTATGTCGCTTCCTAAGCCTGCATTCACAATTTCGCCATCCACCTGGTTATTGAATCCTGCCGCTACCACAAATCTTGCACAATCCTCTACATAAAGTAGATCACGTGTTTGAGTACCATCACCATATATTTTTAGCGTTTGTCCATTCAAATCCTGCTTCAAGAATATAGCTACAACGCCGCCTTCGCCGCCCGTTTTCTGGAAAGGACCATAGGTATTAAAGGGACGAATCACTACTGTAGGGAGATTATATGCATAATAATAGGATAATACCATATTCTCAGCCGCTACTTTGGCACCTGCATATGGTGAAGCAGGTTTCGTTGGATGACTTTCATCAATCCCCTGCTCATCGTTGCAACGATCGTATACCATACAAGTACTCATGAATACGACTTTTGTGAGATGCTTGCGACATTGTTCTAAAATATAAAATGTACCGATCGTATCATTATTAAATGTCGTTCTAGGATCATCAATAGAATCTTGCACATTAATGGAAGCCCCAAGATGATAACAGATCGTAAATTTATGCTTATTGAAAAGGTCAGCAAGTAGCTGTTCATTCAAAATACTACCTTCAATAAATTCTTTAAAGTTAGCATGACTTCTGAACTCAGTTAAATTAGACTCTTGCCCATTCGATAGATCATCAAGAGTCCATACATCATGTCCTTGTTCTAATAATTCTTTGGTAACCCAGCGCCCAATAAATCCTGCTCCGCCGGTTAATAAAATACGTTGTTTCATTTTAAATGACCTCCCAGGTTAACGGCGTACCTTTAGTAATATCTTTCGCAACTTTACGTCCAATCAACTGATCGAGATATTTGGTAGGTAATCCTTTACCTGGACGTATTGCTTTAATATTATCAGTTGTTAAGACTTCACCTGCTTTTATATCTTTGGATACATACAGAGAACGACGATATTTTAATGAGTCCTGTTCACGTTCAGTCGCACCATAACTAATATGTCCTAACGATTGCCAGGCTCTTTCCGTTTCGATCACTAATTGACGCATTTCTTCTGGCTCCATAGAGAACGCAGAATCCACTCCTCCATCTGCACGATTGAGTGTGAAATGCTTTTCAATGACTACGGCTCCAAGGGATACACTTGCTACAGAAACACCAATTCCCATTGTATGATCAGACATACCGACTGGACAATTAAATAACTGCTCCAGATGTGGTAAGGTCAAAATATTTGTGTTCTCTGGTGTAGCTGGATACGTGCTTGTACACTTAAGCAGGACTAGATTTTCACATCCATTTTTGCGTGCTTCGCGAACCGTTTCATCCAGTTCAGCAATAGACGCCATGCCTGTTGAAATAATCATAGGTTTACCCGTAGCTGCAACTTTACGAATGAGTTGTATATCTGTATTTTCAAATGAAGCAATTTTGTAGGCAGGTACATTCAAAGATTCCAGAAAATCTACTGCCGTTTCATCAAATGGTGTGCTAAAAGCAAGCATGCCTAGTTCTGCACAACGATCAAAGATGGGCTTATGCCATTCCCAAGGCGTGTAGGCTTCCTGATATAGGGTATATAGAGAGTTGCCTTTCCACATGTTATCTTTATCAGCAATAAAAAAATCACCCTCTTGAATATTGAGTGTCATCGTATCCGCTGTATACGTCTGCAGCTTCAAGGCATCTGCACCAGCAGCAGCAGCAGCTTCTACGATTGCCAAAGCTCGCTCAAGAGACTGATTATGGTTTCCTGACATTTCTGCTATAATAAATGGTTTGTGGTTTTTGCCAATTTCTCTTTGGCCTATTCGAAATTCCAAATTATATAGCCTCCTTTTGTTTAAACCACTTTATGATAGGATGAGTAAGCGAACTACGAGTCTGTTGCATAAACATCCGACAACTCTTATTCTTCTTCTGTAATTCATCCAGGTTAGAACAAACATGTACTAAAAATTCTATTAATTTACCTGAAGTAATTTGGTCAGTATATCCCAAGTGCCAAATTAATTCATTTTTTTCTGCTTCAATTACAGACTCAATTTGATTCTCAGCTACTGTAATTACAGCTGAAGGTAGACCAATAAAACATCGTTCCCACATCATTACTCCCCCGGCACCGATGACCAAATCCATTTGAGAGAATAATTCGGCAATAGGTGGATCATTATAAAAAAAGACATCATTCAACTCATTACAGTGCTGTTCAATCCTAGAAGCTTCAATATTAGCTGGTCCAGCAACAACATGAAACACTAAATGAGGGAGATAACGTCTAAATTCTGGAATCATCATCAATATCCTAGTAATTTCCCCTGTAGGGTCACTACCTCCAAAACTTAGAGCTATATGTGTTAAAGAATGATAATCTTGTTTGTACTGATTTAGATGTTCATAAAATTCATTTCTTAATAATAAAAATTCCGGTCCCAAAAACAATGTACACTGTTCCGGTACAAGATTCTTGTATCTCTGTTCAAAATTATCATACAAATTTTGATCTAGTAAAGCATGACATGTATGCATACGATTTGCTAGATCATCAATAACTAAAATTTGAGGTACAATATCTACAAATAATTGCTCCCAAATCGAATCAATCTGATAATGATCAATAATCAATAAGTCTACATGTTGCTGTTCTACAAGAATCTGTCTAGTTTCATAGGCATCCTCCAAAGGATTAAATTCCTCTTTTGTCGGTGGACTAGAAATTAGTTTCAATTCGCAGCCTTTATACTCTATTTCAGATTTGATTAATTTAGGCAATAGATCATTACATATGAAAATGATCTTCACTTCATCTATTGTTGTATTCAATTGATCTGCTAAGGTAAGACAGCGTTTAATATGGCCAATACCTATTGTTGATGAAGCATCTACACGAAAAGCGATTACTTTCATTTATATCGACTCCATTTAATTACATTACTCTGTATCTTTAATCAACTATTTAAATCGGTATTATAATCTATAAACTGAATAGCACTTTATTCACATTTATTAGAGCTGACTACCTAATCTATAACATTCATATTAATTAAATACCAAATAAGACCGATACTTATTTAAGAATTATTGATTTGTTTTTCTATCTTATGAGAACAAGGGGATATTTTAATGAAAGTAGTTATTTCTTGTGTCGCAGAAAATACACCTATCTATCATTTAAAAGTGATTAATCTTTTCTCGACAATTAAACAATTTGGGGGAAAGCTACATACAGCAAGTCGTATTGCTTATTTTGTCGATAATGTAGACGATGATATTAAAGATAGACTTGCTAATATAGGAGTAGAATGTCGCATAATCCAAGCATTCGATTCCAGATCTCCGCATTGCAATAAAATTCGAATGCTAGAAATGGAAGATGACTATGATATTTTAGTGATGCTTGATTGTGATATGGTTGTAGTTAAAGATTTCTCAGAATCACTCTCAACCGATGCAATTATGCTAAAGCCATGCAATACTCATACTCTACGTTTAGAAACATGGCGAAGTATGTTCCAACATTTAGGAGTTCCATTCCCTAATCATCGAGTATTAACAACTTATAGTAGAGTTTATACAGTTCCCTATTTCAACAGTGGATTAGTTATTGTGCCCAAAAAGTATACTCAATTATTATACACCTCTTGGAAAAATCACGCCCTTGAATTATTAGAACAGTATCCTTACATGTCAAAGTATATCGCTGAAAATTCATTTTACACAGATCAATTTGCATTGACTTTATCACTTTCAAGTGCAGAATTGCCTTATACCGTTCTGGATGTCTCTTATAATTTTTCGACTCATCACTCTAAAATTGATGATATTCCTGATTCAACTTCTGCTTACATTTTACACTATCACTCTCATGTAAATAGTAAAGGCCATTTGGAAAAAACAGGATATATGCAAATAGACACCGAAATAGAAACAATTAACGACTTTCTTGCAAACCATAAACTATAATCTTGGAGGTTAGTTATGAAACGTGGAAACAATGATATGGATATAGAAACTTTCGAGGTACTTCGTGATGAATCTTTGAATGCGGAGTTACTTGAAGAAATTTCACAATTATCAATAGAGTCCTTTGGCTTTTTCACAAAACATTCGCCGAGAGCTTATGAATATGTGTGGTTGGCAGATCTAGTTAAAAAAGAGAACCCTGCTACTAGCGTACTTGATATAGGTGCAGGTGTTGCTCCTCTACCTATTTACTTGTCCAATCAAGGCATTGAAGTAACTACTGTTGATTATTCTTCCTTCCTACGTAATTATAACGACAGCGATAAAACGGATTGGAATGAATGGGGATATTTGGACTACAGTGAAGTGGATTCTGGTATTCAATCTTATAATCAGAGTATTAATGAAATCGAGTTCACATCAGAAAGCTTTGATTACATTTATTCGATTAGTGTAATCGAACATATGCCGGCTACAGAACGACAAAAAATGTGGCCATCTTTATTTAAATGGATGAAACCTAATGGACAACTTTTGCTTACCATTGATCTTTATCGAGGAAATAATGATCTTTGGAATTATAACTATGGAAAAGTAGTAGAATCTGTGGACGAACACGGAACATTAGAAAGTATTCTTCAAGAACTTAGCACGTATTTCCTTTTATCTGAAGTTAAAGTCATTCGCAATATGAAGTATGTAGATCATATAGATATTGCTACTATTTCATTAACTGTTAAAAAGTGATTTTTTGAAATTTAATACATCTAAATGGGGTGTCGTATTCCTATGGGAAATCAATATACAATTGGAAATGTAACTATTGATCTATCTTATTATTCAGGAGAAAACAAATACAGCGATGGAGACATCGAACTTGAAATTCTCAAAATGGCTCAAAATAAAGCTTTAGATGAGCACTCCATTTTAGCAGCTGATCACCGCTGGGCTGTATTATATCATTTTTCATCAGTACGCAGAAATTTATTGGAATGGATTCCTCTAGAAAAAGATAGTCATATCCTTGAAATTGGCGCAGGCTGCGGCGCACTCACCGGGCTACTAAGTGAGAAAGCCAGCCGTGTAACCGCTGTTGAGCTCTCGAAACTCAGAGCAGAGATTATTGCCAATCGTCATAAAGAATGTTCCAACATTGATATTATTGTAGGTAATTTCGAAGACATCCAGTTCGAAGAAAAATTCGATTATATTACCCTTATTGGAGTGTTAGAGTACTCAGGGAAATTCATTAATACCTCTACTCCATATGAAAGCTTTTTAAAGCAAATACACAAATTACTGAAGCCAGGCGGAAAATTAATTATCGCTATAGAAAACAAATTTGGCTTAAAGTACTGGGCAGGTGCAAGGGAAGATCACCTTGGAACACTATATGAAGGCATAGAAGATTACCCATCTCATACAGGAATCCGTACCTTTAGTCATAAAGAATTAAACAGCCTGTTAGACCTTTCCGGTTTTGAAACCAACGACTTTTACTACCCTTGGCCAGATTATAAGTTTCCAGACCAAATCTTTTCCGATGACTATCTGCCACAAGTAGGGCAAATTAATTATCCTGCTCAATTGATGGACCAAAGCCGTTTTATTACTTTTGATGAGCAAAAAGTCGGAGATGGTATTCTGGATAATGATATGTTTCCTTTCTTCTCCAATTCATTTCTTGTAATTTCTACAAAGGAGCATGATAATGAAGATCATTTATTCTAAATTTAATAGAGAACGTAAACCAGAATTTCAAACCGAGACTTTTATTACAGTTGAAAATGATCAACGTTTCTCATACAAGCGTCCAATAAATGAAGCTGGTCGATCTCATATTTTAAATATGAAAAAAAATTATGAACAATTAAAGATTCATTATCCTTCTTTAAAGTTAGCACCTGTATCTCTAGTAGAAGATACTCTTCGTTTTGATTTCATTTTAGGTACTTCTTTAAACGAAACTATGATTAAAAGTATTAAAGAAAATAATCTTACATTATTCAATCAATTGCTACATGAATACTATAATTTGCTTATAAATTCAGCTTCAAGTGAACCGATAAATTGGAATTCCGATTCCAGATTTCATGATTTTTTTGGTTTTGAAGCTTCTCAAAAACAATCTATTATTTGTGAATTTAATAATCTTGATTTCACTTTTGATAATATCATTGTTTCGCCTGCCAAAGAATGGGTCGTTTTTGATTATGAATGGATCATTGATTTTGGCATTCCTGTAAACTTTTTATTTTACCGGAGTGTAGTTAATTTTCATTTCAAGAATGCAAATTATATTAATAATAGACAGTTTGTGAGCTCTATTATGGATCGTTATGCTATCACCAAAGAAGAAATGGAATTATATAGCAAAATGGACGAAAAATTTAGAGAGCATGTATACGGACCTGATTTCTATTTTAAAATTCCTAAACAATACTTTCGATCCGCAACTGTTGTTCAAAACAATAATAAAAAAGATCATTATGATGTTAAAACACTCATTGAAAGCCCATATGCGCAAGACGTGTTATTATCTCCATTATATCTTGAGCAAAATCAAAACCGTCCCATCTTAATTTGGGGTTCTGGTTCAGTAGGTGTTAAAGTTTTAAATAAATTAAAATTGACCAACACATTAAATATTGTAGGTTTTATTGATAGCGATCGCAGTAAGAAAGGTAAATTAATTGATAACTATCCAATTCATACTCCAGCCATCATAAATCAAATTTACAATGAACAAAACATCAATCCTTATGTAATCATTGCTTCTTCTTTTTATGATGAAATTATACCTATTTTAAAAAATAAACCACTCTCAGAATTTCAAGATTTCACTTTTATTGTTAATTGATTTAATACATTCATTGATGGTGGTGTAGTCTACATGCGAACAATTGCTTTTTATCTTCCTCAATTTCATCCTTTTGCTGAGAATGATGAATGGTGGGGAAAAGGATTTACAGAATGGACCAATGTAGCAAAATCAAAAAGTTTATTCAATGGACATTATCAGCCTCAAATCCCAGCTGATCTTGGTTTTTATGATTTAAGATTACCAGAAGCACGAGAAGCCCAAGCTAACCTCGCGCAACAGTATGGCATTGATGCCTTCTGTTATTATCACTATTGGTTCAATGGAAAAATGCTAATGGAAAAACCTTTTCTAGAAGTATTACACTCGGGAGCTCCTAATCATGATTTCTGTTTGTGTTGGGCTAATGAGAATTGGACAAGACGCTGGGACGGGCTTAATCACGAAATTTTAATGGAGCAAAACTATGCAACTTATGATCCTGAAGAACATATGCAATGGTTAGCACAAGCATTTCAGGATCAACGCTATATCCAGATTAATGGTGCTCCTTTATTTCTTATTTATCGTGCTAGCGATATTCCTAATTTGAAAGAAATCATCTTACGCTGGCGCAAGGCTGCTAAAAAACAAGGATTCGATAAGATCCATTTGTGTTGTGCGAATAACTCACAGAACATTTTAAGTAGAGAACAAATTATTGATCTGGGCTTTGATTCTATATATGAATTTGCTCCAAACTTAAAATCCTTTGAGTTTGATGAACAATTATCTCTAAGCAATATTCCAGGTTTGAATATATACAGCTATCCCCAAATGGTGGAAAAAGAACTTCAAAAACAGCCCAACGATGACATTATTACTTTTCCATGTGTATTTCCTAGTTGGGACAATTCGCCACGCCGCGGGAATAATGCTACAGTTATCCAGAATGAAGATGCTCAAGTGTATTACAATTGGCTAAGAAAAGCGATTGATAACGTGGAATCTTATTCATCGGATGAGCAAATTGTATTCATTAACGCCTGGAATGAATGGGCGGAAGGTTGTCATTTAGAGCCAGACTTAAAACACGGAAAAAAATTCCTAGAAGCTACATTTCAAGCAGTGAACGGATTACCTTTCCAAGCCCAGACTTCATCAAATCTCAAATCACAGACCGCTATTGTTCGAGACATGACAGTTAGAATCGATCAAAAAAGACCTATCTATATTTGGGGAGCTGGCAGCAGTGGGCAACAAGCTCTAAATATTTTAAAAGGAGCAGGTATTTCAGTCACAGCCTTCATAGATAGCAATCCTGAAAAAGCAGGGACTCTATTTTGTGATGTGCCCGTTATTTCAAAACAACAGTTGCTAGATATAACATCTTTAAAACCTTTTGTATGTATTGCTTCTATTTTTTATGAAGAAATTCAAACCAGTTTAAATACAATAGGCTTAAGTAAGAATGCTGATTATATTACTAATATTCTTCAATGCAGTATTTCTATTCAACAATCAGAAGAAAGAACATACTATATTTTTGAATCTGGAACCTATTGCAACATATGTGGCTCGGGTAAATTCCAAACCGATCACAGTTCCAATATTATATGTAGTAAATGTATGTCGAATTCTGAAGAACGTATGTTGATTGAGCTATTATCAGAAGAATTGGCTATTTCTGGCTTACCATTATCACAATGGACCGAATTATCACATCTAAAAATGCTAAGTATCAATGCGTTATCCAAAAGTAATACATTCTTCCAACACAATTTGGATATTGCTTTTAAGACCGATCTTAACTTAGACAACCAACTGTACAAATTTGATTTTATTTTGCTACGTATTCCAGAAACCTTGCAAACAAGTACGTCTGTTATTTCTTTCATCCAACATGCAAAATTCTCTCTCTCCCCTGGTGGTAAATTAATTATTTTAATGAACCCGGGTGCTGAAAACCTGATTCCAGCAATTCGCCAAGAATTTCATTCATATTATATAGAACGTGAATATTCGCGATTCAAAACGCATATTCAGAAAGTAATCATCATTCATTAATTACACATGATTATTAAATACAGTAGACGAATAGGATCAACTATTTCGAGTTGCTCCTATTCGTCTTCTAAGTGTACAAAGAATTACTGGAGGAGTTATGATGAGAGTTTCAACAATCACACCTGTCTATAATAACGAACTATATATTGAGGAATGCCTGATCAGTCTTTTGAGTCAAACTTATAATAATATCGAAATTATTGTTATTGATGATGGTAGTACAGATAAGTCCTGGGAAATTATTGATCGCTTCAACGATTCTCGACTCATTAAATTAAGAAACACAACCAATCGTGGGATTTCTGAAGCTTACAATAAGGCTCTTACAATAGCAACAGGAGATGTTTTAATGTTTTTGGATGCGGATGATATTGCTGCTCCGCAACGTGCAGAAAAGACAGTAGAAGCATTTGCTCAAGATCCATCTGTAGGGTTAGTTTATTCTGATATGGATATCATAGATTCTAATACCAAACCATTTGATTTAAAACTTAAATTACCCAATGAAATCAATAAAAATAATTACTCTATGTATCTATGGAGAAGAGGCTTATTTACCGGTAGTGGAATGTCTATACGTAAGCTTGCTTCACTTTCATTTAATTCTAATGTAATTTGCTGTGATTACGATATTTCATTATTCTTCGCTTACAATAATTGGAATTATTATTATATTAATGAGTGTTTGACTCATTATCGTATCCACAATCAAAATACTTCAAATCAAAGTGATCGAATGAAAAGCGATGTTTTAGCAGTACAAAGCCAATACAGTAATGATCAATTAGTGAACTTCTGGCTAGAAAAAGGCTTAACCTTATCTGAAATAAATACAACGATTGGAATAAACTATTATTATTTTCACAATGATTATGATAAAGCGTTACTTCATCTAAACTCCGCATTGAGTGAAACAATGAATTATGAAGCTCTATTTTATAAGTCGATCATTCTTTTTATCGGTGAAAAATATGCCGAAGCTTATGATCTTTTGAAAGAAGCTATTCGTATACATCCAACTTGTTATGCTATTTTAAATAATTTAGCTGTAATAGAAATTTGGTTGAATTCTAACATAGAAAAAGCTCTCTCGTATTTAAACCTGGCTAAACAATATCAACCATATTATATGTTGATCTCTAAAAATATTGAGATTGTCAAAAAACAGGAATTTGCAAGCCTGAAAACAATCCATTATATCTCAGATGACGACGCTGTGTATCGGACCTACTGTCGTCTAATTTAAAGGGGTTTCTATTATGCAGAATTATATTATTACATGGGTATATTGCGATCCTCAAACAGAGGAAAGCAGCTACACCCAAATGGGAAGCAATTCTTCTGAGACTTCTTTTCAAGAAATTTATTGGAAATGTGCGTATGTTTTTTTCAAAACCAGTATTATAAACAATCCTTCGGCAAAACATCTATTATTTACTAACAATCAGGATATACCTTTTATTGAAGGTGTTTCTTTAAAGGATAAGTTTGCTTCTATGAATGTAGAAGTTATAGAGATTCCTCTTACATTCAATACACCTCCCGATTATTTTTTTAGTTGGAGAAATCAGTTTTATCTATTTGATATTTTGGCTTACCTAGGAAGACATCTTGAGCCGGATGATAATGTCATTGTTCTCGATTCTGATTGTATCTTTACTAAGCCTGCTGAACCTATATTTAAGGACCTTGTACGCTACCCTGCTCTTGTTTACAGTTTACCGTTTAACGAATACGAGGATATTCATGGATTGTCGCGTATGCAAATGCTAGACGTCTATAATAAAATTTCAGATTCTGACTATGCAGAATACCCAACTTATTATGGGGGCGAATGGTTTGCTGCAAAAGTAAGTTATATTCGTCTTTTAAACTCCATGATTCCTAATATATGGCTGAAGAATATGAATCTTCATTTACAAGGCAAGCTGAAATTTAACGAAGAAGCTCATATGCTAAGCTTTTTATATGATGAATCCTGCGCCGAATTAGGGAGTGCCAATTCTTATATAAGACGTATGTGGACAATTTCTTCCATACGAAGAGATATTCAAAATACAGATACAGAGTTAATTATCTGGCATTGCCCTTCCGAGAAAAAATACGGAATATCTGCGTTATTTGATTCCCTCTGGCAAGACGAAAATAATCTTTTGACAGAAGAAGCCCAACTGCATTTAACCAATCATTTAGGAAAATATTTCGGTATCCCTAACGAGCAAGAAAGAAATAATTCTACTGATCAAGGTGTGTTAAAACAAATTGAGAGTATACAACGTATACATGGTCCAATTGCTATATTCGGAAGTGGCTCTTATGGTGTAAGTGTGCTGAATCTTCTTCATAATTTTGATATTTCCCCTTATGCCTTTATTGACAATGACTCTAAACGTTGGGGAACACTTGTTGAATCTATCCCGGTCATTTCTTTAAATGAAATGGAGGATAATACATTTATACTTATTGCTTCTTATGCATCAACTGAAATTGAAAAACAGCTGCTAGATCATGGTCTTTCAAAAGATGATCAATTTATGATCTACACATTTTATAATAACTAAGATATGAATCAATAAAAAAAAGGATGCCGCGAGAATATCTCAAGGCATCCTTTTTTTATTTTAAACTACTGGCTTTTGTTCGATATGCTCGTTAATAGAAGCGATTTGGGGATTTAATTTCAAAAATTCAATAATTTCACTGCTACTTAAATCTCTTGCGTTTTTAAGATTATTTTCGATTTCTCTACACAACATGTAATCCTCTTCCGTATCCACTGTAAGTCTCAATTTAGAATCAACTAGAGTGTCAGGCACTTTAAGTGTAGAAGTGTTAAACTGTTCACTGAATTCATATGCATAGTAGGTCACATGTTCTGTATGTCTACTTTCACTAGCACAATTATAGATTTTTTTTAATGTATCAAAAGAAAATAATTCCACAGCCAGTCCCCGAATCATGGGTTGAGCATGCTCATAAAATATAATATCCGATGGTTCGCTTATCATCTTATCAATTGTTTGTTGGGCAAGTTCATAGTCTAAATAAGGACAATCTGAAGTCACTCTTATGACATAATCAGGATTATACTCTTTAGCACAATCGTAATATCTTTTTAATACATTGTCTTCCGAGCCACGATAACAGACAATCTGATTTTCAAGAGCCCATTCTGCAATAGGATCATCCTGCCCAAGATCAGAAGTGGCGATAATTACTTTATTAATATGGTTTAACTTTTGGCACCGATTGATTACGTGACCCAGAACTGTATCCTTACCAAGAGGAAGCAAAACCTTGCCAGGCAATCTTGATGACCCCATGCGTGCTTGAATAATTATGATTATATTCATCGCTTCTCCCTGTTTACCGTTATACTAAGTTTTCTTGCATCAACCAGGTCTTAATTACATCTTGAGTGACTGGAACCATAGATAAATCAATTAATTCCTCATGAGCTAGTATGGAAGAAGCTTTAAATATAGGCGGAATGATATACATATCATCCTGCTCATCTGCTATTAGCCTCTCATCCATAGTCATCAATTCCTCAAATCTCTTTTCCCCTGGTCTTAAGCCTATATATTTTATATCTACTTTTGTAGGCAAATCGTACTTTTCTTGCATCAGCTCATCGATCGCGTTCGCAAGATCACCGATTTTTACAACAGGCATTTTTAACACAAATATTTCTCCACCATTAGCTATATCATTAGCTTTTAAAATCAAATGTATAGCTTGGCTAGGTGTCATCATATATCTAAGCATATTGGGATCTGTAATTGTAATTCTTTCACCGTTCAAAATTTGCTTTTTAAATAATGGAATAACTGATCCACGTGATCCCATGACATTACCAAACCTAACTGCTGAGAATATAGTTTGTGTGGAGCCTTTTTGTGATTCAGCTGAAGAAATTAACCGCTCTCCAGTTAATTTAGTGGCTCCATACGTATTAGTAGGCGAAATGGCTTTATCTGTGCTAGTGAATAGCACTTTTTTTACATTATTATGAATAGCTGCTTGAATAACATTTTGAGTTCCAATGATATTAGTTTGTACAGCTTCAAACGGATTATATTCACAAAATGGAACATGCTTCATGGCTGCTAAATGAAACACATAATCAATATCCTTCATCGCTCTAATTAATCTTTCTTGATCTCGTACATCACCAATTAAAAATCTTAATTTAGATGCATGCTCTGTAAATTGAATTCCCATTTCGTATTGCTTATATTCGTCCCGACTAAATATACGAATAACTTGTGGATCATCCTGAAGCAACTGCTTGATTAAATGGTTACCGATTGTTCCAGTACCGCCTGTAATCAATATTTTCTTCTGGTGATATATTCCCATTCATTTATAACCTCCACTTTTTTATCTTTGAACATTCTCTATACGTTGCAAAGAATTTTGGAAAATATCTTTTAAATCTTTTAAAATAACTATGATAGAATCCACTAGTTCACCTAAGTGAAGATAAATTAGACTTGATTTGGTCACTATATTTTTTTCTGTAATAATACCTGGTAATTGTTTATCAAATTTTGATAATTCAAGAGGAATGACACACTCCATAACAGGTTCAAACCAACTACGATTAACAATAGAAGTCCATTCAATTTCAATATTTTCTAAAGTCTGTTGAGCTTTAAGTGGTTTACTACGACTAAGAGTTTGAACCTTATCCAGCAATTTTCTCAAGCTTTTTAATTCTTGATTTACTACTTCAAAATCTTGTACAATGTTTTTCAATTTCTCCTGAACATTCTCGATCCCTACATGTGGCTGTTCTACATGTTGCTGTAATAACTGTTCAATAGCCTTTGTTTCTATATGTTCTGACTCAATCATTCGTAATACATCTTCTACAAGCATAAATGTAGAGCCAGATATTTCAGCACCTTTGCGGGTTGCATTAATAAACTTTACACTTGGAAATGCAGCAATTAAGGCTTCTAGTCCTTCCTTCATAAATAAGAAGTTATGATTAGTTATATTGTAAGAGCCTTCAACGTTTTTAACGAGTAACTGATTTTCTTCAGCTTCGTTAATTTTAGAATCCAAATAATTTGTATGAGTATGCGTAATTCCTTCTGCATAAAATTTGTTATTAGAGAAAGAAAGATCTTGTCCCATCATAATTATTTTACGAGCTCCTAAGCAAATTGCGACCTGCATAGCTGTTCCTGTTACAGTTGAAGTTGGCTCGATGAAAAATTGTTCTCTAGACTCACCTAAAAAGAATTGCGATACATAATCATTCCGAAGCAAACTATATATACGCTGATCTGCTTTCTTTTCAGTTAAACCATAATACGCAGTAGATGTTATGATCATAGGGGGTACTAGAGTATCTGGATTTGAGAAGATGGTTTCATT
This sequence comes from Paenibacillus wenxiniae, assembly GCF_039822605.1. Taxonomy (NCBI): domain Bacteria; kingdom Bacillati; phylum Bacillota; class Bacilli; order Caryophanales; family Paenibacillaceae; genus Paenibacillus; species Paenibacillus wenxiniae. Next base: position 83,943 of record NZ_JBCGUH010000015.1, read on the forward strand.
AATTTGTCCACCATCCATTACAACTGTAGCATGAGGCTGTATGCCATGTTTTACTAAAGCTTGAATACTGGAACCAGCCGCAATAATAATTGCATGAGATTTAAGCTTTTTCAACCATTCTATATCTTGTTCCAGAGATGGCCCAGAGCCCACAATTACTGCAGTACATTCTTGAAAAGAATTCTGTAATGATTCAATAGAAGGCGATGTTAATAAAGAAGCCAATTGAAACATACTATTTCTCATCCACTGTATCCGAAAGTGATTCATCGTTTTTTGATTGACCTCAAAAGTTTGATTATATTTTATAAATTCCTCTTTTAATTCGTATAGTTGTTCAACACCATGTTCAAGATATTGACGATGAGCTACAAAAGCCAAATCATATTGCATATAAATTGAAATAGATGAGAAAAGCATTTTCAGATGATCTTTGCCAATAGCGATTCCTTTGAATCCTGGATGCTGAAAAAGCTCAACCAAATTATACTTTTGAATAGCATCATAGAAAACAGAGATATTAGGTTCATATAAAAATATCCATCGCTCTGGATACTGTTCCAGTAAATCAATGACAGCTAATCCCTGTCCAAAACCGTACATAAAAATAAGTTTAAAATCTTCTACTGAACCTTTTACTGCTTCGAGCCAGTCATTATCTTTCTCTAAGCACTCTGTATATATACTAGATGAATCAATTCCTATATTTTTAATTGATTGTAATACATGTGGAAACTTCTTCTCTAAAAAAGCTATATTCTGTTGTAATATAGACACGATTACACCACACCACCCTTTTTCGCTCATTTTCCTTTGTATCTTCTATACAGTATATCGGATTTCTGGCAGCTTCTATGAATATTTTGTAAAAAAACCAGTCTTTTTTCCTAGATAATAAAGAAAAATGCACGTAACCTAATGTAGTTAAGGATTACGTGCACTTTATTATTTACGACGATCTACAAAAAAGCTATCTGTCACATAATGCTGATGATACGCGTGCTGCTGGTTACGAATCGTTCCTTGTCGCTCCAACCATTGACCTGCTTCTTGCTTAATCTGATCCATTTTATTTAAAATGATTGGATCCATATTCATTAATTCAGAAATCTGTACTTTGTGTTCTTCTGTAAGCTCTGCACGATACATTTCCATCCTCTTGATTAGAACTTCACGCTCATCAATAAAGGAAAACAGTTCTTCATCACTTATAATATTCAGACGCTCAATGATTCCCACAGATAGAACATGTAACTGCTCTAACAGGGATGACATGCCTTCTTCATATTGATGCGTCATACGCTTGTCGCCACATCAGGAAGCTTGCTTGCTTCTACCCACGTTTCGCGCAGATCACTCAAATGAATGAGCGCTTCTTCAGCAAGCTCACGATTCTTTTTCACATTAGCTTCGATCAAACAATGCAGCATATATTCATAGATCATCAGCAAATCATTAGCAATCGCAAATTCAAAGTTTAAAGCCGAAATCAATTCATGCACAATTGCTTGTGCTTTACAAAGATTGTTGTTGGCTTTCTCATAATTGCGTTCTTCAATGCCTTCTATGCCGGCTTTTACAAAACGAATGGCACCATCATATAACATGATAAGCAGCTTTGGTTTAGAAGCGGTTTGTGCCTGTGCCTGTTGATATTTTTGGTAAGGTGATGGAATCACTTTATTGCCCCCTTATTCCTATCTAAAACTCGAGAGTGCCGACGCCTGGTTGTTGTATCGGTTCATGGCTGTTTCCATAGCCGTGAACTTTTTGTAGTAATTGGTTTCTTTATCATTCAGTCGGCTGGTCATATCGCTAATTTGGCGATCCAGCGAAGTCAATTGGCTTCCGAGTAAACTGTTTACTAAGAATGAAGCATTCGTATCACTGCTTACTTTGGATGTACCGGCTGTGCTGGCCATACTTTCCAGAGCAGAACGAGTGACTTTTTTCATTTTGGCAAGAATACCATCGTTTTCCGTGTACGTATTGTTCATTGTACTTTTGGAATTGTTAGCGCCAAAGAAATTGTTAACGATATTTGGGTCTTTTTCTAAAGCATCCTTCAGCTTATTCGTATCCAGAATAAGTTTACCTTTTGTTTCATATGTTCCGGTACTAATGCCTAGCTGTGCAAAGCTAATCGATGTTCCATTATCCAGCTTTACACCCTGTACCATGGCTGTACGCATATTGGAGATCGTTTGCTCCAAAATACTATCACCTTTGAGCATACCGCTTTTTGCTTTGGAGTTCCAAAGCTTGACCTCATCATCACTCATATCCTTTTTCTGTTCGTCGGTCAATGGCTGGTATTTCGTATAACGCTCTTCGCCTATTTTACCGTTCATCAAGGACAATACGCTATTATAAGCATCTACAAAGCTTTGCACTGAACTAACCAGTTTATCGGTATCCCCAGTAATGTTAATTTGCGATGATTGGCCAGCAGCGGTAACACTATTCAATGTCAATTGAACACCGTTAATAGTGAACTGATTGGACGATTGTGTCATATCCAATCCGTTAATGTTTACTTTAGCGTCTTTACCCATCACACTCGTCGAAGAGTCTGAATTGGTAGAGCTTGCAATATTAAAGTTACTAAACGCTGAACCTGACAGGTTAATTGCACTTTTACCAGTAGAATTATTAGTAATCGACATTTTACCTGTACCAGAGTCATAAATGGCTGTAACGCCAGCTTTACTTGTATTAATTTTTTGTACAAAATCATTAATGGAATCTGTTGCACTATAGTTCACTGTAACTGCTGCTCCATTACCAAGTGCAATCGATACGGAGCTATCACTGCTACTGCCTGTTACATCAGACATTTTAAGCAATGAACCGTCTTTGCCATCATTTTTGTCTTTAGCTGAAACGCCTGCACTGGAAGAAACTCGTGAAGCTGTTGCCAACTGAGATACAGTTACATTCATTGACGAACTTCCAGATGCTCCAGTTGCCGTCGCGCTGACCGATGTTGCATCGCCAGTCACCGTTGCTTTTTGAGCATTGATCGAACTGCTCAAGCTCAAATTAGATAACTTGTCATTCAGGAATGTTACAAGCTGTGAGCTGACATCGCGATAGCCTTCCTGTTTCCAGGACAATAGTTGTCTCTGCTGATTCAGTTTATCCAGTGGTGCTTTCTCAGCAGTCATCAATTTTTTGACCGTAGCATCAATATCCAATCCACTTGCTAAGCCTGAAATTCTAGTTACTGCCATTTCTTCATCCCCTTATACTTTTTTATCGACAATTAGGCCGGTAATTTCCATAAGTTTTGCTAAAGCATCTAAAATTTTTTCTGGAGGTGCTTCACGAATGAGTTCACCTGTATCTTTATTCTTTACTTTAATCATGATAGAGTGCGTTTCTTTGTGCATCGAAATCTCTAAAGATTTAGCCGGGCCTTGAATGGCATTAACTGTTTTTTGAAAATCTTGCATCACTGCTTGAGAATCAGCTAACTTCTGAGGACCGGTATTCGCGGCAGCAACAAGCTCAGCGGGAGTATCTGTATTTTTGGAAGTAGTATCTTTGAGAGCATTGGAGTATGAATTCGTTACCGCAATACTGCTTGTATTGTTAATAGGGTTCATTTCATCTCCTCCTTTAAATTAAATCATGATGTATTCGTATGGATGTTATACGTGAGATTGACTCACGTTGATATTCAACTATGTATTATTATTATCGGTTAACACCATGCTTTCTTTAACTTCTATCGCCTAAAATAAGCAAAAAGACCCTGATAAAATCAGAGTCTTTCGCGAAAATACATAGCTTACGATTAACGCAGCAAGGAAAGTACGCCCTGTGGCGCAGAGTTCGCTTGGGACAGCATCGATTGGGATGCCTGTACGAGGATGTTGTTCTTGGACAGAGCAACCATTTCCTTCGCCATGTCAGTATCACGAATACGGGACTCGGATGCTGTCAGGTTTTCTACAGTTGTACCCAGGTTGTTCGATGTGTATTCCAGACGGTTTTGTACCGCACCAAGATTCGCACGTTGTGTTGCTACTTTCTCGATTGCTGTACTAATGCTGGACAATGAAGACGAAGCATTCAAGTTTTTAAAACCAGTTGTTGTCACACCGGAAACAGTGATAGAGAACTTGGAATCGTCAGCTTGTACTTTTACAGAAGAAGTGATTTTGATACCGTTGAACGTTGTGTTACTCATGATCGAATCGATCTGTGTACCCAGCTGTTTCAACTCGGCATTGATGTTCGATTTGTCACCAGCACTATACGTACCGTTCAGCTTCTGTACGTTCAGTTCTTTCATACGTCCCAGCATGGAGCTGACTTCGTTCATCGCGCCCTCTGCTGTTTGTGCGAAAGAGATACCGTCTTGAACGTTACGTTGTGCTTGTTCCAGACCACGAATCTGTCCACGCATTTTTTCGGAGATCGACAGTCCTGCTGCATCGTCAGATGCACGGTTGATACGCAGACCCGAAGACAGTTTCTCCATGTTTTTACTTGCTGCGGTGCTGTTCATGTTCAAGTTGCGTTGTGTGTTCAACGCTGGAATGTTGTGATTGATAATCATTGGTGTTTCCTCCCTGAAATTGGTTATTCCACATCCATGTGGTTAGCTTACGGATCGAGAATGCAAAGCCGGCCGTGCTTTGCATTTCTTTTCCTATATATTATATCGTCGGTACAACCATAATTATTTATAGTTAAATCCAAATATTAATAACAATATTTACTGAAATATTCGAGAATACCTTTGCTTCTATTTTATGTGTCCTCAAAAAAAGAACCCTGATAAAATCAGGGTTCTTTTTAAACTGTCCAAATTTACGATTAACGCAGCAGGGAAAGTACGCCCTGTGGCGCAGAGTTTGCTTGGGACAGCATCGATTGGGAAGCCTGTACGAGAATGTTGTTCTTGGACAGAGCTACCATTTCTTTCGCCATGTCAGTATCACGAATACGGGATTCCGATGCTGTCAGGTTTTCTACAGTTGTACCCAGGTTGTTCGATGTGTATTCCAGACGGTTTTGTACCGCACCAAGATTCGCACGTTGTGTTGCTACTTTCTCGATTGCTGTACTAATGCTGGACAATGAAGACGAAGCATTCAAGTTTTTAAAACCAGTTGTTGTCACACCGGAAACAGTGATAGAGAACTTGGAATCGTCAGCTTGTACTTTTACAGAAGAAGTGATTTTGATACCGTTGAACGTTGTGTTACTCATGATCGAATCGATCTGTGTACCCAGCTGTTTCAACTCGGCATTGATGTTCGATTTGTCACCAGCACTATACGTACCGTTCAGCTTCTGTACGTTCAGTTCTTTCATACGTCCCAGCATGGAGCTGACTTCGTTCATCGCGCCCTCTGCTGTTTGTGCGAAAGAGATACCGTCTTGAACGTTACGTTGTGCTTGTTCCAGACCACGAATCTGTCCACGCATTTTTTCGGAGATCGACAGTCCTGCTGCATCGTCAGATGCACGGTTGATACGCAGACCCGAAGACAGTTTCTCCATGTTTTTACTTGCTGCGGTGCTGTTCATGTTCAAGTTGCGTTGTGTGTTCAACGCTGGAATGTTGTGATTGATAATCATTGGTGTTTCCTCCCTGAAATTGGTTATTCCACATCCATGTGGTTTTTTCAAGCAACTAACAAGTGTTGATACTTAACGTATTTACCTGCTCTTGCTCTACTATATATATCGTCTGAAACGGTTACTAAGTTTATAGCAGTTTAGTATTTTTCTTTAAAATAAATAACAAATTTTAGGATGATAAAACGAGTATGCTCATTGATCCTGTTCTTGTTTCTCATTCAGGAAATCTTGAATAAGTTCTGTATTTACAGCCGCACTTTGATTACTTAATTGAATGGCATGATAGATCTCTTTACGATAAATATCTATATTTTTAGGGGCACTAATGCCAATCTTGATAACATCTGCATCGGTCGACAAAATCGTAACTTCGATATGATCATCGATAATGATCGATTCGCCTTTTTTCCGTGATAAAACGAGCATTAGCTTTCATCCCCTTCCACTTTCACTGGTTGTAGTGGATGGCGAATCGTATAGTCCGTATTTTGCAAAATGATTTGCTTCGCTTGCATCGTATCCAGATTAAATATAATCGGTGCTACCAGATTAACGGTACGCTGCTGCGGTACCTTATTCCAGGATACAATATTGCGCACAACGACTTTATCTTCACTCGTAATGCTAAGTTCATCAATCACATCTTCTGGAATCTCCACTTCATATTGTTGAAAATAAGCAAAGGGGTCAAGCAAGATAAAGCTAATCTCAGGCTGTTCGACAGACTGCAAAATACTGAATGGAGAAATCTGTTGAACATACGTATAATTTGTTATTTCTGCGAAGCCAGGGATACCTTTAGCGAACGTAAATACCTGTTCTTTATTGTCAGAAGTGATAGACGGATTAAGCTGTGAATCGGACATGGTGCATATTCCTCCCTATTTTCAGCAAAAGGCTACGGACAGAGGTAGTCCATAGCCTTTTAAATTTATTATGATTCTATATTTCCATTTTAACTCAAAAAGTTCACAAGTGACAGCTTCATTGTTGCAGCTGATGTTTGCAATGCTGCTTGATAGATCGTTTGAGCGGTTGTTGCTTTGATCATCACTTCAGAAATATCGGCATCTTCCACTTTGGATTGCAGATCGGTCACATTCATTTCACGATCTCCAAGACGACTGTTAATCAATTCAACCCGGTTCGTTTTGGCACCAACTTCAGCACGTGCCGCGCCCATCGTACTCATACGAGATTCGATATTGCCCAGCTCGCCACTAATAGCTGAATAGTTACCGTCTTTCGCAGCAATCGCTCCATTGATTGCTGCTGTCAAACGATCAAAAATTTTGAATGCATTGTCATTATCTGTTTTGTTACCAAAAAATTCATTTCCACTCGTGCTCACACCAATGGAAATTTGTTCACTTACTCCATAGGTAACTTTACCGGTATCTGTAACAACATCACCAAGATTAACTCCTGATGAACTTGTATCATAAGGTCGCTCGTCAAACTTCTCGCCATTAAAAATATAACGACCTGTCAACTGACTGTTTCCAATATCCGCCATTTGACCTTTTAATTGGGAAAGTTCGTCCTTAATCGCTTTAAGACCACTACCATCCGTTGTGCCTGTACCCGCTTGAATCACGAGTTCTTTGACACGCTTCATAATATCGGTCGATTGCCCCATCACGGTATCGGAATAGTCGAGCCAGCTTTGTGCCGCATCGGTATTTGATTTGTATTGATCCGTAGCCGCCAGCTCTGCGCGATAGCGGAGTGCATACGTGGTGCCTACCGGATCATCAGAGGCTTTATTAATTTTACGACCTGTTGAAGACTGCATGCTCAGATCGCTCATCGTGTTTCTGTTTTTGTTTAAGTTGCTCAGTGTCTGGTTGGACACCATATTTGAAGTTACGCGAATTGCCATTATGATCTACCCCTCATTTATCAGAGTCCAACACGGCCTGTGCTGTTAATTAAACGTTCAAGCAACTGATCCATCGTAGTCATAAAACGGGAAGATGCAGTATAGGCGTGCTGAAACTTGACCAAATCAGACATTTCTTCGTCAAGTGATACGCCACTCACCGATTGTCGGCTCGCTTCCACTTGATCCGTAAGTGTCTGAGAGTTATCGGTTTGACGGCTCGCTTCCTGTGAACTTACACCAAGCTGGCCGACGATACCGTTAAAATAATCCTGAACCGTCGTTGACGAAACGCCGCCAAAATCCATTTTTGTACCTTTCAGCTCAGACATCAGCAAAGCCAGTCCGCCATTACCAGCTACGACCTTTTCGCTAGCACCTGTACCAGAAGTACGCAGGGAGAATGCAATTTTACTTGGATCATTCTGTAACGATTTGCTGAGTGTAATATTAGATGCTGTCACCGTTCCACTATTGTCCTTCGTACCAAAGAAATCTCCGCCCTGCTCACTGGAGCTATTGTAGCCCAGCTTATGCAGACCATTAATACCTTTAACCGTTGTGGTCAGATCGGACGTTAGTGTACGGTTGCGTGCGGCATCAGAGTAAGTGACCCCATTGATTACAGTTCCTTCCGGAATAACAGAACCTGCCGGCAAGGTGACATTGAATTCGCCATTAGCGAGTGTATTGGCAAGCTGATCCAGCTGTGCTTTTTGTCCTGCAACGTTAACATCACGGGAATACATCAGTCCGTACATTTCTCCGCTATTCAGCGTTCCACCTTCAAATGCGGTTTGTACACCAGCAGCTGTGAGCGGTGTAACGGTACCACCCGTAATGACCTGTTGACCACCGAAATTCACTTGATAGCCTGTATTTAGCTCAGTCACGGTAACATTACCATATTTAGAAATCTGATCGATCGCATAATCGCGCTGATCGCGAAGGTCATTCGCATCATTGCCCTGTGCTTCAATCTTCATAATATTCTGATTTAAGGTGCCTACTGTATTCATCAGTGAGTTTACTGTGGATACATCCAGAGCGACACTTGAAGTCAGATCGGTGCTCAACGCATCTAGCTGTTGGCTCGTCTGATTCATTGCGTCTGTTAATGCGAGTGTCGTTTCTTTTAATACTTTTTGATTCGTTGTACTCTGAGGGTCTTTACTCAGATTCGACCATGCACTCCAAAACTTGTTGATTACGGTCTGCATGCCTGTATCAGATGGCTCGTTGATTACTTTTTCAAGCTTGCTCAGTGTATCGGAACGTACCGTCCAGCTTCCAAGCGAAGAATTTTCGCCGCGATATTGTGTATCCAGAAACATAGAACGTACACGCTTGATCGCAGTAGCTTCGACACCTGTACCGAGTTGTCCAGAATTCGTCGAATTACGAAAAGCTACAGCTTCCAATGGATTTGTGGCACTCGTATGTACCACCTGGCGCGAATAGCCTGCTGTATTGGCATTAGCGATATTGTGAGAAACCGTGCTCAGTGACGTTGTAGTTGTCGCCAGACCCCGGCGAGCCGTTTCAATGGAATGAAATGTTGATGTCATAGGAACCTCCTAAATATTAGCCTCTTGTATCAAACAATCCGGAACGAGTAAAACCGTATGCTTTCTCAGCCGGATGTTGGTAGGTTGCTTCCTGTTCTGGAACCAGCGCCATCATTTCCAATGAAAAGTCTACGTATTCCAAAGCCTGTTGAATCAACTGTTTGTTCAGGTCATTAAGTTGCTGGAACCGTTGCAGTGTATCGAACAGAGTAGAGCGAGCGTCAAGCAACTGCTGCTTCTCATCGGGATCAAACACCAGCCGCGCCAGCTCAGTCAGATTAAGCCGCAGCTTGGACTTGATGCCCCGTTCCAGCAGGAATTCGTAAACGAGCTGCTCGCGCTCATTTTCTAACTGCTCGACCTGTTTGGCCAGCTTGGATTCCTGATTCATGACGGCAATCAATTCATTGATTTGATTATCAATAACGGCCCGCTTTTTGCTTTCTCCCAGTTCGATTAATTGCAGATGGCTATCATTCAGTTCATTGAGCTTAGCCACCAGCGGCTGCACAGTTCCATTCATTTATTAATTCCCCGTTCCTTTTAGGAAAGGCAGTAGCTTGTCAGCCAGCGCACCAGCGTCGACTTTGTATGTGCCCGCAGCTACTTGCTCTTTCAGACTTTGAATTTTTTGAGCGCGCTCTGCACTTGCAGTAGCTTGTGCATTGTTCGCTTGCAGCATTTCCATAGCTTCTGGAGAGATGGATACTTCGTCCTTACGGTTTGCTTTCTTTTCACCAGTTACAGCCTTTGCTTCATTTGCACGTTGGTATGGGTTAACAGCACCTATACGTTGTGTATCGTTAATTTTCATAGTTTTTTACACACTCCTTAGTAAATTTGAGAAAGAGTTCCTACTCCTTAGAGTCATTTGCTACGGGAAGATGGACCGTCTTTTCAAAATTAGGAAGTCCTTTTTGAGATAACAGGAATGTTGGGTGATATTCGGAATCATGCATTTCCTGGTATCATTAAGGCAACCGAATTGTTGTTACTAAGATTATCGACCACTTTTAGCTTAATTTTTATAGTCTTAAAGTGGTTAATTGTGTAGTAATTTTTTTCGTTCCTTAAGTCCCAAACCTGCACAGCTATGCAAGTTTTAACACTCAAAATGTACTAGGAATTGTCGTTATTTGACTAGGAATAGGAAGTGTTCCTAGTTATCCCGGAATTTGTCGACAACTCTATAGGCCCCCTGTGTCTTATCCGCCTGATTATTTTTGCTAGCATCATTGTCGTTATAAGCGTTACGAATATCTTTCGTTAAACGCGAGCGACAGGAATCACACATATTGCTATCTCGAATAATCGTTCCACACACCTCGCAAGGATATCCCATATTCGGTGCATTGGCGATGGAGATCCGTCCTTCTCTAATGAAAGTCGTAATCTGCTTAATCGACACTCCTGTTACTGCGGACAAATCCGTAATTGTAGTTCCTCTGTTCTCTCTTAAATATTGACTACATTCTTCATACTGTCGTTCAATATCTTTTATACAATTGCTACACATGCCTCTTAAATTAAGTACATACAGTTTCCCACACTGAGGACAATTTCCTAGATTCATGAACTGCTCGCCTCCTATCAGTATTATTCCATCTATGTTGTGTAAACTCTAAGGTCATTTAATGAAGATGTCTTTATTTATATCGTAAATAAAGGTGCATTTTATTAGCATTACTTAATAAATTAAAAGTTTGGTTACCCTTTTGCTCACGATTTGCTCACATTAATGATCCGGATCGCTATGAATTTACAATAGCTACAGCTACTTTTCCTATTTTATTAGGAACGATTTAGGAGCGTGCACAGGTGAGCGAGATGATCTGAAATTGCATATGACATTGCTTTCCCAGTTCATGCAATGCTATCGCGCAATTATTGATTGTACTTCCTGTTGTGTAAATGTCATCAATGAGCAGAATAGGAATGGTTTTATCATTTACAGCTACATATTGTTCATTACGAGATGCTTGAGTACCCGCTGGCTTTAATGCGGAATTTGTATAGATAGGACGGGTTGGCTCAATCGAATAGGAAGATGCTCCAACGATATTCTGTTTATGAAACGGATACAGCTGTTTATGTAGAAGCGAACTAGCGGTAGCCGAATAGGAAAAAACTCCTGTCATATTACGAATGCGTTCCTGTCTTCCTTGCTCGCTCTGTTTTACCGTTTGCTTATTGCGTTGTAATAGCGGTAAATAAGGTAGCTTGAGAGCGGCTGCTAGCCGGCAAGCCATCTGTTCAGCCTGATCAAAACCACGTTCCTGCAAGCGATTCGTGCTTGCTGGCACAGCGGTAATCCAGACTGGAGACCACTTTTGTCCACAATAATGGCTTAACTCTGCCTGAAGACGATAATATCCTTCTATGATTAGCTGTCCAAACAAGCCTTCATAGCGCTCATTTCCTCTATATTTATACGCAGCCATCCAGCTACGAATATCGGCATTATAACGAACAGCACTACGATTAAGCCAAAAATACCTTCGCCCCATCTCCTGACGGCGGCAATCGGGACAATCGATGCTCCGTCCACATATTTTACAATGAGGCTGTGTAATCCACGGAATCTGGCTGGCACATGTATAACATAATCCATCATATCCGGATGATGACGGAATCGAATGGGCACAGCTCATACATTGCCGATATTGTGGATGCAAATACTGCCATAGCTTACTCCAGCCTGTAGCACCAGGAAAGCGATTCATCGACTTATCTCCTTTCTGGACAAGCTACAATATAATTGTGTTTACGTGCGATACGATTCATAAAGCGGATCTGGCCAATCGCTTGTCTCTGACTACGACCGTATTCCGATGCGGTAAAAATCACTTTGCCTGCCGGGTCCTGCTTGGATCTGCCTGCTCGCCCTGCCATCTGAATCAGTGCAGAGGTAGCATACACCCGATCGTGCGCGTCAATAATATACACATCACTACATGGAACGGTTACACCACGTTCCAATATCGTCGTCGTTACAAGAAGCCGAATCCGGCGTTCCCGAAATTGCAATACTTTTTGAGCACGTTGTTCATCTTCTGACGACGTTCCTGCAATGTGTAACATCGGAAAATGCTGTTTTAATAAAATAACCATAGGTTCGATCCAGGCGATACGAGGCATAAAGCAGAAAATTTGCGCGCCTCGATCAATAGAATGCTGAATTTGCTGCACTAGCTCGGTTGGAATTTTGCTACGACTATACCAGCTTACAAACGAGGAGGATTTGATTCGACAGGGTACAGGCAACGGATGCCCATGAAATCGCACCGGAACCTTTGCATGTGCTAATTTTCCCTGACGAATCGCTCGGCATAACTCCTCTGAAGGTGTGGCGGATAAATATACAAATTTGCCTGCTGGATGACAGGCGGTATATGCGCCATAGGCTAGCATTTGATTTCCTTCATAAGGAAAAGCATCAATTTCATCAATAATGATCAGATCAAATGCAGCATGATAACGCAGCAGTTGATGCGTAGTAGCAATGGTGATCGCACCTTGTATCCATTGTTCTTCACTACCGCCATACAGAGCAACTACCTGCTCATTGGGAAATGCCTGCCCAAGTCTTGGAGCAAGTTCGAGCACGACATCACGTCTTGGCGTTGCAATCAACACACGTTGCTTCATTCGAAGTGTATATTCGATTAGGGGGAATACCATTTCTGTTTTATTCATTAAAATGCACTGTTTGCATTATATGATAATCGTGAATTATTAACGGTTTCTTCTATTATATAAGTGCATTGTTTGCAACTTCGGAACTGCGTGTGTGGGCAAAGTGTGGGCAAGGTAAAAAGAGGAGTTAGTTTCTAATGAGACTAACTCCTCTTTTTTTATCCATTATAACTAAATAAAGCAGGTGTTTGATTGTAGAATATCATCAATTTGAACGCTACGTGGGCTGGTGTCTTTCCGAAATCATTTTCGTATTTAAGCAAGTTCTTCTTGCTAATTCCCAATTTCTTAGAAACGCTATCCAGATCAATCCCACGATTGTTCCTCAATAGAGCAAAAACATTTTTGTTCTTATTCATATTCGCCCTCCGGTTAATATTTCTGTTCTTTTTTTGTTCTCGTTTCACCGGAAGGATTACTTTGGTATAATCTTCATTGGGTTATGTCTCCTTTCCAGAAGGAGGGCAAAATGATTAAAGTCTCCCACGGGAGATGTTTGCTACAGCATTGGTTAGACAAGCGCGACTTGTCCCAAACTGATTTTGCTCGTAAAACCGGAATCGATGTACGGATGGTATCTCACTACTGCAATAACAAGCGCACGATGACTATCGACGCGCTATATGCAGCATCAGTGATACTGGAAGTAAGGATGGATCAGATATACGAGTTCAAGTTTGGTGCTGAGTAAACACTGCGGTTGCCGCCGCAGCTCCCCTGGGCCATTTTGGAACTTTAAGTTCCAAAGTCATATGTAATTTCATTTGCCACTACTCTATTTTGTGATATTAGGTCATTTGTGATTAACGACCTCTGTTACTATTAAATACCATTTATAACAAATGGTAAACAAAAATTGGCAGAATGAATTGAACCCATATTTCGACAGTATTACGACACTAAAACGACAAAAAACACCCGTTTATACGGGTGTAGTGAATTGTATATAAGGATTTTTACTTTTTAAATCTTTTATATTGTCTGCAAATTTATGTCTGGCCAAAGTGCAAACCTTTGATTTAACTTCATCAAAGTAAGCGTCTCTATAATTGGTATCAATTTCTATAATGTTATTGATGTTAATAAGAGCATTCCGATCAACCAAAGCAAAGTTTAAACCGGAGTTGTTAAGTACGATTTTCCAATACTTTAATGTACCGGTCATATAGTACATCGATCGTTGGGTATGCACAACAATGCGGTCAATATGTCGATCATATTCCATGTACCAAATTGTTCCAGTGTCAATATTCAGTATGCCCGTATCCCCATCTACCTCCCTTGTTACTGACAGCATATTACCACTCCTATTTTTTCAACAATTCTTCAGGTGCTTCTGGGGAATAGATAAAGCTAATGCTGGCAGTGGAAACAAAAAACATTGCTAGCGAAGATAGAGCTGTAGCTATCATTCCATAAAAACGCATACGATCACCTCCTCCATTTAATCAATAACAATGTTTGTGCTAAAAAAGAAAGCGCGACTATATCTGAACCGATCAGCAAATTACTCGCAACTACAATAACTCCTAATGCTTTTAGAAGTGGATAGAATTTGGCAGGTATTCGAGATTGTTTGGCAATGTCAGATGGTGCAAATATTACACAAAGCAGCATGCTTATGAGGGTGAAATAAATAATGATTGAATCGGGAATGGCAACTAAAGGTAAAACGATAAATAGTAATGAGGAAACGACTACGCATTGTATACCAGACTTCAAGTGATACCCGCCAGTAATTTGTCGCAGGACAGCGAAACAAGTCATGGATATAACAGCCAATTTCAAAGTTCCGAGCATTGAAGTTATCACTATAACCACAAAAATAATCATTGCCATATTAATAAGGATCGCTAGAGCATGCTTCAATACTGCGATGCTAGTAGGATGATCCGCAGGAGCCTGATTTTTGATATAAGTTGCTGCTTTAAGAGCTAACTGGTCAATCATATTCAGCCTCTTTTCTAAAAGCGTAATACAGCAATACAACAGCTAAAAGAGACATGAATATTATCACGTAGTAGAGATTGTTCACATACATCAATAATGATAAGACTATTAATGCAGAAGTAATAAATATCAGTATAGCCACATGTTCAAATTTAAACCTAAGCTTTTCGAAGTCTGCAATAAAACCGATTCTGAATCTTAACAAGAACCATACTATTCCAAGTGCGATTGCACTTGTCACCAACTGTACTATTGATCCTTTTACCGAATACTGCATGCTAGTATCAAACGATCCGTACAATGTCAAAATCACACCAGCCTGTAATAACGTATATATCAACATTCCGATCGCTGCCATGATTGCTGCCCACAGTACAGGTATGCGGATTATGATTGTAATAACCAATACATACAGGACGGTTATCAAGGCAGGTGCGATATAAGATAATTGCTCGGCTCTTAAAAGGTAGCTGACCAAATTCACAACCAGAAGCAAGAAAGATACAGGCCATACATACTTAGCTGGCGAAATACGGAATACAGAAACCATTAGAGCTAATCCCGCAAAGGCTTCGATGCTTGAGCATATAATGAAGCGGAATGCCTCAATAAACAATATTTTCCCTCCACATCCAAATTAATAAATAAATTATAGTAAATATATGTTCAATAGTATACTGACAAATAACAAAAATCTCTGAAATAAAATAAAAATATGAATCCTTTTCCATGATTTGTATGTATAATTAAAAAGTAGTACATATTAACTATAAAGGGGTAGTGCTTATGTTGGCTGTCATCGGCTTTCTTTTGGTCGTAGCCTTCGTGGTGTTAATTGTAATGTACGCGGTAACGCGCAAAAAAAATCAGAACCGTTCTTTTAAATTGTTCCTTGCTGGTTGGGGTTGTTTCATCCTTGGTATGGTTCTTATATTCTCAAGCCCAAACGAGCCTGCTACAACGAAGCAGGAAGCCTCGCAACCATCTACAGAGACAAAGGTTGCGGAAGCGTCTACGGATCAAGCTCCTGCTACAGAAAAGAAGACAGAAACGGTTGCAGAGAAGGCGCCAGCTGCTGAAACTAAAAAGGAATCTACTGAGCCTACAGAAGCTGAGTGGCAAGAAAGCTATAAGGAAATACTGCTTAACGAAACTCAATCATATATTGAACTTAGTGTACGTGGAACGCTCAGTAAAGATCGTTTCGATAGTGCTGTAGGCGTACTTGAAAAATACGCTCCTAGAGTTGCGCCGGATCAGCAGGAAGCATTCAAAAATCTTGCCGATATGGTCAAAGCCAATGACTTGGATAGCGCGAAGCGGCAATTTAAGTACTTAGGCGGCGAAGACTTTGAAGAGTTGAATAAGAATGCCGATGCAGTATCATTTAATTGATAGAAGATAAATAAAAAAACCCTCTACCGGCAATAGCTGGCAGAGGGTTTTGTCATTTCTTGTTTAAACCATTTTTGCTTTTATTTTAAATTCGTCAAGCGCTACTCTTTCGTGGTTCCTTGTCGGTTGCTCAATGTTAACTCAAACAGCCCTGTAGCAGACAAACCAGCTAGACCGCCTGCCCATAAGCGCGGAACCATTTCCAAGTCGGTAAATGGATATGCTGCTACTCCGATCAGGATACCAATAACCAGACCGATCAACGGTACAAGGTTTTTAGGTACGTTGATTGTATTCTTAACCAGTTGCACCAATGCTACGATGATAGCTGACAAAACGGAAGCAAAAGCCAATACCAAATTCATATTATCCATTATAAACCTCTCCTATTCTTGCGGCATTCCGGCAGCTACCCGAAGTGCATTCGCAAAATTGTTAAAGTGTTTCTTACCTTCCTCATTGTCCTTAGCTTGTGCAGCAAACCATGCCGGCGACAACCAACGGATGATACATTCCTGAGCATTAGATTTTGGAAGTTTGATAGCAGCAGCCAACGCATGACCATCTGCATCAATCCCTGCTGACGATCGAATATTATCTGCTAGTCGTGAGTAGTGAGCTGCTGCTTCCGTATTGCCTGCTTCGTGCTCAGCTTGCCAAGTAGGGCGTACATACGTATCGATCAATGTACGCGCTAAATAGCCGCTCAGAGGTGCAAAATCAAGCGGTGCTGGTGTCTTATCTTCCATTGCTGTCTTTATATCATAGATCAAATCTTTAAACGTCTTGCCGCCGGTCGCCAAAGCCTGCTCGCAATCACGCTTACGTGCCGGATCGAGCTGGCGATGACTTGCAATGTGGATCAGTGGATTTTTATTCCACTTGGCGCAGCAGTATGCCAAATACCATACATACCGATCATATGCAGCGGTAAAGTCGATATTGCCGCCATAGCACAATTCCACACCCAACGCGATGTCGTTTGCATCATCGCCAAAACGCTCATTATCCGTCGTGACATTGTACAAGACATGCCATGCCTTTTCAGCCGGATCGATCCCCGTACCGGTTGGGATAATCTCCAGAATCTTTTGATCGTCGATAAAGACCTGTGCCGAAGCGCTACGTCCAACTAAATCTTGAAAATATTTAAAGTGATTGTCTGCTGATGCACCCGGATTCCCCGTGTCGTGAGAAACAAAAAAGCCCGGTGTACCGGATACAAGCCGGAGACCAGGCCGAACGTTTTGACGCTTGTCGATATAGCGCCGTTCGATATTATATTTGTTCATGTCCAACTTTCTCATCCTCCTCTGACTTCTCTTCCTTCACAGCTTCCGGCTGCGCTTCTGGGATTAAAACGGGATTCTCTGCCGGTTTCCTTTTCGATTCAAAAATACCAACTGCGTTACGTAATACGTCCGGCATAGGCAGTCCCATCTTCCCCGCATTCTCGATCACTGACAATAATTCGTTCGCGATGTAAAAGAACACTACAGCATCTTGAAAAACACTCAAATTAAGCGCCGCATCGATAAAATGTGCGATTGTCACAATAGCGAAAATGGCGACCTTACGAGTCGCCCCGTGGAATCCTTTTCGACTTTTCAGCTCGCCACGCATCCACGCTGCTGCCCAACCGGTCAGCCAATCCACCACAACGAGTATAAGCAGTAAATGAATTAACACGCTCCACCCTCCAAACGCATAGCCTACGACTGCGCCAATGGCAGTCGCGGCCACTCTTATGATTTGTGAAACCTCATCCCCCAAACCCCTCACTACCTCTCTGTCTCTGTTTTGGGCATAAAAAATACGCCTTTCGGCGTTGGGTCACTCTGTCGATTCTGTTTGTTGTTCTGCGGTTGGAACTATCGCGGGCGGCATCATACCGACGATAGCATCATACTGTGCTTGAGTGATCCGACCGGCTGCTAAGGTAGTATCATATACGCCTATACTATATTGTTTAACTTGAGTTGCATGTCCCATAATCTCCGGCCAGGCTGACTCAGGATAAGAATTAAGAGCCCGTGGGCCTGTCTCGAAAACCACTATACAAAACGCTTGCAATGCCGCTGCTGGCAATGCCATAATCAAGCACCTCCAAAGAGTAAATATTCCCAGATTTCGGAGTTTTGGTTTGCATTCTCCTGCCTGATAACATCCATTTCACTTGGCGGATTAGGTTTTTTAATCTCTGCAATTTCCTCATCTGTCAAACCTTCAACCCAAAATGACATAGCCAGTTCCGCATCAGATCCATCCGGCCAATTTTGGGCATCGTCACTTTTATACTCATGCTTCAAACGTTCTATGTCTAATCGCGGCTTATATAGACCCTCTGGAATAGGATACCCTACTGTATAGCCCATGATAACCGGATCACGGTAAACAGATGCATGGTTTAACACTGATTTAAAATCATTGGATGTGACTAAAACATCCTCAACGTAATAACCTTCTCTGTCCACAAAAGGAACGGACTTCATAGTATTCCTCCCTCATTTAAAATTCAGCTTCGAAAACGCCTGATATTTGCAAGAATGCCGTTTGCGCGGCACCCGTCGCAAAGACAATATCCCCATTTGATCGAACCTCGCCACCGGAATTAGTGATAACTGAACTGTCCGCATTACGGCTTGTAATCGTAAAGCCGTAAGTCTTACCGGGTCTGTAGCCTGCTGGAAGCTTTGCTAGCACGGTGGACACCGCGCCTGCGCCACCCGTCACTCCAAAAGAAAATAGTACGATATTAGTGCTACCTATTTTTTTAAAACCATTGACGAAGCTTGCTACCGGACTCCATCCATTTAGTAATGTAGGCATAATTAAAGGTGCCGCTGCGTCTTTTTCCGATTTTCGTAACTCATTAACAGATACACGACGTGTAACCTGTTGTACGTCACGGATAAGATCATCCAAGATTGCGCGCTCATTAACAGATAGGCTGCCTGCGATTGCTACAACCGGAAATTTATCCAAACGTATATAGCTTGCAGTGTACACAGCGGTTGGATCGTATCTGTCCAACCCACGTTGCGCCAAAGCCCCTGCTATAGTCGTACCACTTGGGTACAGCGTCCACGGATCGACATAGCCATTTTTGTATACATTAATAAATCGATCAGCTTTAAATTTCAGCAAAGACGACTCATATCCGGCTGCGCCGTGATTTATATTCCAAGCCACGCTATCTCGCAAGGGCTTGGCGCCCTCTCTCAAAACCAAGCCGCTACCAACCTCTACGATATTGTCGCCTTGTAACAAATTAAGTGCACCCTCAGACGGTACAGGCTCTGTATTTACTTGTGCTCGCTTATACATAAGCTCATACGACGTCCAACCTGCCGCTTGCACGGTTGGCAGTGTTTGCGTACCCTCGACATAACTCCCAGCCTGTGAAGGATCAGCGCCAGGAATGCGCCGACACCAGCCTTTAACTTGACCAGATTGCGCGTTATAGACTGATGTACCACTGCCGTTATTGTAGTCGTACATTTTCCAGCCGTAAAAATATGCCTTAATCTCATCCACGGTCGGGCTATAGTTATCTCCCCATCCGCTATCTGCCGTTGCGATCGATACAATCAAGTTATTGTACGAAGTGTCGCCAAGCTGCCAGATATCACCGCTGCTCCAGTTGGCGATCGCACCCAGGTCATTTTGCATAATCTTGCCGTCATATTTAATTATCCAGCCTTGCGGTGTTGTAGACACCCCTGCTCCGAGTGCAGTAATCTGCACTCGTTTAATGCCTGTGTTGGATGATCGCAGTGCCCATGCCAGATCGCCAGTCAGCGCCATCTTGCGCCATGTACTGGTTTTATAATACTGTCCATCCACCCCCTGCTCCAACCGATCCCGCTCTGCATCATCTGTCGGAACAGGCGACGCAAGCAATTCCGTATCAAACGCAAGTATTGCAGCAACATCCGTTCTAGCAGTCGATGTCCAACGGATTGCATATGGGTTACGTACACCAGCCAGACCTTCCGTGTATGGATAACGGTTGGCCACATCTACAGCAGTCATGTTTGAAATCAAGGAATAGTCGTTGGACGGTAGCTCATATAGCCTAAAGCCGTCTACATAGGCAGTTTGCCCATTGGCTCCATTGACCATCACACCAATTTCCGTCGTTGTAGAGTTCGCCGTGAATGGAACATAAATAAGAGTATAGCCAGCAGTATTATTCACCGGTGCGCCATTACTCATGCCCGTTACATATACATAAGCATTTGTAGCAGTGCCAATTCGAACTTCTACGGCTGCCAGATATCGTTTGCCAGACACAGTTGTAACCGATCGACTGACTCGTCCAGATGATCCGCTTAATGTGATTTGGGCGCAGTTACTGCCGTAAAGTGCGTTAGCTGTATTTAAGGCTATAGCAGCTCCTGCTACTGTCCAGCCGGTTAACACCTCAAAGTTACCTGCTCGACCTAGTAGGTTTAGCAACACGCGTCCCGAAATACCGGACAAATTAAATGGCATGTCCCGTGCTGCCTGGATCGTTTGTAGTCCTGGCTGCAAAGTGATATCGCTAGACGCCGCTGTATTAAGGCGTACAGCTAATCCGGTTACGGGATCGGTGACTGTCTTGTAATCATCTTTATGGACAGCGTTTTTTTGCAGCTCGTCTAAGGCTTTGTATGTGCGATTGAACATGTAATTGAAATGGTTAGGGGCTGGCGCGTCCTTCTCTTTGTAGCCAGAATTTTTTAATGCTACAGGTGGCTCGCTGCCAGCAGCTAACCAAACAGGTAAATTCTCCAAAAATCCCATGCGTTATCTCCTTTCCTAAATAGGTAATTCTGGGCTGTCGTCTGGGTCAAATAAGTACCCAAATTCACCCACACCAAAGCCACCATTTGAATTTTCTTCCGTTTGATCTGCCATGTCGGAAAAACGGAACGAGCCGACCAATTGGACCGAGGAAACTCGCACGCCTGCCGCTACTGTGCGCTGAATGATTTGGATGAACTGTGGCAAGCTAATACCTGACGCGTTCAACTTATCAATCGGCATCTGTATCAAACTGATAGCAGCCGGCTCTGGGTCAAACTCATCCTCATATTTTTCCAGAATTTTTATCTCGGAATATTGCGCCGATAGCGCTAAGGCAATGACTCGGATGATTGTATTGATATCGCCTTTGGATAAATTACGCGCGATTTTGGATTGGATCATAATCCGGTATACAGCGTCTGATGCCGCACCGCGTTTCTGGCCAACATTAGAGCCGATCAGATCCAATGTGGCTCCTTTAGCTTTCTGGATATCACGCCATTCCTCGATTTTATTAAACGTAACCTCCAGCTCGCCCATTTTGTCCGATAATATAGTCAGCAACTTGCCAATAGTGCTATCCGGACGCTTGGCGAATACATCCGTCAGCTTTTCCAAAATCTTAGCGACTGAAATCATAATCAGTCACCTCGATCCAATTGGCATCGGTTTGCGCTACCTGATTAATATCAATAACAATATTTTGTTCTTGATATCCGGTAGTTGTCTTAGATAACTTCACCGTCACATCTTCTACGCCTGGTATTGCGTAAATTTTAGATGCTAGGCGCATGCGGACCACATCATCACCCATTGTCAGCCCGGCATATACTGTGCCATCTGCTGCACGACCGCCAATAAATTGCGTTAACGCTAATCGTATTTGCGCATCACCATCAGCCGGATAGGATGACGTTTTGTAAACACCTAGTTGGATGTGTATAGGAACAACAACGGCAGGGCTATAATACATATCTCGCATCGTGCCACCAATATCCGGCGTCTGCACTTTGATGCTGCCGTATGGTTCGATGCCTCCTGCCTTCACACTTTGTAGCGCCGCTCCGATATCTGCCGGATTACCACCAAGCGTATAAGCTTCGAAACTTTTCGGCGGTCTGCCGGATGAGTCAACGTTCATGGTTCGATTTTCTATAACTTCTACTGCTCGCACGCCCGGCACAGCACCTAACGTTGCTTTAATAGCATCTACAGTACCAGCTCCACCAGACGCTACAGACGCATCGAATAACGCCCTGAACTCGGCATCCGTTTGTTTGGAACGCCCCCCAGCGGCAGGCGCGGGATTATTAACAGCGGTTACGTCAGGTGTTGGATTGACGATGACTTTAATCGTCCCAGCAGCAACGTTGCTATCCAATCCCGATTCCATCGCTTCGACCGCTACCGTACCAGTTCCATTACTACCCAACTTCATATCCTCTGTAGTTTCAAATTGAAAGTCTTCACTTGTCGCTACTAAGAAACCAGCTGGCACAGTATATCCAGGTGTACCAGTGATCGATACCGTTGCGGTAGCGTATTGTTCCAAAATACGCGACACGCCAACATACGGAGCAAGCCGATCCAAACTCGCTCCCTCTGCGGTATTAACATAGCCGGAGTAATACACTTTTTCCGCTACTGACCATAGAACGGCGAGGAACCACGCCATCAAGCGAAGCAAGATGCCAAGCGGTGAACGTTCTGACGTGTTGATGTTATCGCCAAGCGTCTCTTTTGCTTTGTCTTCGATCTCTGCAAATAGGTCTTCGAAACGTTTGCGTTTAAACCCCGTTTCATCCAGCACCTATATCAACTCCTTCCGTTGCGATGACTTCGCCCGTTTTTTTAGTTGCCTTAAAACTAATCGTCTGTTGGCGCGAGGGAAGATCGCGTTCAAATGTGATCTCGTCTACTGAGTCGATACGACTTTCCTGCAATATGCCGTCGGCTAAATCACTGCGCATTTCTTCTTCATTAGGATTCTTCCCAACGTATAGGCTGAAATCAATTCCTAAATCCGGGTTCAAGAACCATTCCCCTCGGTTCGTGTTGAGTCCGATACGCAAGCATTGAAGCAGCTCGTCGTCGTCTTCAATCATGACCAGTTCGCCTTGCTCGTTAATGATGAGATCACCATCTGCATCTAATTTTGGAGATATCAAAAGATCACCCCTATAATTACGCAGTCATTACGATCATGCTGCCGGGTGCTATCCGGCGTAGCAACCGATCCAGACAGTACATTTTTAATCTCGTTATCGCACACGGACACAAGCACGATATCGCCAGGAAGATACATAGGTACGTAGTCTTGCGGACTACCACCAGATAATAGCTTGAGACGTTGCCCCATCACAGGAACGCGCTCGATCAAAGCCGGTTCGTCATCTGTGATACGCACCAAAGGTTGCACACTGGCAAGCCGTTTGGTTTCGTCGTAAGCGATTACTCGACAAGGAAAGGATGCGTGCAAGTCGTTGCCAATCTTCCGCTGAAATGCAGCCAGCAGCGCACCCAACACGCCAGACGGATCATTCATAGTATCGCCTCCACTTCCGTAACAAAGTCGCCTGTACGACTCAAATTGTGTGATCCGTTACGTACATGCACAAGACCTGTGAAAACGGAACATTTAAGATCAATGGCTGATGCCGTTGTTACTCTATGTTGCAACTGCATTTTAATATTGAATCCCTTCATTCCATCTTTCTCAAAACGCCCGGGCGTGCCGATTAAACCCGTTTCCTTGTTGAGCGTGAACAAATCGTCTCCGCCTCTGCGCAGATTACGCACATAAAGCTTATTTTTGTTGATGTATACCGATGTAGCACAATCCTTCGCAACCTTGCTGATAATCTCCGTTACTTCTCCCTTTGCAGTGTAGCCCTCCTGATAACGATAGTCCTGGTTAAGTTCCATCTGAGCAATCGGCAATCCAATATAGGTCGCCATTTGTCTGATGATCTTGCTTGCGAGCGTGTTTTCGGCGAAAGCGATTTCTTTTACAACGCGTTTCGACAAGTCTTCGCTATCCAGCACATGTATAGTCGTGATCTTATCCACGCCTTCCCACGTCGTAGATACATTGGAAATATATCCATGCAGCAGTAACCCAACATCGCCAGTGTACCCAGCGTTCAGCATAAGCACTTTACCGCGCTTGATGTTATTCAATGTTTTATCCGATAAGTTCCAGATTTTAATCTCGGATTCGTTGGGTAGCGGATCGTTATCGAAAGGAACTTTGCCCTCGATATTAAAATTCAAGCTGGAGAACTTCATGTTTTCCGTCAATACCTCGACAACACGACCGAAGTTATTCTTCGTCATCTTCATCATCCTCAATTACATATAAAAAGACGCTGCTCCCCAGCGTCTCCCAATTGACCACAGTATTTTTTTCAGATTCGTCGTATGGCACAATGGGCACCTTCGGAAATCGATTGTCCTGGATATCGTAGAACAACGGGATACCATGAACGATTTTTTCGCCAGATGTTAGAACTTCGTCATCCCTTTCCAGTGCAACTGTAAAGTAGTCGTATTCGGCATTGTAGTGTACCTCGAAGGTGAACAATTCATCAGCCAGAGTAATATCAAATCGATAAGGAATGTTCTCTTTTTCGATTTCGATGTAGTCGTAATCCATATTTCACCTCACGTCGCCCACGGGCTGCCCTTAACGAATTTTACCTTTTCCACTTTTTCTTTCCCTTTCTTACCTTTACCCTTACCTTTTCCTTTGCCCTTTCCTTTCTTGCCTTTTGTTTTACCCTTACCCTTGCTAGTTTTGCTTTTTTTCTGCTTCACCCCTGAATTCACTATCTTAACTACCTGAGCCTTAACAGGCGTAGGCAATTTGGCAGTATACGATGATTCCGTTACCTGAACTTCGGTCAGTGTAAACGAGAAAGTGAAGCCGTCAGCTGTTGTATATTCGTGATCGCTTTGTAACCCGGATACAATACCGGTAAAAGCATTACGACCTACATACTTAACGATAATTCCATTATCATTCCATTTTTTTAGATATCCCAACTTCTTCGCTGCATCAGGACCGGTCACAGCGCCAGATAGGGATAATACCCGTGCCTGACGCTGTACATGATCCGTAACATCAATACCTTTTTCGATAGGCTCAGAAGTGATCTGATTCGGATAGGACAAGCTTTCCTTTTCGATCCAGTAATATTGCTTTTCAATCAACGCCATTACATATTCACCTCCGGCATCGGCAAGCCCATACGTCGGAATGTTTGCTCAAGGATTGCCTGTACTTCGTGCCGAACTTCAGCAGCTATACTTTGTCCAATTTCTTCTGCCGATCCACTGTCTCCATCGACGTTGATATTGAAGTTAAATATCATGGTGCCACTCGATCCAGAGCGTCCGCGCGCTGGTGCATTCTCCGGCGTATAATTAGCCCCGTTGTATGCAGGTTGCATATGATCCACGGTGGTTGTGGCCAGATCAGCAGCAGCACCGCCGACCGTCTGTTGCGTGCCCTGAATACCAATCTGCAAACCAGCGCCTGCCATTTCACCGATCCATTTAAACACGCGTGATGGTGAGTGGATATCTAGCACATTGGTAACCGCGCTAGTAATGCTATTACCAATCTCTTTAACAGAGTCAACAACTGCGGTCGCCTTGGCTTTGATACCGTTAATCAAACCGTCGATGATATTTGATCCGATTTCTAGCAGGTTGATACCTTGTAAAAAGGTCGTAATATTGTTCCAGATATTTGTTATTGTCGTTGAAATGCTTGTGACCTTAGTAGTCACAGCAGTAACGATATTCGTCCATACATTATTAAGAAAGATGTATATAGCAGTGAAAATCGATAAATGAAATGACTTAACCGCATTCCATGCGTTTACGATGAAGTTCCACGCGCCCATGACCGCTCCGCTTATGACTCCAGTGATGCTATTCCAAATGCCGGCGATCCAAGCCGCTGCTGCGCTGAAAATGGATACTGTAAACGCATAAATCTGATCCCAGTACATAACGACCAATGCCACTGCAATACCGATCGGTCCTGTTAGAGCAATCAAGAATAACGGACCCCATGTAATGATGAAATTAATTACCGTATTAAAGATGGCCGGAATAGTTACCGTGAAGAATGATTTGACCTTATTGAATGCATTGATGATCCATACGACGATATTATTGAACACCTGCGGAACCGTGACTGTAAAAAAGTTCATGGTTGCACTGAAGGCGACCTTTATGGATGCCCACGCCTTATTTACAATATCCCGGAATGTTTCTGAACGCTTGTAAGCAATAACGAATGCTGCCACCAAACCTACGATAGCTGCTATTACTACGCCGATCGGGTTAAGGCTCATGACCACGTTAAGCGCCGTCTGCCAAATGATTGCTCTAGCTGTCCAGATCGCCTGCAATTTCTGCCATACGACAACCGAAGCCATTGCTGCTCGGTAAGTATAAAAAGCCGTTACCAAGCCAGCTACAACGGGCAGAAATCCTTCCCATTGGTACATCGCGGTGGCTACACCACTCACATCCTGCCAGACTGCCTTTAGAGTAGGCAACACAGCCTGCACAGCAGCAGTAACACCATCAATACCAGCAGCCACTTTATCGCCAATCGCCTGTCCAAAAGCTTCTATTTGTGGCTTGTGATCAGCGACCCATTGACCGAACTTGTTCAAATACGGCAATAGCTTTTCGCCGATCGGTATAAGGATACCGGTTTCGATTTGCCTACCGAACATCGCCATTGCTTCGCCAGGCGAATTGAACTTGATTTTATTCAATTGCTCCATCGTATCCTTGGTTTGGTCAAACTGGCTTTTAGCGTGCCCCATCGCTTTAATTGTGCTCGCTTCAAGGTCTTCAAACTGAGAACCCATAAGAGCCACACCGACGGTATTACGCTGAACCGGGTCTTCAATATCACCTATCATTTGCAGAACTTGTTGGAATGATTTTTTCGCTTCCGGACCACCGGCGGCGAAGGTGTGCATCATCTTCTCGGTATCCAGACCTAACATCTGGAACGCTGTATTAGTGCTTTTAGAACCATCCTTTGCACGGATGTTAAACTCTTTGACTGCATCGCCGACCTTGTCCAAGTTAAACGCACCGTTAGCGCTGCCGGCGGCGAGTGTGTCAAACATTTCATCCGCTGAAAAGCCGAGCGATTTGAACTGGTTGGCATACTCGTTCGCCGTATCCATCAGCTCGCCCGACTTGTCGAGTCCCTTTTGCGCACCTTGTGCCAATAAGTTCATCGATTGCTCGCTGGTTATACCAAACTGCTTCATCATTGTGTCCGTGGTCTTCACGGACTCAGCCACTTCATAACCAAAGGCATGCTGCAATAACAAAGCATTTTTTGTTGTGTTTTCTAGCTCTGCACCGGTCTGTCCGGTAACTTGAGCCACAGTAGATATAGATGTGCCCAGATCAGCCCAGTCAGCTCCAAAGTTTTGCGAGTATAGACCCTTTGCAATTTCTCGCGTCTGCTCCATTTGGTCGTTAGTTTGTCCTGTAGTCATCTGCACCTGAGCCATTGCCTGCTCAAATTGTGATGCCGCATTAACCGACGCTGCTGCAATGCCACCCAGAGCAACACCGAGACCAACCACACCGATCTTTAGACCACTGATTTTATTTTCCACATCGCCGAGCGGACCAGTGTTGGCTTTGAATCCAACAGCAAACATGAGGTTACCAATTACACCCATGATTCACTCCCTTCTCAACAAAAAAGGACGCCACAGGGCGCCCTTACTTCTTGCTGTTTTTCTTCTGCATTTTCTCGTGTAGATCAAGAGCAGCGTTAGCTTCTGCTATGTCGTCCTGATCCATGTTATCCAAGTCTGAATACGTGATACTCATATCAGACAACAATAGCCGCCACTGAGCCCAGTTACTCCGTGCTCTTTTCTCCGCTTCCTTCTGATTGATCATCGTCATCTTCCTCCTGCCCAGCTACCCAGGCATATGCTTTGTTGACGACTTCGGAATATTCACCATAATCCTCAAAATCGTCAATTTTCATTTTCGGTGCAACGATTACCAAGCGCAGAATTTCTTCTGACAGTTTTTCCTCCGATACAACGCCGTGTTTGTTTTTTGCAGCATCATTGATTCGGGACACGGCTCGCACACCTGGATGCTGGAATGTATATTCTTTGCCGGATTTTGATGTGAATTTTTTTTGTTTATAGTTTGGCATGTTGTTTCCTCTTTTCGGTTTTTTAGATTAAGTCTGATCCATATCGAGCATTTGCAGTTCGAATTCCCGATCTTCTGCTTCGCTACCGTATGTCCGAGTAGGTAGCTTTTTCACAAAAGCTTGAGTCGACGTAATTGTCTCTTTTACCTCTCCGTTGTAAATGATACTTACAGGCACAATTTCGCCAGTACGAGCCAGTTTGGTAAGGTATTCCAGTTGAGGACTACTCGCCAACAAGGTCAGGGTCATTGTCGCCAAAGGATTGTTGACCTTGCTGCGGATTACATCGCCTTGAGCGCCGACTTTCACACTGTAGCTTTCTTCATCTTTTTCAACCTCCACCATGTCTTCGCTCATCGCCGTAATGAAGACGCCGCCAATTTGCAAGGAAAGGTCAAGCGGATCATAAGTTTTTGCTTCAGTCACGATAATACCTCCTTAAAAATAAAAGCCTGATTACAGTCGAATCAGGCCTGTGATTTTGGTTTTGTGAATAGCTCCGGCTAATTCGAATTCGAACGAACCGCCTTTGTATTCGCGCGCTTCCCGGTCCGCAGGATCAACCTGGGAACGTGTTTTAAATGTTGTACTGTATAGCGGCAAGCCGTCATCATCATGCGCGATCATTTCATTTTCATCCGCGCGCTTCAGTACAACCCGAACCTCACCCTCGATTTGAGCAATGCCGCGGTTGTCATAGGGGATTTTAGAGCCGGCTGCTGACGCTCGGTTGAACAGCTTTTGCACAGCAAGTTCAATGTTCATGATCAGCCAATCCTGAGACTGTACAATGTCGATGTATTCACCCGATACTGTTTTACCTTCGCTGGTTACGTCATCACCCGCTTTGGTAACGTAGGTGATTGCTCCCAAAGCATGAATAGCTTCCAATTCAGTACGTGTCATATCGAGTGCAACAATACCGTTCAGAGGTTGGAACTTCCATGTCGCCGATCCAGCTTCAAAACTACCCGCTTGACCAACTAGTGCCGCATCTGGATAGTTTGCGATGTTGGTGTGGTAGAACACAGTAGTTCGCTTCCATTTTTTCGCAAGGTAGTTTGCCAAATCGGTCTTGCTACTGCTTGCTGCGAAGAATTGTCGCGTATTGTCCAATGCCACTGCATCAGCAATAGCGATAATGTTCGCCGCTGTGCGATCGGTGGAAACGAGATAGTACCAGTCTTTAGCAAAGATTGTAGGTAGCCAGTCTACCAGTGTTGCACCAGTCGGATACAGCATAATAGCGATGGATTCCGGCGAATTGTCACCTTGATTGAACAGCGCATATGCCGCTTTGTACACCTCTGTCGTGTTAGCGAAATCAGCCAGCACTGCTGACAACTCATAATAGATTTTGTAGTCCTTGCCCGTTGCCGCGCCGCTACTGCCGATGATCAACGGGCGACCTAATCCAGTTTTGGGCGTTGGTCTTTGGATATCAATGACTACAGTTACGTCATTAAGATTAGACAATGTCACTCACTCCTTGTTAATTTCGTTTGCTCGATCCACTCTACGAGTGGCATTTCAGCCAGCGACTGCGTGCGGAACTCCACATCAAAACCCTGCCGTCGCTCCCACTCGTCGCCAATCAATACATCTCGATTAGATACAGGTGTCATCTCGTACACGATAACGTCAATATCCTTGAGCATCTGATAGCCAAATGTCTTAAACCAGTCCTGCGCACGCATCGCGTTTTCGATGCTCGTCGCTTTGTCATCGGCATAACTCAAAAATGTAACCGTAAACCCTGTGCGGGTACGATAATGATCGGTACTACCTCGCACCTCACGAGCTGTAGGCGTTAATGGCTCAATATCGGATATGTCATACGTCAAAAAAGCGGTTTTGGGAATATCCCCGCCGCCGCTCATCTCAACTAATGCCAGCCCTAAATAAGCCGACAAATTACGCACGATAGTAGATCGGATGGTTTTAAACGGTATCATTTGCAACCACCTTCTTTAATACATACTGGTTAATGTCGCTGTACTCGCGGTCTTTTTCCTCGGACACGATATATTGCACACCGCGATACTCGACCAGCTCGTCCGTCTGGTGAGCATGCTGCGTGTATAACATCCGATCTTCCTCGGTATACCTACCTCCATCTGCTTGTACCAGACGTTCACTGATGGGCTGTATATGCCCTCTCAGTTGCTTCCTCTGCACCTCACCAGTAATCCATACCCCGTCTGCATCTCGGCTTCCTGCGGCTGTCCTGACAGCCGTATACACGGTGTTGTATTTGCGCATCATTGCGCCGAAGCGAAATGACCTCATTTCCACACCTTGACATAGGTCAGAGACTCGCGAAGGTCTGCTTCGCGTTGCAGCAGTTTCTTGCCGCCACCTTCCTGCTTTTTGTACTTGGCATAAATGGGTGAAAGTCCTGGCTTTTTGATGCGGTCGAAGTTAGCAACTGTGATTTGCTTGCCCAGTTCTCCGATCTCATCTAAAAAAGCGGGTATGCTTTTCCCTCTGCCGTGCATGATATCGGTGATATCAGCGCGTACAAGCTTCGTGATTTTGGCTTTGGACTTCTTGAGCCCGCTCCCGATAAAGGAACGAGCTGGAATGCCCATCTTTGCTGATCCATATTCATGCACACCAGCGATCATTGCCAGTTCCGCATCGCCCTGCATACCGATATGAACTTCTTGCTTTGCCAACAATTTCATCGCCATACGGATAGCGGGTAAATACGATTGTTCATTAATTTCAACATTTGCACGTCTGTACCTCGGCACGAAATCACCTCATTAGTAATGCTTTGACTACACCCGGCAGATCGCCGCCATCGTCCTTGTAGTTAACAGATAGATCACCCACCCGTTCAGCGGTCACGCCCGGCTGCCGCATCAATGTCTGGGCAAGCAAAGCGCATGCATATTCGATGTTAGCCGGAAGTGTGCTTTCAGGAACTCCTGGTATGTCGCTCGGCAAAATATATCCAGCCACATACTCAACCTTAATTACGCGTTCGCCGCAGCCCCATCCATCGCGCCGGAACAACATCCCATTATCCGTTTCTATATCGTACGATTCAGCCGCCACAGTCATGCTGCGATGCTCCAAGCTGTTGACGGCGTGAATCGGATAGTTCTTCAAACGCAAAAATGGAGTATCAGGAGCATCAAGCGTTTGCTTGTATGTCCCGTACTCCAAATCGCGCTTTAAAAAGTTTTGAATGGCTGTGCTTGCCGCCTGCAATGCGGAGATAAGCAGCAAGTCATCCGATGGATCACTATCCATAGAAATACCTAACAATGGTTTAGCCCTGCTCAGTGGTATTAGCATTGGCGTCAGCTTCCTTTTTCGTCGGCATCCGTAGCCTTGGCATTTTTACCAACTTTGGTTGTTGGCTGTTCATCTGCCTTTGCCGGCTTGATCTCCGCGCCAATCACATCAGCAGCCTGCAAGCGCTTCGCGCGTTCGTCATCCGCTTCATACTCCGCACCCGGCAAGACAACTTTATTAGTCGTCTTATCTACGAACGGATTGGTTACCAGATATTTTTTTGTCATGGTTTACTCTCCTTTCACCGACTTTAATTAGGCAGTTGGAATGCCCAAACGAACGAATGGCGAAACCTCATATCCGTTTGCCAGTTTGAATGGACCATTAACCCACGGCTTACCATCCACGTTCCAAAACGCCTTAACGATCGTCTTGTTCTGTGTGAAAAGCGGCGCGTCCGAAGATTGAATAAAGATACCAGCACCATCTTTGATGACATAGTATCCCAGATCAAGCAAAGCCAGATCGCCAGCGGTTCCGAGTGTAGGTGAGTTTTCAGTGAACTTGATAGGATAACCCAGTAGTGCACCACCGATTTGCGCCGCAATGTTCGGCTGATAGATCAGATTGCCAGCTTCATCTTTCATTGTCAGCAATTGCGGAAGCACAGACTGTGATGCCGTCCATACCAAACTGCCGCCAAGTTTTGCTTTAGACAGCATCGCAACAATATCTACATAAGTAATTACGTTTGCTGTTTTGCGTGCGACTACCTTAGCAGCATCAGAGACCAGTGCTCCTTTAGGCTTTGCGTTTCCATCGCCGTACAGGAATGCATTATCTTCCGCAGCGGCAATCGCAGCGCCGAACAAGCGGTTGATTACTCCGTTGATGGCTGGAGCATTGCGCAGCAGTTTGTCAGTTACAACGATGTGACCAGCCACTTCATGCGGTGTCAAAGTCAATTCCTTGAATTTTACGTCAGTTTTTGGCTTTTCTGCACCTTCACCAATCCACTCAACTTCCACACCACCATACATATTGCTTCCTGATCCTTGATCAAGCACAGGCATAGTAATGTTTGCGTCTGGCATCGTGCTGTCCGCCGGAATTACCATAGCGCGCGGGCGCACAATGGCCTGTTCTCTGGAAATTTCCAGCATTTGTTGCGAATATTGCGGTGGTACAAAAATACCTCCCGTTACATTAGAACTCATAGCCAGGTCGCGATACTCTTGCAGACGCGGATCGGATGGGTTGGTACGATATGTCATAAACAGTTCGCCGAAGTCACGGAACTCACCCTCGTGTTCTGGGTCATCTGGAGTACGGTGAGTACTGCCGCCAGACATAGCAAGCGCTTGTGCACGTTCTTCCATTTTGATTTCATCTTCGAGACTGCGCTGTTCAGCTTCCATCGCGCTGTAATTGGTTTCTTCTTCTTCCGTAAAACCGCGTTTTTCGCCTTGCGCTTGCAAAATCAGGCTGCGCATTTCATTTTTCTTTGCTTCCAGCTTCTTTCTCAGTTCGATCAGGTTTTTCAAATTTTTCATCTCCTATAAATTCAATTTTCTTAATCTCATTTCAAAATCCAACTTAACATCCGCTTGACGCTGTTCTTCCTCCTGATTATCACCAGTACCCTTGTTGTCTGGCTCAAGTTGCGGACGATTATCATACACTTCTTGAGCAGATCGGATACCTACCGATGATTGTGGATAAGCAGGCGTGGTTACAGGACTTACTTCAAAAAGTTGAGCTTCAGATATTGTTCGAACTGCCATGTCTGGATTGCTTTCATCCCATTCTTCCTTAACAGCACGGAAAATAAAGGAGCTGCCGCGCACGTCACCGCGCTCAATCGACTCGACATATTTTTCTGCCCAGTTTGGCGGCGTGATTTCATAACGCAATCCGATGTCATCCTCAGCAACCAACAGTGTATTAGGCGTGCGACCAAGGATTTCACGCGCATCATGTTGCCACGAAGCATATACATCTGGAGAAACCAAACTCGCCGCAAATGCTCCACGCTGAAACTTCTCTTGAAACATGCCGAAAATGGGACGTGAAAGTTGATCCCAGCGGACTGCGTACCCAACGATCTTAGTAGGCTCTCCATCAATCTTCCTGACCTCCGGCAGGCTCCCCTGTAGGATCAGTTCCCGTTGCTCCTTGTTGTTTTGCGCCTTCTTCGTCACTATTCTCACCTCCCTCTGGCGTAATCGGTTGTTGTTGGTTGGAATCAGCTATTGGTTCTTTCTTCTGTTTGTAGTAATCATCCAACATGTCTACTGGAAGCATATTTAGCGGTACAAAGTACCGATCGCCACCCTCGATAGGATTTTCATTTTCCTTTGCGCGGATATCGTTTTGTGAATATACGCCTATGTTGAACATTTCCTTGTAAAAAGCAGCGCGCGCAGGCGAATCCGCCCGCAGCATTCCTTCAATCAGGAACTCTGCATAGTAAACCTTGTTTTCTTTCTCGCTGAATAGCTTCCAACTGATCGTTTGTTCCCAGCGGATCAGCCACGGACGTACGCTATGCACCATAAAATCCGTACTCTGCTGCTCGATATTAGAGAAGGTTGCCCGTTCCAAGTCGCCCAATAGGTGTGGTGGGACGCGGAAAATACGCGCAATCTCAAGAGTCTGAAACTTGCGCGTCTCCAAAAACTGGGCATCGTTTGGCGGTATGGTATTTTTGGCGAAGGTCATTCCTTCTTCCAGCAGCATCATCCGGTGAGACTTGCCCAGCCCCTCATATTTTTCTCGAAGCGATTTTTGTAGTCGCTCAAATGCCGTATCACTCAACGTTCCTGGGTGCGTAGCGATTGCACCCACATTTGTACCGTTGGCGAAGAATTCCGCACCGAATTGCTCAGTAGCCAGGGCTAATTCAACAGATTGTTTTGCCCAAGAAATTACAGATATCCCTTTCTTCCCGTCGAACCCTAGTCCGGGGATGTGGAACATGGCGTAAGCTGGAATATTCTTCTGTTCTCCCTTGCTTGTCGTTACCCGATAAAAAATGTCACCCTCTTTCGTCTCCATGACCTCTACGCGGTTCGGTGGGATCGGCCAGAGTGCCACAATATTACCACTATTGTCTGATTCAATTTCAGCGTAGCAGTTACCCCAAAGCAAGATATGCGCCATCATCGTTTCGCGGAATGTGAATGCCGTCATCATGGGATTGGGGCTCACTTGCAATAACCTGCCGATTTGGTGTTCCACTCGTTCGCGTCCGCGCGGCTTCATACGTCGGTAAACCGGAAGCGGCAAGGACGCGACCGTTTCTGCCAAAATCCGAACGCAGGACAATACAGCCGTGGATCTCATGGCGCTGCCAGCAGAAACGGCTATGCCTTTACCTGTTGGAATGCCCAACGCTTGGTATAGCCAGCTTTTCGGATTCTCCAGATTGCTTGATTCACTTCTGCGTTCCAACCAATCAGATATAAACGGTATTCTCAGTTGTCTCACCTCCTCAAATGGAGCGAACGCCCCGTTCTTCGTACACCGATTTCTTATATTTATTCGCTAATGATAGTGTTAATTTATGCGCATCCAACACAGCGTCAACCGGATCGATGCGTTTGGTTTTGGCTTGCGGATCTTTATCGATTTTGATTTCTCCAAAACTGTTGCTGGTCGTCTTGGCATTTGCCATAGACCAGGTAAGCAGCTTATTTTTTCGGTCATAAATAACGTTTCCAGCTTCGACTTCTAGCCGAAAATCTGTCGTAGCATCATTGAGACTTTTTGCACTCTGTGTAATCTCCACGCAGTCCACTCCGAATTCTTCTAAGTCATGCAAAAAGGCATCAGCGTTGTGGGGATCATACGCGATGCCAAGCAGTTTCAAGTCGTATTCTTTTATGAGTTTGCGATAATGACTGATGACATATTTATAATCCGTCTTCACACCGCCCAACGTTTCCGTGACGGTGATTAGTCCGTCCAATATCCACATGTCATATGGCGCTGCATCTGTCCGTACATGCTCGGCTACGCGCTGCGCAGGCATGAAGCTGTGCGAGTCAATGAAGTACTTTTTCACGCCTTCAATGTCCAACGGGAATTCCAAAGCACCACTGGTTAAGTCACCGCCGGATGATAAGTCCAGCCCCAGATAGCATTCGCGTCCGCGCATGTCTTCCAATGTGGTGTCGGCTGCGCACGCCTTCCAGTGTTCCATGTTCATATACTGGTTATCTGCAAACTGAACCCAAAAGTTCAATCCTTTGGTCATGAAATCGCGCAATTCACGCCCTTGCATCTGCTTGGCTTTGAGTGCTTCCGCCCGTAAACTGAGCAACGTTTGTTCAGTCCACAGCGGATTCGACTTTTGCCAATTCGATTCATCCCAAATGTCGTCATCTTTGTCCATCTCACAGATGAATACGAACTGTGTTTCGTCCTGATGTGTGCCATTCAAGATCAATTTGCAGTACTCATACAGTTCAAAACATGGCGAATTGATGTTAAATCCGGCAGTTGTGATAACCGAAACCAAGCATTCTTTCAGCTTTTTGGTACCGCCGGTCAGTAGCTTGTACATCTGATCGTCTTTGTGCATGTGATATTCATCGACGCTGCCAAAGTATGGGCGGAATCCGTCAATGGATTTCGTGTCTCTGCCCAGCGCCCGGATCTCACCAGACGATACATTGCAGTCAATCCGCGCCGCGTACTCTTTGATAGTGAACAACCCATCCGTATACGAGTCGCCGCACAGTTCAGGTTCAGCATTGATGAACTTGATACATTCCTTTAGGACGATCCGCGCCTGCGCTTCTTTGGTCGCTGTGCAGTATACCTGCGGGTATTTATAGCCATCAAAGTTGCCGTAGAACATGGCAGGAACCGCGTTTTTCACGGACTTACCATTCTGCCGGGCGACCTGTACGTAGGATGTGCGGAATCTTCGATACCCATCCAGCCGCAACCAGCCATTCCAACTGCCCAAAATAAAGTCTTGAAAGCCCCATAAATGTAGTGGCTGCGGCTCATCGCCCTCTGCCAACGTCAGGCATTCGGCAAATCCGATCAGTTCCTGCGCCTTTTCTGGATCAAATCTGTACGGAAATTCGTCTGTACCCTGTCGTTTCAGGTCATTCAAGTGACGTTCGCACGCTTGCCGTTGGGATAAACCGGCGACGATTCTGCCTGATACTACCTCATGAGCGTAAGCTGTAACCCGATCCAATTCACCAACAGTGTTGTACGGATAGATTTGTGGGTTAGCCAATACGTCCGCCGCCAAACGGTCCAAACTTGCTTGCCGGTTTCTCTGGTTCCTTCGGCTTCGCTACGTTCTTGATTTTGGATATCGGATTTAAGAATAACCGATCCTGCATTTTAATCAGCATGTCCATCTTCTTATTGATGGCTGTTTCAATTTTCAATATGCCTTCGATGGATGCCAGTTGCGCCAAATATCGTTGTGCCTTCAACCCAAAACTACGCGGATCAACTTCATCTATATCTGCCTGCTCCAAAATGTTCTCAAAATACTCATCAAAAACCTCACTATTCACTGAGATTTTTTCGATTTTCTGATACTGTTTTAACAGCTTTTCATATTCTGAATACGTTCGGCAGTACATCGCAAGCAGTCCGACGTCACTACTGGAAAGCAAGTCTACACCTTCAGCAGCCGACGCTTTATATTCCTTCATACACTGTTTCCAATGAGTGAAGGCGACTGTGTCATCCTTTACAAACGCTGGCGGTTTCAGCTTTTCCAGTTCAGTTTTCCCAAGCTTAACCTCCCCTTCCTGCCGCGCCTTGATTTGTGATTTTGATAGCCGGTTCGGATTCCCTTGCGCGATGTGCAATCCGATCGGCTTGGCGTTTCTTCCCATCGCAGGAACCCCCTAGCCCTAGAAATTTCATAAAACGAGTTTTTACGCGAATAAACTGGGGGCGCGGTCTAATATAAAAATATTTTTAGAAATTTCACCCCCCTACCCCCTGGGAGAAATATTACCGTGGAGACTGGTTTATAGACCGACCAAACCCACCATCTTCGGTAGCTGTCTTCACGTTGTGGCACGTCTCGCACAGCGGCTGCCAGTTGTCTCGCTCCCAGAACAACTCCTTGTCGCCCTTGTGTGGGATGATGTGATCGACTACTGTAGCCTCCTTGAGTATGCCGCGCTCACGACAGTGTACGCACAGCGGATGCTTGCGCAGGTAACCTTCCCTAGCCTTGCGCCACTGACTGCCATAGCCACGCTGTGCAGCCGTCTCACGGTACTGATCATACTGCCTTGTATCCGCTTGATGCCGTTCACAGTATCGACCATCAGCTATTACCTCACTACATCCTCGGTGCTGGCACATTCGCTTGAGTGGCATAATAGCACCCCTTCCTGATAAGCCCGTAGCCGGAATCGAACCGACAACCTCAGTGGCTAATCCACTGGCTCTACCATTGAGCTATATAGGCAAATAAAAAAGCGCCGAGCATATGCCCAGTGCCTTATGATTATATCGTTATATATGAGTGCTCTTACCCCACGGCCCCACGCACACGATG
>NZ_JBCGUH010000016.1:0-117084 GCF_039822605.1 Paenibacillus wenxiniae
TACAATATCCAATCCTTGTACTGCCGGAGTCGGTACAGGCGGCGGAACAAGCGTAGGGTCGGGTGCTGGTTCTGGAGTTGGTGTCGGCGTAGGCGCTGGTGTAGGTTCTGGTGTAGGTTCTGGAGCTGGCGTCGGTGTGGGCGCATTTGGATTCACTACACTGTTATAATCTCCCTGCTCAACCTGTTTGCTGATCAGATTGCCGTTTTTATCGTACGCATACGTTGTTTTCTGTGTCGCTGTATACATGACCGCCAAGCGCCCGTTTTCGTTATATTGATAGACGCGCTGTGTGGCTGCGGCAGCTGACAGCACAGGAATCAGGACAAGCCAGACACATAGCAAAAGCATAATTTTTTGCAGCAGAGAAGCTTGGATCGGCAAACTTCTGATTTTCATAGAAAATAGACTCCTTTAATTCAATTTCATAGTGACTTAGCAAGCATTAGACACACTTATTCCTTTTTATTTGGCCGATTTTAATCTGTCTTCCTCAACAAACACCTCCGTTGTTGTAAATTAGTTGTCATGCGAATGGAGATTACGCTCATATGAACGTTTTTATACTTTATGTACTTCTCTATCTACATATTCCAACAATCTGATTATACCGGGTGTTTTCAAAAATGGAAGTTATTAATTTATGTAACCAAAAATTAATAACTTCATCTATTTTAATACTAAGATTTTGTATATTCGTACGTTCAGACAACAGATATTCTTATACATTTAATATGATAGATAAACTGCTAATTTAATAATTACATATATCATGTTCATGCAAGAACAAATATTCCTGTATAGATGATTATCAGGCAGATCGACTATACAAAGCTTCCCGATTACAAGATACTCTGTGTGGATCTCAAATCTGTTTATGCTTCGGTGGAAGCTGTCGAGTGAGGGCTTGATCCCCTCCACTATATGATTGCTGTTGTCCGCGACATTACTCGGCATGGTGGTGTCGTACTGGCTGCCTCTCCTGCATTAAACAAATTCAAACTGGTAGCCGGCTTTATCCGATTCCAACGGATGACCGCCGCATACATATCGCCAAAACACGCATGGGTCTTTATTTAGAAAAGTCGATGCAAATTACATATGTCTACCAGCTAAAATACTCTATCTCGCTTGTATCGATTTATTAACACATGCTCCAACACATATATCGATTCGACATATTAGCGTGGATATGACTAATATAGTGTACCAAGGATGCTATTCAAGTCGATTTGTTTGACGGGTATGATCATCAGAAGTTATACCGGCTTGGACTCACCACCTATAGGATTATACATGAACATGGCATGTCTGCGATTATGCGAGCAGCTTTGTTAACTGCTGCGGAAACCTGGCTGGATCCTGTTTTAAAATGTGGAGGTCATTATGAATAATGGATATCAGGATCGAGGAAAGAAAATTTGGCTTTGATGATAATGCAAACGATCTTCGTAAGAAAATGGAGCTGCTGTTAAGTCAGTGACTTTTACTCGATTTGGATTATCATTATCTTTCCCAAAGAAATATACATATATGGTTTTACAATACGGTGGTCATAGTCTCTACTTCTTCTCATTTCGTATCTTCCGATATGATTGGTGTCGAAAATAAACTTTAGACATTAGATTTCCTTTTTCGATGCTCAGTATTGCTTTATTTCACGAGGACTTACATATGACAGTCTACAATCACTACAAAGTGTTCTGGATCGGCATCTTTAATGAACGTATCATAAAACGAAGTATTAAATTGTGTTGCTTCTTCTGGACGTTCCGAACTTATGCCGAACCTTCCCATTTCTCCTGGAGCATGCCAATTCCCATCGGGTGTTACTACAGCATACGTACGAACAC
The DNA here is from genome assembly GCF_039822605.1 of Paenibacillus wenxiniae. Lineage (NCBI taxonomy): Bacteria > Bacillati > Bacillota > Bacilli > Caryophanales > Paenibacillaceae > Paenibacillus > Paenibacillus wenxiniae. The sequence goes on from NZ_JBCGUH010000016.1 coordinate 1,854, forward strand.
TCAACATTTCACGTAAAAAGCTTTGTTTATCACCATACCGATTCATGTAATATTCTGGCTGATCGGAGCCTTTTCCCTCCATCACCTTTTCCCATTCCTGAGAGGCGTGGGCTAAGCAAATCTTAAGTTTTGTAGCTAATGCTGCGGGTACAGGCATGTCTTCGATTGTAACGGTCACGCCTTCACCTAGCTCTTGCTCTATAAAGAAAATATCTTTAATTGGCGCTGCATTAACCTGTTCCCCGGATCGGAGTAACAGCGTATTGGACCAACTTCCTCCAATTTGCCACGAGTCCCATTTCGCATTCGGATTGTCCCAATAGCCCCATTTCCTTGTCTTCTCATCTCTAGCGCTATACCCTACATGTTGCATCAGGTAGTCATCCAATGTCGTGTATTTCTCTTGATGTGGAATCCGTACACGTTTTAAATGTGAAGGCACTTCATGCGTGCGCAACATCGGTTGTGAAGCAGTTGTACGAAAAATGGAATGGTAGGGTGAGAGCAGTCGACCATCCTCCATCTCTACATATTCCGCTGATTCCGTTTCATACGATCGTCGATACTCCTCTTCCACATCAAAAAACACCAAATACTCTTCAGGGCAATTCCCCCTATTATTTTCTTGGAATGGGGCTAATAGACGCTCTACATCGTTCATACTTGGCGTAATCACTGCAACGCTAAAATGACTCATATGAAGCTTCCTTTCTTAATATAAATTTTGTTTATCATTATCGTTTTAAAGGCAAATTATGAAGGCATTGAGGCAGACTATGCCCATCACCATAGTTAAAAAGCCGATTAATCTTATGTATACTACATTAGCCCAACACTTCTCATCCCATCTTATTCGTTAGGTTATCACTGCACGTACAATGAAGCCCGGTAGAAAAGAAAACTTCACTCCATCCAATCAAATGATGAAATCTTACTTTTGCATACAATAGAGGAAGCTGCAAAAATGGCAAACAGAACTAAAATTTCGCTTATGACTACAAATGATAATGACATACCTTATCATTTTATCAGAAAAGGGATGGTCTAATAATATATGTATCCTGATATAGTCGAAAAAGCGAGAACCATAAAGGCTCAAATTCCTAAACGATCTACCGACGGCATACTGATTAGAGATGAATTGTTATTAGAAAAGTGCTCTCGTTCCACTTTAATATCTATACGGATTTTTATTTTCATCAGCATCCTTCGGTTATATACCACTTCACAACACTCGTAAAAAAGACACTTCAATTTCTGCCTGCTATACATTGATAATCTCTATGATCATGCTAAAATTAAGCACAATAGTTCTGACATAGGAGGTGCCTAGCTCAATCGATCTTAATGAAAAGAGATGATTCTCTCATTCGTTAAAGCAAGATAAAATAACAGGATACATAGGTATCGATCATCAAAAACGTAAGAAAATGAATGACCATGTAGTACGGATTATATTTCTTTACACTCTTGGTCGGCACGAAATCGGCACGCCGCTCAAATCAGCTCTTTGCAACACCTTAGTAAGGGTATGTTCATTCATCTATTCATGGGCAACATGATTCTTATCTTGCACACCATGAACCATCAACAAACCCTTATCCGCTCTACCATCCCACTACCTAACGGAGGATCATACACACTATGGCACGTATCTGGTTTCCGAGGCTTCAAGGCAACAGCCGTGGCTGTCTCGCCTTTGAACCTTTTTTTCTCATTCCCTACAGCATGGTGATGACCTATGCTACGCTTTATATGTATGAGCTTGGCGTAACCGAAACGGCGATCGGCTGGATTACGACACTTAGTTTGATCGTTCAGGTGATCTCTTCTTTTTTGAGTGGTTACTTAACCGATCGGCTGGGACGTAAGCGCGCCGTGCTTTATTTTGACCTGTTAAGCTGGACGCTGGCTACGATTGTGTGGGCGGTGTCGCAAAATGTATGGTTTTTCGTTGCGGCTGCTTTATTAAATGGCTTTCAGCGTGTTCCGTCTACCGCCTTTTACTGTCTCGTTGTAGAGGATACACGTCCTGCGGATCGTACCTATGTATTCACGTTGTTGCAGATTATTAGCGTCATCGGCGGCTTGTTTGCACCGCTCGGTGGATTGCTTGTGTACGCATATGGGTTAGTCGACGGTACACGAATCATGTACTGGATTGCGGCTATTTTTATGACTTTTCAATTCGTCGGGCGCCATTTGACGACGAGAGAAACTGAAATGGGTTATCGTAAAATGCAAGAAACGCGTGATCTGGGACTCGGTAAAAGTTTGCTTGATTATGCAGGGGCTATCCGCGAAATTACCGCCAGTCGTTCCTTGCTGCTCATTTTCGGTGTGTATGTATTGTTTAATTTCCAAACTACGCTGAAAACGACGTATTTATCGCTCTATATGGCGGATTATTTACATATTGATAATGATCTGATCTCCTTTGTTCCAGCCGTTTCGTCTATTGTCATGTTACTCGTGCTCTGGCTACTCACCCCACGTATTCCGGAACGAGCCATGTACAAGTCGATGATGGCTGGTTTTGGATTATCTGTCGTTTCCAATGTGATGCTCGTCGTTGGGCCGATTACCGAGCTAGCCTGGGTCGCGCTAAGTACAATTGTTGCTGCGGTCGGGATGATGATTAGCTCACCTTATCTGGAAGCGGCTGTCGCCAATGCGATCGATGATAATAAACGGGCGAAAATTTTCTCCATGCTCTCTGTGCTTATTTTGCTGATCACCTCACCTGCCGGTATTATTGGCGGCTGGGCGTATACATTTGATCCACGTATTCCGATCTGGCTGATGATTGCTGCTTTTGCACTTGCGTGTTTGTTGACCGTTCGTTATGAGCGTCATCATAAAGCATTAGCTGCTTAGATGCGGATGCTAAATATAGAACCTAGATCAGTTAATACGAGAACATTGGCGCACGATGCAGATTATCGTTAATAATCCTAGATACAGAACCTAGATCAGTTAATACGCTTTAGTTTGTGTCTTTAAAAGGCTTTATAGCAATAGTACGATGAAGTTTATTTTTATTAGACAATTCCTGTACATGTAGCTCTATTCACTTGAAACGGGATCTTTTGACCAATAAAATGATTATTCTTTTGGCCATAGTATATGTAAATATGGATAATGTTCAATAAAGATACGCTTATCGTCTAATGTAAGTATATTTTGCATAAAATAGCATAGATCAGACTTTGAGTGTATAGTAGTCGCGATACAGGTTATGTACAAACCTATGTAGCATATACAAAATAAATCGATTACAATCATTATATAAAAAGAGAATTCCAGCTCTCTACACTTGCACACAAGGTGCAGTATAGGAGAAACTAGGAATTCTCTTTTTGCATTCTTTTATAATGAAGCTACTCGCGTTTCCTTACGACTCGGATTTAAGCTTGCCACTAATATAATCGAGCGCGCTTTGACCGATCTTCTCAGCAGGGGTAATCCCGCGGAAACGAGTCCATATATCGCGATCGACCATATACACATGATGATTCTTCACGGCTTTTAAGTTTTGCCATACTGGCAGCTTCTTCCACTCATTCGTGATCACTTCGGAATCATCGGTAGCGATAAAGATGATATCAGGATCCATCGCCGTAATGGTCTCCAGGTTCACCTCTTTATAAGGTTCTTTTTCACTACCCTGTATTACATTGTCAAAGCCCATATCGTTCAGCACTTCACCAGCATACGATGTTGTGGAATGGGCATTAAAATCACCTTTGCGTGCTACACCGACAAGCACCCTTTTCTCTGGTAATGCTTCAACCTGCTTCTTCATCACAGCCATCATCTTATCATGCTGTACCAGGCGCTCTTTAGCCTCAGCTTCTTTACCGACTGACTTCGCAATTGTTTCAAAGTCCTTTATGCTATCCTCATAAGAGCCTTTGCGGCTATTTAATACAATCGTCGGTGCAATCTGATCCAGTTGATCTTTAATTTTAGAGTGACGATCGGTATCGGCGATGATCAGATCCGGTGCTACCCCTGCGATTTTTTCCAGATCTGGCGTTTCTCGCTTGCCGAGGGGCATATATTCAATTGGCTTGCCTGCGAGCTTTTCCATTGCTTTTGGCTTGTCGTCATCTGCGATCCCAACAGGTGTGATCCCAAGTGCAAGTAGATCATCCACAAACGACCATTCTAGCGCCACCACATGAGTGGCAGGTTGCTTCAGCTCTGTTGTTCCCATATCATGCTGAATGACAATGCTTCCTATTGTAGAGTTATCGTTGTTTGCTGAAGCAGATGAGTTGGACGATGTTGTCTGACCACAGCCTGCTAACAATACTGCACATACGCCTCCGATTAGCAAATGCTTGAATCCGAATTGAACTTTCATGATAAAATCTCCTTTATGTACATATTTCATTTGATAATGAGAATTATTATCAACTTGATTAGTATACATGATGTCTGATTTTCTGTAAACCTATCATAGATTTGCAAAGCTTTAATTCACTTTTATTGCTAGTAAGATATACCCATTACTAGATTGCGATCTATTTCGGCTACGATGGACATGATCTCCTTTCTTACTGCTTTTTATACTTTTATGACCAGCAACAGTGACCAAGTTCAATGTAAAGTTTAATACTATACAGCAAAGATAATTTTATGGCGTGATGCAGATACATGTATCATCAAATAGAACGGATTCAACTTTTAATTTAATGTGGTCAGCATACGATGACGTATATCCTTACTTCTTACAAAATCTACATTTTCATCACATCATAAATTTCTCTCAGGCTTTGCCAGCTCAAACTTTAGGTTTGACGCAGTCAAGGAATTTCTAGTGCTTCTTTCTCTTATCACCCAGACCATCCTATTCTGCTTACCACTCTTCTCAAATTTATCGCTACGCTTTAATCTCCGCTCAACATAACATAAATAGCCCGTACTCCATCAGCTGAAGAACGGGCTATTACCTATGCAACTCTATTACGGAACTATACCATAATTATGAAACGATCCATCCATTAACTCATTTGCGCTTCACGATATACATCCAGATACTCACGTGCCGAAGTTTGCCAGCTATAATCGCCGGTCATCGCATTTTTCATAACCTGTTTCCAATGCTTTGGCTGCTGATAGAAGGATACCGCCCGGCGGATCGTGTACAGCATATCATGAGCATTGTAGGAATTGAACGTAAATCCATTCCCTTCGCCGGTCATTTCATTGTAAGACTGCACCGTGTCATTCAGACCACCTGTTTCGCGCACGATAGGAATACTTCCGTACCGAAGTGCAAGCAACTGACTAATGCCACATGGCTCAAATTGTGATGGCATCAGGAACATATCGGTTCCAGCATAGATGCGTCGTGCCACACCTTCACTAAAACGAATTTCAGCAGCAAGACGCTCGGGATGACGATATGCTGCACCGCGGAACCAATCTTCATACATCGCTTCGCCTGTACCAAGCAATACAAATTGCACATCATTATAATAAAGCAGCTCATCCAGCACACGCATAACGAGATCGAGTCCCTTCGATTCCACAAGACGTGTGACCATCGCTACGATTGGCACATCTGCTCGTACTGGCAAGCCAAGCTCTTCCTGTAAAGCAGCTTTATTTTCAAGGCGTTTGTTCGTTGCACTACGATAATGGGTTTGCAAATACGGATCGGTCGCCGGGTTGTAACTTTTCGTATCGATTCCGTTGACGATCCCACGCAAACGTCCACCAAGTGAACGCAGTAAACCATCCAGACCATAGCCATAATAGGGCATTTTAATCTCTTCTGCATATGTAGGACTAACGGTGGTGACCCGATCAGCAAATACGATACCTGCCTTCATATAGCTGATATTACCGTAATATTCTACGCCACCTGCATGAAAGTAACGATCGTCCAGACCGAATAACGACCATAATGTGGAATAAGGGAAAATGCCCTGATACAGCAAATTATGAATCGTAAATACGGTACGTATATTGGAGTAAAAAGGTAACGATTGATATTGTGCCTTCAGCAGCAGTGGGATCATGCCGGTATGCCAATCATGGGCATGGATAATATCCGGTTGAAAATCGATCACCGGCAACATGTCCAGTACAGCGCGACAGAAAAAGGCAAAACGCTCCCCATCATCACCATAACCATACACACCGTCACGGCCAAAATAATATTCATTGTCGAGCAAATAAAACGTAATGCCATCCTGCTTAAACTGCTTAATCCCGCAATATTGACTGCGCCAGCCAACCTGTACCTGCACAACGTCTACAAGTGTAGCCTGATTGCGAATCGGCTCGCTAATGCTGTTGTAATTCGGCATCACCACGCGCACATCGCACTTTTCTTTTTTTAGTGCTGCTGGGAGCGCACCAATAACGTCTGCCAGTCCACCCGTTTTAATAAAAGGGTTAGCCTCGGCTGCTGCGAATAAAATGTTCATGCAAAACTCCTCCTTTGAATGTAAACGGTACTGCTCGTACCTGCTGCAAGAGTACATATATCGTCACCGCAGCTTACGTTCCGATCATCGTTATATTTAGCTTTTTGCCTTTTTAGCAGCTGTTCCTTTTTTCAAAATTAATACACTTAATGGGGGAATAGTCAGCAGTACGCTTTGCTCCTGCTGATGCCACGGAATTTTCTCAGAAACAAGCAGCTTTTCCGTGCGCCCACCTGTACCGCCAAAGCGCGGATCATCGCTATTCCATATTTCGGCATACGTTCCTGGTTTAGGCACACCGATCCGGTAATTCACACGTGGAACGGGCTGAAAGTTAATCGCAATCAGTAACGTATCCGCCGGCTTGCGACCTTTGCGCATATACGTAATCACACTATTGCTTGCATCATCCGCATTCAGCCACTCATAGCCTTCCCAATCATGATCACGTTCCCACAGAGCTGGAGATTTCGCATACAGATGATTAAGCTCACGTGTATAATGTTGCGTTTGGCGATGCATTTCATAATCAAACAGCAGCCAGTCGAGCTGCTCCTGATCTTTCCATTCGATAAACTGACCAAATTCGCTGCCCATAAATAGCAATTTTTTACCGGGATGCGTCATCTGGTAGGCGAGCAACAGACGCAATCCGGCAAACTTCTGTTCATAGCTGCCCGGCATTTTATTTAATAACGAACGTTTGCCATGCACGACTTCATCATGGGAAAGCGGTAATGTAAAGTTTTCGGAATAAGCATATACCAGCGGGAATGTAAGCAAATTATGTTTGGAGGGCCGCTCATCAAACGATGTTTCCACATAATCCAGTGTATCGTTCATCCAGCCCATATTCCATTTATAATTGAAGCCCAATCCATTTTCATGCGCCGGCTTGGTCACTCCAGGCCATGAACTTGATTCCTCTGCCATCATGAGCGCATGGGGGAAATACTGAAAGATCGTCTTATTCAGCTGCTGTAAAAACGAGATCGCTTCCAGATTCTCCACACCACCGTATTGGTTTGGACGCCATCCTCCGCCTTCACGTTCAAAATCAAGTCGAATCATACTGGTAACTGCATCGACACGAAGACCATCAAAATGATACACATCCAGCCAGTACAGCGCACTTGAAATAAGGAACGACCGCACTTCCGGTTTGCCAAAATCAAACGACAGCGTACCCCAGCCATGCTTTTCTGCACGATCCGGATCAGCATATTCATACAATGGCGTACCATCGAAGCGACGCAAGCCATGTGCATCTTTTGTAAAATGTCCTGGCACCCAATCGAGCAGCACGCCAATATTCGCCTGATGACAGCGATCTACAAAGTACATCAGATCCTGAGGCGTGCCATAACGACTCGTTGGCGCAAAATAGCCTGTACTCTGATATCCCCAGGATAAATCATATGGATGCTCCGTCAGCGGCATTAGCTCCACATGCGTATAGCCCATATCGGTAAGATACGGCACCAGCAGATCGGCTAGCTCACGGTAATTGTATAAACTGCCGTCTTCTTTTTGCCGCCATGTGCCTGCATGCATTTCATAAATGTTCAATGGACGCTGGTACAATGGACGACGTTTACGGCGCCATGCCGCATCCTCCCATTTATGACCGGCAAGCGTAGCAACAACCGAAGCGGTCGCAGGGCGTACTTCGGCATGAATCGCATAGGGGTCAGCTTTTAAAAAGCGTTCACCATTTGCTGCTGTAATATGATATTTATACAAATAACCGGCACCGATCTCAGCAAAGAAACCAGTCCAGATCCCTGTATCTTCAATTCTATGTAATAAATGATGATCCCCGTTCCAGTTATTCCAATCGCCAGCCACGCCAACAACCTGTGCATCTGGCGCCCATACGGTAAAGCGCACACCATTCTTTCCTTCTTCGGAAACTAGATGTGAGCCAAAATGACGATACGCATGATAATTGGTGCCTTCGTGAAACAGGTAAATTTCCTCAGCACTGGGCAGTGTAGATTGCGAACGATATTGTTTCAAATGATCACCTCCAAATGGATTAACATAATATCAATTTCACAATTCCAAATAATGCCTTTCATTTGCATATGTTCGCCTATTATTACACATAATGAATTACTTATTTTGGAAACGATTATAACAAAAGCCAATTTGTACGACAAAAATTAGCCAACCTTATTTATTACCCTTTTCAATATGCATTGAATAGCCAAAATTAGCAAGCTCTCTAAATGCCTGTACTGACGGGCTTTTACATTATTGTACTGGCGAAGCAACTGAAATTCCAGCGCCAATCGAATAAATATAAATGCTAAATCAACTAAAAAAATCCGATCCGTTGTTTTTTATAATATTTTACAATTTTTGTTGTTTCAATACGCTTAGCTGACGTTTAAAAGACTAGTACACTGTCAACTGAGCGTTGTCATGAAAATGGGAGGGAAAACAACATGAGAAAGACAAACAAAGAATGCATTGCAATGTTGCTGGCCGGAGGCGAAGGACGTAGGCTGGCTCCTTTGACTTCCATTATAGCGAAACCAGCAGTTCCATTTGGTGGAGACTATAGAATTATTGATTTCCCTCTGAGCAACTGTGCAAATTCCGGGATCGATACAGTCGGGGTATTGACCCAGTATGAAGCACAGTCCCTGCATGACCATATCGGTGGTGGCGACGCCTGGTCTACTGACAATAATCCAATGAATATCACATTGCTCTCTTCTGAGCGTACAGGTGAATATACCGGTACAGCGGATGCAATTTATAAAAACATTGAATATATTGATGCCCTTGATCCAAAGGATGTACTTATTTTGTCCGGGGATCACATTTATCATATGGACTATAATGAAATGCTGCAATACCATAGCGAAAATAAAGCACATGCTACAATCGCGGTCGTCGAGGTACCGTGGGAGGAAGCAAGTCGCTTTGGTGTGATGAGCACGGATGCTGATATGAATATTACGAAATTTTCCGAGAAGCCTGCCGAGCCGGAAAGCAATCTAGCGTCGATGGGTATCTACGTATTTGACTGGCAATATCTGCGTCAACATTTGCTGCAAGATGCGATGAACGAACAATCGAGTCATGATTTTGGCAAAAATATTATTCCCCAAATGCTGGCTGATCGCCAAACGGTAGTCGCTTATGAGTTCCAGGGCTACTGGAGAGATGTGGGCACCATCAACAGTCTGTGGGAAGCACATATGGACATTTTACAACATAGCCGTCAATTTGAGTTAAAAAACTCTGCATGGCCTATGTTCTCCGCTGATTACAATCCATTGCAGGATAATGATCATGCACATGCACCCGATTGCTCGATGGTGAGCTGCAAAGCATCGCTGGAAGGCCATGTCGAGCGTTCCGTTGTATTTAATGGATCGACAATTGGCAGACAGGCTGAAGTTACACACAGCATTATTATGCCAGGCGCGGTGATCGGCAAGCAAGCGCGCATCGAATATGCGATTATTGCTGAAGGCGCGATCGTAAAAGACGGTGCGATCGTTGAAGGCACACCGGAACAAATCGCGGTCGTTGCTCCGTATGAAACGGTATATCCAAAACCATCCGTACGTACGCAGCCTGCTCGTCTGCTCAAAGAAGTATTGGGTCGTGTACATGCTGGCGGTATCTCTTCTTAATTGATTATAAACGTATCCATATAAATATGAATATAAATAAAAGACCAGTTTGCAATCCTTATTGCGCAAGCTGGTCTTTTTATTTGGAGCAGTCATCTGTATATCTTGATGCACAGATAGAACGATCGTGCATACTGTTTGATGTCGCGCCGTAATTACAGATTAATGAACAGTAGACTCGATCGATATCATCCTTTTCCAATCGCTAATCTGATCAAACTAAACTAATCGACAATCGACTGTATTCGCAATTTATATTGAATATTTATTAAACGAGACGATTATGGCTATCTAAAAATGTAGGCTTGAGCACGAACTATTCGCTTTGCCTTTTCCTCTGCTGGTGTTTATTTTTGTTCGCTTGTTCTTGCTTGTTCTTGCTTGTATTTGCTTATACTTTCATCATCCTTATTGATCTGTCATCAAAGTGCTACGCTCATCTAAACTTTGCGAAGAGCTGTTTTGTCCCATTGTATCGGTCGTGTAAGCCATGCTCACAGCGATATTTACAGATTGCTTGCCCACCAATAATCGTTCATAAAATGTCGCAGGTACATATAATACGCCTTGCTTTTTCACCACTTTACTATCCATTGCAAAGTCGCCGGATAAATTAATGACTTTAAAGTCATTATCAACATGCATAATGGTAGTATTTTCTTTCAAGAAGATAACCTGATAAGGTGCATCGATCTTTATTTGCTTCTGCTTGGCGTCCCAGTGAACGGTATAACCTAATTCTTCCGATGTGATGCGTAAAGGCACCATCACGATGCCATCATCATTTTGATACGGTGCATGGATTGCAGTTGAGATGAATTTATTATTCACTTTCAATTCCCACGGTACTGATGTGGAAGCTATAGCCGAATTCGCACCACCCATTATTCCACATAATAAAATACATGTTGCAATCATCCGGTACATCATGATCATCCTTTCCGTTCTTCTACTTCATTAAACGGATCGTTATCACGATAAGTTGCAATTCAGCTCTGCCCACTCCTGCTCCAAAATCGCCATCTCATAGGCACTGTAATATTGTCCATTTACGAGTGCTACGTCCCGTAATAAGCCTTCCTTGCGAAAACCACACGATTCATATAAGCCTGCTGCTTGCTCATTGTAATCATATACAGCCAGTGTGATCCGGTGCATACCGAGTGCTTCAAAGCCAATTCGCAAACCTTCCATAACCATCTGGCGCCCATAGCCTTTACCCCGTGCAGCTGGATCACCAACCAGTACACGTGATAGACGTGCAGAGCGATTTTTGTGATCGATACGTCCCAATGCCATATGTCCAATCGTCTTGCCACTCTGACGTTCGACGACGGCATAGATCAACCAGTCTGAATGCGAAGGATCATTGGCTCCCTCGATATATTGTTGCAGTTCATGACGTTGCAACGGATATTGCCACATTGACCCACTCCATTGCATTAACATTTGTGCATCCTGCTCGTCTGTCCAGCGCAGCAAGTTATCCATATCACGCTCATCAAAATACTCCAGTCGTAACTCATTCGCTACCGCTGGCGGTAGCTTTTCATATAAATTAGCCATTTTACCGTTTACATTATGTGTGCCCATATAACGAAAATCCTGGCGTTGGTAAAAACGATTTAAGGGTACAAGCTCTGCCAGACAATCGAGACGCAGACCTTTTTTACCACGTTCAGCCGCTGTTTGCACTGCCCAATCTAACATATAAGAACCTAGATCAAGCCCACGGAATTGACGTGATACGGTTAGACGGTGCAAATAATAATAATCCTCATCGTTTTTATGTTGCCAGTACGCTTCATCGCCCAATTGCAAAGTAAACATACCCGCAGGCTCGCCCTGATATTCGGCCACATATACTTCACGTTCTACAAAATAGCTATGAATAAGCTCTGGTGTAAACAATGCACGACGCCATTGACCTATGCCCTGCTCCTCCATCCAATCCGCAGCGTCTACAAGAAAATAGGTAATGAGTTCTTCCTCGCCCTGTTCAGCACGGCGAATATGTAATTTATTCGAAATGGTGTTCTTCTGTTGTTGTGACATTACGTTTACCCCTTTCGCACACATAAGCGATCATTTCATTGATTATAGGTTTGCTTATTATACTACAAAAAATCCCCTTTCGTTTACAATGCCAGGCGTTATGAAACACGTTCCTGTTGCACGGTCTACGATGAGGGGATTAAAAAATATTATATTTTCAATATGATTGATACTGCCTTAGTCTTCATTGCCGTATGAATTATTGTTCCTTTTCATAGGGCACTTATTCCGCGTCCTCTATCAGATCAGGTGTAGCTGGCTTTTTATCGAGCAATGGCAAATCGACCATCACCGATGTACCATGATCCAGCTCACTTTCGATGTGCATTTCACCTTTATGAAGCTGCACAATCTGCTGCGTAATCGCCAGCCCAAGACCTGTACCCCCCTGATTCGGATTCACCTGGAAAAAGCGGTCTTTTACCTTTTCCAAAAACTCGGTGCTGATGCCGATACCTGAATCTTTGACGATGATACGTACACGTGCTGGTGTCAATTCCTTAATGATCAGTCTGATCGTAGACTCATTAGGTGAAAATTTGATCGCATTGTCAACCAGATTTAGAAATACTTGCTTCAGGCGGTTACCGTCAGCCTGTACGATATAGCTGGCATCGCCTGGCTCCAGATCAAGCTTGATCTGCTTTTGCTCGGCTTTCGCCCATACATTAAGCATCGTTTCTTGCAAAACTTCCTTCAGATTCACTTCACCAATAACAAGCTTCATCTGATTTTGCTGTAGCTTGGAGAAATCGAGCATTTCTTCGACCAGCCCGATCAGACGCTCGGTTTCTTTGGAAATGATGCTCATCCCTAGCTTCGTCTCTTCCGGATCGAAGCCGCCAGAGACAAGCGTCTCACTCCAGCCCTTAATACCGGTAAGCGGTGTACGCAGCTCATGCGAAATGGATGAGATAAAATCGTCTTTAATCTGATTACTGCGTACAATCTCATCAGCCATATAATTTAGCGTTGCTGCAAGCTCACCGATCTCGTGCGGATAATTACCTTTGATCCGCACGTTAAAGTCCCCTTTTGCCATCAGCGTAGAGACACCGATAATATTGTTGATCGGCTTGACGATCGAGTTTGCCAGTCCCACACTGACCATAAGGACAATGATCAGAATAATAACACCGATACCTGCCGAAACCATTGTAATATAAAATAGCTTCTGGTTCACCAGCTCCAGCGAAGTCACATAACGAACAAGATATTCCTTATCGCCATTGATCTTGATCATACGTGTAACAGCCATCACATCTTCGCCTGTACCTGCCTGCTTACCGATCCAGCGTCCGGTTGATCCGGACAGTGCTTGTGGAATATCACCGGTCTGTATCGGCTTATCCACGATAAATGCAGTCGAGTTTTGCAGTACATTACCTTTAAGGTCAAGCACCTGCACTTCCGCCTTATCCAGACTGTAACTGGATACGATGTCACGATAATTGGCAGGTGCTCGTGTATTATCAAATGATGACTGCAAGTAGTTTGATATCCCGTCATAGTAGTAGGTGCGGATCGCAAATAAAAACACCAGCTCCACCAGCAATATCGTCAAAAATACAACGATAAAATAATGCAGGACGATCTGACGGGTCATCCCCTTTTTGATCATTATGAATCCCGGCCTCTCCATTTATACCCATGTCCCCATACCGTTTGCAGGAACTCCGGCTCGGATGGGTTATTTTCAATTTTTTGACGCAAACGACGAATGTTCACATCGACGATCTTCGGATCGCCCATATATTCTTTACCCCATACATGATCCAGCAGTACATCACGGCTAAGTGGTGTATTTTCTTTTTCAAGGAAAAATTGCACTAGCGAAAATTCTGTCGGTGTCAGCTCGATCAGTTTGCCGCTCTTTTTGAATTGCTTGGAGATCAAATCCAGTGTGAACGGACCGGATTCAAACGATACTTTTGTATTCGATTCACGCTGCACATTAACACGACGCAGTAGCGATTGAATACGCGCGATCAGTTCGGTCGGACTGAACGGCTTGCTCACATGATCATCTGCTCCAACAGATAAAGCATACACTTTATCCTGCTCCTGCACTTTAGCGGTCAGGAAAATAATGCCGATCCGTTCATTTTTCTCACGGATACGGCGGCATACTTCAAAGCCATCAATACCGGGCACCATCACATCGAGCAAAGCGATGTCGATATCAGGTACAGTTTCCAGCATATGCAGCGCCTGTTCGCCATTTTCCGTTTCCAGCACCTCAAAGCCGTTACGCTTCAGGTTAATAATAATAAAACTGCGGATAGACTCTTCGTCCTCCATAATCAATACTTTACTCATGTATAATCCTCCTCCAGAGTCAGGTTGTTCATTGTGTGTTTGTTTATATCTAATAAGATATGGATGGCATAATCGGTTTAGTTTTGAATGACGTTAATTTTACTATTTTCCCAGAGTGCAATAATTTGGCCGCGATTTTGAGCAATAATCTCCCAATCTCCGCTATGATTATTCCATTCATTTTCACTAAAGAAGCGAACTTCGGCTACCTTCTCACCTGTATCTTTAAGAATGAAGCGCAGATCCTGATTTTTGTTCGACTTCGTATCGATCGTTACTTTGCCGATCCATTCCGGGGCGATTTTGATCACGAAGCGGCCCTGTTCATCACGATATTGCTGACTAACCAGCTTGGTCAGATCAGCTCCACCGCTCCATTGATAATAACTGGTGAATCTCGGAATTTCGGTTGGGGCGATATTTTCCCAGCCTTCTGGAATTTCAGCCATACCAATTTCCAGAATACCGTCATTGTTCACATCTTCACTCGCAATCTGAATATCTTTGTACGTCGCCTGACGGCTGAGTGGGAACACATCTTTCAGTTGTCCATTCTCCATCACAATTAGATGCGAGAAGGCAGATACGCCTAGCGTTTGATCCATAATGATTCCATTCTGGTTGGAGGTGACTTTACCAGCAACGACATTATAAAAATGGTCACTACCGATCGTATTCACCAGATCCATTGAACTCATCATCTGGAAGCCATCTTTGTATCGATAGACAGCTATATTCACATAACCGCTGTTATTAATTTTGGTAATTACAAGATCAGGAATGCCATCTCCATCCATATCAATGATGGAATAATACGAATACGGCATATCGTCTACAATGCTAATCTTGCCTTTATCATAGCTATAAATTACGAGTCGTTTCTGACTCGTCTCTGAATTGCTCGTATCATTGGAATAACCGACAATTAGATCGCGATGACCATCGTTCGTAATATCTGTAATTTCTACACTTTCCAGCGTAAAACCAGCACTGTCGATCGTATCTTTTTTTACCCAGGTATCGCCGGATTTCTCAAAGATCAAGCCAATAATACGTCCTGTTGTCGTCTGGTAAAAGACGATCGTTTCACTTGTACCGTCTCCATCCAGATCGACGGTCTGAATTTTGCTGCCATTCCCGTTTTTCGGACTCTGGATACTCGCTCCTTCGGGCAGCTCTGAACTAATGATGCTGCTCAACGTTTGCTTATCCGAAGGCAGTTCCGGTGTCTGAATGAGCGTCTTTGGATCAGCGAGCGGATTGAAGCTACATGCACTTAGCAAAAATAGCAATCCGACCGCCGCAAACAGCTTGATCCAGATACTTTTACTCATGATATCACTCTTTCATTTCAAGTAGCGCTAGCGCTACCTGTTCAATTTCATATTCAACATATGATCCATTCTAAAGACATCATGCCATAGCTACATTACATGCTGCTTTACCACTTCACATGGGTTTATGTAGACATGATTGATAACGCTCAATAAGATCGATTTCAGATCAATTTGCTGCGTTCTGGACCTGTCAGCCTGCGCCCCTTGATGTCAAACATAATTCGACCTTCCTGCAAGCCGATAATCCGCGTTGCATAGCGCTCTGCAAGCTCTAACGGAATGACCGAAATCACCGTCAAACGCTCACTCGTACATAAACCGCGCAGCGTTTTGATCACGTCCTCGCCAGAGCGTGGATCAAGACCGGTAATCGGTTCATCTGCCAAAATCACTTTGGCACCGTGAGCGAGCGCACGTGCAATCGCTACACGCTGTTTTTCACCGCCGCTCAGCGTACCTGCTTTCTGATGCGCTTTGTCCAGTAGTCCAAGCGTTTCCAGCACGTCCATGGCGCCCATATAATCATCGGAGCGCACCATGCCTGTGACCATACGCCAGATTGGCGTCTGTCCCATCTGACCGATCAGCACCGTTTTGAGTGCAGTCCGCTCAGGATGAAGCTGCGGGCTTTGCTCCAGATAAGACCATTCCTTGCTCAGCTTTCGTTTGCCGCTAAAACCTGCTTTGATAATATCCGTATCGCCTACGCGAAAGCTGCCTTCGGTCCAGCTTTCTTTCATCGCCAGACATTTCAGCAGCATGCTTTTACCGCTACCGCTAGGACCGACCAGTGCAATCATTTCGCCATGCTGGATTTCCAGGCTAATATGATCCAGTACTTTCGTTTTATGCTCACCGACCGCTTTGGTCAGATTATCAATTTGAATCATCGACATCTACTACAGACCGCCCTTCTACGCTGTTGCTGAAACGATAATATTCTAATGTTTTGAGAACATTAAACACGATATAAAATGAAAAAGCATGTTGGCGTAAGCCAAATATCGTACTATTGTTCTAATCTATAGTTTAGGGGAAAAAGCGAATAAATGCCATCTATGACGACATTTTATTTTGCTTTTCTCGGAACAGCAGTCCCAATAGCGCAAAGATCACATAACAACCGCCCAGTATCCAAAATAGACTGGCAGCGGAACCTAGCTCAATTCCTTTACCGCCAATCGCCGGACCGACGATACTGCCAAAGTTAAAATGAAACGAAGCGAGCACATTGGCAGCCGGTAAATAGGTTCGTGGAAGCACATCTGCTGCATAAGCAAGGCCAAGTGAGAAAAAGGAACCGACCAGTCCCCCAGCGACAGCAAACAGAATCGCAATCCCGAGCAGCTTCGTCCCTGCAAAAGGTACAAGCATAAATAACAATCCGCCAAGCGCTCCGGCAAGCATGAGCACGCGCTTACGTCCCCAGCGATCGCTCAAAATGCCCAGCGGAAGCTGTAAGACCAGCCCACCAACACCGATAAAAGGAAGTAAGTAGGCAATCTGATCGGTCGATAAGCCGGTACGCAGTCCGTATACCGGGAAATTGCTATTCATGGCCGCTTCCATATAACCGTATAACAATGCTGGAATGAGTGCATACCAGGCCAGTCGATAGCTGCGTACAAATCGTCCCTTTTCCGGCTTGATCGCTTCACCGCGACCTGGACCACCGGCTGGCAGCTTCCACCATACGAGCAGAGCGACGATAATGAACATGCCCGTCATCAGCAAGAATGGCACTGCCATCCCCCAATCCAGCAACGAAATGCCAAGTGGCCCGATACTAAAGCCAATGCCGTACGAAATGCCATAAATAGACAGATTACGTCCGCGATTTTCCGGTGAGGTAACCATCAACACCCAGAGCTGAGCGACATAATGGATCGCGCTGTCACCGATTCCGACGAGCAGACGCAGTACAAACCAGAAGGCAATACCCGGAACGAGTGGGAATAATGGTAACGCAATAATGACAATTATCAATCCGAGCAACATCAGCTTTTTAAAACCAAGTCTGCCGACCAGTCTTTCAGCCATAAGTGTCATGGAAAAAGAACCGACATACAAAGCTGCTGCGTTTAATCCGTTAAGGGTGGACGATACGCCCATTTTTTCCAAAAAGATCGCCAGTACAGGCAATAACATGCCCTGACTTAGTCCCGCGCTAATGATAGCGAGTACAAGAATAACGAAGTGCATCGTCTGATGTCCGGTCGCTTCAGGGGAAGATGATGTAGATGCATTGGGGTTAATTTTGTCTTGTTTAGTCTTGTTGAACACAGATGCGAGCCTCCAGATGATTCACTTATTTTACAAAGTGTATGTTTTATGATGTAATTTAATGATGGTTGTTCCGTATGTAAACGGTTATGGAAACACGTATGAAAACAAATCAGACCATCCGAACATTATAGTGGACAATCCGTAGGTGAACAAGCCATAATAAGCACAACAGGAATTTAGGAATCGGCTCCTGTTTTTCAGTATTTCTATATCAAAATTTCGGTAAAGAAAGCTGACTGCTACCGATTATATTTGGGAGGTCTTGGTTTCATGAGCTATCAGGTGAAAATAGACGTTTCCCCGGTCTACGATCTGCTCGGCAGTTTTATGGTCTATGTGACCAAAAAATGGATTCGTGATATCGATCTCGGACCCGAATGGATCAGGGAAATTGACAATAGGTTAAGCAAAGATGTGCGATCCGCTATTTTGGAAGCTTCTTCATGGCCCTTTGATGATTATGATGCATTGTATGCATGGGCAAGCTGCCGTACCCGTGAAAGTACAGTAAGCGATTTTCTGCATCATCTGCAAACGACTCCGGCAACAGCGATGTGGAATGAGATTTATCCGCTCATGCCTGACTTGACTGAAAGTGAAGCTGAGCGCATCCAGCAAAGCTATGCTCCGCTGCTCAAGCTGTGGTATGAGCATTATTTTAACGAGCTTGAGGATGAGATCATGACGCTCATCACTGAAGATGGCGAAGAGAAAATGCGCCTGCTCGACAAAATGGACCCGGCTGCATTGATTGAATATGCATCAGGTGGACTCGTTGTACCGGAAATGCACGGCTTGAACACGGTTATTTTATTTCCGACCGTGCATAATCGTCCGATCAATACGTACTGCTTCTACGACGGCATTCTGCTTATCCAATATCCGGTCGATGTACACGAAGAAGGCGAAGAAGATCCACCTAATGTGCTGCTTCGCATGACACGCGCACTATCTGACCCTGAGCGGCTCAGAATACTTCGTTATATCGGGGGCGACGAGCCACGTTCCCTGCAAGATATGGCCCATGATTTGCTACAGCCGCAGGAGACATTGATGCATCATCTGATGATGCTACGTGTTGCCGGACTGCTGCGCATTCATCTGGGCAGAGAGGATATTGACCGGTTCAGCTTGCGTCAGGACGGTGCGTCCGAGCTACAGCTGTTCCTGGAATCGTATATCCGTATTTAAGGAGTGAACTTCATGAAAGACATTCGACACCAGCATCTGATCTTCGATATGGATGATACGTTGATCTACTGTAATAAATACTTCAATCTGATTTTGGATGAATTCATCAGCCTCGTATCGGGCTGGTTTAAAGAATATGGAATCGAAATGGATGCGATTCGGCAAAAGCAAATCGAAATCGATGTGGCCGGTGTACATCAAGTCGGCTTCGCCAGCGAGCATTTCCCGGCTTCCCTTGTCGAAACGTACCGACACTTTGCGCGTCTGTATGGACGTCCACTGTCCGAACGTGAGGAACGTCAGCTGCGCCTTCTCGGTAGCAGTGTGTATGAGAAAGAAGTGGAACCTTATCCAGGTATGGTCGATACGCTCGATCATTTGCAACAGGAAGGCCATACGCTATATTTGTATACGGGCGGTGAAACGGCCATTCAGCAACGTAAAATTGATCAGATGAAGCTGAGCACCTTTTTTGATGATCGCATTTTCATCCGTCAGCACAAAAATATTCGTGCGCTGGAAGAGATCATTACGACGAAGCTGTTGCCACGTATGGATACATGGATGATCGGCAACTCCCTGCGTTCTGATGTGCAGCCTGCGCTACAGGCAGCGCTGAATACGATCTACATTAAGCAGGAACACGAATGGGCATATGATATTGTTCAGCTCCAAACGGGAACAGAGCAATCGTTCCATACGGTATCCAAGCTTACCGAAGTGCCGCATACGATTCAGCAGCATTTGAATATTTACGACAATAAACGGACCTGGGGTTAAATCCTGGTCCGTTTTTACTTGTTGTGTTGAGTGAGTGCACATGCAATATTGTCCGCTCATAGCATATGAAGAGCCATACTATTATTTGTAGTGCGACTAATCCATATATCACCTCTACCACTTCAGACAGAGAACATGCCAGCGACCTCCGGTTAAGCCAGCATACTTGAAAGGGGATACAGCTGGCGTATTCTGGCTTAAAGGTCGGTCTTTTGGCATCGTTCTCTGTCTTCCGTTCTGTGCTTAGGCAGACTATCTGCTGCTCGCACAAGTACCTTGAAGAACTCAAATTCAAATTCTGATCTGCCCCATTGCATAAAATATATCTGAATCACATTATAAAATTGTCCAGGGCTATCGCTGTCCAATATGAAACTTAACAATTTAGCGCGAGTAAAGGACTAATCGCGTTCATCATCTATAAGAGCCTTTGCATTCAAGTAGTACACTTGGAAACATTTTATTGGTCGATCCATATCAAATATCTGGCTGATAACGATCGACGAAACAGGCTGACAAATGCAGCTTTTATCCCATAGTTATGATGCTATTTCAAACACAATAAATGAAGCCACAGTTTCATGTACGATATTATACTGCTGCTATGATCGATTCACGGTTACTCTACTTTGTCTACACCTAGCTTGCCGGTTTCGTGATCCAGCAATCGAATGCGGGCTTTGAAGGCTTCGCCGCCGCGTTTGAACGTGAGTACCTGGCTTTCGCCTTTGAGTAATAATGCTTTGAGCATTTGAATAGATACACTTTTGCCTGCGAATTCTTTCCAGATGACAAAGCTACAGCCCTGACGAAAATGGGAGCAACCGTATCCTTTTTTACCTTCAATAATCGTGCCTCCGCAGCCGCTACGCGGACACTTTCCAAGCGCGGTATGAGCAGGTGAAGCCGCTGGATTGGATGTGATAGCACGTGTGCGTGTCGCTGATGATGCCGAAGAATGAGCTGAACTTGGCGTGCTACTGTCACTTGATGAAGCTCGGTTTCCAGTTGCTTGTGAGCGGCTGGAAGTATATCCTTCTTCACCTTCCGGTGGTGGTACAGGCAACGGTAGATCATCTGGTAGCATTGTAGCGGATGAGCGTGAGCCTGATTTGGCGCGTGTGCTTGAGCTACGTTTGGAGCCTCCTGAGGTCGATGAAGAACGCGTTGTACTGGATGAACGGCTACTGCTGCGAGTGGTACGTTTACCCTTTCCTTTGCCACGGGTTCCTTCATCACCGAAAATGTCGGCAGCAGCTGGTGTTTGTGTACGCACTTTATCAACGACCAGTCCGGCAAATTTTTTCACATTTTCCAGAAAGCGATCTGGATCAGCTTCGCCACGTGAAATTTGATTCAGACGACGTTCCCATTGTCCTGTCATTTCGGGCGAGGTTAACAGCTCTACACCTGCGGCACGAATCAATTCGATCGCTGCGCGTCCTTTTAAGGCAAGCTCGATCTTTTTCCCTTTTGCCTGTACATAACCGACTTGCTTGAGACGCTCGATGGTTGCTGCTCGCGTCGCCGGTGTACCAAGACCCGATTCCTTCATCGCATCGCGAAGCTCTTCGTTCTCAATCTGCTTCCCCGCACTCTCCATCGCCTTCAGCAATGTACCTTCGGTATACGGCTTAGGTGGCTGCGTTTCCTTTTCCTTCACTTCTGCTTTACGACATTGAACAGGTAGCCCGCGATCCAGCACAAATGGTTTGTCTGTCTCCACTTCCTCCTGTTGCTCTTCATTGTCGCCATCACGTTGGCTACGCTTCGTTTTACTGCCTGATCTCGCTTTATCCTTATCTGGCAATGTTACTTTCCATCCAAGCGAAAGTAGCTCTTTGACCGCCGTCCGAAACGTTTCCTGTTCGACTACAGTTAGTACAATATGCTGCTTATACTCCGCAGGTGGATAAAACTGCGCCAGAAAGCGGCGCACGATCAGATCATATAGCTGCTGCTCTTCCTTGCTTAACGTACCTGGCTTTTTCAATGTTGGCAAAATAGCATGGTGATCCTCGACTCGTGCCGGATTGCAAACCGCTTTATTACCTGTATGCACACGGCTGCGTTCGGCACCACCTGCCAGCTCGGCATATTCGCCATTTTGCAGCATACCGAGCACTTTTTGCATGCCATCGATATTTTCTTTCGTTACATAGTTGGAGTTTGTACGCGGATATGAGATGACTTTATGACGCTCGTATAATGCTTGCGCGACGTCCAGCGTCTTTTTCGCGGAAAAGCCAAACTTCGCATTCGCATCACGTTGCAACAGTGTGAGGTCATATAGCTTGTACGGATATTCCTTTGTTTCTTTAACTTCGTACTTGCTAATTGTGCCTTCCTTGCCCTGTACTTTGGCTGCAATGGCTTCGCCCTTCGCTTTGTCGGTTAGGCGTTCCTCGCCCTGCCATACACCTTCATAGGTTTTGTTAGGCTGCTTGAACGTAGCACGTACTTCATAAAAGGTTTGCGATGTGAAATTTTCAATTTCCTTTTGCCGATCATAAATTAGCGCCAGTACCGGCGTCTGCACACGTCCAACCGATAGCAAATTGTTATGCTTGGTCGTAAAGGCACGTGATGCATTCATACCGATAAGCCAATCTGCTTCACTGCGCGCACGCGCCGCCTGTGTCAAATTTTCAAACTCACTGCCATCACGCAGCTGGTCAAAACCTTTACGAATACTTTCTGCCGTAAGGTCGGAGATCCATAAGCGCTTCACCGGTTGACGCAGCTTGAGCTGACGCTGAATGAGGGCGAAAATATGCTGTCCCTCTCGCCCGGCATCACATGCGTTAACGATACGATCACAACGCTTAGCCAACTCTCCGATCACTTTAAGCTGATCTTTCGTACGTGGATTCGGGACAATTTTAAATTGCTCTGGAATGATCGGCAGATCGCCAAAATTCCAGCGCTTGTATTTGGAATCATACGCCTCAGGCTCTGCTAGTCCGATCAGATGCCCAATCGCCCAGGTGATCACATAATGCTCGCCTTCAATATACGTACGCTGATTTTTCGCACCTGGCTCGATCACAGCCGCAATATTCCGTCCCATATCCGGCTTTTCGGCAATAACAAGAATTTTCATGCTTTCATTCCTTTCTCGGAATGGTAGTAGTGGATGTGATAAAAAGTGTAGCACTTCCCTTAACAGACTCGCTCTCGACTTGCTTTCTATCACGGAATTTTGGCAAAAAAAGAAGCTACACTCTGGAGTGCAGCCCTTCCTGTCCACGATCACTTAACTCCCTCTTAGTATAGCACAAGCTGGCTGTCGGTAAAAGTAGGTGCTCGTGGTTGTAGTTATGGATGTATTCATGGTTGTAGTAAAGATGTATTTGCAGTAACTACGATAAAGCATGGCGTTTTCGATTGAGTGTAATGATCATGTGCTAACGTATGCAATGGTTAGGGTGAAGTAGCAGATCGGCTTGGGGAAATATATGAAGGGTTTGAAGACAATCTTATTGTACTAGGGTATGGTTTGTGCGGAAGTCGAACTGGTTACGCTGAGGTAGACATTGCTACGGCTTACACATATAGAAGTTTGCGTATACTTCTTCGTGTGAATCGCTTAATGATAAGCGCAGTATGATCTGAAATATGAGGGTGGATTTTGTCTACAAAATAGATGGGTTTACGGGTTTATAGATTCATAGATTTATGAATTTATGGATCTATCACTGTATTGCTCTATCGTTTTATCGTTTGTAGGATACGTTAAAAAAACTCCAGGATGCGCTTGTCGCACATCGTGGAGTTTTTTGTTCATTCATCGTGTTGATAAAATAAGCTTATCTTAATGCAGCCTATCTACACATTATTTTGCTTTAGTGTTGCTTTAATAAAAATCACTTTTTACTAAATGTAATGTATTGAATGCTATGTTGGGACATCCCAAACACGATCATAGCTTGAATAAGTTCGTAAACTTTATTATACGAGCACAGTTGCACCCATCAGGTATTTATCCACTTCGCGTGCAGCTTCGCGGCCTTCGTTGATTGCCCATACGACCAGACTTTGACCACGGCGCATGTCACCAGCAGCGAATACTTTATCGACGTTGGTATTGTACTTGCCGTAACGTGCTTTGACGTTTGTCCAGCGATCGGTTTCGAGACCGAGTTGCTGTGCCAGTGTTTGTTCTGGGCCATCGAAGCCGATGGCGATCAGCGCCAGTTCAGCTGGGAATACGCGCTCGGTTCCTGGAATTGGCTGATAGATTTTGCGGCCTGTTTCGTCAACGATACGTTGGATTTGGATCGTGTGCAGCTCTTTCAAGTTACCATTCTCATCCCCGACAAACTTGGTCGTCATGATTGAGAATTCGCGTGGATCGCTACCGAAGATCGCTTTCGCTTCTTCCTGCGCGTAATCCAGTGTGTACACATTCGGGAATTGCGGCCATGGATTAGCGATTGGATCGCGTTCCAGTGGAGCTTTGTCATGTGTACCGAACTGAGTTACCGTTTTGCAACCGTGACGCAGAGATGTAGCCACACAGTCAGAACCGGTATCTCCACCGCCGATCACGATGACGTTTTTGCCTTCAGAGGACATATAGTTACCATCTTCCAAATTGCTGTCCAGATAGCTCTTGATCGTGCTATTCAAATAATCCATCGCGTATACAACACCATTCAGCTTGCTGCCTTCAATGTTGAATTCACGCGGTTTCGTTGCACCGCCGCAAAGCACGACTGCATCATATTCATCCACCAGCTGCTGTGCCGGAATATCTTTACCGATTTCCACGCTAGTAATAAACTCGATGCCTTCTGCTTTCAGCAGATCCACCCGACGTTCTACAATGTTTTTCTCCAGCTTCATACTTGGGATACCATATGTCAATAACCCACCGACACGATCAGAACGCTCGTATACGGTTACATGATGTCCAGCTTTGTTCAATTGTGCTGCACACGCCAGACCAGCAGGTCCTGAACCGATAACTGCTACACGACGACCAGTACGCTTTTCCGGTGGCTCCGGTACAACCCAGCCTTCAGCAAAGCCTCTTTCAATAATCGCTTCTTCGATCGTTTTGATCGTTACAGGCTGTCCAATCAGACCGACTGTACAAGATCCTTCACATGGTGCCGGACAGATCCGACCGGTGAACTCAGGGAAATTATTCGTTTTGTGCAGACGCTCCAGCGCTTCTTTCCAAAGTCCGCGATAAACCAAATTGTTCCACTCCGGAATCAGGTTATGAACCGGACAGCCAAAGGTGGACCCTGCCATGTTCATGCCTGTATGACAATACGGAGTACCGCAATCCATACAACGCGCGCCCTGTGTACGCAGCTCTTCTTCGGATAAATGCTTGTGGAACTCTTCCCAGTCTTTTACACGCTCAAGCGGATTACGATCCGCAGGAATTTGTCTTTTGTATTCCATGAATCCAGTAGGTGTAGACATGTTAATATTTCCCCCATCCGTTCTATACGCTGCCGATTCTTCTCTATCCATCAGCTTGCCGATAAGTTTATTTTCAAGAGTAGCATCAGGACCAACTTTGGCAAAATGGATTAAGCGCATAATTATTTGTACTTTTTACATAGAGATTACACCGTCATGAAAGATCTTGCAAGAACAATCTGTATACTTTCAAAGCTTTTTGTATAATTGCATTCATATCTTGCAATCGCTGTAAAAGAAAAGATCCAGTCATAGCAAGGGTTATTAGCGATTGCACTCGTTTTTTATACATTTATGCAAATCATTAACGCTTCATTGTTCGCAACACATACATACCTATATTCATATATCACTTTGTTACTTATACAGTCAATATTAATTTTTATTAATAAATATGCATTTGCTCGATCGGCTCGGTTTTATAGGGTAAATGTTTACTTTATGCTATATGCAGTTCCTATATAACGTTATCGCCCCTCCAGCTAATGAACAACTAGTTACGCACATATTGCTCGAATCGGTAGTCATACGCATTTTTCTCATCACGTGGACCCGGTGCAGACGATTCTAGCTTCCATTGTGACCAGTGCACTTCTGGAAAAAAGGTGTCGCCGTGAAATTCATGATCGATTTGTGTAACGAGCAGACGATCAGCATAGTTCAGAAACAGCTTATAAATTTGCGAGCCACCGATGATCATACATTCATCTTCATTGCCTGCAAGTTCCAATGCCTGTTCCGGCGTATGCACAACCTCGCCACCTTCAGCAGTAAAGCTTGAATCACGCGTTAATATAATATTGCGACGATTCGGTAATGGTTTAGAGCCAAAAGACTCCCAGGTTTTCCGCCCCATGACAATAGTTTTGTGCTGGGTCTGTTGTTTAAAATAGGCCATATCAGCAGGCAGCTTCCACGGCATATCATTATCCTTGCCGATCACACCGTTCTTGTCCTGCGCCCATATAAGCGTAATTGTCATTGTGGCTGAACCTCCAGTCTTCCGAAATAGATTCCGGATAAGTTTATTCTATATCATATCATTAAAAGCTATCATTCTGCATCAACTTCTTGTAATCTTTTACGAATGTTTTTGTATAGTCTATACGGGATAATTCGTGAAAAAGCAAGTGATTAAATGTTTTATATGAAGGGATTGATAAAATTGATCGGCTTGTTCGTTATTTTGTTCGAAGGTGTTTCTATTACAATTGATTCATGCGGAGTGGGTGAGTGGTTTTGAGTATCAAATATGGTAAGGGGCAAATGGTTGAGGTGTTCCTGTCCCTGAGTTTAACCACTTCAAATAGAGAACATGCCGGCATCCTCTGGTTAAGCCGGTATACTTGCAATAGTTACAACATAGATCAAGCGGGTTCATTTTCCAGTTCGCATCCATACCCGGTATATCTTCATCCGACAGGATCAGGTGATATCGTATAGATCAAAAAGGACACTTCGGTTAAGAAGTGCCTTTGATTGGAAATAGTCTCTGCATTGTACATATTTCATATACTTTATGCTTTGTTCGCGTTGATTAAAACATCATAGCGTTTGGTACACATTAAATCGCAATCGGTGCTTTGATGGTTGGATGGTGCTGGTAGTTTTCGAATTGGAAATCTTCGAATTTGTAATCGAAAATAGAATCAGGCTTGCGTTGGATCGTCAACGTTGGCAATGGGTACGGTTCACGTGTCAGTTGCAGCTTGACCTGTTCGATATGGTTATTGTAAATATGCACGTCACCACCGGTCCAGACCAGATCACCGACTTCCAGATCGCATTGCTGAGCGACCATATGGGTCAGCAGAGCGTAGGATGCCAGATTGAATGGCAGTCCCAGGAAAGTGTCAACAGAGCGCATCTGGAACATACAAGATAGTTTGCCGTCAGCGACATAAAATTGGAACGCATAATGGCATGGCGGTAGCGCCATATGATCGACTTCGGCTGCATTCCATGCATTTACGATATGACGGCGAGAATCAGGATTACGCTTAATTTGCTCGATGACAGATGTAATCTGATCGATCGTTTCGCCACCTGGACCACGCCAATCGCGCCACTGGGAACCATATACGCGTCCGAGATTCCCCTCTTCATCTGCCCACTCGTCCCAGATCGTTACGCCATTTTCGCGCAGATAGTTAATATTCGTATCACCGCTCAAAAACCAGAGCAATTCATGAATGATCGAACGGGTGTGCATACGTTTCGTTGTGAGTAAAGGGAACCCTTCTTGCAAGTTCATACGCATCTGGCGACCAAATACAGATATCGTCCCTGTACCGGTGCGGTCTCCCTTCTCTACTCCATGTTCTAAAATATCTTCTAACAGTTCCAAATATGCTTTCATTGTATACACCTCATTCAATAGTAGACTTCAGCAAGCACGGTTATGCATTGGCTTCTGCATTATACGCACTTGGTCGATTTTATGTGTAAAACCGATTGAATGGATCGAATAGAGAAATCCAGACTCATGATCGATTCTAGCAGCCTGACCATCAATCATAGCTTTTCTTGTACTCATATAAGTAAGATATTTTGCTTCGCAAAAATCACTTTTTCATTGCACCCCGTGTTAGAAGATCACTAACACCAGCAACGTATGTAATGAGTGCAGCAGCATGCACGAATGGTAGACTGGTATCATTGTACACATATCCTCGTTTCCATACAACCGGATGATGTTCGATTTTAAGCATTTCATATACGTATTGAAATTGCCTGTTATGGGATTCTCTATTCATCCTATATTAAAGTAGTGCAGCCCTGTCTGATAGCCAGACTAAAATATTTCATTGGCATACTATTACTTCTTATTCTCTCGCCTACTTTTCACACTAGCGCCGTATCGAATATATACATACCCTCTTCGAAAACATAATGAAAAACCCCGGCTGGATTGCAACCGGGGTTTTCGTACACACTAAAGCGAAAATTAACGAGTTTCGCGGTGAAGCGTGTATTTTTTCAGACGTGGGCAATATTTTTTCAGCTCAAGACGCTCCGGATGGTTCCGTTTGTTCTTGGTTGTTGTGTAATTACGATCGCCAGTCTCTGTGCATGCCAAAGTAACGATAACGCGCATGTGAATTCACCTCACTTCATTGGTAATCAGGAATTGTTCGTTTAACTATACGCTTCAGCTTGCAAGCAAGTGAAGGTTCAACATCATCTATTGAAACGATGTATAGTCCGTTCATTATCCGTAAATATCACTTGAAACACCTTGTCCATTCTATCATAGATTTTGATGAAATCCAAGAGATTTTTACGAACATGTATTCACCCCTATAAATATATAAAATAAAAGCCGCCAGTAGCTCGCTGGCGGCTAAGGTATATCATGTTCTTCTCCATTATGGCAGACGAACATCACGATTATAGATGCTGCGCATGCGTCTATAACCAAACATACCAAACGAAAGCAATACAGCCGATACATCTATGCCAGTCCAGATCAAATGATACGAATAAGCTACGACAGTAAAAGAGACACCCGCATAAAATCAGCTTCTCCCCTCTTCTTGTCTCCGCACCGCTGAATGCAGAAACATCAGATAGGAAGATAGCTGATTTATACTTGGGCATAACGGTAACCATCTGTACGTCTTTCCTATTCGTCTTTACAGACGAGTTAAAGTCTTACTTTTTACGTGGAGCGATCACGTGGATCGGATGACCCATAACTAGCTCAGCTGCTTCCATAACGATCTCGCCCAGTGTTGGGTGAGCGTGAATAGTCAGAGCTAGATCTTCCAGGGTAGCACCCATTTCGATAGCCAGACCCATTTCAGCGATCATGTTGGAGGATTCCAGACCTACGATCTGGCTACCCAGCACGATACCTGTTTCTTCGTCAGCAACGATTTTTACGAAACCTTCGGTGTTACCGAGGGAAGTCGCACGACCGTTACCAGCGTAAGGGAATTTACCAGCAGATACTTTATACCCTTTTGCTTTTGCTTCAGTCTCTGTCAGACCTACGCTTGCGCATTCAGGATCAGTAAACGCTACAGCAGGTACACATTTGTAATCGATCACGGAAGGCATACCGGAGATTGCTTCTGCAACCACTTTTGCTTCGTAAGAAGCTTTGTGTGCCAGTGCTGGACCTTCAACGATATCACCGATTGCATAGATGTGTGGGATGTTTGTGCGACCTTGATGGTCGATTTTCACCAGACCACGATCTGTCAGCTCTACATCAATCAGATCAAGACCGAGTTCGCCATCTGTGTTAGGACGACGACCAACAGTAACGAGCAGGTAATCTGCTGTCAGTTCTTGTTCTTTACCGTCTACAGTGAATTTCACAGTAACGTCTTTGTCGGTTTGTGTAGCACTTTCCGCTTTAGCGTTTGTGAAGATTTCTGCACCGGATTTTTTCATGTTTTTCGCTACCAGTGTAGTCATATCTTTATCGAAGCCTGGCAGGATCGTATCCAGACCTTCAATGATTGTAATTTTTGTACCGAATTTAGCATACATTTGGCTCAGCTCGGCACCGATGTATCCACCACCGATAACGATCATCGATTTTGGAATTTCAGGCAGGTTCAGTGCTTCTGTTGAGGACAGAATGCGACCGCCAAACGGGAATGCTTTCAGTTCGATTGGACGGGAACCTGTTGCAATAATGCAGTTTTTGAAACGGTAGCGCGGGGACTCGTGGTCGTTGAACAGACGCGCTTCGTTTTCGTTGATGAACATGCATTCGCCGTGGAATACTTCCACTTTGTTGCCTTTGAGCAAGCCGCTAACGCCGCCAGTCATTTTTTTCACAACGCCGTTTTTGAATTCCTGTGTTTTACCGAAGTCAACTTGTACGTCGCCTACCGTAATACCGAATTGTTCGCCGTGCTGTGCAGCTTCAAACTGGTGTGCAGCTGCGATCAGCGCTTTGGAAGGAATACAACCACGGTTCAAACATACGCCACCAAGCTCAGACTTGTCGACGATCAGAACTTTTTGACCCAGTTGTGCAGCGCGGATAGCGGCTACATAGCCACCAGGTCCCGCACCAATTACTAACGTTTCAATATCGATAGAAGCATCTCCTACTACCATTGAATTACACCTCCATAGTTAACAGCTCAGGGTTACCAAGCAGTGATTTGATATGGTTCATAAAGTGTTGTGCAGTTGCGCCGTCAATAATACGGTGGTCAAAGCTCAGGGACAGTGCCATTACTGGTGCTGCTACCACTTCGCCGTTTTTGATAACCGCTTTTTCGCTGATGCGACCTGTACCCAGAATAGCAACTTCAGGGAAGTTGATAATTGGAGTAAAGAACATACCGCCAGCAGAACCGATGTTAGAGATGGAGATCGTGCTGCCTCTCATTTCGTTAGCAGCCAGTTTGCCATCGCGTCCACGAACAGCCAGATCGTTGATTGTATCAGCGATCATGAAGATGCTCTTACGGTCAGCGTCTTTAACAACCGGTACGATCAGGCCGTTAGGCGTATCTGTTGCAATACCGATGTCGTAGTGTTTTTTGTATACAATTTCTTCTGTTTTTTCGTCGATGGAAGCGTTCAGAGCCGGGAACTGACGAGCAGCCGACACGAGTGCTTTTACGATAAATGGCAGATACGTTACTTTAGTGCCGCGTTTTTCAGCCAGTGGTTTCATACGAGTACGGAATGCAACCAGCTCTGTAACGTCAACTTCGTCCATGATCGTTACGTGTGGAGCAGTGTACGCGGATTTAACCATAGCGTTAGCGATAACTTTGCGGATACCTTTGAATGGCACGCGCTCTTCTTCGCCTGCTGCGGAAGTGGAAGCTGCTGGTGCAGAAGGTGCAGCAGCGGATGCTACTGGAGCGGATGCTTTCTCTTCGGAAGCAACTGCTTCGGTTGCGCTGGATGCTTGACCTCCACCTTGTTTGAACGATTCTACATCTTCACGAGTGATTTTGCCGTTGTTGCCAGTACCAGAAACCTGGGACAGATCAACGCCTTGCTCACGTGCGAATTTGCGAACGCTTGGTGTAGCCAGTACATCTTTGTTTGGTGCAGCTGGAGTCGAAGCGTTTGTTTCTTTGCCTTCTTTTGCATCAGATGGGCTAGAAGCTGCTGGAGAAGAAGTTGTGTCTACTCCGCCTTTTGCTGCATCTGTTTCTTGACCGCTCTTTTGCTCTGGTGCGGACTCTTCAGCTGGCTCTTCGTCTTGATCTGGAATGTCACCAGTTGCGTCGATGATGGCTACCGTTTCGCCTACATGGCACACTTGACCATCAGCAGTCAGAACTTCAAGAATAGTACCTTCTACTGGACAAGGAACTTCAACAACCGCTTTATCATTTTGTACTTCCATGATAATGCTATCGTCAGTTACTTTGTCACCTGGTTTAATGTGCATCTTGATGATTTCGCCTTCGTGCAGACCTTCACCAAGCTCTGGAAATTTATATACGAATCTTGCCACTTGCAAAACCTCCCTGATTAAAATTGTTGAACAGCACTAGCATAGGCCGGTATTTCAACAATCGTTGATAAGTAATATGTGTGATTCTTGTTGTGTTATTGCGGCTGTGAACCCGCCTTTGGGCAAGGCAAAAGGCGCCTGTAGAAAGTTCCGCTGCTCGCCATCTTCCCGGGATGGAGGGGTTGCAGCCGGATGCCATCTTGCAAACCGCCTTTTATTCATTGCACCTTTAATTCATCCAGCGATGAACTAGAGCTCCGGCAAAACCGGAAGCCTCATTAGAAGTTCATTACTTTGTCTACAGCGTCGATAATACGCTGAGGTGTTGGCAGCCAAGCATCCTCGATTTGAGCGAAAGGATACACAGTGTCCGGTGGGCAAACGCGCAGAACTGGAGCTTCCAGATGCAGGATCGCTTTTTCGTTGATTTGAGCCATAACTTCAGCGGCGATACCTGCGCTCTTTTGAGCTTCTTGAACAACGATTGCACGGTTTGTTTTTTGTACGGAAGTGATGATTGTATCGATATCGATCGGGCTTAGTGTACGCAGATCGATGATTTCAGCATTGATGCCTTTTTCAGCCAGTTGATCCGCTGCTTTAGTTGCTGTGTGAACAGTCATACCGTAAGTGATCAGCGTTACATCGGAACCTTCACGAACAACGTTCGCTTTACCGATTTCAACTGTGTAAGCTTCTTCCGGTACTTCAGCGCGGAACGCATGGTACAGGTTAAGATGTTCCATAAAGAATACAGGGTCGTTTTCACGGATAGCCGCGACCATCAGACCTTTTGCATCGTAAGGGTTCGAAGGAATAACTACTTTGATACCCGGAGTTTGTGCCAACAGACCAGACAGATCGTCTGTGTGCAGCTCAGCCGCTTTTACGCCGCCACCGTAAGGTGTACGGAATACGATTGGTGCATTGTAACGACCGCCGGAACGGTAACGCAAACGTGCTGCTTGAATGGCCATTTGATCCAATGCTTCAAAGATAAAACCAACGAATTGGATTTCAGCGATTGGACGGAAGCCCTGGATACCCAGACCGAAAGCCAGACCTCCGATTGCGGACTCAGCCAGTGGTGTATCGAATACACGCTCTTCGCCAAACTCTTCTTGCAAACCTTCTGTCGCGCGGAATACGCCGCCGACTTTGCCTACGTCTTCACCAAAAATGAGCACGTTAGGGTCATTTTTCATCTCGACGCGGATTGCGTCGCGAATCGCTTCTTTCATATTCATTTGTGCCATTTGCTTCATTTCCTCCTTAAACATTTCACTGTTCATGTTCACGCATCAAGGATGTGCTGCTTCGTACTATACGGAAACCTCATGGCCCAGAAGCGGGCCGCATGCCGATCTTATTTGAAGTCTGCTTTTTGCTCTTCCAGATCGTGAGGTGTAGTTTCGAACATGCTGTCGATCAGGCCGTTAACAGTCATTTTCTCTGTTTTCTCGGCTTTTTTGATCTCTTCGTTGACTTTCGCTTTTGCTTCTTCTCTTACGCGCTCTGTATCTTCGTCTGTCC
Organism: Paenibacillus wenxiniae; assembly: GCF_039822605.1. NCBI lineage: Bacteria > Bacillati > Bacillota > Bacilli > Caryophanales > Paenibacillaceae > Paenibacillus > Paenibacillus wenxiniae. The sequence continues at coordinate 35,335 of NZ_JBCGUH010000016.1, forward strand.
ACAGGCCTTTTTCAGCCAGGTATTTTGCCAGACGAGCGATAGGATCTTTCTCGCTCCAGATGCCCTCTTCGTCTTTGGTACGATATTTACTCGTATCGTCAGACATGGAGTGCGGACGGAAACGATAAGTCAGCGCTTCGATCAGTGTAGCACCTTCGCCATTACGTGCACGCTCTGCTGCTTCACGAACAGCAGTGATTACTGCGAATACGTCCATACCGTCGATTTGCACGCCAGTGATACCAGCGGAAACCGCTTTGTGAGCGATCGACAGTGCAGCTGTTTGTTTTGCAAATGGAGTTGTGATCGCATAGCCATTGTTTTGTACGAAGAAGATTACTGGCAGCTTGTAAGCACCTGCATAGTTCAGACCTTCGTAGAAATCACCTTCGGAAGAACCACCGTCACCAGTGTATGCGATAGCGACTTGTTTTTGTTTTTTCAGTTTGAAGCCCATAGCGATACCCATCGCGTGCAGGATTTGTGCACCGATGATGATTTGAGGCATCAGAACGTTTACACCCTCAGGGATGCGTCCGCCTTCTTGATGACCACGGGAGTACAGGAATGCTTGATACAGTGGCAGACCGTGCCATACGAGCTGTGGCATATCACGGTAGCCTGGGCAAACGAAATCTTCTTTTTCCAATGCATATACACTACCAACCATTGTTGCTTCTTGACCGGATACCGGTGCGTAGAAACCGAGACGGCCTTGACGACCCAGGTTTACTGCACGGTCATCCCAAGTACGAGTAAATACCATACGGTACATAATTTCTTTCAATTGATCATCAGTCAGATCAGGCACTTTGTCAGGGTTGACAATTTTACCTTCTGGGGAAAGAACGGAAAGTGCTTCCACTTCTTCCGTATAAACTTCATATGGAACCTTGCTCATTTTATTCACCTCAATAAAAAATTTGAATATCATGTTCCGCTGTTATAGAATTATTATACACCTGTTCTATTACATTCGTCAAAGGATACATTGAAATTCGTAAGCAATAGCTATTATTGTATATATAACAGGTGTAAACTATTAATATAACAGTTTCATCAAATTTAAATACAATTCGTGAAAATCACACGACTCCATCTTAACGCATCGTCAGACCCATTGCAAAAATTACGACAGAAAAAGGTGACCACCATGACAGATTCACGCTATCTAAAACGAACGATCTTAAAAGAGGAAATTCAGAGCCGTCATCTGGGTGAAGCTCGTACGCTTCGCATTTACCTGCCACCCGGCTATAACGAGTTGCTCAGCTATCCGGTCATTTATTGTCAGGATGGCGAAGAGTTTTTCAATTTTGGACGGATTGCCACTTATGCCAATCAACTCATATTAGATGAAAATATTGAGCCGTTTATCGTCGTTGGCGTAGAAGTGAACACCAAAATTCGCACCCAGGAATACGCACCTTTCGGCAACCGCTTTGAAGCTTACACCGCTTGCTTCGCTGAAGAGATCATTCCCTATATTGAAGGAAAATATCCGGTACGCCGTTCTGCGGACGAGCGTGTACTGGCTGGCGACTCGCTTGGTGGCAGTGTTTCCATGCATATCGCGCTTCGTTATCCAGAACTGTTCCGCCGCATTATTAGTCTGTCCGGTGCTTATTACGAGCAAAGCCAGCAGCTGATTGCCGCTGAATCCGACCTGTCTGCACTGGATGTGTATATGATCGTCGGCTTACAGGAGACCGAATTTGAAAGTGATACAGGCGTATACGACTTTGTACAGCTCAATCAAGATACACGTGACTTGCTGCTAGAACGCGGCGCCACTGTTCGTTATGCCGAAAAAGACGGCAAGCATCTGTGGGGCTTCTGGCAAAAAGAACTGCCTGCTGCGCTCAAATATTTTTTGCAGGAAGTTTGATATTATCTCGAATGTATACATGTCGCGTTCACTTTCGGCTCTGTGCGGATCATCAGGACAGGTAGACAATGATCTACGTTATGATGTGTATTAGGGCGATAAATAAGTATATACAATAGAGCAGATCGGACGGCAGCTATATCATTTAATAACGGATATGGCTACCGTCCATCCTGTTCATTATGTATATGCTTTATCGCTATCTCTGCTTTTCACAGCATACCGTGTTGGGCTTGCGAGCATTAGATGCTTATTCTAACTGCTTTCGATTGTTCCATCCGTGCATACGTGTCTATCATGGCTCGTTTATAACTTATTACATTTAAAAATTGGGATTCAAACGGTCTTCCTCATTTGTTTACGCTTACAATTCAATCTATACAAATCATATTGCTGAACGATGGTACTTATTTTTTCTTTTGAAAAGAAACCCGTAGCTCCCATCCTCTATTGTATCGGCGTGAGCAAAAGTTGCGCAACTGTTAATTTCCTTTTACAGTAACGAATAGAACCGATTATTCAGTGAAGGCGATTAACGCCATAACTCAACTTATTTTATATACAGAAAGAAGGGAATTGCATGGCTGCAAAACGTGCTCTTATTTTTTCAGGCGGTCTGTTACATCCTGATTTTTTAAAGGAAATTCGTGAAGATGATCTTGTGATTGGGGCAGATCGCGGTGCACTGTTTTTGATTCAGCATGGTGTACAGCCACAGCTCGCTATCGGTGACTTTGATTCTTTGAATGATCCGAAAACAGAGCTGGAGCAAATTCGCGAGCAGGCTGGTGAGCTGGTCATCTACGATCCAGTAGATAAAGATCTGACGGATACCGAAGCCGCTTTTGAGGCAGCGATGGAGCGTCATGTGGATGAAATTGTTATTTTCGGAGCGCTTGGTACACGGTTTGACCATTCGATCGCAAATGTACAATTGCTGATTCGTGCTCTGCATCATCAGGTCCATTGCGCTATTCAGGATATGCATAACTACATATCGCTGACGTCCACCACTTCGATTATTCAAAATCAAGGTTATCCTTATATATCCCTGCTGCCCATCACATCAGAAGTTACCGGCATTCATCTGACCGGGTTCCAATATCCGCTTGAGAATGCCACTTTGCGTATGGGGCACTCGCTTGGCATTAGCAACCATCTCGCTGCGGAGCAAGGTACGGTATCGATTGAAGGCGGTTTGTTGCTCATTGTGCAAAGTCGAGATTAGAGCTGAGTGCTTTGCTTTTAAGCTATCTGTTGATCTGGCTACTATGTGAATGATGCTATGGAGTATGTCTATTTTTAATAATACGGAGTAGCTGCACCATATATATATGATTACTTATTTTAATGATGAGCTATGGAGTAAATCATCAGCTAACGGACATTTGTTCACAATAAAGGGAATGCAGTGATGAACCTATCATCCATGTGAACAAGCATCCCCTCATCCAATGCATAAGCACTTCTACAAATTCCGTATGATTTTCTATACACTCACTTCTTTGTTCGTCATTTGTCCTATTGCTCAAAGGGTACGTTGTTCATATTTGTATAGTGTAAACCATCAAGAAAAATATGAAAAAACGATGTAAGCCTATAACGCTTACATCGTTTTTTTGTGATTGTTCCACTGTTTTTCAAAATTGCTCTAACAAGCCGTTTTTTGAGTTTAAAATTTTTTTCGGCTTTTTAAAAGAAATGCTGTGCCGACCAACATTTGTAATCGTTTTAACCAAAATAACGATGATAAAGGGTACGTGCTTCGGCTACATCTTTTGTACCATGAACCATCACCCGACCGTCTTGAAATACGACCATCCGTCTTCCCTGCTCCAATGTCATCGATAGCAGAAACGGATTAATTGTAATATCATCTTGTCCCAGTCCTTTTAAGCGGTTCGCTGTATGCTGTAGATCAAGTGCCTGACGCTGTGCCGGACGAATTTGTACGGTATCTCGGCCGCATAGCACTTCCGATTTGCTCTGTGCATCGCGGTTAAGATGTGGATACGTCGGCTCCTGTCCGCATGATGGACAACTAGAACGGCGCGCACTATTCATTTTGATCGATACTTGTTCGTTACGCCATAGATCAAATGATAGCAATGTTCCGCGTAGCTGTTCGCTATTTCCACTAAGCAGCTTGATCGCTTCGGTTGTCTGATGGGCAACAACCATCTGTACGGCAGGTGGAATAATGCCGGATGTATCGCATGTATCTCCGCCAAGCGGTGCAGTTTCCATCAGACATTGCAGACAGGGGGTCACGCCCGGAATGATTGTAAAGGTAATGCCATAACTTCCTACACATCCACCATAAATCCACGGAATATTATGTTTTTGTGCCATATCGTTAATAAGCAAACGCGTCTCAAAATTATCTGTCGCATCCATAATGAGATCCACACCGTCAATTAACTCTTCCAGTTCGTCCGCTGTGACATCAGCGATATGCGCATCGATACGTACAGTTGAATTAATTTGCTGTAGACGCTTTTGTGCAGCGATTGCTTTTGGCACACGACCTGCTGCATCTTCTTCGGTAAAAAGCTGCTGTCGCTGCAAGTTGCTCCATTCCACATAGTCGCGATCAACGATCGTCACCTGACCAACACCTGCACGCACAAGCGTTTCAGCTGAGCTGGAGCCAAGCGCACCCGCACCGATAATTAATACCGAGGAACGCTGGAGCTGCTCCTGCCCGCCTGTACCAAGCGGAGCAAATCGTTCTTGCCGTGAATATCGACGATGGACATCGGTACTCTCATGATCTGTAGTATTTCTCAGACGTGATTCCGTCTGTTCATCTTTGTTGCGAATCAAGTCGTAATCATCCCTTCTGCAGGGCTACTTGCCACCGCGTACTGCCTGATTGGAATCATGCCAGCTTCCTTACCCAGACGTCCGGCTTCGACGGCAAGCTTCATTGCCGTCGCCATTTGTACGGGATCGGTCGCACCGGAGACAGCGGTATTCAGCAATACCGCATCAGCACCAAGCTGCATCGCGTATGCAGCATCAACCGGAGAGCGAATGCCCGCATCCACAACGACAGGTACCTCTGCGTCACCGATAATCCATTCCAGTGCAGACGGATTCAAAATTCCGCGTCCGGAGCCGATGGGTGATGCTCCTGGCATGACGGCATGTACACCAAGTTGCTGTAGCCTTTTTGCCAGCATATAGTCATCGGAAATGTACGGCAATACCGTAAAACCATCCCCCAGCAGCGTTTCACATGCCTTATAAGTTTCCAGTGGATCAGGCAAAATAAGCTGATCATTCCCGATCACTTCGACCTTTATCATATCACATAATCCAGATGCTCTGGCGAGACGTGCAATACGTACAGCTTCTTCTGCTGTATGTGCGCCTGCCGTATTGGGTAACAGCTTGTATTTTTTCAGATCAAGCCGCTCCAGAAAATTCGGCTCATCCGGGCGATCCAAATTTAAGCGTCGTACAGCAAAAGTTAATACTTCTGTACCTGAAGCTTCCACTGCCCGCGCCTGTACGTCCAGATCGGTAAATTTACCTGTACCGAGCAATAGTCGTGATGTAATGTGATGTTGTCCAATCGTTAACATATTCAGCCACCTCCTACAAAATGTACAATTTCCAAACGATCTCCTGATTGCAGTTCTGCTTGCGGATGCTCATGTTTTTGCAAAATATGCTCGTTATGTTCGACAATGACCATTTTATGACCAAGCTTCAGCTCGTGTAGTAACTCATCTACCGTTTGCAAAGGGACATCGAAAAAGCGGTCTGTTCCATTAATCATTAGCTTCATCGTCAGGCCTCCTCTGTCATGTAAACGGATGCTGCATCTGCATAGGGATAAGCATTCGTTGCAGCGGATAGTGGGTATAATGCTCGTTCGGGACGGAAGGCATGCGGGATCAGCTGATCATCACCTGTCATGATCGCAGCAGTCATTAACTTCGCTGTACCTGCCGATAGCAAAATCCCATTGCGATAATGTCCAGCCGCAATCCATAGTCCGGGCAGCTCTCGTATCGAACCGATATAAGGAAGCTCATCCGGTGTACCCGGACGAATCCCTGCCCAGCAACGTACCAGTTCACCTTTAGATAACATCGGAATATAACGCTGCGCTCTCAGCAGCAGCTCTACCACTGCACCCGCCTCTACAATCGTGCTATGCTGGCCTGGTTTACTCGTCGCTCCAATCCAGATACGATGAGGATGCTTCGGAATCATATAAATGGTGTCGCTATAAATCGTATGATGCAGCCACGGTAGCGGAGTACGAATTTCCATCAGTTCCCCTTTTACTGGTAAAAAAGGCAAGCGCAATCCTTCGGCAGCCAGTAAGCGCGATGTACCAAGACCAGACGCCAGCACCACTTGATCAGCATACATTATGCCATGCTCGGTCATGACGCCATTTACACGACCACGTCCATCCGATTCGCGCAATAGACGGATCACCTCAAGATCACAATGAAGCGTACCTCCTAATCCAACAAAAGCAGCTACATAGGCTTCATTCAACAAAGCGGGTACAAGCTGTGGCTCCGCCGGATTGTAGATCATGCCATCTTCAGCACGCACATAAGGCTCCTCTATAGCCAGACGTTCATTGCCCCACCATTTCATACCTTTTGCCTGCGCTTCGGCAATGCGACGCTGACGATGTTCCCAGTCCATCTCATGATGCCGGGGGAGCGGCAATAGAAACCCTTCCGTCCGTAAACCGATATCTATTCCTGTCTGTGCATGTAGCTGTTCACTTAATTGCGCATACAGCGCTCGGCTTTGCAGGGCAAGCTCATACAGTTCCAGCGCAGCGAAATGCTCTGAGCTTGCTGCTAACATGCCACCCGCTGCTCCAGATGCACCGGACGCAGGCTGACGCTTTTCGATCAAAGCGACTGCTGCGCCTGTTAACGCTAGTTCATAGGCAATGCTGGCACCAATCACACCGCCGCCAACTACGATCACATCGTAATGTCCATTGCTCCTCACTTCTGGTCACTTCCTATTCGGATTTTAGTTGTAGCCGTATTAGCAATCTGCTTCCGATAAAGCTCCAGCTGACTTTCAGGCTCCGCTGCCTCGAAAATACCAGACATGAGCGCGATCCCTGCTACACCTGCGGCGTGTAGCTCATCAATATGCGTTGGCTGAATGCCACCAATCGCCATGACAGGTAGCCGTAGCTTGTTGCACAATTGCTGTACGGCTGCAATCCCACGTGGAGGAATACCTGGCTTGGAAGCTGTCGCATACACATGACCGTAAAATACATAATCACAGTCTACACGCTCTGCCTGAAGTGCACTGTCGATACTATGAACAGAGCGCCCAATACGTAAGCGTAAGCCTGTTCCCGTCCCGTTATATTTACAATCGTACTTGTATTCACGATCATAGGGCGATAACGATACACGTTCGGCTACATGTTCAGGCAAATGGACTCCACCCAGCCCCATTTCTAGCGCTAGCATGGCGTGTTCATTGAGTACAAGCTTGGACGCAGGAATACCGCGATCTAGCAATCGATTAACAAAACGTTCAACCTGCTGCCAAGACCAGCTTTTTTGACGAATATGAATAGCGGTAACATGAGGATATATACAACTGGCTACCTCCATTAACCGTGCTCTATCTTTCTGTGCGGGTGTGATCACATGTATTTCCATCAGCGTACTATTCCTCCTTCCACCGCGTCTGTATTAACTCTCACATGAATAAGTTTGGACATAGTACTTTGACCAGATTAAATATTAGTTTTGATTGTATATTGAAATGTCTATCTTTCAAGACGTAAACTATTCCCAAAACTCCAATTAACCTCAGTCAACATACTAGTGTACATAACGACATAGTGGTACATAACGGTATGCTTGCACATGCCTATGTTGCTTCACCATTATGCCGTCAGACTTTCCTTGATCATCATCCGGTACACAAAACAAGCAGACAGCCTAACGATCGGGACGCAAAAAAGCCACCTTCCAGTTAAGGAAAGTGGCTGTTTATCGTATCGTCACGTATAAACATAGTCGACATCAGGCAACCATTCATATCTATCGCCTAATGATGATTGAAGTCATTCTCAGTTACGTATACGTATTCATCCCAGTTCTTATTTTGTATCGCATTTTTAGTGCAATAGCACATGTCTGCACTGATCATCATAATGTAAGACTGCATCATTTCACACTTGCAATCTTCATTCTCAGGCACAGCATATCATTAAGAACTTATCAAAATACAGAATATAAACTACACGCAAATGGAGTCAGGCTTCTTCCACTTCCCTACGCTGGTATGATCCAGATCAGGTACAAAGGGTTCGACAGTAGGAATCTGTCATCTCAGCCTTATAGGCTCCCCCAGTGCAAATTGTATAAATGATAGTGTTACGCTATCAAGCATTCCCATCTTAGCAAAACCAAACCGATAAAGCAACTGCTTGAGATCATATCGTGTATGATCTTGATCGCCAACTGAACATATTATGATCCTTATCTAAATGATTAGTTGATCTGGATTGTTATGGATCTGAATTATGATCCACATCCAGATCAAGCTTTATATTTTGCAAATCTATCTCTCAATGAATACCATTGGGAAGTCGATCTGCTAACATCTGCGGCATACGATCAGCATATCGAACAGACGGAATGGGGTTATACTGTCTACTTGAACAAATAGATCGTGGCTGCGTTTGCTCTGACTGCTCAAGTTGTTCAAGCACAGCCGTCGTTAGCTCAAACGATTGACGAAAAAATTCACCGGATTGCTGTTCAGGCCAATCCAGCATCAGACGATAGCGCATAAAGGATAACAAACGGCGCGAATTCCATGCATCATGAAAAGGCTGACAATCTCGAATTGCATACAGTCGACGCTTTAAGCCAAATGTACGTCTAATATGAGCCAGATTGATTTTACTTTCCGCTCGATACGCCCCTAATACCGGAATCCAGGAGCATGACGACGCCCAATCAGCGTAAACGGAATGACCGAAGAAATGATGTAGTTGCTCCATGTGCTGACTCAGATTAACAACGACCAGATCTGCCATTTCCAGCAGTGGCAGCTTATCTTCACCTGATCCGGCATCCAGTACAATAAGATCATAAGCTTCACTGGCTGAGACAAGTAAAGAACGCCAGAAGCTATCGCCCAGACTACACTCTTCCTGACCGTAGCGAGTTCCAGATAGCATATCTAATCGTCCACGAATTAAAGGAACCATATAATGGGATACATTATGACCATTTAAAATACCCGATTGTTGCAAATAATGCAGCCGATCAATACCAGGCCCTTCCAACCAAACTTCAGCAGCTTTTTCTGCCAAATCTTCAGCACAGGCAGATTCAACTCCATGTCCACGACGTCCATTGTGACAGAGTAACAAATGCGCTCTATATTGCAGGGCGGTCGTTATAGCTGTGATCGCTGTATGTGACGAGGTTTTACCATGACCGGCATCCGGACTCCAGAACATTACCGTTGTCATATTTGCTCCCCCTTTGGCATATCGATAGGCTCCCTGTTTGAACGTGCGACATCTTGCAAACTCGCTCCTACTACAAATTTCCAGTAACTTCCTTAACTATGAAAAATAAACATAACAATGGATTGATGCAACACTGTACTTGAACTATACTTGATCATTTACTTTGTGTTATGTAGGGGTTCTTTTGCTTATAAATCGCCTACTCATTAAGCTTATACTATATCGTCTTTTGCTTCAAAGGGATAAAAGGACGAGTCTTCACTGCTTCTATAGCCCTTTTGACGTAATAAACCATGTAAAAATTTTGCCGTTTTTGAAAGAAAAACTTCTCACTCTATGTCTAATGTCTCATTATTTATTTGTACAGGTACAGAAGAATTAAAATAACTGCAATCCCAACCTAAATTTACGTTTTTTACGCACAATCGGAAGGCAGCGTTGTAGCAGGACAGCCAGCTGCATATCGATTTGCTCATCCTCATCAAATGGATCCGGCTGACACGGAATTGCATAAACTTGATCGGTAGCTAGTTCTTTGCGCAGTCGTCGCACCGACTCCTCCTGAGCAAGCGGCAAACAATAATGCCATTTCTCTCGTGAATATGAGTTCATCGCTACCATCATCTCAATCACATCCTGATAGCGCCATTCCGCTCCTGAGCCTACGATAATTGGCAGATCTGCACGTAAAAATTCCTCTAAGCGATCGCTTTGTTTATATCTGCCCAGATCCAGCACAATAAACTGGTAACTGCCGCTAAGTAAAGAGACCACTTCAGCTCGCGCAGCTTCACGCCAGTAGTGCACACCTTCCAGCTCGAAATGACGAGATTGGCGAAGTTGCTGCTGCTCGTTCATACCGGCTACAGCCACCTGCTGAATACGAGCAAAAGCGCCAGGCGCTCCATTCATTTCTACTAGCGCTACCGTATGATTCCTACGTGCCAGATAATGAGCTAGCATAATTGCTGTATGCGTCGTGCCAGTCCCTGAACCAGCTCCCAGCAAAGCAATCACCTGCGTCGTTTTGTTCCATTGGATTACCTGTGTGGGTGAACCATGTTGACCGCGGGAACGCTGAAGCGGTTTCACGTAAAGTGCCTGCCTTGCTTCGTTCGCAGATTGAAAACGGTCTGCCGGATCTGGCTGTAATAAACGTTGTATGGCCTGTACGGCATGCTCCGGCATATCAGCACGGATAAGTCCTGGCATACTGTCCAGCCACTCACTGTACATGCCACCTGTTGCGAGATAGAGCAATAATGCACCTAATCCATATAGATCAGAACGATGATCCGTCTGCCCTCCTCCATATTGCTCTGGTGCTGCAAAACCGACCGTTCCCAGCTTGATCGTATCGTGGTTTTCTGCTGGCTTAAACGTCCGGGCAATGCCAAAGTCGATCAAACGCACATCTCCATCCGGCGTAATCATGACATTCGACGGCTTCATATCACGAAAAACAATCGGTGGTTCATGCTGATGTAAATATTCCAGTACACTGAGTAGCTGATCACCACAGCGTAAAATAAACGGCACATCAATCTGCTCTGGATGAGCGCGGAACTTCTCCTCCAGCGTTTCACCACGAATATAATCCATGACCATATACGTATATCCGGCTTCATGACCGGTAATAAAATCTACAATACGCGGCAAAAAAGGATGGCTGAGTGTTGTAAGCATTGCCGTTTCTACATCTGCCTCTCGATATTTAGAAGAGACTGCGATCGTTTCCTTGATCGCCCACTCTTTGCCCGGCAACTTCAAATCATGCGCCAGATACACCTGACTCATGCCTCCGTGCCCAAGCCGACGTACAATTTGATAACGATCATCCAGTACCATGCCCTCATATAAAGTCGTTGGAAATGCCATTGTCTTTTCCCCTTTCACCATCGCGATTTATTTAAATAAAAAAAGAAAGCATCGCGTCTGCATATGGAGCTGGATTAGCCCTGCTATGCAGACGGGATGCTTTCCCTGTCCGTTAGTATAAATATATTTGCATTATAAAAGATACAGCTAGCAAAGTAAAGCATGTTATACGATGCTGTGCTCAAACTCTGTCTTAGAGCAATATTCACATTCTATCGCGCATTCGGATGCTATACGACTTAGATCTATACATGGATATGAACGTTCCCACTTCACCTGCACCTACTTTTGCGCAGCAAAAGCATCACGATTACGCTGTACCTGCTTCACATGGGATTCAAGATGCGTAATACATATTTTATCAATCAGCATACGCGCTGTAATCTCCCCATCCTCGTTATGCATACCGATACGCTGTTGATCCTCTTCAGTTATCGTCTCCAACACCGGTGCAAATGCACGCCGTAGCGCAAGCAACGCCTGTAGATGATGCTCCAGATCAAGTGAAGCATAATTCAATCGACGTGCCCAAGCATCCTGATCAAAAGCGATCAATGAAGGGCGTTCCTCCGACAGTACAGCTTTCAACCGATGCTGTAGCACAATTTCCGTGTCGAGTAAATGTACAACAATTTCATGCACACTCCATGCCGTCTCCGCTGGCTTAAACTTCACTTCAGCTTCCGGTAAAGCACGAACCATTTCAACAAATTGTTCCATATCAGGCAAATAACGATAAATGGTATTTTGCATCACGCACATCCTTTTTCAAGATATACAGCAACTATATATTAATATTTTACCATATACAACGTAATTTCATCACGGTTATGAAACAGTTGCTTGGCACGCTGAATTTGCAGACGTGCTTCTTCAAACGATTGCATCACTTCGCGGATGACAGCGAGCGGCTTTTTGTGCATCAGTTTCACGGTGACAATAACTGTTCCACCTGGCTGCACCGCATCGAGCAGATCGATCACAAGACGTGCCGTCAGCTTCGGACTCCAGCTCATATCGCATACGAGCAGGTCGAATTCACCTGCGCTAAACTTCACATCTGCCGCATTGCGACGAACGGTTTTGAGCTGTGGATGATTTTGCAGGCTAGGATGCATTTTGGCAGGATCGACCGCGATCACATGCAGACCGCGCTCCAGCAGGAACGATGTCCAGCCACCTGGTGCTGCGCCTACATCCAGTGCGCGGCGAAAAGCTGTAAAATCAATACCAAATACCTTTTCCGCTTCCAGCAGCTTGAATTTGGCACGTGAAATCTGGCCTTCTTCACGCTGAAAACGAATCGCTCCACCGTTCCAATCCGACAGATTATCCTCCGGCTTGGAAACGCCTGCATACAGGCGATCCGCTGTCCAAAATACGGAGATAACCAGTTCTGGCTGTTGCACAGTAAATTCTGCATGCAGCTCAGCTAACCGATCTTCCAGCTGATGGCGAAGCTCGGATGCATTATGATCGCCTGTTTCCCCATCTTCGGTTTTCCTTACGTGTAGCGCCAGCGTCTTGCCATACAGCTCTTCACGCTTGAGCAGCAAAGTGGCTAATTCATCTAGCGGATGCTGCTCTGCCAGTTGTTCCAGCACCATATCATAACGTATAGGCTGAATATGCCGCAAAAACATCAATGGCTGTGCCTGTAAGCGTTCAAGCACCTGCTCCGCATCCGCAGGTAGTGTCAACAGCAATACTTCGCCAGGTATAAGCACCGAGCTTTTGACCGAACCAAATGCTCGCTTTAATTCTTCCTGTGCATAAGCAGCAAAGCCGTGGTTGGCTGTACCAATCCAGCGTGATTCCGCTGGTTGAATCGTTTCCTGTTCGTTCATGAAATAATCTTTAGCCTCCAGTCATTTATACCCCTGTACCGCGTATATGTGCGATCATACGTTGTACCGATTCAAGCCGATATAGCAGCCGCGGCTGACGCTCACGCCATGCCTCAAATACGATCAGACATGGAATACTTGTCAGCTGCAATTCCTGCACAAAGCGCGGCGCAAAATTAATATTGAGCGCATACACCTGTTGCTCTGGCAATAAAGGCAATGCTGCTTCCAGCATGCGTCTGCCCATTTTACATGTTCCACACAGCGGCGTATAGGCAAATAATACAGCCGGTTCACCCGACTCCTTCACCATTTGCATCGCCTGCTGTTCATTTAATTCCTGTATCATCGTTCCACCTCCTGTACGAGCGAGCCAGTCTCTTTACTTCTCTGCTGTACGTGCAATCTGCTCCAGACGATCAGCTGGAATCGGACCATTATGCAAAATGACATGTTCCGGCTTCGCCTGATACAGCAGCTCGTACATACGCTGTTTGCCAGACATACTGGACGTATGCAAATAAATCTCACGGGCATACAGTCCTTCGTGAATCATCGCTTTCACCACGTCTGTACCGTCCATCTGTCCCCATCCAAGCTCATGATCAAGCGATAAAACATCCACTTCGCATTCGCGTAGCAGCATCAGACACTCCTCACCATCTCGAGCGAGCGCAAATCCTTTTGGACAGGGACGATAATCATCTAAATAGAGATGGATCATAAAAACACCTCCATCCACACTTAATTTTCAAATTGAGAAGCTGGACAGTAATACGCTTTTTTACCTGCTACTTCCATCTTTACGACCTTATCGTCAGCTGAACGTACCGATGGCTCACCTTCGCGCTCAAATACACGGCGCAGCGCATGGAAACCACCGGTTAACGAATCATTCGCAGTTAACGGCTGTCCTTCCATATGCCCCCCTGTATCAATTGCTTCCTGAAGTACATTACGCATCGCCTCATACAATTTACCAAGTGCTTCCTCATCTAGCTCCTGCACTTTAGCAGACGGCAAAATACCCGCTGTAAAAGCAATCTCATCTGCATAATAACTGCCGATGCCTGAAATGAGCGACTGATTCATCAATGCGGTTTTGAGCGCACTACGGCGTCCTTTGAGCAGCTTGATAAATTGCTCGCGTGTTAGCTTGCGGTCGGTCGCTTCCAAACCAAGGCCGGCAAAATATTCCTGTGATTCCCGTGCCGAACAGTAATGGAACACACCCTGACGTCCAGCTGTGTAATACAGGGAGCTACCATCTTCAAATTGCAGCTCGACATCGCATTTACGATCCGCGTTTTGCTCACGCAATCCGTAATATAGGGAGCTGCCCGCCACGATACTAATGAGCAGGCGATGTCCGCTGTGCAGATGCAAATTCAGATATTTACCACGTCGTTCAATAAAAGCAATACGATTGCCGCTAAGCATCATATTTACTGGATCGGCCTCTACATTGGCTACACGGGCGCGATGCAGCACCAGCTTTTCAATTGATGTATTTAAAATATAATGAGTCAGTTGTGCTTTATAATTTTCAAGTTCTGGCAATTCAGGCATAATGTTGTCCCTCTCTCTCTATGAATAAAAACAGTTTCATCCGTTTATTGCTTCATTCATTCTCGTTTATTTTCATGTATTCATTATGATGCAAAGTTATTCGCTATAATGCCAAATAACTTGCACAATTACGATCATACGCCAGAGCATCCTATTATAGCGAATGAGATATCGAACTAGCCAAAAGAGCCTGCGTCTGAATCAGTGCTATAGCTAATCTAAATGGCCGGGATGGATCTCGTCCAATGAGTGGCATATCCGATCGGCACGTACACCTGTACGTGCTTCATGCTGTGCTAAATTATGCTCTGTCGTCACTCCGGTCATGACCAGAATCGTTGGACAACCTGCTGCTGCACCCGCAGCGATATCGGTCAGCATATTGTCGCCAACGACAATCGCGTCTTGGGCAGGCAGACCGATTTTTTGTAATGCGTACTCCATCAGGATCGAGGACGGCTTACCGATCACAATCGGCTCTACGGTCGTTGCCGCTGTAATCGCTGCACCAAGTGTACCTGCACCGGGCAGCAGGCCATCATGGGACGGAAGCTGCAAATCTGGATTGGTCAGCACGAAACGCGCTCCTTCACTAATGAGACGAAGCGCCATCGTCAGCTTGTCATATGTAAAGGAACGATCAATTCCTTGCAGTACATAATCAGGCTTTTCTTCGCTAATCTTCAATCCGGCAGCCTGCACAGCATCGACAAGTCCAGGTTCACCGATCACATAGACGGTAGCATCTGGCTGTTCACCCGCAATATAAGCAGCAGCGGCTAATGCTGACGTACATACTTGATCCGCTTCCGCTTCAATACCAAGTTCTCGCATATGGGCAGCTACACCTTCAGGCGTACGGGATGAGTTGTTCGTTACAAACAAATACGGTGTACCCGCCTGTTTGAGACGTCCAATCCAATCGGCTGCCCCCTGGATGACCCGGTTACCATGATACAATGTGCCATCCAGATCAATTAGTAATCCTTTTCCATTTGCCATTGCGTATGCCATCCTCTCTATTACTCACAATCCTCATTGTAAAAAAAGTTGCGGCATAAGGCAAACGATTTGCTTACCTTACCGCAACTCTTAACGATGCAAGTATAGCTGCCTACGCTTATTGCACTGGAAATAGATGATGCTCCATAGCCAATGCCGTCTGTGGAAATACCGTTTGTGCTTCATCCAAAAGCGGCTCTAGTTGATGCTCATCTTTGTAGCGCGAACTGAAATGAGTCAAAATAAGCTGATTCACTCCAGCATCACGCGCAGCGACGGCAGCCTGATAGGCGGTACTATGATAATATTTGCGCGCTGTATCCTGCATATCATGCAAAAATGTCGCTTCATGCACAAGCAGATCAGCACCGTGCGCAAGCTGTAATACATTGTCGCATGGCCTTGTATCGCCCAGAATCGTCACAATTTTACCTTTTTTCGGCTCGCCTACAACCTGATGCGAATGCAGCATGTCGCCATTATCCAGTTGAATGCTGGCACCATTTTTCAATTGTCCATAAATAGGCCCTGGCTTGATGCCATACTGCTTCAGCAACTCAAAATTAAGCTGCCCCGGACGATCCTTCTCAATAATACGGTAGCCATAGCTGTCAATGCGATGCTCCAGCAGTGCAGCCTCCACACGGAACGTATCATCGTCAAACACGACGCCACCTTCATGTTCCACCACATTCAGCTCATATTCTACACGCGATTGACTGAGTTCCAGTGCCATGTCAACAAATGGTTTCAATCCCGGAGGACCATATACCGTCAACGGCGATAAGCCACCTTGATTGGAGCGGCTGGATAACAGACCCGGCAAGCCAAACAGATGATCACCATGCAAATGTGTAATAAAAATCTTTTCCAGCTTGCTTAGCTTCAACTGGGAGCGCAAAATCTGGTGTTGTGTACCTTCGCCACAGTCAAATAACCAAAGTGCTTTACGTTCTTCATACAAGCGTAAGCCGATCGATGTCACATTGCGCTGCAATGTAGGCACACCGGCGTTTGTTCCAAGAAAATATAAATCCATTGTTCAACAACCTTCTCTCTATGCATCACAATCCATCCACTGTCTAACTTGGTGAACTGTGCATGCCCTTCTATAGCAAAATAAACATACTATATAATTAAAGATATGGACCTACGTCTGAAACGCAGACCTTTTCATTTTATCACCCACACCTAGACCGTTTCCTGTCATGCAGCATTAGGCAAAATGATAATATCCTTTATCATATCACGTAAACGCCGTTGTCAAAAGGGATTCGTTCATAGATGAAGATAGATGGCATAAAGGTAGGGCGTTGTATAGGCTCGTGATCAGGCGCTACAGTGTGTGAATCATATAATCTATAAGTGACACAGTCTGTGCATGATACAGTTTGTAAATAGTATAGTCTGTGTATGATGCAGTTTGTAAATATAAAATAGTACATCGCCGGTTATCGCCGATTGATAACAAAAAAGCTGTATAGAACCATTAGGGATCGAGCATCACTAATGGTTCTATACAGCTTAAGCAGGGCGAGAAATAGATACTTTAATGCTTTATTCGCGATCCATATCGAAGAATTTAATGACCTTAATGACCAAAGAGGTTCATCATAAAAAGATAATATCCTCAAAAATGTCGGCTATCATCTTCTCCATCTATTTAAATCATATTTTGAATGAGATCATGGTCTGAGTAGCTACTTGCTCATCCAACGGACTCACAGGATCATTCCGCATTAAGCAGATCACGTACCTCCATCAAAGCAAACCCAAGCCAGTTGGTGCCTTTCCAGCGAATAGGTCGCTCTGCATCTGGATGATCCTTCGCTAGCCCAATTCCCCATATTTTATCATATGGACTCGCTTCGACCAGTACACGTTGGCCTGTATTACACAAAAATCGTCCTAATTCCTCATTTTGCTGAAATTTGGCGACATTGCCTCGTTTCACAATCTCATAACTATGTGCCTGCCAGATTTGATCGTCAAAATGCTGCACCGAACGCCCAAACGTTTTCATCTGCTTCGGATGCTGCGCTTCCATAATTTTAGCCAGCATGTCCATATCATCAAACAGTCTTGCTTTCTCAGCCATCATATACTGCTCGGTACATGAATACGTAACGCCATCTATTGTAAATGCACTGCTCCACCATTGACTGAAACAGCTCTGATCTACTCGATCGACCGCTTTCGGTGTATGACCCCAGAACAAGAGATATTTGATTTTTTTGCCTGCAATATAGTCCTGTTGTAATGCTTCTAAAGTATAGTTCATCGTAGTTGCTCCTTTATAGGGTTCGCTATGTAGTTAGCTATAAAATTAGCTTAAAAATAGTTTTGAAATTAGTTTTGAAGTGAATTCATTTGTGCTAAATCATCTGTATAGCTGATTGAAATTATGCAACATAGCCATCATTTGCATACAGACTGAAATCGAACACAGTAACTATGCATTAGATAACAAGGCGTATCCATCCTATTTTGTTTAAAATGAAATAGCTTCAAAATAGACTGCTCTCTAAACTATGTTAATTATTAGCTTTGATCGTATGGTAGCCTATCTATCGTTCGATATCTGTAGTTCAAGTATAGTTCAAGATTTTGAAGTGAATTTCAAGTTAGAACGACTCTAGTTCAAGGTACTAGATTGAAAAGTAATATAAAATCTTTATCACCTTTTGCCTGTAGACCATTATATATTAACATAAAGTTATTATCAATATAGAAATAAGATAATCCCATTCCTCTATTCGATGCTGATCAATACGATTCTGCTAAAGAAAAGCTAACTACCTTACAGCCTTCGAGCATGAGAATGTACAATCAGCTCTTACTCCATACATTCACCTCCTACTCTATACATTTCTGTGTAAGATCCAAGTCCATTCCTTTCCTCTTTACCACAGTGATGTATGTTCCAGCACCAATAGTTTGTTTACATGAGCATAGGGTCGCCAAACCTTAGCCGCGCTGAACACCAATAGTTTGCTTACATGCCCTAGAATCATATGGCACTACATCACATATTCATGTTATAATTCCGCATAAATATTCAAACTGAATCTTTTTGACGTTTGATCTATTACGACTTTATTCCGTTACATGAGTTTTGGGTGAAAGTATCGACAATAGTAGACATATCTTTTATAATACTTCTAAAAACATAGAAAGAAGGGTAATCCGATGGCTGAAATCAGAATTAGAAATACAAACGAACGCATTTCCGGTGATGACAACGTACTGGAGTTTTTGAACAAGCATGAGGTTGTATATGAAAAATGGGATGTATCCAAGCTAGCTGATGAGCTGAGTGAGAACTTTACCCTGACCGATGAGCAAAAGCAAGCGGTGCTTGATACGTTCGAACCTGAAATTCAAGATTTGGCTGCACGCCGTGGCTACCGGACATGGGACGTGATTACCCTGTCTGAAGCAACACCTGATCTGGAAGCAAAGCTGGCGAAATTCGAAGAAATCCATACCCACACCGAAGATGAGATTCGTGCGATCGTATCCGGTAACGGAATTTTTATTATTAAAAGTCCTGAGCATGGTTACTTTGATGTTGAGCTTGAACCAGGCGATGTGATTTCAGTACCTGAAAACACACCTCACTTCTTCACACTGGTCGATAACCGCAAAATCGTAGCGGTACGTCTGTTTGTCGAAACCGATGGCTGGGTTGCTCACCCATTTGCAGATTCGTCTTTCCAAAAAGCTTAAACGAGCATAAGCTACTGTACTCCCACTGTTGCTATTTCACCATGAATATTGCATAAATATAAACATCTATATTGCATACGTATACACATCAACATTGTACAGCTATAAAAAAGGCACCTTCTTGTTATCCCATTATAGGATGAAAGAAGGTGCCTTTTTTTGTTTTTTATAGAAAGCATTCATGTTAAAAGTTGGCATCATCCAAAGCTTTTTCTGAACGTAATGTGTAATCAGAATCATTTTCATCTCGATATTCCTGATTACAGGTGCAAATCGGAAAGAGATGAATCCGATTGCTCACTCCATACAATACTTCCTGAGCTATACGCCCATTCACCATAATCTCTAGCATCCAATTGACGCCAGTTTTTATCTGACTGTTCATTGTTCAAAATCGTGACGTGATAACGTATCGCATGCTTGATCACCTGGATTGTTCGTAAGCTTCGCAGTTTTTTATATGACTTGCGCCGCAATATCGTGAATTTCACTCAAATGCTTGATCTCATAATCCGGTTTAATCTCGCTATCATTCGTTTTACCGTTTCGATTCAGCCACACAGAAGCAATGCCTGTCGCCAGGGCACCTTTAATATCCGTAGTCAGCTTATCGCCAACCATCAGTGCTTGCTCTGGCTGTACATCAAGCAGTTCTAAGGCATGACGGAAAATAGAAGGATCTGGTTTCCCGCGTCCAAAAGCACCGGAGATAACAATATGATCGAAGAAAGGCGCCAGTTCCGGTACACCATCTAATTTTTCCTGCTGGAGTGCAGGACAGCCATTGGTTAGTAACAGTAGCTTCACTTTACCTTTCAGCTCGCCTAGAATTTGCAATGTTTCTTCATAAAAATGCGGACGATTGCGACGTTCGCTAACAAACTGCTCAGCCAGTTCATCGCCCAACTGTTCATTGGTAATGCCCAGCGCGCGAAGTCCTCTGTTCCAGGCTTCTTTGCGATACACTGGTGCAATCTGCTCCAGCTTACGAAATTCCGGTTGCTCACCTGCTGTAAACTGTGCCCACAATCCTTCGAATGGATTAATACCAATCATCTGTGTAAACGGAAAGGTCTCATAGGATTCGTACAATGCACGCGCTTCCTGACGAACGGCCTTTTCCAGCTCAGCAGCATCGATCCCCTCCCGATTCGCTGCTGTCAAACAGGTGTAATGGAACGCTTCCTCAATACTTCTCTCATCCCACAGCAATGTATCATCCAGATCAAACAAAACAGCTTCAATACTCAAGTCCAAACCCTCCCGGCTATTGTTCAAGCATATTGGTGAAAAAGGCATGATCGCTCTATATAAGCGCATGCCCTTTTAAAGCTATTACGTATACACTGTTGCCTTACTAGACTAACTATATCAAGGCTGTAATTACAGCTTATCTTCAACCGTGATATTGTGAGTAGTAGCAAATTTACGCAGATGTTCAGCCATCGCATCGGTATCATAGCGATTGAGTGTGCGAGCGAACATCCACGCGCCACCTTTTGTGCTATGCTCAATAACAACATACCCTTTTTGCAGACGAATCTTTTTCACATTAGCAGCGGTCAAAATACGATCGCGATTAAACTTGGTTGTGATCAGCGAGTCTTTGCCTACTTTCAAATATGGACGACGCAGGAATAGAACGACGCCGAGGAATACATACAGCAGTACGGTTACGACAAACAGGATTACACTTGTCGATGCAGCCGGATACATAATCCCCATGGTACCGTATACAAGACCAAGCAACACAAGTGTTGCCGGGAACACAATATTGCGTCCTTTGTATACCGTAAATTCAGAGCTTGCCTTGCTTGTGCCAAGACTGTCTTGACCTGCCTTTTTGCGGCGAACATTTAACTGCTTCGTATTACGTTTGACTTGCCTCTCCCAGGAACGGGACATCGCTTTTCCCCCTATAATGCGTAATGTACATCTGTTATAACAAAACAGGATGCCGAGTCCTGATCGTTGATCAGTAGCGACATCCCTGTATGGTTATTGCGTCGATGATCATCAGATGAGACGATACATAACCAAAAGCTGTGAATCCAGCTATTATGCATTGCCTTTTTGTTCGTTTTCAGCATCTTCGACCCATTCGATCGTGTCCAGCTGTTGACGGAAATTGCGGCGGATATTTCCCAAATAAACGGCACGAAGCTCATCACGCTCTACAACTTCTTCAGCCGTCAATCCGGTTTCTTTTTTCTTGCGTGCGAGTTCGTTAATTCTTGCAATAATTACGTCGATGTCCATAACTACCCTCCCAAATCTATCTTTTCTAACTTTGACATGTAAAAAAAAGCTTGTCAAGGCTATTCGCACCTGACAAGCAAACGATAATTCAATATATAAACCCGGAGGAGAACCGGTTAGATCATAACTGTAATAAAGCAATAAAATACAACGATAGATGTTGATGAAATGTTCTATTGTAAAAGCGATCATAATGGACTTTTATATAGACCAGCAGGCGGTTATACACGAACCGTTTTATTTAGTCCATTTTTAGTCTATTTAGAAAAATTCAGTTATGAGGAATAACAAGCACATCGCCACTTTGAATGTCGCTTGTATTCAAATTGTTCTCATCTCGTATTTCGGCGATATAATCGCGAATATCTGCACCAGGCGCTTTGTACTGAGAAGCAATCGCCCATAGGCTATCCCCTTCATTAACGATCACATGTTGCCTCATCGCCGAAGCTTCATCTGCGATGACAAAATGCTGAAACCCACCATATAATAGTACACCGGCAAACAAGATACTTACCATAAGACGACTTGTAGAGTTCCAACCTGATTTGCGCTTTTTGGATGAACGTTTCGATTTCTTGTCAACCGCTTTGCGTGCAGTCATCTGGATCAGATCAAGCGTTTTACGACGGAATGAACGACCCGCATGTTTCTTGAGCGGCTTCTGGTGTTCAGTATCTCCTTTCACATAAACCCATTCGGTAACAGCAGGTTCTTTGGATATTGCTTGCTTACTTGTGGCCTGTACGTGAGCTGCTGCTGGTTTTGCCGCATCATTCGCTGTATGAGTAGATGGGCGTGCTGCCGAAGAAGCCGCTTCATCCGTAGTTGAGTTCGTTTTATGGATACTTTTATATGTAGTATATTTAAGCATGTGCTTCACACTCCAAACGTTTGTTCTTGTTTTCCTGAAAAGAATATAGCACGAACATATGTTTTGATCAATAGGTTTTTTCGAACTTTTGTTCGCTTTTTTTTCGAAATGTGCTGGAATGCTTGCTGGCGCTAGGAAAACCGAAACCATGCAAGTAAACTACGTTCGGTAATCTATAATATAAGCTACGAAAAGCCTATATTAGCTATGTACTATTGCGCCGATTCGGACCATGTTCATCTGAAATATACCTGGCGTTATACTTTTCACTGGTGTTTTATTAGGATAAACGTTATATCGCTAAACTGTACTTTCTCTTTTGAAAGTTCTAACTCACTGATTTGAAAGTTCCATCTTACCGAAAATTCTAACTTACTTTTAGAACTTATGTTTGTACGAACGGAAGTTCTATGTTATACTTTTCCCAAACGTTACTAGTATTGGGGTTGATACAGTATGTCCAAAATATCTAACCGCCAGCAGGCGATTCTGGAATTTATCCGGAATGAAGTCAAACTAAAGGGCTATCCGCCATCCGTTCGTGAGATCGGTGAAGCTGTTGGCCTCGCTTCCAGCTCGACGGTTCACGGACACCTGGACCGCCTTGAGAAAAAAGGATTGATTCGCCGTGACCCAACAAAGCCACGCGCAATTGAGCTGCTTGGTCAAGAGGAATCGGAAAACAATCTGATGTTCGCACAGACCGTATCACGCGTACCGATTATCGGTAAAGTTACTGCCGGTGTACCGATTACTGCTACAGAGCATATTGAAGATTACTTCCCATTGCCACAGCAGTTTACCGGTGACAATCAAGTATTTATGCTTTCCGTCGTCGGCGACAGTATGGTTGAAGCAGGCATTCACAATGGTGACTTCGTCATCGTGCGTCAGCAGCAGACAGCCAACAATGGCGATATCGTCGTTGCCATGACTGAGGACGATGAAGCTACAGTGAAAACGTTCTATAAGGAAAAAGACCATATTCGCTTACAACCGGAAAATCCACGTTACGAGCCACTTCGTCTCACTCGTGTGACCATTCTTGGTAAAGTGGTCGGTCTGTTCCGTAATCTACACTAAGGACTCGTTGATGATGATTGTAATCACAGTCCATTAAAAAAGACTCTCACATAATGCGAGAGTCTTTTTTAATGGATTCATTTAGAGCCAATCCATGATAATGACGTTACATTTTCACCTTTTCAACTTATTATCTCCTCATTCGATCTAACTCCCTAGCCTGCTCAAAATAGCTTCGTTTCCAGCACTTTAGCCATTAATTCCTTAAAATCTTTACTGTCCGCTTTCTCAGCTAGCTTTTGCTCCATCGAATTGAATTTCTCTGCCAGAAAATAAGCATTCAAATAAAGTACCAGATGATCTTTGGCAATCGCTTCGAGATGTTCCTTGCTAGAGGTGTAGCTTGCCATCACACTATGGGCAAAAGTTTCGGGATTGATCTTCACTTTATTTTTCATCCTTCATGCTCCTTTGCTTTAGCTTTATGCTTTGTGTAGCCAGACTTGCATTTCTCCCGGTGTACGATTCGCCCAGCTATAGTAAGGAATGAGCTTTAAGGTGTGAGGGACATACGACTCTGTTGCAACAGAGCTGTATAAGACGTGGTCCCATTCCGCTTTAATTTGCTGTCGCTCTGCCGTCCACTCAATCGTTCCGACACCACCGAGCAGTTCTGAATCAAATCGATACGTGGCTTGTTGATGGGGTTGAACGCGGATCAGATGCAAATACGCTCCATTATCTTCCTGCTCCGCACAATAAATGAGCGGTCCCCGTCCAATCGCCAGCTTGCCCCAATCGCTACGTACAAGCGGATGCGCGCTATATTGCCGAATATCCATCGGAAGTGTCAGCTTGATGATGTCTCCTGTTTGCCAGGTACGATCCAACAAAACAAAGCCTTCCTGTACAGTAACGGGTACTGCCTCTCCATTTACCGTCAATGCAGGCTCTCCAGACCAATAAGGGATGCGCAGTGCCAGCGTAAACGCGACGGGCTGATCTGCATGTACTTCAAATGCTACATTCCCCTCCCACGGTAGCTCACTATTTTGCTGTAACTGAAAGGACTGATTATCCAGCTCGAATTTCGCTGTACCTGTAACATACAAATTCGTATATACCGCACGCTGCTGCGGATGAACCGTATACACATATTTGTGGAGCGAGGTCAGCAGACGCGCTAAATTAGGTGGACAGCAGGCACAGCCAAACCAGGCAGGACGTGTAACTTTAACATGACTTTTCCCCGGATCATGCAGACTGCTGTCTGGACGTACTTCTAGTGGATTCACATAAAAGAAATGCTTGCCATCCAGCGCCATGCCACCAATCGCTGTATTGTACAGTGCTCGCTCCAGCACATCCGCATATTGTGCTTTGGCTTCGTTTTTCAACATATTAAAAGCAAAAAAGATAAGTCCGATCGAAGCGCAAGTTTCGCAATACATCGTATCATTCGGTAGATCATAATCCGTCGTAAAGGCTTCGCCATCCACGGTTGAACCAATGCCACCTGTAATATACATCCGTTTGCTCACCATATTGTTCCATAGCCGGCGGCACGCTTCCAGCATCGCTTGATCGTTCGCAAGATAGGCGGCATCTGCCATAGCTGCACACAGATAGACCAGACGCACAGCATGTCCTTCGGCTGTCTCCTGTTCCAGTATAGGCAGATGGGCCTGATAATATTTCAACTGGCGATGGCTCATGCCTTCGATCACAGCCTTAGTTCCTTTATCCTCTGCACGCTGTCTCGCAAAAAAGGTTGGATCTGTCCCACGTTCGTACAGAAAATACAGACTCAGCTCCAAATAGCGCTGTTCACCTGTCAGGTTATATAGCTTGGTCAACGCAAGCTCAATTTCCTCATGTCCATCATAACCGCGAATTTTACCTTCTTCTTTTCCAAAATGGGCATCGATACAGTCTGCAAGTCGACAGGCAATCGTTAATGCTTTTTCATTATGGGTAGCTTCGTAATAAGCAACCGCTGCTTCGATAAAATGACCTGCACAGTACAGTTCATGACTTTCTGCCAGCTTTTTGAAGCGACGTTCTGGTTCTTCGATCGAGAAATACGTATTGAGATAACCATCCTGTTCCTGTGCTAAACCGATCAGATCGATCACACCGTCCGCCAGCTCCTGTAGTTGGGTATCAGGATGAATAGATAGCGAATACGCTACGGCTTCCAGCCATTTGTACACATCACTGTCTTGAAAAACCCAACCATAATGATGACCCTTTTTCAAACCAGCAGCGATTTTGAAATTTTCAATCGCATGACTTTTCTCCGATGGAATCGTATCATCATTACGTTCTTTTTCGATCACAATATCGGCTTTATCATTGAGCACATCCCATTGATACGGAATCATCTCGGTTCGTACCAGTTCACGATAATGCGACCAGAATGAATCAGTAATATGGGATGATTGCAGTTGCAGCGGCATAGAATGATTCCTCCTTATAAGTAAGCAGATGATCGACCCGATCATCGTTTTATAATTGAATAGCAACATAGACTAGCGGATACATAAGTGCTTCAATGAGATTTGAGCTTCAATGACATTGGAACATCGATATTATTTGAGCTTCAACGATGTTGGAGCATGAAGTACGCTGGAGTATCATGTACATTCGAGCTTTAAGCACGCTTGAACGTCATCCATATCCATTGAAGCTAAACAGGCAAAAATGCTTTATATTCACAAATACTCCCTACTACACTTAGGCTTCAGCATTCACTTCCTTTTGTAGCAGTTGCTTGCGAATATCCCCTTCCTTCTTCTCAAAGCGACGGTAAAAGAGCATCGGAATGATCCCGAGTAAAAACACGATAGCAGGTAGCCAGATAAATACAAATCGAATGCCTGCGATCGACTGAGCACTTTGCGCAACATTCGGCATATAACCGAAGGCTGACATAAATTGTGTCGGAATGAATCCGCCCAGCCCAGAGCCGGCTTTGATACAAAATGCGCTACCGATCGCTGTTAACATACCACTCGCTCGTAAGCCTGATTTCCATTCGCCATAATCGACCGTATCGGACAACATCGCAAATGGCATCGAACAAGCAATACCGGAACCGATACAGCCAATACTCCAGCCAAAGATCAATAGCGGCATATGCGTGCCTGCACTGAACAAAATGAACTGACCAATCGCAGCCAGTATAAAGCCAATAATCATCGTGAGCTGTTTGCTTGTATATTTAACAATCCACGGAATCGACATCATACCGAGCACCTGGATCAGCGAAATACCGTTAATAAGCGGAACGAGATCCTTTTTTCCCAGATCGTATTCGAAATAATACACAAGTGTGGATGTACGAATGGTGAGCGCAATCCAGAATATCAAATTGGCGATAACGAGTAATATCCACGGCCAGTTGCCACCGATCGCCTTCATACTGTGACGTAGCGGAATCGTTTTGATCTTTTCGATATTGATCTCTTTCAGATTCGCAAATGCAGTCAGGAACATGAAGATGGAAATGATCCCAAATAAACATAGTGTCCAGAAAAACCCTTTCTGATCGTTACCGCCACCGAGCAGAGCGACGAGCGGTAAGGTGAAGGTGACAGCAACAAAGTTACCCACATTCCCACCAACCATACGAAAGGAATTCAGTACGACCCGTTCATTCGTATTGCGACTTAGATTCGGTAAAATCGAAGTGATCGGTGTAGAAATACCGGTATACGCAATGCCTGCCAGAATATACGTAACACTGGCATAGGCAATCTTCCACGTTCCATCCAGATTGGGCGTCGTAAAGGTCAATACCATAAAGGCAGCAAATGGAACACATAACCAGAGGAAGTAAGGACGACTTTGCCCGTATTTGGATTTGGTATGATCAACGATGATGCCCCACATTGGGGCATCCACCGCATCAATCAATCGTGTCACTAGCAGTAATGTACCGGCTACGCCTACAGATAGTCCGAATACATCGGTATAAAAGTACAATAGATAGGCACCAATCACGCTATACAATAAGTTACCGCCTGTGTCTGTAAGCGCATAACTAATTCTGCGGTGAAATGGAACTTTGTCGGTTTGCAAAGATGGATGTTGTTCAGATGAAGAAGCGGATGAATGTTCCATACGTATAACCTCCTGTGTGCAAGTAAGCAGCTAGCTAAAACGAATCTCCTTTGTCGGCAATAGCGGTGCACCGTGCCGTTATGTTTATCGTAAGCGCTTTCGAATGTGTAATAAACTTAAGTTTTCGTAGGATAAGTGTAGATTTCCGATCTTTTCCAATAATTTTAATGACGTAAAACTGCGTCAATCCATGCTATAATGACGAGTAACAACGTATTTTAATATTTATCTGCTAAAGCTAGTGCATAAAAACGACTTTTCGTAGTCAAAACTGATATTACAGCTGAGAGCGACGGTGGTTGATGGTGAAGCCTGTATCGAGAATGAATATTGAGCGTCCGCTCGCCTATTACAAATGTGGTCAATTTGTAGGTGATCAGGGATGGACGCATAAACCGATGAAGCTGGACAAAGATTACGAGCTTATTATCGGGCTGAAAGAAACGGTCTATTTACAGGTGGGCAGTGAACACTACGAAATTAAGCATGGCGATATTATGCTCATTGGTCCTGGTGTGAAATATGTCGGTTATGCGCCTTCCAGCCAGGGGGTAAGCTTTTTCTGGCTACATTTCATTCCTCGTCAGGATGTGATTGTAGATAACAGCGATACGTTTAGGAGCCTGCTATTTGCCAGTGCTGAACTGCAACAGCATAAAGAGCTAAGCGCCTATGTCTGTCTGCCTGAATTTTTTTCGCTCGCTTATCTGGATAAACCGGTAATGCTCATGAAACAAATTCTCGATATTTCCCACACGTCATATTACAGCACGTATGCTGTCGATTATTTGGTAACAGAGCTGATGATTGAATTGACCGATAAATATATACAGCAACTCTTGCAGCAGCAATGGCTAAATAAGGAGCATAATCAGAAGTTTATGCAAATTTTGGAATGGATCAGAGTGAATATTTATCATGATCTAACCGTGCAAAAGATTGCCGATACGTTCTGCTTCAACGCCGATCATTTAACCCGTTTATTCAAAAAAAATCTCGGTATGAGTACTATCCGATACATCAATACGCTCAAACTGAGTCTGGTGAAGGAACTGTTATGTACGACCAATAAGTCGATCAAGGAGATCGCTTATGAACTTCATTTTCGCGATGAAAAATATTTGATGAAACTATTTAAAAGCTATATCGGTATGACACCTACTCAATTTCGGGATACGTATACTCATACGTATTTGAATAGTGTGACTGTAGACCCCGATATTCCGTTGCCTAAACATTTGCAGGAGCCATAGAGCGAATATCGCATCGATACATGCTTTTGACAGATCGTAGGCAATTCTTTTCAACAGTATAGCCAAATAGCCCGAAGGTTCACGTCGATCCACCTGACGTTCACTTCGGGCCATTTGGTTATTTAATTGCCGATTCAGGCTGCAAATCAGGCCATATTACAGTACAAAATGATCTTACAGCATCAAGCCCGTTCATAATCTCGATACAGCTCAACACGCCGTCTCCTAACCTAGATGAAGCGCAATGTGCTGTCTTCTAACATCCATAGAGCCAAAAGTAACCTGCATTATGGATACACTTCGATATAATCCAGCTCGGCATACCCATTGCCTTTGCCGAGTACAATCGTATTCTCTCCTTGCTTCAAATTCACAGAGACCGTTACGATTTGACGTGTGCCAAAGTTCGGTACGTT
This sequence comes from Paenibacillus wenxiniae, assembly GCF_039822605.1. Classification (NCBI taxonomy): domain Bacteria; kingdom Bacillati; phylum Bacillota; class Bacilli; order Caryophanales; family Paenibacillaceae; genus Paenibacillus; species Paenibacillus wenxiniae. The sequence goes on from NZ_JBCGUH010000016.1 coordinate 64,702, forward strand.
GGCTGTCCAGCCGCCCGTTGTCGGATACGATACCGCATCTTGAGACTGACCGTTAATGGTCAATGTGTGCGTAGATGTCGCATTCGTACCGTTCGCATAGCCAATATCCATTTTGTACGTGCCTGCCGCTGGCGCATTCACCGTAAACGCCACCGAGCTATCGCTATTATCGATGTTGCCCACAAACTTACCATTGGAAGCATATGAACCATTCACAACGCGTGCACCCGTAATCTTCGCATCTTCCGCTTCAACTCTTTGTTTAAAACTTCCCAGCTGCTGTAACTGAACATAATCCAGTTCAGCATAACCCGAGCCTGCTTTCGTAAAGCGAATCGTATTACTGCCCTGTTTTAACGCAATCTGTTGCTGGACAGCTGAGCCATCTGTGGAGTCTAACCAGCCACCTGTTGCTGGATAATTTAGCGTAGTCGCTTCCGCTCCGTTTACGCTCAGCGCTTGCTGAGATGTACTGGAACCTCCATTGGCATAACCAACCGTCAGATTATAATTGCCAGCTGCTGGCGCATTGACTGTAAATTGTACATAACTGTCTGGATTATCGATCCGACCTACATAGCTGTTACTTGAAGCATGATCACTGCTCAGCACACTCGCCTGTTGCACATCAGCTTTTTCCGCTTCATAGCGAGTCACATCACTTTGTGCGCCTGGGGTCACTGTCAGACGATACCCGTAAGACGCTTTCATATCCGTAACTGGAATAACGATTTGACCATTCTGGATCGCAACATTGCCTGTGAATACGGTCGTCGGCTCGCTCACTGCGGTATCGACTCCGTACCACGGTGTACTTTCCAGTTTCACATTCGCAGTGCCAGAAAAGCCAGACAGAGCGTTCAATCCTTTGATCACAACATTTTGATTCCCATTGCCACCACCAAATATAGTATACACTTGATTTTTATCATTATTGACGCTGGCAACACCATCCAGATTACTGGAATTGCCTGGTGTAGTCATTGCCATCTGACCATTCATGTCGCCATACCATTTGTACAGCCACCAGCCGCCATTTTTCTCACCATTCGCAGTGATCAGGTTGCTCAGACGACCTGGACGATACCAGAATGCAATCGTAGCCGTATCCACACCAGAACGTTCAAATTGAGCGATATATTGTGACAGATCCCCTGGAACCGCTTCTTCAGCCGGTGTGCTGTATTCATTAATGCTGATCGGACGTGGACTGATACCGAGTTCTTTTTCGATTGCACGATAGTTGGCAATATGATCCGCAATCGGTTTCGGACCATCCAATTCATGCCACGAGATAATATCTGGTAGTGTATTCGTATCTCTCGCATTGGTCAGAAAACTTTTGATGAAATTCGAATCGTACTTGGAAATACTTGGCCCGATCGTTTTGGTGTCTGGGTCCAATGTACGAATCCGATTGTATGTCTTCGTCCAACCATCGTTAAATGCGCCTGCCTTGTTCGTATCCCATGTCCAATCCGGTTCATTCCATAGCTCGTAGCCATAAACATTGTCTGCACCAGAATCGAGACGCGCTTTTACCATTTTATCTACTTTCGCATACCAGTCATCCCAGCTTACCCATTTGTATGGAAAATCTGGATAAATGTCCGGCATGCGAATCGTTACTTCAGCGCCATTACGCTTAGCAATTGGAGCAACTTTGAGCGCATCGCCGATTGGCTTCGTTTCACCATTCGGAAGCTGCTGACCATCTGGCGCCATCTGCGTAAACATTTTAGGATGAGTAGGTGCAATCAGATCATCGGCTGGTCTTCCTTCTTCTGCCAATCCGTATAAGGAACCAGAAGCAACATGTGTAACCGGACGGTATAGATTGGATACATCTACTGTAAACGGAGAGGAAGTTGCCGCCGCCGCTGGTGTTGGAGCAACGAGAGCTGGGAACAGGCCCAGCAAAAGTGCACCACTTAACAAAGCTGCCATTTTGTTCATTTGTCATCACCTTTCGAATGTGTAGAATGAGTAGCTAAGTAGTGAATTCAATAAAGGTAACGCTTACAAAGATGTTGGCCAACATCCGCAAGGCTCTTATACGTATATGCCTTGTACTATTAGGTTATTGATTTTCCACTAGTGGGTAAACTCCAAAAAACGTAGGTTGAGTGCAAATTACCGACTTTTGGACTATACGTTATTCATTGTTTAGAGAAATAAATATACTTTTTTGCTTATATATAGATGAATTAGATATTTTTATCAGAAACTATGATTGTTTTAAAATGCGACTATAATCAGTACTAGCGTTCATATGTAACATGACATCGATCTGTTCAACTTATTCCAATCGGGATGAGTAAGCTTGTGAAAGTAGAATGATACATTTAATGACCTGCACACTTGTAAAAAGTATTTTTTAATCACTGCTTACATAGTTCTTTACTCTGCTCGGATCATACAGAGATCGTCCGTTAATCGTAATCCAATCACTTCATAACTCGCAATCCAAATAACCCGAAGTATAGCGTCCGTGCATCAGACGTTTACTTCGGGCTATTGGAGTATTTGGCTATTTAATTGCCGATTTAGGCTGCAAATCAGGCCATATTACAGTACAAAATGATCTTACAGCATTAAGCCCGTTCATCATCTCGATGCAGCTCAACACACCGTCTCCTAACCTTGATAAAGCGCAATGTGCTGTCTGTCTTTTAACATCCATAGAGCCAAAAGTAACCTGCATTATGGATACACTTCAATATAATCCAGCTCGGCATACCCATTGCCTTTGCCGAGTACAATCGTATTCTCTCCTTGTTTCAAATTCACAGAAACCGTTACGATTTGACGTGTACCAAAATTCGGTACATCTGCTGTCCATCCACCGGTTTTCGGATAAGAGACTGCATCCTGAGACTGACCGTTAATGGTCAATGTATGCGTAGATGTCGCATTCGTACCATTCGCATAGCCAATATCCATTTTGTACGTGCCTGCCGCTGGTGCATTCACGGTAAACGCTACCGAGCTATCGCTATGATCGATATTGCCGACAAATCGATCATTGGAAGCAAAAGAACTATTCACAACGCGCGCATCGTTTACTTTTGCCTCTTCCGCTTCGACTCTTTGTTTAAAACTGCCAAGCTGCTGTAACTGAATATAATCCAGTTCAGCATAACCAGAACCTGCTTTGGTCAAGCGAATCGTATTGCTGCCCTGTTTTAAGGCAATCTGTTGCTGGACAGCTGAACCGTCTGTGGAGTCTAACCAGCCACCTGTTGCTGGATAATTCAGCGTAGTCGCTTCCGCTCCGTTTACGCTGAGCGCTTGCTGAGATGTGCTGGAACCCCCATTGGCATAACCAACCGTCAGATTATAATTGCCAGCTGCTGGCGCATTCACTGTAAATTGTACATAACTGTCTGGATTATCGATCCGACCTACATAGCTGTTACTTGAAGCATGATTGCTGCTCAGTACACTCGCCTGTTGCACATCCGCTTTTTCCGCTTCATAACGAGTAATATCGCTCTGTGCACCTGGTGTAACGATTAGACGATAGCCAGAGGACGATTTCATGTCGGTTACAGGAATCGTTACTTGACCATTTTGGATATGAACATTACCTGTAAATACCGTTGTTGGCTCACTTACTGCGGTATCCACTCCATACCACGGCGTGCTTTCCAGCTTCACATTAGCCGTACCTGAGAAAGCGGATAATGCATCAAGACCTTTGACGACAACATTATGATTGCCTGTGCCGCCGCCAAACACAACATCCACTTGTTGCTTGCTATCATTCACACTGGCGACACCATCCAGATCAAGTGCTTTTGGATTAGGTGGAGTAGTCATAACCATTTGACCGGACATGTCACCATACCATTTGTATAGCCACCATGCTCCATTTTTTTCACCTTTATCTGTAATCAGATTGCTTAATCGTCCCGGACGGAACCAAAACGCAATATTGGCAGTATCTACACCCGAACGTTCGAACTGAGCGATATAACGTACCATATTACCCGGCACCGCCTGTTCGGAGATAACGCCGTATTCATTGATACTGATCGGTCGTGGACTGATGCCCAGTTCCTTTTCCAATGCCCGATAAGCAACCATATGATTAGAAATAAATTGAGGGGCCGGGCCGTCCACATAATATCCTTCTGGCGCTCCCAACTCATGCCATGAGATAATATCGGGCAACACATTATGATCGCGCGCATACGTTAGAAAATCTCGCAGCCAGCCTTCATTGTAATGTGTAATGCTTGGACCGATGATTTTGGTCGTAGGGTCCTGCTGTTTGATACGCAAATAGGTCTTTTCCCAGCCTTCATTAAATGAACCTGCCTTGTTTGTATCCCAGGTTCCATCCGGCTCATTCCAAATTTCATACCCGTAAATATTATCCGCACCTGAATCCAAACGCGCCTTTACGATTTGATCTACTTTCCCATACCAGTCATCCCAGCTTACCCATCGATATGGGAAATTGGGATAAATGTCCGGCATACGGATCGTCACTTCTGCGCCGCTGCGCTTGGCAATTGGCGCAACTTTCAGCGCGTCGCCGACCGGCCTGGTTTCCCCATTCGGAAGCTGCTGCCCTCCTGGTGCCATCTGGGTGAACATTTTCGGATGGGTTGGTGCAATCAGATCGTCTGCTGGCCTACCTTCATCTGCCAATCCGTATAAAGAGCCGGAAGCAACATGTGTGACTGGACGATATGAATCTGATACATCTACCGTAAACGGCGATGGAGACGCTGCTGATACAGGAGTTGGCGCGAACAGCGCAGGTGCCATGCCTAACAATAAAGCTCCACTTAACAAAGCTGCCATTTTGTTCATTTGTCATCACCTTTCAAGTTTGTTTAATAGATTGTGCGTAGTGAGGCAAACAAAGATAACGCTTTCAAAAGATGTTGGCCAACATCTGCAAGGCTTATGTATACATGCCCTGTATAATTAGGTTATTGATTTTCCAGTGTTTGGTAAACTCCAAAAAACGTAGGTTGGGTGTAGATTACCGACTTGTCAACTTATGGCTGTTCGTTATTTATAGCAGCGGTCGAAAGTCTACTTATAGGCGTTAATTACACTACTGAATGTCTATGGTCTAACTTTTGGAATTTGGGAATTATAAAAAAGCCCGACTACTGCTGCATACACAGCAATAGTCGGGCTTACTTTGATTGAATTTAGCTCTTAATACAACGTCATGTACTGATCACGTTCCCATTGGTGAACTTGAGTGCGGTACATATCCCATTCAATCTCTTTCAGCTCATAAAAGTGCGCTGTCGCGTGCTCGCCTAGCGCAGTGATCATAATGTCATCGCGCAGCAAATCATGCAGAGCTTCTTTCAGATCGCCTGGAAGACTTGGGATACCTTCGTCGATGCGCTCATCTTCAGTCATTATGTAGATGTTGCGGTCGATTGGTTTTGGTAGGGTTAGTTGACGATCGATACCGTCCAGACCTGCTCTTAACATGACAGCCAATGCCAGATACGGGTTCGCTGTAGGGTCCGGGTTACGCAGCTCGATACGTGTGCTCAGTCCGCGTGAAGCCGGGATACGTACCATTGGGCTACGATTACTTGCAGACCATGCTACATATACAGGTGCTTCATAACCTGGAACAAGGCGTTTGTACGAGTTGACGGTAGGATTCGTTACAGCTGCCATCGAACGTGCATGTTTCAAAATACCTGCCATGTAATAACGCGCAATTTCGCTCAGGCCAATTTCGTCGCTTTCATCATAAAACGCGTTTGTGCCTTCTTTAAACAGGGATTGGTGACAGTGCATACCGGAACCGTTCATACCGAACAGTGGCTTCGGCATAAATGTCGCATGCAGACCATGCTGACGAGCAATCGTACGTACCACCAGCTTGAATGTCTGAATCTGATCTGCTGCTTGCAAAGCGTTTGCATATTTAAAATCGATCTCATGCTGGCCTGGTGCTACTTCATGGTGAGATGCTTCGATCTCAAAACCCATTTCTTCCAGCGTGATTACAATATCACGACGGCAGTTTTCACCAAGATCTGTTGGAGCCAGATCAAAGTATCCACCTTGATCGTTCAACTCTTCCGTTGGGTTACCCTTCTCATCCGTACGGAACAGGAAAAATTCCGGCTCAGGTCCAACCATCATTTCGGTGAAGCCCATCGCTTCTGCTTCTTTCAGGTTGCGCTTCAAAATACCGCGTGGATCGCCAGCAAATGGCGTGCCATCTGGCATATACACATCACAAATTAGACGTGCTACGCGAATGTCCGTTACCCACGGGAAAATAACCCACGTATCCAGATCTGGGTACAGATACATGTCAGATTCCTCAATACGTACATAGCCTTCGATCGAAGAACCATCAAACATCATTTTATTGTCCAGTGCTTTGCTTAACTGGCTAAAAGGAATTTCTACGTTTTTGATCGCACCAAGTAAATCGGTAAACTGCAATCGGATAAAACGTACATTTTCTTCTTTGGCAATACGCAAAATATCGTCTTTCGTGTAACTCACGCTATCCTCTCCTCTGTGGTCTGATTATTTTTTGTTGAAGAATCGGGATAACTCACCCTGGATAAGAGACACCTGGCCTGGACGCTTGCCCGTAACCAGTTGCTGTTTAAGCATACGATGAAGTTGCGAATCTGACAATTCCCTGCGACGCTCTTCCGTATCTGGAGTAATCACAGTAGCTTCCTCAGATTCCTTCGAAACTGGGTTCATCACTTGCTTGATACCAGCGATATTTACCCCTTTCTCGATAAGCGCTTTAATTTCCAATAAACGCTCTACATCATTAAACGAAAACAAACGCTGATTCCCTGAAGTACGTGCCGGAACGATCAGATTGTGCTGCTCATAGTAGCGAATCTGACGTGCAGACAGATCGGTAAGTTTCATAACGATCCCGATTGGGAACAGCGCCATATTTCTGCGAATTTCATCACCCATATATTCATCAACCTTCCAATTTAGCATTTTAGCATTATATTCTCTTGCTACTATTGTACATATCCTGATATAAGACGTCAATAACATGTTAACTTAACTCACAATAATTTTATATTGCGTTAACATGTGCTTCACAATGCAAAGGCTGAATTTTCATTTCAAACCGGCAAGCTCTCTTTTTCACAGATTTATTATAACATTAGATGCCCTATAAATGCACGCCAGGACAGCGTATCTCTCCAATTATGTTACAACGCTTCTGAAAGTTTGCAAGGTTTGTTATGCAACTTCTTCTCATTGATCCATCCATTTTCTTATACGTGTTACACGAAGCTCTTATAAATCCAATTTTGTTGCAATTATGTCTGCTCATGTCATATCGCCTACATTATTGTACGAAACGTAACCGAATCAGTATCGCTTTCCTATTTACAGTTTACATGAACACGTAACGAACATTCGCAAAGAATGATTGTATATAACAAACGATCGCTATCGCCAATGGATTCTTATAGTTCATACTTCCTCTACGGATAGATTTATCTTTCCTAAAACAGTCATGACAATAAAATGAACATATCCTTAATATTCATCTTTTTGGTCATCAGATCCATCGCTTTTTCCATAGATCCACTGTCTATTCCATCCATTTTACAGGCAAAAAGCAAATTCCATCTGTCATGAACTAGCTTATTCAGCGTAAGGTAAAAGCCTTTAATGTACTTCAATTTACTTATAGAAATAATCAATAAACTTATACGTAATTCCTATAAGAGATCTGGAATTAGACAGTAATTAGACATTATTTACCCTTATTGATAGTAGCTTCAATAGGTCATACCCTATTCTACTGTCCGTCGTTTAAACAACGTAAATATATTTTCATTTTCAAAAGAAATATTCTCAAAGACTCTACCGTATTCCCTACTATCATTTTCTAACACATGCAATCTGTATTTAGCAGAGCCGAATTGCAATTTATAATCATCCTATGCCGCCGTACAGCCATATCAATATCCGGAAAACGATAGATACGTGATCCGGATATTGTACTTTATTGTAATAGCAGTTGAATGAGGTACAGTGCCTGTACATTCCATTGGATCATTGCACAGACACGCAGGCATATTATCAAAAAATGACCGTGACATACATCGGTTCGGCATGTTACGAATGACATGATAAACTTAGCCTACCTACTCGGTTCCTCGTTCACTTTAGTTTGGAGCCTAATTCATTTTAGCGCATAGTGTCCTTTAGAGAAGATTACGCTCCAGCATCGTTTGCAAAGCCATCAATACACCGAGCTTTACATGAGAATAGGTCAATCCACCTTGCATGTAGCCAATATAAGGTTCTCGGATCGGTGCATCCGCAGACAACTCCAAACTTCCCCCCTGAATAAATGTACCTGCTGCCATAATGACCGGATGCTCATATCCAGGCATATCCCATGGTTCTGGTACCACATGACTATCCACAGCTGATGCACGCTGAATGCCCTGTACAAAAGCAATCAATTGCTGCTCTTGTTGGAACGATACCGCCTGAATCAAATCTGTACGTTGCTCTCCCCAGCCAGGTTTACTATCAAAACCAGCCAATTCAAACATCGCCGCCGCATAAATGCTACCTTTTAGCGCCTGTCCAACAATCGTTGGCGCCATATACAAACCTTGATAAATGCCACGTGTCGTTCCCAGCATCGCTCCAACTTCGCCACCAATGCCCGGGGCAGTCAGGCGATAAGAAGCAAGCTCTACATAAGCACGTTTACCACAAATATATCCGCCCGTTTCCGCTATACCACCACCTGGATTTTTGATCAATGAGCCTGCCATCAAATCAACACCCACCTGTGTCGGTTCCAACGTCTCTGTAAATTCGCCATAACAATTATCTACAAAAATGACAATATCCTTGTTATACGAACGAATACGCTGCACCATTGCTTCAATATCAGCAATCGTAAAGGAAGACCGCCAATCATAACCACGTGAGCGCTGAATTCCAATCACTCGTGTCCGATCGTTTAACAGATGTTCTACTTCAGGCCAGTCTACCTGTCCTTGCTCATCAAGCGCTGCCTCTGCATAAGTAATACCAAAGTCCGCCAGTGATCCTTTACCATCACCAGACTTCCCAATCACTTTGTGTAACGTATCATACGGACGCCCCGTGATGTACAATAGCTCATCTCCTGGACGTAGCACGCCGAACAACGCAGTCGCAATGGTATGCGTACCGGAAGCAAAATGCGGACGTACCAGTGCCGCTTCAGCACCAAACACTTCAGCATAAACCTCTTCCAGTACTTCGCGTCCACGATCGTTATACGCATAACCGGTTGAGCCAGCAAAATGATAATCACTCACTTTATGCTTTTGAAAAGCTTCAATAACTTTCCACTGGTTTTTGTCCACAATTCTGTCCAGGTTGCGAACGGCTGTATCAATTAACTCGTCTGCCTGAGCAGACCAGGCTGTAATTTTATTATCAAAAATAGGCATGCTTGTCTCTCCCCACAATGATAACCCGCCCCAAATCGCTCGGGCGGGCTGATTTTATATATCCGTTCGTTATTGTCTCCGTTTGTTGCTGTTATATCCATTTGTTTCTATATCGATCATATGAATCTAATCTCAGATCATGTTCACAATGAAACCATAACAATCATCTTATTCATTGGATTATACTCATTCGATTTAGTGCAAGTTTCGATCGTGTGTGGAATGCAAGTTTCGAGCATATTCGCAAAATTCATCTGTGATCAGCTACTATTCATCATCTTATTGCGCATTTGCATGTAGCTGTCATCTGAATAACTCACGTCATTATGTCTTACAATTGCACACAAAAGATATCTATCCTAGCTATCATACGATCAAAAAGGTCGATAGCTCTCTTCATCGCGCTTCATATTTTACATGCTACGATAGGGTGAAGGAAAGCCCTCTTACGAATTGTCGTAATTTTGTCACTTTGTATGTGACATTTTACTCGGCTTATAGCTGAGCAAATGTAACCATCTTTTCTTATTGTATATAGAGATGGTTATCCGGTCACTAAATGCTGATTGGATTAGTAAATGCTTAGTGGATCAATGAGCGCTTAGTAGATCACCCGGTGCTTATTCAAGCCTTACTGCTCATTAGGTCACCAAATGCTCATGCAAACCTTTGATCGTTGAACGAATCAAACGTCATTCAAAAAACATATGCAAGCAAATTCAATATTCACTAACCACTAACTACTAACTACTAACTACTAACTACTAACTACTAACTACTAACTACTAACTATCAACTATCAACTATCAACTATCAACTATCAACTATCAACTATCAACTATCAATAGTGAACCACGTTCGTTCAGCTATGAACCTCATACTCCTGTAACCGATAACCATATTTCTCATAATCGACTTTGTTTATGTCTACTTTGAAAATGGCATCGTTATCCTCATACTCCTGCTCCACCACGCTACTAAAGCTGTACAACTGTGCAATCAGATCACCTCGATCAGCCGGAATGCGGTACGTACGTTGTCCCCCACCAAGCTGCTCTTGAATAAGCTGTTTGATCTGCTCCAGATCGGATTCTTTGTAAGCACTAACGCGCAGATGATGGCGATCGGATGGAAGCATTTCAAGCTGAGTCGGAGAGCACAGATCGATTTTGTTATACAGTATAATCTGTTCTTTACTGCCTGCACCAAGCTCTTGCAAAATCTCGTCGACGACTTCCATCTGCTCGTCACGACGTTCAGAAGAAGCATCCACTACATGCAGAATCAGATCGGCTTCATTCACTTCCTCCAATGTAGCACGGAAAGCAGCGACCAGATCATGTGGCAGATTTTGAATAAAACCTACCGTATCGGTCAGCACAATTTCTTTGCCGCCCGGCAATTCCAGTGTGCGCGAGGTTGGATCAAGTGTGGCAAACAGCTGATCTTGAATATATACGTCTGCATCGGTCAGTTGCTTGAGCAGTGTTGATTTGCCTGCATTCGTATAACCAACAAGGGCGACCTGTACTACGCCAGACTTCTTGCGACGTTCACGATACAGAGTACGATGACGCATCACTTCTTCAAGCTGTCGTTTCAGATCGGTTACCCGTGTACGGATATGACGACGATCTGTTTCGAGCTTCGTTTCACCCGGCCCACGTGTACCGATACCGCCACCGAGACGGGACAGATTTTTACCTTGTCCGGACAAACGTGGCAACAAGTAGCTATACTGTGCCAGTTCCACCTGCAAAATACCTTCGCGCGTTTTGGCACGCTGTGCGAAAATATCCAGAATTAACTGCGTACGGTCGATAATTTTTGCATCCAGATGCTCTTCCAGATTACGCACCTGTGCACCGGATAGTTCCTGATCAAAAATAACCGTGTTGGCTCCTAATGCTTCCAGCATGATGCGAAGCTCTTCTACTTTACCTTTACCGATGAACCAGCGTGTGTCCGGTGTCTCGCGGTTCTGCGTCATCTGCTCTAACACTTCAACACCAGCAGTTTCGGCAAGGCTAACCAGCTCTTGAATCGAGCCTTCTGTATTGACTCCATTCCGTTTATCCATTTGCGTGATCAGACTGACCAGCACGGCTTGTGCCTGCTGCTCTGTCTCTGTATTATGTGTTACCTGTTTCATGGGCATTCTCCTTATGGATCAAGTTGTTCAGGTTTGTGTATCAGAAGAGTAATCGCCTCGTAAACAGCGTATAGCTTCGGCATGATCGTGGTACTTCTCCACTACTTCCTACGAATGATGCTCACGTCCAAACAAGCTACGGCGGTGTTTGAGCGAAAGTGGAAACAGCGGAAAGGCATGCGCATCAATCTGCTTGAGTAATCGGCGTGCCGTTGCATGTGCCAGTTGATAATCCTGCTGCGTAATGACACGACGACGTAGCGCATCATCCAGTTCATCTTCATCCAGCAGAAAAATCTGGCCATCCTTCATCACGACGATATCGAGATACAGATCGTCAAACCACGGTACTCCCTGATCGGTAATTCCCTGCGTTTTGCAAATATCAATATACCATTCGATAATCTCCTGCCGATCATCAAACATGGCTGTGACTACATAGTTCGCATTTTCGGGGTAATACTGCATCCATGAATATTCAGCAGCAGCAATGCAGAATCTTCGACCTCCGTAAATTTTATACAGTGGCTCGCGTAGTCGGTTCATATGGTACAGCGTCACATATCCTGTAAAAATGGTGTTGTTGACGTAGCGGCGAGTATAACTGCGTTGAATGACACGCCGCCAGTTCGCTCGATCTGCAAATTTACGTTTCATGGAAGCGTCCCTTTCCTACAAAGTAACTTCAGAATAGCATATTTAAAGCATTCACTCAAAAAAATCGTATAAAAAAGCCTCCAATCGCGCAGATTGGAGGCTTTGAAAGATACGAATCGGCTTATGGTGTTGAAGGCGGCGCTGTCGTTGCGCCATCCGGTGATGTGGTCGTATCCGTACTATCCGACGGTGGCGTCGTCGTTCCAGGTGTATTCGTACCTGGAGCTGTGTTGCCGCTGTCGGTTGATCCATTACTATCGGTGCCGGTTTGACCGCCATCTGTCGTCCCGCCTCCGGTATCGGTTGAACCGTTACCGGGTCCAGGAGCTGGTCCGCCATTACCATTCCCGTTACCTTGATTTCCGTTCCCATTTCCAGGACCATTACCCTGACCGTTTCCAGCACCCGGTCCATTTTCTTCACCTGTCGGTGGAGTGGATGGTTCTCCTCCCGGTGGAACGACACCACCTGGATTTTCCGTTTGCTCCGGACTTGCCTGGTCAATCGTAACCCGAGCCGTATTGGATGCATCCGACTGGGCGCCATCCGCTGTTACGGCAGTCACGTAGTATTCGTACGTTTGGCCTGGTGTAACGGCTGCATCGCTTGTCGAGTTTGAAGATACACCATTCGCAATCGCATTAAACTCGGTTGCCGAGCTTTCTTTCCGATATACGGTATAGCTGGTCGCTCCGTCTACAGCTTTCCAGGACAGTGCAACAGCTCCACTATTCTGATCAAATGAAGCGCTCAGCCCGGTAACCGCCGCTGGCGGTTGTGGTTGCTCTTCTTCCGGTTCTTCCTCTACCGGTGGTGGTGCCACTTGCTGCGGCGTATCGAAGTTTTGCACCGGATAGCCTTCAAGTGCAGGACCCATTACAGCTGCAAACATAGCTGCCGCGCGACCACTGCCGTCTTTGAGCAGGTGATTACGGTCTGGCTGGTCATATCCCATCCAGATTGCTGCTGTCCATTCCTTTGTATACCCGGCGAACCAAATATCACGGTTGGCACTGCTGCGCAGACCGGAAATGCCATGCTGAGTCGTACCCGTTTTACCAGCGACCGGACGATTGATTTGCGCCCGTTTACCTGTACCGTTTTGCACGACATTTTGCAGCATTTGTGTCATCTCGTCTGTAGACTGCTTATTGAGCACCTGTGTTGATTTCATATCGTTTTTGTATACTTCTGCTCCTGTGCTATCACTAATACTCTTGACCGCATAAGCAGGCATGTACGTTCCTCCGTCAGCGAACACGCGATACGCTTGCGCCATTTCAAGAGTATTCGTCCCTTTGCTCAGACCGCCCAGCGCAATCGCCAAGTTACGGTCTTCAGGAGTCAGATTGAAGCCAACGGACTTGGCATAGCTAATACCGGTATCAATTCCGATCTGATTCAGTAGCCATACTGCCGGAATGTTCACAGAATCTTCCAGCGCCGCTGTCATCGAGATCGAGCTTGAATAACCGCCATGCAAGTTGTTCGGACAGTAGCTGCCAAAACATTGCTTTTCATTGTTCAGCATCGAATTGGTGTTGTAATTGCCACTCTGTAATGCCGGTGCATACGAGATGATCGGTTTAAAAGCAGAACCTGGCTGACGATGACTCGTGATACGGCTAAAGTTACCTGCCTTATAATCGCGTCCACCGAGCAAAGCGACAATGCCGCCGGTATCGTTATTCACAATAACCATCGAGCCCTGTACTTTTGTACCGTCAGAACTTTTTTCAAACAACTCGTCGTTATTGAATGCACTTTCCAGTGTCTTTTGCGCTTTGGCGTCCATCGTCGTGTAGATATTGTATCCACCACGGTTTAGATCATCCGCGCTCAGCCCTGTCTGATCTTCTGCTTCCTGCATCGCATATTCGATAAAGGCATCATACTGTGAGTCTTTTTTCGGCGGCTGATAGTCATAAGCAACACTTTCCGCTTCTTTCTCCTGTGCAGCTGTAATGTAGCCCTGCTGCTGCATCAATTGTAGTACGACCGCACGTCGCTGTTGCGACAAGTCGGGGTTACTGAGCGGACTATACCGTGAAGGTGCTTTTGGCAAGCCTGCCAGCGTAGCAATTTGCCACAATTTTAGCTTGCTTAGATCACTCACGCCAAAGTATGTCTCAGCTGCTTCCTTAATTCCATAAGCGCCAGAACCAAAATAAATACGGTTCAAGTACGTGGTAATGATCGCTTCTTTGGTCATTTTGCGTTCAATCGCCAGCGCGATCGATACTTCTGTTGCTTTACGGAAAAACGTTTTATCTGTATTCAAAAATACGTTTTTCGCCAGCTGCTGCGTAATCGTACTACCGCCCTCTACTGCTGAGCGAGCAATCACGTCACGTACAGCGGCACGTCCGATCGACCATAAGTCTACACCCTGGTGATCAAAAAATCGCCTGTCTTCGGTAGCGACAAACGCCTCAATGACTTCCTTCGGTATATCATCGTATTTTACCGGATCGCCTGTACGTATACTGCGCTGTAAAATGAGTGTTCCGTTACGATCATATACTTTAGTTGGTTCGCTTACAGCGAGTTTGTTGATGTTTTCCTCATAGATCTTTTCCCCGCTGACCATAATGAACAGGTAGGCGGCAAGCGCACAAAATATTCCCAGTGCAGTTACAGCGAATAACGTCCAAAAAACCTTTTTGCCCGTTATCCGTTTCTTTTTCTTTTTACCGCCATTGCCACCACCATTACCGCCGCCACCGGAGCCCGATGTGCTGGTGCGATTCGGACGCGCTGGACGCGTTGTTGGACGACTTGGCTGGCTTCTGTCACTGCGGGATAGTTGCTGTCTTGGCATTGTTTATTCTGACTCCCTTTCGGTAAACCATGTAGTACATTTCATTGCTAACATGCTGGACAGGTATTGGAAAGAAAAGAACAACCCTGAGAAGGGGTTGTCCAATTCGTTCTCTTCATTAAACGATATACGAAGCATAAATGTTTCAGTTTATTGTTAAAGATGGATTGCTGCTTATTCCGTAAAATAAGCGTCTGCACTATCCTGTACATGAACAACTAATCAGCTCACGATTATGTTGTACCGTTATTCACTTATTTGCAATACGGCTCAGGTCTCGCTCTGATTATCCTGCATAAGGGATACGTTGCGTGACGGAGTAAACGTAGATACGGCATGTTTATAAATCATTTGCTGACGACCATCGCTATCTACCATGATCGTAAAGTTGTCAAATGCCTTGATTGTGCCACGAATCTGGAATCCATTTACGAGGTATACTGTCACTGGAATATTTTCCTTGCGCAATTGATTTAAAAAAGTATCCTGAATGTTAATAGATTTGTTCATTGACCGTACCCCCAAGTGATTATTAATTCAGCATTGGCTCAATGCTCAATTGGATAAAAATGTGATACCTGTTGATGCTGAATGCGATTCAGGGCAGTGTGGATTTTTTGCTTTGCAAAAATCCCTTTCTCATTTCACACCTTGTGAGGAGATAACTCACACTGGAGCAGTATGGATTTTTTGCTTTGCAAAAATCCCTTTTTCATTTCACACCGTGTGAGGAGATCACTCACACTGGAGCAGTATGGATTTTATGCTTTGCAAAAATCCCTTTTCTCATTTCACACCGTGTGAGAAGATCACTCACACTGGAGCGGTATGGATTTTATGCTTTGCAAAAATCCTTTTTCTCATTTTACACCGTGTGAGGAGATCACTCACACTGGAGTTGTTGAATTATATTCCCTGTCGCGGTATAAAGTTCCTGCTACAATGTCATATACTTTATCGATGTGTCCTTCTTTATTTTCCACATCAGTCACATCCACCCAGTGAATATCATGCATATGACGGAACCAGGATAGCTGTCGTTTGGCAAAACGCCGCGTATCGCGCTTGAGCAAAACAACCGCTTCTTTCAGGCTTGTGCCCCCAGTCAGATAGGTAGCAATCTCTTTGTAGCCTAGCCCCTGCATCGCTACCATTCCGGGGGTATATCCCAGATTCAGCAGATGTTGAACCTCATCCAGCAAGCCTTCATCCAGCATCTGATCAATCCGTGCTTCAATACGTTTATATAGCATTTCCCTATCCATTGTCAAACCGACGATACACAATTCATACGGCGAGGTGCGGGTTTGACTGGCAAGCTGGTCAGACAGCTTCACTCCGGTTAAATGGTGCACTTCCAGCGCACGGATAATGCGTCGCTGATCGTTCGGATGCAGTCTGTCCGCCGTTTTCGGATCGATAGTCGCAAGGCGATCATGCAATGCCTGTGCTCCATGCTGCTCTGCATATTCCATCTGCTGGCGGCGAAATTCCTCGTCTGCGCCACTTTCACTGAATTGGAATTCATAGCTTACCGACTCCACATACAAACCTGTGCCACCGACGATAAACGGCAGTTTACCACGGCTGCTAATAGCGGGAATCAACTCCCGACAACGCTGCTGAAATTCGGCTACCGAAAATGGTTCGCTTGGATCGTGAATGTCGATCAAATGATGCGGAATGCCTTGCATTTCTTCGGGTTTGATTTTCGCTGTACCGATATCCATACCACGGTATACCTGCATAGAATCACCGGAAATAATTTCCGCACCAAAACGCTTGGCAATTTCGATACTTATGGCTGTTTTTCCGACCGCAGTCGGTCCGATCAATACAAGCAGCTTGGGCTTGCCTGTTGTCTGACCCGTTGGCCCAAACGGCGTATTCATGGGTAAATCACTCCATATTCTATTTTCGAGTTTTTACGTCGGATACGCTCGAATCCGAGACGTTCATATTCAGGGCTATCCCACTTTTCCTTCAGTAACACTGCTTTGCGTGCTATACGTACCGCATGCGCAATCGCATCCGGATGCAGGGCACCATCATTAGCAAACCCACGCAGTGGCGCGATCGCCGCCGATTCGTGTAATGCCTCACGGAACATCGGATCAAAGTAGACGATATCCATACTTTTATCCGGCAATTGACTCAGATAAGACAGATGATTCTCATTGACTACTTGAATACGACCCATTGCTTCATCAAAAGGCGGAAGACCTGTTTTGTGGCTACGAAGTCCTTCGGTCAGTAGCATCGAAAGCGGCAGCGAGCTTTCTAATGCAGTGACTGAGCCGGTAGGCCCAGTCGCCAGTGCGAATACGAGTGAATCCGCGCCAAGACCCGCGGTACAATCTAATATATGATCGCCTGGTTGCAGCATAGCGGTGCTGATCATCACATCTTCTTCGCCTTTAAGCAAACGCTTGGCCCGAACAAATGCCATACTCGGATGGAAAAACATCGCTTTCTCGCCTGGTTGCACCAGTCGTACTTCATTTTCAACTAGCACTATGACGGGTACGTTACCATTGTCACGCGTCAGTCTTGTCACCGATCGTCCTCTGCGCGGGACATAGCGTACAGCGAATTCCTCCGCCAGCTTTTTTGCACGCTCTAACATAGCTACCGAAGGCTCATCGCCTGTCGTTATTAACATAAGTTCATTCTCCATTCTTATTGCGGTGATAAGCAGCAGCCTGCTACGCGCGAGATCATCGGGAGAAGTCTTGAATAGTCTCGCGCCAAGAAGGCTGCCTGGCATCACATCACCCGTTTAAACAGCTTTTCCAGATCATAACTGGAGAAGGATACGACAATAGGACGTCCATGTGGACATGTATAAGGTTGTCGACATGCAGACAATCGCTTAATCAGTGTCTGTGCTTCCATTTCCGTCAAACGTTGATTCGCCTTGATCGATGCTTTGCAAGAGCAGAGCGTGGACGCTTGCTCACGCAGCTTGGCGAGATCGATTTTACGTTCGCTGAGTACCCATTCAGCCATTTCTTCAATGACACGTTGCTCTTCCCCTTTAGGGAACCAGTATGGATACGCACATACACGGAACGTTTGGCCTCCAAAAGGCTCTAAATAGACACCTACGCGTTCAAACCAGTGTAAACGGTCTTTTAACTTGTCCGCTTCAGCACGTGTAAATTCCAATGTGATCGGCAATAACAGCTCCTGTGACACCGATTCCGGCTGACCAAATTTTTCATAATAAAACTCATAATTCACCCGTTCATGGGCGGCATGCTGATCAATTAGAAACAAGCCTTCATCATTTTGCGCAATTAAATACGTACCGTGATGCTGACCGATCAACGTCATTTCAGGAAACTCGGGCACATCTGGCTGTTCGGTCGTACCGTAGAGCAACTCGGCTGGAACGGTACGACTTGCTCCTGGACGCTGCTGTGGACGAGCGCTAGGAGCTGTTCCACGCTTATCTGATGTATAACTCGCAGCACGCTCGCGAATACCGGATGAAGCTGTAGTATGTGATGCAGTGCCTGTTGCGAATGGACCTGTAGCGGATGATGCCGTCGCAGGTCGTTGTGCGGCTGGTATGGTAGTATCATTTGAACTAGCGGATACTGATGCTGGATCAATGTTTGATAGATTCGTAGCCATATGGCTAGTTGTCTGGTCGGTACTATGCGCACGAGAAGCTTGCTGTTCGGCAGAAATAGCCTGTCCACGCTTATCGTCACCCTGACTGTGAAGCTGTTGCTGCGCTTGATGCCCAGCCTGTGCAGGTTCAGCAGTCGGCGCTTGCTGCTGTACTGATGCAGTAGCTTGCTGTGTGGCTACATGGTGTAGATCCGCTGAATCGATCATATATTGATCATTGGTCGTTGCAGTGTCGATCGGATGTGCATCTCCCGTAGTAGGAGCAGACTGGAATTGCCCTTCGGTCTGTGCAGCAGTTAAATGTGTCGCTGTACCTGACTGAATCCGATGTTCAGGTGGAAGATCTTGATCGGTAAGCGGCGGCACATAAGGTGCATCCAGCTCCCCTATATCGTCAGCCGCCACTCCATGTGTCTGCGTCTGAGACGCTGCATGCCCTTCTCCGGCTGGCGTGAACAGATCATTACCGGCATAGGCATCGCCCTCTGGCTGTGGGCGTGTGAAGTTAAACTGCTCCTGTATAATCGATTCGCTATTGCCACGCTTGACCGTTTGTTTGGTCACATGCGGAATTAGAATCTCTCTACGCAGCGCCTGTCGCACCGCTTCCTCTACAAATTGCATCAGCTCTGGCTCTTTACTGAACCGCACTTCCATCTTCGCTGGATGCACATTCACATCGACTAGAGACGGATGCATTGCTAAGCGCAGTACGGTAAGCGGATAACGATTAATCGGCAATAACGTATGATAGGCACGCAAAATCGCCTGATTGACCGCATAATTTTTCACATAACGTCCATTCACGATTACGGACATCGCATTACGATTCGCCCGCGCAATCTCTGGACGCCCGATAAAGCCGTCAATCCGGTAATCCAGACTATCGCTATTAATCGGCAATACCATCTTCGCTGCTGACGTACCATAGACCGCGGCAATGACCTGTAGCATATCCCCTGTTCCAGGCGTTTGCAGAAGCAGGTTACTGTTATGCCGAAGCGTAAAGGCAATCTCTGGATGCGCCAGTGAGATACGGTACATCATATCGGAAATATGCCCAAGTTCAGTCTGTACCGTTTTCATATATTTTAATCGGGCTGGTGTATTGTAAAATAGAGCATTCACACGAAAATCGGTACCACGTGGAGCCGCATCATCCTCATTGCTTTTGAGCGTACCACCTTCAATGATCAGACGGCGGCCTGCTCCATCGTCTGTCGCACTCGTGAGCAGTTCAACTTTGGATACCGCTGCAATACTTGGCAATGCCTCACCACGAAAACCAAGACTCGTAATCTGATATAGATCACGATCATCCGCCAGTTTACTCGTCGCATGACGGTAAAAGGCCGTTTCACAATCCTCTGCGGCAATGCCAAGTCCATTATCCTGTACACGGATCGACTCCAGTCCACCTTCGCCGATATACACATCGATCCGCGTGGCTTTGGCATCAATCGCATTTTCAACCAGTTCCTTTACGACAGAGGCTGGCCGTTCCACCACTTCACCAGCGGCAATCTGATTGGCAATATGCTCATCCAAAACACGAATTTTTCCCATTGGTGTTCCTCCTTTCTTGCAAAAACACGGTCTCGATTATTTATTTCAGATGTTGAAAACTAATCAACCACGCTTATCAACTATACAATTCAATCACGCACGCATCGTTTTCATTTTCAGCTCATTTAACAACTGCATCGCCTGTAGCGGCGTCATATTCATCAGATCCGCACCTTGAATCTGGCTGATAATCTGCTTCGTCAGCGGATCTTCTTTGATTCGAGCAGGCTTCACTTCTTCTTCTCCAAAAATAGACAGCTGTACGATTTCTTGTTGCTCCTGTGCTTGTTGTTCCTGTTGATGTAGCTCTGACTGTTCCATTGAAGAGGCGGACTGTTGTTGCTGCGAAGCTGCCGGCTCCAGCGTGATATCGACAGTGCCAGTTGATCGCACTGGTTCTACATCTAATACAGCAACCTGCTCTCTGCTTGGTGTAGCGCCATACAAAGCTACATCTTCACGCAAACCTGCGCCATCATTCATCTTCCGCGGCGTTGCAGTTGAAGATGTAAATCCGGTTGCTTCATCTTCAGCAACAACGGTTGTCGTCGCAGCTTGCTCCATCCGTTCTAGCAATACATTCGCACGACTAATAATACGACCTGGCAATCCTGCCAGCTGTGCACAATATATGCCGTAACTGCTACTCGCCGCACCAGGCACCAGTTTGCGTAAAAAGTGTACTTTATCTCCACTTTCCCGTACTGCCATCGAGAAGTTGCTCAAATGCTCTAACGTCTCCTCCAGATGCGCCAATTCGTGAAAATGCGTAGATACGAGTGCCTTACAGCCAATCTCATGATGCACATATTCGATCACTGCCTGAGCGATCGCCATCCCTTCACTCGTGGACGTTCCGCGTCCCAATTCATCAATAATGATCAAACTACGACGCGTAGCCCGTTCGGTCATCACTTGAATATCAGCCATCTCAACCATAAATGTACTCTGGCCACCAATCAGATCATCCGCTGCCCCAATCCGTGTGAAAATACGATCGACCATCGGAATTTCCGCTTCGCCTGCCGGCACAAAGCAACCGACCTGCGCCATAATAGACAACAATGCCACCTGACGCATATACGTGCTTTTCCCTGCCATATTCGGACCGGTAATTAGCAAAATGTTAGCGCCTGCTTCGGTAATATCCGTACTATTCGAAATGAAATTCGTATTGTTCATAACTGCTTCGACGACGGGATGACGTCCATCCGCGATACGCAGATCGTATTGCTCGGTCAGTGCAGGCTTTACAAAACCACGCTCCGCACTCACCGTAGCAAACGATTGATACACATCGATCTCTGCTACCTTTTCCGCCAGAAGCTTGAGCCGTGCAACCTCAGCCGAAATACGATTACGCAGCTCTGCAAACAGATCATACTCAATATCGACCATCTTTTCCTGTGCTTCCAGAATGAGTGCTTCTTTCTCCTTCAGCTCCGGTGTGACGAATCGTTCAGCATTCGCTAACGTCTGCTTGCGTTCATAGCGTCCTTCTGGCAATTGCGCCAGATTGGAACGCGTCACTTCAATATAATAACCAAACACCTTATTGTACCCGATCTTAAGCGAACGAATGCCTGTTGCTTCACGCTCTGCTGCCTCAAGCTCGGCAATCCAGCGTTTCCCGTTGACACTCGCTTCACGTAGCTCATCCAGATGTTCATGATAGCCTTTGCGGATCAGGCCGCCTTCACGTACTGAAATCGGTGGATCATCAACAACTGCCTGACCAATCGCTTCAGCCAGATCAGCGCATTCATCCAGATGTGCCGCAATCTGCTGTAGTGTTGACGATGGCGAATCAGCGCACATCATACGCAGTTCCGGAATGCGCAGAAGTGAATCCCGCAATGCCAGCATATCGCGTCCGTTGGCCGTACCAAATGCCATCCGTCCGACAAGACGCTCCAGATCGTAGATGCCTTTAAGTTGCCCTTTCAGATCTTCACGCAAAATCAACCCGTGGTGCAACTTCTCCACCGCTTCCAAACGCTCTTCCACGAGCCGTTTGGATAGCAGCGGCTTATCAATCCAGCGGCGCAGCATCCGTCCGCCCATCGGCGTTTCGGTACGATCGAGCAGCCATAACAACGTGCCTTTACGCGAACGCTCGCGCACCGTCTCGACCAGTTCTAAATTACGGCGCGTAAACGGGTCCAAAATCATATAGTTTTCCGGTTCGTAGGCGTTAATATGCGTTAACTGCCCAAGCGAGCGCTTTTGAGTCTCACTCAAATAGGCGATTAATAGGGCTACGCATGCTTGACGCTCATCATCAAGTCGTGCCCATGCCGCTTCGCCAAACTGCTGACGTGCCAGCTCTTCGCGTTGCTTTTCCCAGGGCGTATACACTATTTTGCGTCCAAACTGCGCTGCCTGACGATAAGCATCATCAACGAGTTCCACCTGCCCGATAATTTCAGACGGCTCATATAGCCCTAGCTCGTCTCGTAGCCACTCCTGAGAAGCTGGCGAGGATGTAACATGCAATTCGCCTGTGGAGAGATCACAGGCTGCCAATGCCATCTTGCCATCCAGCTCGGTGATACAGATCATATAATTGTTCGCTTTATCGCTAAGCGCCTTACTTTCCATCATCGTACCTGGTGTCACGACACGAATAATTTCACGCTTCACGATGCCTTTTGCCGTCGCCGGGTCTTCCACCTGTTCACAGATGGCGACTTTGTAGCCTTTTTCAATCAAACGGTGAATATAGCCTTCAGCTGAATGATACGGCACACCACACATCGGAATGCGTTCCGGCGGTCCCCCATTTTTACCGGTTAGTGTAATTTCCAGCTCTTTAGCCGCAAGGATCGCGTCATCAAAAAACAGTTCGTAAAAATCCCCCAGCCGGAAAAATAAAAACGCATCCTGTGCTTGCTCTTTTATATTGAGATACTGCTGCATCATCGGTGTATATTGACTCATCATGCCCCTCCAGACAAACCTGTATTTCTGCATACTACAAAGTCAAGCAGACTTTATGCTGCACGGTTACTACTGCTTCCCGCATCATTTGAATATCGCTTTCTTCTATTATACTGTATCGATACGATATCATAGTAGATTCGGCTGCGTTCTCTCCGAATAAGCGATAGTATGCAAATGCGTGTTCGTCTTTCTATTATAACGAAAGAACTTGAAAAGTTCTATGCTTGTGCCAGCTTCAACATGTGCTTGCGCTTATTCGAGCACACTCTCGCACTTAGCCACTTTGTATGTTGATTGATCAGAATATAACAAAAATTATCAAATCTATATTCATACCTATAACATATAATACAGGCTATCAGCTTTATTAAAATTCTATCAAGCATCTTATTCGGTATTATTTTACAGTTAAAACGAGTATCCCCTTATCACCCTGCTATAGCAGAACAAAAATAGAACCGGAAAGCAAAAGCTTCCCGGTCCCATTACCTCCTCACTTCATACAAGCAAGGAAAATATCCAACTATTCCATTACTGTGTAACTGGTTTGTCCGCAGTCAACTCAATACCAGCCAGTGCATCGCCGGCATAGCCGCTGCCATAAGAAATGTCGAAGTTTTTGATACGTTTGTTAATAGCAGTCAGTCCATAACGGTACAGTGTTGGAATGACTGGTGCATCTTCGATCATCAGTTCTTGCCATTGCTTGTACACATCTTTACGGTAGGCATTATCAAATGCTTTCTCCGATACGCCTTCTTTCAGCAGTTTGTCGTTCTCATCACTTGTGTAACGGGAATAGTCAAACTGTGCAGTACGTCCATACAGACCAGCAGGGTTCACGTCTGTACCTGTTCCCCATGCGGCAGAGAAGATATCTACGTCTGGATCGTCTTTTTCAATACGATCGTAGAAGGAGTTAAACTCTTGCAGACGTCCATCCAACAGCTGTACATTCAGACCAACATCTTTCCAGTTCTGGATGTAGAATTGTGCCAGCGGCTCAGCAACGCTATCACCACTCATAGCAGCAAAGTTAATGACGAGCTTGTTGCCTTTTGGATCTTCACGGAAACCGTCGCCGTCTTTGTCCACATAACCAGCTTGATCCAGCAGTTGTTTTGCTTTTTCTGGATCATACGTGTAGCCTTTGATGCTTGGATCGTAGTAATCAGCAAACGCAGGGATGATCAGAGACGATGCTGCTGTACGCAGACCGTGATACAGTTGCTCACCAACTTGTGCGTTGTTCATTGCATAACCCATAGCTTGACGCAATGCTTTGTTCGCCATTTTTGCATCCGGGTTCATCACGTTTTCGCCTTTGGATTTGTCCCATTTACCGAGCTTGAAGCCCAGGTAGGAGTATGCCAGATCCTGTATACCGAGCATTTCGATATTCGTAGGCAGTGTTTTTTCATCATAGTAGCTGGCTGGGAAGCTAACCATATCTACATCACCGGAACGCAGTGATTCAACAACAACGTTCGGGTTAACTACTTTCAGGTTAATACCGTCTAGCTTTGGTGCACCGTGGAAATAGTCTTTGTTCGCTTCGAATTGTACAGACTCCCCTGTAACCATCGATTTGATTTTAAATGGACCGTAACCAACTGGATTTTTACGAACAGGATCGGAAGAAGACATTTTAGCTACTGGAATGCTGCCAAATACCTTTTTCTCCAGCGGGTAAGACCACAGACCGGCTTTAATACTTGGGTCTGGGTTAATAAATGAAATTTGCAGTTCTTTATCGTTTACTACTTTAATACCGGAAATCGTTTTTGCTTTTTTGGCATGATAGTCTTCCATACCAACGATATTTGTAAAGGTGGAGTCATAACGCACACCATCATAGTCAGGGTCACCGATGACTTCAAATGCAAATGCATAATCTTCCGCTGTAACTGGATTACCATCGGACCAGTTCAGTTTGTCATCAATTTTTACGGTTGCCGTTTTGTTATCCTCAGAGAAACTGAGTGTAGCAGCGCCACCGTCTTTAATATTAAAGCTTGCATCTGCATTAAACAGGGACGGATAGAAAAATTGCATAACGTCTGCGTCCGGGTTACCACTGTAAAATACAGGGTTCAAAATACCTTCAAACGGTGTATCGGATACGAGACCGTAGTTCATCGTACCCCCTTGAATAGCTGCATTCTGGTTCGTTGCTGCTTTAGGGAACTTACCTGTGTCCTTTGTTGCCTCATTCGTCTGCGGTGTTGTTGTATCGGCTGCCGGCGTACCTTTGCTGCACGCGGATAGCACCAACACGAGTGCAATCATTAAAATGGATAATGTTTTAAAGCTTCTCTTTTTACTTCCCATCATAAACCTTCCTCCTTTTGTGATAAACATGCCCACATTTATTATCCCAACCGCTGTCTGGCATCTGTCGCGCGTTTTAAAGCTTGACCGATAAAGTTAATTGCCAGAATAAGAATCAAAATCAGCAGCGATGCTGGTAACCACATCCACCAGTAATTTTGTAAAATGTTCGGGTCTGTCGCATTACTTACGATCGTACCCAAACTTGGTGTACCGTCCGGAAGACCGAAACCGAGATACGATAAACCTGTCTCGATCCCGATATTACCAGCCAAATTGAGCGTCATGTTAACGATGACGATGGAGCTAAGGTTAGGTAGAATACCAAACGCGATAATTTTCCAGTTTGGCGTACCGAGTGTTTTGGAAGCCTGCACATAATCCAGTTCCCGCTCGGCAAGGACTTTGGCACGAATGAGCCTTGCTTTGCCGACCCATAAGAAGGCGGTCATAATCCATATAAATGCCCATATATCATACTTGGGTACAATCGTAACAAACACGATGACAAGCATCAGAAATGGCAGTACAAGAACGAAATCAATAAAACGCATAATCACATTGTCGATCACTCCACCGAAAAAGCCAGCGATCAAACCGATCGTCAAGCCGATCACAGCGGCAAACACAGTAATCATAAAGCCAATCGTAAACGAGTTGCGTGCGCCCAACACGACCTGACCAAAAATATCGCGGCCAGCAAGGTCGGTACCTAACCAGTGATCCGAACTTGGCGCAGCCTTTATCGACATCAGATCAACTTTAGTCACACTACTCTGATCAATAAAGAAGGTAGAGCCATAAATCGCAATCAAAAACACAATTAGAAAAACGAGTGAACTCATTGCCAGCTTATCTTTAATTAATTCCCTGCCCAGAATCGACCAACTGGATGGTGACTTTTGAATCGTTTCAGCAGGAGCAAATGTTTCTGCACGCATTCCCATACTCAGTCTCTTCCTCCGTTCTTGTTCAGATATCAGGATTCAGCATCCCGCATATGCCAATCTTCGCGTGTTAGCTAATCCGAATACGCGGATCGACCCAGCTCAAAATGATGTCGGACAGCAGTGTACCGATAAGGGCAAGCAGACCGGAAATCATAACGAGTGCTGTAACAACAGAGAAGTCACGCTGTGTAATGGATTGCAAGAAAAGTTGACCCAATCCAGGATAACCAAAGATCGACTCGATAAACAGGTTACCTGCCAGTACTGCTGTCAGGTCATAGCCCAGAAAAGCAGCGATTGGCAACAGAGAGTTCCGCAGGATATGACGAGAATAAACTTTCGATTCTGGCACCCCTTTAGAACGAGCGGTTTTTACAAAGTCTTTCAAACGAGTATCAATAACTTCATTGCGCAAATATTGGATCGTTGCGGTTGTACTTACAAACGCTCCGGCAAATGCAGGCAATATCAAGTGATGAAGTCGATTCATAAAATAATCCCATGTGCCAGGCTGTACGCCGGCATCTACACTACCACTTGTAGGAAACCAGCCTAACTGGAAACCAAATACAAACACGACAACGAGCGCAAAAATAAATAGCGGTGTGGCAAAACTTAAGTACGTATAGCCGGTAATCGTTTTATCCAGCAGACTGTTTTGATACCGTCCACTGAGAATACCGAGCGGAATCGAAATGATATAAGTAAGAATGAGAATAGCTACGCCCAGATAAAACGTATTGGCAAGACGACTACCAATCAGATAGGTCACGTCTACTTTGTGCACATACGATATGCCTAAATCCCCGTGGAACAAGTTGCCGACCCAGCGTGCATATTGCACCATGACTGGATCATTCAACCCCATTCGCTCACGCTGCTCTGCAATCACCTGCGGACTCAAATTCGGATTGTTCTGAATCAAACCGGTCAGCGCATCACCGGGCATTGCTTTAGCTACGAAAAATACCAGTACACTGAGCACGAACAGCTGGGGAATCATGATCAGAATACGGCGAAGCGTAAATTTCCACATTATTAGTTCCCCCTTACGTTACGGTAGTGCAACCTGGTGTGATGTACTGATACTTTTCAGAGCAAGTGGTTTCCCATCCGCGTCAAGCAGTTGTTTGAGGTCATCCTGATAGGAAGCCATAATCTCGCGACGCAGCCTTGCACTTTCCTGTCGCTGACCTGGATCAATATTCGGAATCGCCGAAATGAGGCGGCGTGTGTACACATGCTGAGGATTATCATAAATATCCTCGGTATTGCCCTGCTCTACCAGTCGTCCCCGATACATAATACCGATTTCATCGCACATATGGCGAACGATACCAAGATCATGACTGATAAACAGATATGTTAGATTGAACTCTTTTTGAATCTCTTTCATAAAGTTTAATACCTGTGCCTGTACCGATACGTCGAGCGCGGATACCGGCTCATCGGCAATGATCAGCTTTGGATTGAGTGTGAGAGCACGCGCAATGCCAATCCGTTGACGCTGACCACCGGAAAATTCATGCGGATATTTAAACGCAGCTTCCGGGTTCAGACCAACACGCTCCAGCAAATTCTGAATGCGGCGGCGTTCCTCATCCGGGCTAAGCTTTTCAAAGTTACGCAGCGGTTCGGCAATAATGTCGATCACACGCTTTCTTCCGTTTAACGAAGAATACGGATCTTGAAAAATCATCTGTATATCACGGCGCAGTGGGTGCTGATTTTTGTGCGCGATACGGGTCAAATCCTGACCTTCAAACGTTACTTTGCCATCTGTAATTTTGTTCAAACCGATAATGGCGCGTCCTGTCGTTGTTTTACCACAGCCAGACTCACCAACTAAACCGTATGTCGTACCTGGCTCAATACGGATGGACAATCCATCGACTGCCTTGACATGATCGATTACACGCTGGAAAAAGCCGCCACGAATCGGGTAATGCACTTTGAGGTTATTTAGCTCCAGCAATGCCATCCAGTACGTGCTCCTTTCCTTCATCTTCAAAATGAAAATGCTGATAACAAGTGCAGCGTACCCAGTGCTCTGCACCAACTTCATTTAATGTTGGTTGCTCGGCATGGGCGGTTTGCGGTATCCACGGAATGCGCTCGGAGAAGCGGCATGTGCCACGCGGAATATTTTGCAAGGAAGGGACACGTCCCTGGATCACGTGAAGCTGATCCTGCTCGGCATTTGCTGCCGGCATCGAAGCAAGTAATGAGCGGGTGTACGGATGGAGCGGATTGTTAAACAGTTCATATACACTGGCGATCTCGACCACTTCACCGGCGTACATGACGACGACGCGATCTGCCATTTCGGCAACGACGCCAAGATCATGGGTGATCAGTACGATACCAGCTTCGGTTTCCGCTTGAAGCTGTTTGAGCAGGTCCAGAATTTGCGATTGGATCGTCACGTCCAATGCCGTTGTCGGCTCATCCGCAATAATTAACGACGGACGGCAAGCGATTGCAATCGCGATCATGACACGTTGCCGCATACCACCGGACAGCTCGTGTGGATATTGATCATACACACGCTGTGGGTTAACAATGTTGACATGTTCGAGCAATTCGTAAATAAGTTTGGTCTTTTCCTTCTTCGATAACGATGTATGATAATCCAGATTCTCTTCAATCTGTCTGCCGATCGTCATCAGCGGATTAAGCGCAGTGAGCGGGTCCTGAAAGATCATACCGATCTCGGAACCCCGAATTTTGTTCATTTGTCCGGGAGACAGTTTGTTTAAATCCTGTCCCTTGAAGAGCAGCTCTCCTTGAATGCTTGTGTTTTTGCTATCATGCAGCCGTGTAAGAGAAAGTGCCAGCGCACTTTTACCACAACCGGATTCTCCCACGATAGCCAAAACCTCGTTCTTGTTAATCGTTAAATCAAGCTGGTCTACAGCGGGATAGTATTGATCCCTGATCCGAAAAGACACCGTCAGACCTTTGATTTGCAATACCGGTTCTGTGTTCAAAATTCTGGTTGCCCCCTCATCTCAAACTTTAACGCCATGTAAACTTAGTTCATCAGATTGTTATCATTTTATATTCATAATCTTCCACAGGTCAATAAAATTTATCTTTTTTCCAATTTGGTCAAAAGATTTTAACAAAAAAGCTATCACCGTTTGTTATAACGGTGATAGCTACTGCCTATAGGCTTATCCTTATTTTACCTTATTATCCTGAGTTAGCAAGGGGTTTCTTGCTTTATCCCGCTTTGAAATTTTCAAATATTGTTCCAGCTCACGACAAAGCTGCAAAATCGCCGAATGCACTTCAAATTCTTCTCTTGTTACCGGAAGATCCATCTTGCTGAACTCCTCCTGAAAGCTAACCAGTAGCGCTTCGGTTTTGCCGGTGTAATGCGGAGTTTTTACATCTTCGGCAAGCTGCTCGAAAATTCCTCCTGCACGCGCAGCCTGAGGCATTTTGCGATACAGTTGAGATACAAGCTGCATCATATTTTGAATCGAATCCAGATGCTGCTTACGCATATAGAAATAAACGATCCATGATTCATCTGGATGGAGAAACTGATTTTCCAGCTCACGCTTGGCGGCAACTAGCCCCTGCTCTACCTTTTTCCCTGCTTCGATCACTTCCTGACCATCCCATACGTAGCTCGGTTCCTCCAGTGTACGAGCAATCTGCGCAAACATACGAGACAACAAATCATTGATTTCTAATCGAATGGCATGCAGCTTGGCATGTGGATTGGGCATATAGGCCAGATTGACGATCGCAGCTGAACCCAAACCGATCAGTAGCAGCGCAACTTCGGTGAGCATCGCATGCATCGTTAACAAGCCGCCATTGTAAATATGTACAACGACAACCGAGCTGGTCACGATCCCTCCGCTAAAACCTGCGCGTGTAATGAGCGGAAAAGCGATCAAAATATACAGCGCAAATACCCAGTGTTCAAATCCAAAAAAAGAAAACAACACAAACGCACAAACCATGCCAATTAACGACGCGAAAAAACGTGCCGAAATCGTCATCAAACTACGCTTGCGTGTCACATCCACCCCCAGAATAGCAAGCAGTGCCGCCGACATTGCGCTCGGAACGCCTAATGTACTGGCTACAACGACAGCCAGCAAAGCGGCAATAGCGGTCTTGATCACGCGAAAACCCATTTGTTTTTCTCTCCTTACCTATCTTCTTCACATTTGTCTATTTATGATGTTCATTTGAGTCTGTTTCCGCGTAAAATCTACGTTTTCCGAATCAAATGATATGCCATTTTATCCTACTTTATTTTGAATGATTCGACAATGTGAAAATAAGCGCAAAAACCCGTCTGTAGCGAGCCTATCCATTGTTAAAATCTTTATTACTGCCCGATATGCCCATTTTAATTCATACCTTATATTCGCGTTAGTCATTTCCATTTACTTTATGAAATAGAAGCTTCGTAACTACAAGTATATTCTTCATTATGTGTGGATTATTGTGCTCATAGCTTGATATGTAACAATAATTATATGTTTCGCTAACATTTTGATTCGTGCACATCTTCATTCATAATTCTGAGCAGGCAGGAATTATTGTCAAAATTTCTCAGCCTATTGATGGCGATATCAAACAGACTTTGACCCTTTTCGTTCGTTCTTTCTATTATATAGTAACAAGTATTTTCATTCTTATTTTTGCTTCCTTGTATGTCATACCGTAGCTCTCTATAATTCTACTTAGACCCTCTATATATTGTGTTCCTCGTATTAGCTTTTGCATTACAGCTATTTGTACATAACCTAATATCCTTGCTTCATGACTCAGAGTACTTGCAAGGCACTTGATTCATATTATGATCTGCACGATGAAAGGAGAATCCTATGTTTCCCACTGTAGGAGATATTTATTGCACTTATTCTAATCAGCTACAGCAATATACTGCCTGCCAGGTCACAGCGCTTCAAGAAACAGAAGGCAAAAACCCACAAATGCTTGCCTCGATCGTACAGCTAGACTGGTCAGGTGATCAGCCACTGGAGAACGATCAGCTAGCTCAGCTCAAGCCGCTTATACGCAGCTTTTATTTTTGGAATGGTGATTGGGATCATCGCTTTGTAGAAGCAACCATTCCGGCCGACTATAGTCTTGTTGGCAACATTCCTCCGCTTGTTGCTACTCCCTCGCATACATATGATACAAACTGGGATATTGGTGACAGTCTATATCAGCAGCGCAAATGGGAAGCGATCGATGAGAAACGCAGACAGCTATTCAAAAACGCACGCAACGATACCGGAGAAATAATGATCGGAGGCGTTTTAGTAAAAAAGAATACGTCTACTCTGCGCAACTTCTCACCAGCGTCGGATGCAGACATCGCTGCCTTAGAGCAGTTATACTGTCTAACGCACATTGAAATGAACTATTTTACAGAAGCGATCATCCCCTTTTTACAGCAACATCCATTCGTTAACGAATTACATATTGATCAGCATGATCTGAAGACGCTGGATCTAAGTCACACTCACCTGAGTTGTCTGATTCTACATCGTGGTAATTTAGAGACGTTGACGCTAAACAAACATATGGAATTTCTGAGCCTAACCGGAGAGCATACAAGCCCATTACATGTACATGCCGATCAGGATGGATGCGATCTCACATTAAGTGTATATGTGCCGTCGTCATTTCCAGCGTTAACTGGATTGGATCGGCTGCATACGTTGCAAATTCATGGTATTGAGCAACTTGATCTGGAGATTGTGACAACGATGTATACCGAACTGAACGAATTAAGGCTAACCGGCAAACCAGGTACGATATCCGGTTTATTATCTATAAAACGTTTACGTGCACTACAATTTCTCAGTATGTTTGATCTGTTCGGTTTTACAGGCGACGACTTTCCTGATCCAGAACAATTGCCACAGCTCCGTACACTATGGCTTACCAGCTTACCAGCAGATGCCGCCAGATCGATCAAAGCTCGCTACAAAAAGGCAGCATCCACCACAATCGAGCTGGACATTACTCAACCACGCAAGCCCGAATGGCTGGCGGAAAATCTAAATAATCCGTTCCGCGATTGGGATGGACGTGCCCACATTAAAGCTACCGATGCCAAAAAGGCAGCTACACTTTACAAACAATGTCTAAAAAACATTCGAAACTGGACTCAAACTGTACCTGATCGTATAACCCTTACTGCACAGCTTACGGCGATGATTGAAATGTACACCGAAACATTTAATCAAATGGATGCCCAATCCGCTTTTATCGATACGATTGAACGTGAAGAAATCTATGCTGCGCTTAACGAACTGTTCCACTATCTGCAACAGCAACTTGTTTCCAGATCCGAACCTGTGCTTGATGTTCATCTGGAAGAGTTGGAACATGTATTCCAGCATCATCGGGAATTTTAAATGGTGTCTGTACGGAATAAGCATATACCACCTATTTTATGTTCCAACCAATCAAATGTTATGTTCAAATTAATCAAAGAATATAATGAACATATACTTATATAATAGATAGTATTTTTCTGAAATTCTAGCCAAACAGCCCGTGTTTCACTGCCATCATCGCAGTTGAACACGGGCTGTTGCGCTATTTTACTGTATCGGATTCTGCTCTATATGCTTCCAATCGCAATTCCAATTACAGCTTGTAAATATCTGCGTACTTCGCTTCCAAATAATCCGCCAAATAATCCGGATTCAGCTCTTCCCCTGTAATATCCATAATTAGCTCGGATGGCGTTTTGCTTTTGCCAAAACGATAAATTTTGTCAGTTAGCCATTCCTTAATTGGCAACAGATTACCAGCAGCGATCCACTCGTCAAATTGTGGCAGCTCTTTACGCATCGTCTGTGTCATTTGTGCTGCATACATATTGCCCAGTGAATACGATGCAAAGTAACCGAAGTCTCCACCTGACCAGTGCACATCTTGCAGTACACCCAGTGCATCTGTCGGTGGCTCAATACCCAGATACTCTTTATACTTCGCATTCCATACTTTCGGCAGATCAGCAACCGCTAAATTGTCATTAAACAGCATTTTCTCAATTTCATAACGGATAATAATATGCAGATTGTATGTCAGCTCATCCGCTTCAATCCGAATGAGTGAATTTTCCACACGGTTTGCCGCTTGATAAAACTGTTCTTTACTTACCTTACCCAGCTGCTCTGGGAATAGCTGCTGCAAACGATCATAATATTGATCCCAGAATACGCGGCTACGGCCGACAACATTTTCCCAGAAACGGGATTGCGATTCATGAATACCCATCGATGTGCCTGTAGCCAGACCTGTACCGACCAGATCAGTCGAAATATTTTGCTCATATAAAGCATGTCCGCCTTCATGCAACGAGCTAAAGATCGCACTAAGCAGATCATCCGGATAATAATGCGTCGTAATCCGTACATCGCCCGGGTTCAAACCTGTAGCAAACGGATGTTCACTCTCATCCAGGCGTCCAGCTTCAAAGTCATAGCCCATTTGCTCCAGCAGGAACAGACCGATTTCTTCTTGCTTTTGCAGATCATAATTTTGTTTAAGGAAATCATGCTCTGGTGTATAACCAGACTGCTGAATCTTTTGCAGCAACGGTACGAGACGCGATTTGAGTCGGTCAAATACGGCATCCAGTTTCGCTACCGTCATATCCGGCTCGTACATATCCAGCAGCGTATCATAACGTGTTTCTTTTACGCCCCAATAATCGATAAATTCACGCTTCATGTCGACAATTTCGCGCAGAAGCGGCTCAAAACCAACAAAATCATTATTGTGCTTCGCTTCTTCCCATACCGTCTGCGCATGTGTGGTCAAACTAGAATATTTCTGGAAACGCTCTGGCGGAATTTGGAGACTGCGCTCATACTCAGCTTTGCATTCTTTGACGGAGCGGCGATCAACATCGCTCAGCTGTGCGGAAACTTCCGGACGGGACAGAAACTCTACATAGCTACCCATCTCTTCGGAAATGGACAACTTGAATGCTTCTGTAGCTAGAATACCAATCGTTTCAGCACGGAGTTCGGCGCCTTTACGTGGCGCACCTGTACGCAAATCCCAGCCGAGTAGACCGAGTGCTTCGTAATAACTCGTCATCTTATGTACGAGCTGCTTGAATGAGTTCACTACTTGCTCTACATTTTGTTCCATTAGATGATCTCCTTCGGCTCTTATAATTGTCTTACATTCATCTCTATACCCCTATCTATCACTCATGTTACCGTTTGCTATGATCTAAGGCTAAGGCCATCGCAAACCGAATAAATAGCGGATACGGTAAAGTATGTTACTGCTTGATGATACGTTTTTCAAGCTTTATAATCAATGTTACATCACATGATATTCACGTTGTGGCACATGACAACGTGTTGCTGCAAAAGCGGTTAGTGAAGATGATGTTTGGGTCGTGTGTGCATATGAAAGACCAAATTCCAGCATTTGGTTTGCATTTTATCGGAAAATGTAT
This sequence comes from Paenibacillus wenxiniae, assembly GCF_039822605.1. Classification (NCBI taxonomy): domain Bacteria; kingdom Bacillati; phylum Bacillota; class Bacilli; order Caryophanales; family Paenibacillaceae; genus Paenibacillus; species Paenibacillus wenxiniae. The sequence continues at coordinate 99,689 of NZ_JBCGUH010000016.1, forward strand.
TATTTTAATATCTGAAATTTGTGTCTGAACGACATTATATTGCTTGTGACCAATGTGAATATTTATTCACAAAAAAGAATTTAAATTCATTATGCCTATCGGCATCGATCAGGAGGAGATACTGTGGATTCCATTCATTCTATTCTTGAACACAATGAACAATTTGTTGCTTCTAAAGAGTACGAAACCTATCTGTCCAGCGGAATACCCAACAAAAAGCTGGTTGTCGTAACCTGTATGGATACACGGCTAACCGAGCTGCTGCCACGTGCAATGAACCTGCGTAACGGTGATGCTAAAATCATTAAAAATGCAGGCGCGGTTATTTCTCACCCGTATGGTAGTGTGATGCGTAGCGTACTTGTAGCACTGTATGAATTGCAGGCTGAAGAAGTGATCGTTTGCGGTCACTATGGTTGCGGTATGGCTGCACTGAATGCAGATCATATGATTAATGAAATTAAAGAACGGGGTATCTCTCCAGAAGTTTTGACAACTTTAGAGCATTCTGGAATAGATTTGAAAACTTGGTTACAAGGGTTTGGTAGTGAAAAGAACGGGGTAATAAACAGCGTGGATATGATTAAGAATCATCCATTACTTCCCCCCCATGTACCCGTGCACGGCATGATCATTGATCCCTCGACAGGTCAATTGGAATTGCTCGTTAACGGTTACGAACAACAAAAATCTTCCATTTAGCGGAACCGGATGCACCAGTGGCATACGCTATGCCAGCTTTGCGATCGATGCCGCCAGGACACAAACTTTGTTTGTGTCCTTTTTATTTGTTTCCATTTTCGCATTAAAGCAAATCTACTTGTAATATATGGGTCTTCCGACCATTATCAAAACATACATAAAAAATATTTCAAAAAATAATAACTTTTTGAATCCTTTTCGTTTTTCATACGTAACGGGTACATAAGCAAACTGTTGTTCATCCTATAGACGACTGTATTTTTGCTAAAATTTGTATATCAGTACGATAGGTATAACGTTCCACCATACCATGCAGCGGATTGGCCGATCCCTCACTGCTGGCACGATGCTCGTTTTGATTGATATATCAAGGAACTTTCGTAGCTTTATTGTGCTTACGCTTTCCTTGTACAGTTGTTATGTGCGCTTTAACTATGTCTAATTTATGAAGATTGTTTGTCTAAATAGGTCTCATTACTGTATGGTTTTATCATTTTTACGTAATGGTTTGTTGCGAAAGCATACAGTTGTAGTGTACACTTTATTTTAAATCGGCCGATTGCTGCTCGAAGATAGGAGAGACTGCCTTATGAATACATTATCTTATGGTTTACTTGCATTACTTGCCCGTAATCGCTCTTCAGGCTATGACCTTATGCTTAGAATTCAACCGTTCTGGCAAGCGAAACATAGTCAAATTTACCCATTGTTGTCTCGTATGGAAGAACAACAACTGCTTACCGCAGAGTGGGTAAAACAAACAGACAAGCCCGATAAGAAGATTTATGCAATCACACCGCTTGGTGAGCAAAAACTTCAAGAATGGATGCAACTGCCAGCTGGCGAACCTGTATCCCGTGACGAACTTGTTTTGAAAGCGTTCTGCCTGTGGATTACCGACCGTGATACGGCAATTGCCCTGTTCCGCAAGCGCTCTATTTTCTATCAGGAGCAAATTCATTATTTTGAGCAAGCGATTCATAAAATGTCTGATGAGAGCCATCATTTTGGTTCACCTGATTTTGGATTATATATTTTGCGTCACAAAGCGCTTGGTACAGCTCGCTCCAATATGGAATGGACAACCTGGGTCATTGATATGCTGAAAAATGCAGCGATTCCTGAAGTACCATCTGAACCACAGCATCATTAATGTAAATTATGATTTGATACTTTATCATTTTGTACCGGATCGGAATACAACATCCGGCATCCTTTGCGAATACACAAGTGAATCAGACAGAAGTTGCAGCTGCGTCGTTATTGAATGTTGTGATAACGACGCATGTAGGACGATCGCGCTTACCGCCTCTTTTCAGTATGGATTATAGTGTGCATCATCTGAGCTTAATTCGTTAGCAGATGAAGTTTAATAACGATCATTATTAAATAAATCGCATAGTAATTGCATTTTATTTAAAATTTTTGAAACTAAGAGGCTGACTGTCCGTATTACCTTTATACAATACCTATACAAATACAAAATCTAATCGTTCAGGGGGAACTTACACATCATGAAAAAAGTGCTTATGGTCTTCATGGCATTTACTGTATTTTTTGCTTCGCTCGGGGCGTTTGCAAGTGATGCAGATGCAAGACGTGGGGGTGGCTTCAAATCCTCACCTAAATCGTACAATACGACACCTAAACGTTCCGATAATACGAACGGCAGTGTCAACAGCACCAATCGTTCGAATACAGGTACTGGCGCGAACGCAGCCACCGGCAAACGCGGATTTTTCAGCGGCGGTAGCTTCTTCACCGGTATGATGGTCGGCGGTCTGGCAGGCATGCTGTTTGGCGGTATGTTCGCTAATATGGGCGGCTTCGGCGACTTCCTCGGTCTGATCGTCAACCTGCTCGCTATTTATGTACTTTTCATTGCAGCTCGCGGCATTTATCGTATGATTCGTCAGCGTAAAAAACCAGCTGACCCTTACGACAGACGCTAATGGCGATGCGGCTTAGCATGGACGAGATTATTAATGCAGTATGTCTGAACATTGCAGAGCGGAAAGGCATCAAGCCAACCGAAGTCACTGTTCAGCTAGCCTGGGAGGAAGATACCGGCTTTACTGCTGAAGTGTGGTCACTGGGACGCAGCCAGTACCTCATCGAAAGTAATCTATATGAAGCCATCCTGCGTTACATGTTTTCCGAATACAACGCGAGAGTATTCCGTGATCAAGTCGAACTGATCTTGAATGATGAAGAAGAAGAAATTCAAGCCATCATCCGAGATTAATGATACATGTACACAACCTTCCCCATCTGATGTAACAATCGGATGGGGATTTTTTTGTTTATTGCATACTTAGTATAGTTGTTATCGTTAACTCATTTGTGTCTACACTAATTCTACTCCTCTTGCTCTACTTCCCATTGCTATAAGCTACATGTCCAAACCTTTCACCTTACTCCTTTCACCTTACTCCTTACTCCTTACTCCTTACTCCTTACTCCTTACTCCTTACTCCTTACTCCTTACTCCTTACTCCTTACTCCTTACTCCTTACTCCTTACTCCTTACTCCAAAATTATAGGCTTTTCACTCCTTAAATAATCAACTGTATTGCGCCACATAAGCAAGCAACTTATAGCAGCTCATCTTCTATATCTGTAGATTTCTAGTCTCCATCCGAGCATGTTCCCTTATTCCTTGAAGCAAGTCGTATCACTCTCAGCAAAAACTTCACTTTATCCCGCAAATTCATCTAATGATGAAACCATAACAAAGCACTCTAGCAAACGACTACCTTTTAATCCTTCACGATTGCCAATTGTCAGTCTTCTACATACCTTTTAAGTACCTTGCAGTTGACAGCGCCTTCATCACTTGCTACAGTTGTAGTAACAACTACATTCATTTCAGGGATGTTACCTATCGGGCATAACCTGAACGAACCTGGCGCTATGCGTGCATATGTCAGGCTTCGTTCAGGTTTTCTTTTTTTCTACGCCATCTTCCCTGTTTTGTTCACATTCTCTATTATGCTGCGGAAGGAGTTTTACTATGTCTACTTTTACTTTTCCAGAGAACTTTTTATGGGGAGGCGCGATTGCGGCGAACCAGGCAGAAGGTGCTTATCTTGAAGGTGGCAAAGGGCTGACACTTGTTGATCTGCTACCTACTGGCGAGAGTCGCCGCGATATTATGAAAGGCTATGTACCTTCACTGACACCACTTGAAAATGAATTTTATCCTTCGCATGAAGCGATCGATTTCTATCACCGCTATCCAGAAGATATTGCCCTGTTTGCGGAAATGGGCTTTAAAGCATTGCGTGTATCGATCTCCTGGGCGCGCATTTTCCCAACAGGTGAAGAAGCACAGCCGAACGAAGCTGGCTTGCAATTTTATGATGATCTGTTCGATGCTTTGATCCAAAACGGGATCGAGCCGGTGGTGACACTGGCGCATTTCGATGTGCCTGTTGCACTCGTTGAAAAATACGGAAGCTGGCGGAGTCGCAAGCTGGTCGATCGGTTTGAAACGTATTCTCGTACTGTGCTTGCTCGCTATAAAAACAAAGTGAAATACTGGATGACCTTTAACGAAATCAATATGCTGCTGCACCTGCCCTTCCTCGGAGCCGGTCTAACCTTCAAAGAAGGCGACAATGTAAAACAAATTCAATATCAGGCAGCTCACCATCAATTGGTTGCTAGCGCACTGGCCGTTAAAGCTTGTCATGAGCTAATTCCAGATGCAATGATCGGCTGTATGCTGGCTGCGGGTAGCTTCTATCCGTATACATGCAATCCAGAAGATGTGTATCAAGGCATGGAAAAAGACCGCGAATCGTACTTCTTTATCGATGTACAATCACGTGGTGAATATCCGGGCTATGCGAAACGTTTCTTCCGTGATCATGGATTGACTATTGAGATGGAACCGGGGGATGAGCAGATTTTGCGAGATCATACGGTCGATTATATCGGCTTTAGCTACTACTCCAGCCGTACCACCAGTACAGATCCAGAAGTTATTAAAAACATGACATCTGGTAACGTATTCGGCTCGGTCGCTAATCCATATGTGGCGAAGTCGGAATGGGGTTGGACGATCGATCCGAAAGGCTTCCGTATTACGGCGAACCAGCTGCATGATCGTTATCAAAAGCCTTTGTTTGTCGTAGAAAATGGTCTCGGTGCTCATGACGAGCCGACAGCAGAAGGAACGATAGCAGACGATTATCGAATCGACTATTTGCAACGTCATATTGCCGAAATGGGTGAAGCGATTCAAGATGGTGTTGATATTATTGGTTATACGAGCTGGGGACCGATCGATATCGTGAGTGCTTCCTCAGGCGAAATGCGGAAACGCTACGGATATATTTATGTGGACCGTGATAATGAAGGTCACGGTACGCTAAAACGTGAGAAAAAGAAAAGCTTTGACTGGTACAAGCAGGTTATCGCGAGTCGTGGAGCCGATTTAGGTTTGTAAGCATCTAAGCAAGCTTCTACTAGTTCACTAAATAAAATATACGTAACTTCTAATCTTTTGTTATCTTTTACCAGGAGTCTCAATTTTAACTTTATAGACGCATCCCTTATGTTGTTACTATACAAGTGGACATTCCATTGATACACGTTTTAGTGTAACAATGTGTCCTGCATTAGCTTACAAACTGATTGGTTAAACAGCATGCTCTGCCAGAAATATACTGGTAGAGCATTTTTATTTTTACGCTTTAATTTCCTCGCTTTTTCCTATAAAGCTGTACTCTCAAACGATTTATTTATCATTTAATACCATAAAAACCTTTAATTATAACTATTTACAAATAATAATTTTTATGTTTTCATGGTACATGTTGTTACCAAATACATAGGAGGTTTTATCATGTTTACTTTTCAAAAACTCTTTATAAAGTTAGGTTTAGGCTTGTTTGTTGCTATTTTAGCTTTATCTCTGAGTGTTCCATCTGCCTTTGCTGCTCCACCAACGTTCAAAGCATCCAATGTAGATTCCAGTGCTCACAAAAAAATGACATCTTTAAATGGTGTTATTAAAATAAGCAATGGTGCTAAATCGGTCTCACTATCGATTGATCAGCGTCCTAGTGACGGTTCTGGAAATATTGTCGTATCTTATGTTTTGAGAAATAAAAATGGCGAAAACTTTCCAAACAATAATAAATATGCTTACGGTTCTTATGGACCTGATTATGGAAAAACAGGTAGCGTAACATTTCCTAGTGTTCCCAATGGTGAGTATGAAGTATGGATTAGAAGCACAAACAGTGAAAAAGTAACTGCTACTGTACAAGCTTACTTTTAACAAAACATCGAACATTTAGCATCACAACTTGAGCACGAATGCAATTAGAGCTTCCTCTATTGCATTCGTGCTTTTTTATGCTGGTCGATTGCTTCCATGCACGGTGAAAGCGTTGACAGCATGTGAGGTTCAGGCTACACTTGAGTAAGTCATACGCCGTATTAACGGCATTTATAGAGGATTAGGATTGTTACTGGTTTGCAGGCAAAACCTAAGCCGCCAAAGCGAGGAAAGCTGAGTCAGCTCCTTCTGTTTTGTCGTGCTTACGGTTTTTTTGTTATATAGGCATATCTGCCTCTACGCATACCTGCATCGTATCCGTCCCACATAGATCATTGCATTGATCTACAGCCTCATTATGGAAAAGCAGTACCGCTTTATGATCGAAAAGCAGTGAATGCCGATATACAGAATAGGCATCCTGTTGTTAGTAGACGAGATCGTTGTTTGCAGACTAGATTCATGCTACTGTACGAAGTTGGATCAGGGTATAGAGATCGGGGGTTCATATGAAAATTGCCAAGGTCATCAATAACAATGTGGTTAGCGTCTATCAGGCAGATGGCACAGAGCTGGTCGTGATGGGACGCGGCATCGCCTTTAAGAAAAAGCCCGGCGAAGAGGTAGAACAGCATAAAATTCAAAAAGTGTTTGCGCTTAAAAATAAAAAAGCGTCTGACAACTTTAAAATGCTATTGCGTGAAGTTCCGATTGATCTCATTGTGATCGTTGAAGAAATTATTGCGTACAGCCGCCAAACACTTGGCAAAACGCTTAACGAAAATATCTATGTATCCTTAACCGACCACGTGAATTTTGCGATTGAGCGTTATCAGAAAGGGCTGGAGATCAAAAATGCGCTGCTGTGGGAAATTAAGCAGCTGTACCGTGAAGAGTTTGCGATCGGGCTACGCACGTTGGAGCAAATTCGCGAGCATATGGGCATCGAGCTTCCTCAGGATGAAGCCGCCTTTATCGCCATTCATATCGTCAATGCTGAGATGAATGAGGAAGTTGGCACGACGATGAATATTACCAAATTTATGCATAGCATTATTAATATTGTGAAATATCATTTTAAGACGGAGTTTGAAGAGGATTCGCTAAGCTATTTCCGCTTTATTACCCACCTTAAATTTTTCGCACAGCGTATTGTTCATGGTACGCATTATGACAGCAATTATGATCATCTGTACACGATGATCAAGGAACAACATCGCGATGCTGCTGCGTGTACGGAGAAAATACGCATATTTGTCAAAAAGGAACATGGACACGAGCTTACGAATGAGGAAATGCTTTATTTGACTGTACATATTGAACGTATCGTCAGCCGTAGATAATGACGTTTCCATCTGTGTCCAACACCTTTTTACCATTTTCTTGCTGTGATTGGATCGTATATTCAATTTAAACTATCGTATATCCGTTTAAAAATAATGCTATTGATGCGGCTGTAAATATAAGCATTGACAAATGAATGTAAGCGTTATATTGTTAGTTTAACAACCGCATATAACCTGATTCGGATTGTTACTGGTTATGCAGGCAAAACCTGAGTCATGAGAAACGGCAAGGACCACTGTGTTCTTTTTTGTCCTCCGTTTGTCATGGCTCAGGTTTTTTGTTTGCCAAAATTTGGAGGTGTCCCCATGAGTTATGAAAAACTGGCAAAAGAGATCGTGCAAGGTGTCGGTGGAGAAAAGAACGTCGCTTCGCTCGTCCACTGTGCAACCAGACTTCGTTTTACGCTAAAAGATCAGTCTAAAGCGGACAAAGCAACGCTGGAAAAAAACGATGGGATTATTACGGTCAAAGAAAGCGGCGGACAATTTCAGGTCGTCATCGGTAATACCGTGCCTGAAGTGTACGCAGCAATTGGTGACGTATCCAATATCCTGGATGATCACAAAAAAGATAACGCTTCCGTTCCTGGTAAAAAAGGCTTTGGCGCAATTATCGATATCATCTCCAGTATTTTCGCTCCGCTACTCGGCGTGATGGCAGGTGCAGGTATTTTGAAAGGCTTACTGCTCATCGCAACCAATGTAGGCTGGCTTAGCACAAAGGAAACGACGTATACGATTCTAATGGCAACGGCAGATAGTCTGTTCTACTTCCTGCCCCTATTGCTGGCTGTGACCACGGCTCGTAAGTTTGGTGGGAATACGTTTACCGCATTAACGATTGCCGGTGCGCTCGTCTATCCTTCGATCGTTGAGTTGAAAACAGCAGGTACAGAAACGGTATTTTTCGGAATTCCTGTTATTATGATGAGTTATTCCTCCACCGTCATTCCAATCATCATTGCGGTCATTGTGATGAGTAAGCTGGAGAAGCTATGCAACCGCTTTATTCATGAAAGTGTCAAAAACTTTGTTACTCCGTTAATTTCACTCGTTGTGATGGTGCCGCTAACATTGCTCGTATTTGGTCCATTTGGTGTGTATGTTGGTAATGCCATTGCCACCAGTCTTGTCGCTGCATTTGGCTTTAGTCCACTTATTGCTGGCGCAGTTCTGGGTGCTTGCTGGCAATTGTTCGTTATTTTCGGTGTACACTGGGGTCTTGTACCGGTGTTTATTAACAATATCGCGGTACATGGACGTGATGGTATTAAGCCAGCCGCTGCTGCTTCGGTCTTTGCGCAGACAGGTGCAGCCTTTGGTGTGATGCTGCGCACGAAAAATAAAAAGCTCAAAACACTCGCTGGTTCAGCTACTCTATCCGCCCTGTTCGGCATTACCGAGCCTGCGGTATACGGGGTAACGTTGCCGCTGAAGCGTCCATTTATCGCTGGTATTATCGGCGGTGCAGTCGGTGGTGCGATTATCGGTCAGGCGGGTACGCAGGCATTTGCTTCCGGTGCACCAGGTCTGCTCACACTGCCTATTTTCTACGGTCCGGGTGGTCAAGGTTTTCCTGGTCTGATTATCGGGATTACTGCATCATTCCTCATTTCGGCTACACTGGCATATGTGCTTGGCTTTAAAGATCCGGTTGAAGAAGCTCCATCGGAAACGCCTGCCACTCCAGTGAAAGGCAATGCAGGTCAAATCGATGAAAAAGTGCTGAGTCCCGTTGCCGGTCATATTGTGCCGCTGACTGAAGTGCCTGATCCTGCATTTGCTTCGGAAGCGATGGGCAAAGGCGTCGCGATTGAGCCTGCTGCCGGACGTGTTGTTGCTCCTTTTGATGGTACGATTACGGTTGCATTTAAGAAAAAGCATGCGCTGGCAATTGTGTCGGATCATGGTGCAGAAATTCTCGTTCATGTCGGCATTGATACGGTGAAGCTGGAAGGTAAGCCTTTTACACTACATGTGAAAGAAGGCGATCGTGTCACTGCCGGTCAATTGTTGCTGGAGATGGATTTGCAGCAAATTCGTGACGCAGGCTGTGCAACGGTTACGCCGATTATCGTAACGAATACGTTTGAGTACAAGGACGTGCTTCCGCTTACAGAAGGAACGGTACAGGAACAGCAAGAATTGCTCGGTATTCAAGCCGCTGTGTCGGATAGCAGTGTTGCTACGACGACAACGCCTGGCAAGGAAGTGCTTGCTTGAACCTGATGGTGGTGTGATTGTGATAGCTGCTCCGTGAATTGCCATCGTTGATGTAACTCCTCGTGTCTCGTGTCTCGTGTCTCGTGTCTCGTGTCTCGTGTCTCGTGTCTCGTGTCTCGTGTCTCGTGTCTCGTGTCTCGTGTCTCGTGTCTCGTGTCTCGTGTCTCAGCGATTATAGACAATCTTCGTGCTTAAATACAACAGAAAAAGACCATGCTCTACAATAATCTCATTGTGCAGCATGGTCTTTTTTATTTGGAAGCTACAGTATGCATATCGATCAGTGTACATCGACTCAAATGGATAATGATGCATCTCGTCTGGAGTTTCGTTGTACTGATGATCATGCTTCTACTTCGAACTTCTATTTCAGGCTTCACTTCCGCTCAGACTGCTTCCCGACTTTTACTCCACTTCTGCTGCCGCTTCAGATTGTACTTCTGCTACTGGTGCCGGGCCGGTCAAGTCGATGGAAATAATACATACATCTTCATGTTGACGATTCAGGCGCGCCAGTTTACTTAAAAAGTTGTCATTATCCAGATACAGCAAGCTTTGGGCATATTGCTCCAGCTCTTGAATGACCGTCTTCGGGTTCGTGCCTGGACGTGTAATCAGCCCATTCGTGTACAGTACGATGCGAGCATCACCTGTGTAATCGATCGTTTTCGTATCGGTATCCATATCGTGCTTCATACCGATCGGTTCCGTTGTTACACTCAGTCGTCCAGCAGGCTCGCCTTCCGTTAACAGTAACCCTTGCGTATGGCCGGCATTAAAATATTCCAGCTGTCGCTTATTCGTATCAACCATCACATAGATTGCTGTAAAATAAACAGTGCGGCGCATTTTACCGAACAGGGTACGCATTTGGCGATTCAGCTCAGCGCATACTTCTTTTGGTCGACGGTAAATGCCAACAATCCCGTCCAGCAAGGAACGAATGGACATGCTGATCAGCGCTGCTGGAATTCCGCTTAGCGATACATCGATTAGTAGAATACCATATTGATGATCGTTAAATGGTTTCCAGTAAAACATATCCCCAGACACATCAGACGATTGCATAAAGCTACTACGAATGCTGATGCCCTGCTCCGTTAGCGGCGGAGTCATCACACTGCTTTGTAGGTGACGCGCCAGTTGTAGGTCTTTGCTCACACGACTTTCCCATTCCTTACGCGCATCCATCTCCTTTTTCAGACGCAGCGCGGATTGTACACGTGCTAACAGCTCGTAATCTGGCCCGCCTTTTTCGATAAAGTCCATGCCGCCCACATTAAAAGCTTCTTTAAAATGCGCTCGATCCGCCGTTAAGAAAATGATCGGTAGATCCTGATATACAGGGATACTTTTAATTCGTCGACATGCTTCGATGCCATCCACTTCAGGCATGACAATATCCAGTAATATCAGATCAACGGCTACGGGTTTACGTGGTATCTGGTCATCTTGCATACCGAGTCGCTTATATGCTGCCTGCGCTGAGTTTGCCGTCCATACATCCTCATAACCTGCGGATTTTAATGTATTTTCCATATACGCCAGATTCAATTTGGAATCGTCGACAATTAGTATGCTGCTCATGTTTCTGTGCCTCCTGAAAATAAAGGGTATACTTATTTTTCGTCCAAAAGAGGGCAATATGTAATAGCAATTAAGTTACTGTCTTATACCAATTGCATATGAATCCGTAATAAACACCAGACGCAAGATAACATCATCAAAATAAACGCATACAGACCGACTATTCGCTCCCTTTTACAGGAATCGTTTAGCCGGTCTCTTCAGCTACCATCATAAATTCAAGCAAAATCGCCGTGCCATCCGGACTTGTATGCAGCATAATCCGATCCGCAGACATATACATGACGGCAAAGCCTTTGCCAAGCGAACTTTTACTGCTATACCCGGAGACGAGAATCGTCTTAGGCAACTCATGCAGCGGAATGCCTGAGCCGTGATCTGTAATATAAATTTGCAATCGATTCGCCTGTTGATAAATCCCGATTTGCCCTTGCTCTGCATGCTTGATCAGATTGGTTACTCCTTCGGATACCGCAAGCTTGATGCTCATCAGCTTCTTCGGATATTGCTGTCGATACCATTCCGGCACATGCTCCATCACCAGATTGCGGCTGGATGAGACATCTCCACGCGCCTGCACTTCCATACCGTCCAGTCGTTCGCCCAGCTCACGTTCAATCTCCTGTGGATGCAGGCAAATATCGATTTTGCTATGCGAAAGGGTGCGGATCACATCACGATAAGAACGTAGTGTATTGTAATGAAGGTCTTCGCGATATTGTAGCGCTGGTGTAATATCCGTGAGCACCACATTGATCCGATCCGGTTCAGGATAAAAGTAAGCTTCATACGTCTTCCCTTCACTCGCCAGCACTTCATAAAAGCTTTCAGCTACAAGTAACGCCCGCTCTGCCAACACTTCAGCATCGCTAATAATGCCAGCAGGTACATCCGCTAATCCGGTTCCACATAACTTCCCATCTGCTCCATATCGTAGCAGTCTCGTTCCACCTGTGATACTTGCCAGTTGTTGTGGCGGCTTATCCCCATCATATCGAATGACGGAGGAAAGTTCAGCCGATACCGATATATCGTCATGAATGACATACTGACGCAACCAGGCGATGGTACCTGCATGAATACGCCAGATTAACTGCGGATCAAGCTCTTTTCCCGCCATCCGCTGTAACTGACTCATCACGTCTTCATTTTGCGAATATTGACGAATGAGATATTCCAGCTGATTGCACAAATAAATAATTCGCGATTCGTATGGAATGGCATTTCCTTTGAGCCGATCTGGAAAGCCCTTGCCATCGAACCGCTCATGATGATGCTTAATCCATGCGGCTGCACGACGATCACCGGTAATATTGCCGACAATCTGTGCACCTTTGATCGTATGGGATTCATATTCATGCTGCTCGCTTAGCGACAGCGCACCACGCTTAGTTAGCACCTCCAGCGGTAATAGCATTTTTCCAATATCATGAAGGGCGGCAATGTTAATCAGTTCCGGGCGATGCTTTTTCGGATAATTGAGTAGCTCCAGCACATGCTCGCAAATAATACCTACATTACGCCCATGCCCTTCGCGGTTAGACAGTCGCAGCTCACCGATTCGAATAAATTCCTCTACACCCTGTCTGCGCAAACGAACCTGCTCGATATAACCATGTGAAAAGAATATAATGAGCAGCAAAAACAGTGCTGTATATAATGCTTCATATGCAATATAGCCCAGCGATACATATTTCAAAAAATGCGGCACAATAATCGTGCATAACACTACAGGTACAGCCAGCTCTTTAAGCCGTATACGTAAGCTACCTAATAAAGGCACATGACCGATACTATTCGATACGACCACAGCCATAAGCACATACAAGCCGCTAAATAATAGAGCACCCACCGCTGCCTGTACATACATATGAATCGATGACTGTACGATGCCATCGACCTGCTGCATCGCTTGATAAGCAACATACAAACAGATCGCATATTTGCCTTGCGTCGATAATACACGAAAGCCATGAATGCGCCGCCACTGAAAGCCTGCCCGTCTAAAATGAGTAATCACATTACTAAGCGTAACACCTACCAGTGCATAGATCGGTCCATATGCCAGCAGCAAAATCAGAAAGCCGGCCACACTTGCACTGTATTCCTCACCGCTTAATAGCCGGACAGGAAATAAATCCAATACGATGATAAATAACAAAATTGGCAGTCCAACCCAGAGCAGACTATCCAGATGCCAGATCATATACACCAGGCTGGCCAGGCCTATAATACCGAGCGGAATCGTATACAGATTCTTTTCATTCAATTGCTAAAAACGTCCTTACCCAGAATTTCATCCAGTTGCAGTAATTCAAATACTTCCATTACTTCAGGCTGAACATGCTCCAGCAATACGATTCGCTCCTGCTCTTGTAAGCCCTGTACTAGCCCAATCAATAAACCAATGCCCGATGAATCGACAAAATGAACCTGATCCAAATTCAGTACGACCTGTTCTTGCGTCTGTAGTGCTGGCTCCAACTGCTCCTCAATCATGTCGCCAGCGTCAATATCGATATCCCCTTCACAATAAACGACCATTCGTCCATCCTGCTCCTGCAATCGATACGAAAACATCGTCATCCCTCCCCATGCCATACAAATTCGTTATCACTGTTTATACGTGCTGCCACATGTTCCATATCTTTCGTAAACTGATGCATCCGTTCACCAACCTGAATCGTTGTTCCTGCCAAAATTTTCTTGGCACGGATCACCGATGTAGCGCCTACATGCAGTGACGTGCTTCCTGTTCCAGGTGAGCCGGCTTCTTGCAGCGTCATACCACCAACCGCATGATACGTGCCCCCTCGCAACGTACCATTTGCCTCCAGATGTCCTTCACAATACAGATGGGCATTATAGCAGCCTTTTTCAATGATCAGATTACCGCCACAGCGTACATGACTGTTCTGCACATGATGCAAACGGGCGAAAATCTGCTCCATCGCCGGTACAACGACAACCGAATACAGATAGCGTGTACGCCGGATCAAGCTTTCCAGATCATCGGCTGTACGAAAATGACTGGAGTCCCCCGTCAAAAATCCACGCTCTAGTTCCTCATAATATCGTTTCCAATCATCGCTCGGAAGCACGACATATTGCTCTTTCAGCGCAACCATCCGCTGGAGTATTTCATGCATCCCCCGGAATCTGCCCTGAAACAATACTTTAAATAGGGGAGCTAATCCATGCTCATCCATATCGTCCAGTTTAAACGCAGACGCACTACTTACCTGACGAATCGCAGCCTTGAGCAATTCGGATTGCTCTGCAATCGATTGAAGCAGTGGGGCAATCTGGCCGTAAAATAGATACATTTGTCCAACGACCACCTGACTGCTGATCACATTGGCGTTCACAATTAGCGATTGACCGGCTACAATATGCGCCATATTAATATTGCCGCGCACATGAATATTGCCTTCAGCCTCTACTTTCATCGTATCCTGCACCGCACCACTAATCTCTACATCACCGAGAAAATGAATATTGCCTGTCGACAGATTAATATCGCCACTTTGCATCAGCTTGGGCACAATTGAAAGCTTGATATGATAGCCCTGTTTCACTTGAGTAGGCATACCGGCACGCTGAGCGATCGCACGCAAACCATCGTCGGATAAACTAACATCTTTACCTGCCAAAATTTGCACCTGGCGCACGGGTGGAGCCGCCACAGAACGTCCAAACACATCCGTTCCATCCTGTCCCGGCTGGGCTGGACGCACAACGCCGATCAAATCACCCTCAGCGACAGATGGAAACTCACGTGTCTCCCGATAATCGATCGTGCCGTCATGACGCAGCTTCGGCTGTACTTTCTTCGCTTCGGTATTCGCCCGTAGTTCGAATATGCCATCCACACCCGGAATAGGTTCCGTACCGTTTGCAATGATAAACTCGCCTGGCTCCGAGGAACGACAAGCCGCTAGGATCGCCGCTTGATCTACACCATACACGACGCCAAGCGTTTGAAGCTGGTCCGTCACACGAGCCGGTTCAATTGGCAAAATTTCACGTCGCTGGCCGACACGCAGCATTAGTCTGGACTCCGGTTCGGTATCGAGCAAATAACGCTGAATATGACTGCCTGGCTCTACATGTAAACTCACCTGCATCGCTTTAGGTTCAATCTGGATTTGCCAGAGTGGTTCACGCAGTTCCTCAGTGAACGTAATTTCAATTCGATCATGCTCGCTAATCTCTGCTGTCTGTCCTGCCATGAGCGGCTGTCCATTAATTAGTATGTCTCCACTTTTAAACGCATCCAGTCTCGGTAAGCTACCACCAGCAAATGTACGCACACGTACTTCGCCACCTTCGATCCAAATCTGCCCGTCTTGTACAGATTGGGAAGCTTTCATATCGGAAGATGGCTTGACAGCATTAGCATCTGCTATCGATTCAGACGGTTGTATAGTATCCAGCACGGATAAACGTTGCCGGGTCGAAGCTGTTCCAGCAGACTGGTGTTCGGCAGCATTAGCAATGTCCGCAGATGATGGATAAGCTGCTGATGCGATACGTTCAGAAGTAGGATCGGTAGTTGAATGATCCGACTGCTCTGGCATCAATGTTACTTTAACTACGGCTGGTCGGACATTGAAGCCCAGCAGTCCTTTATTTTCCTCATCGATAATCTCAATACTGACCTGTTGCTTGCTCGCTTCTAGCAATGTCAGTGCACGATCAATCGCTTGTTCAACGGTTTTGCCTCTGGAAACTATGCTTCGTTCCATCGATCTCTCCCCCATTCCCGATCGAGCATCAATCCAATTCGATTGATACGATGCAAATATCATCATCTCGATTGCGATTTAAACGCTCTAATTTGTCTACAAACGAATCATTGCCCACATAATGCAGGCTGTCTGCATATTCTTCCAGCCGATCAATACCAAATTGAATCGACATCCCCGGCCGTTCCACCAGACCATCTGTATATAACACAATCCGGCACGGTGCCTCATAAGATAGCTTAACGGTATCCAGTTTCATATCCGGCTTAATCCCAATTGGAACGGTGGTGCCTTTTAGCTTGACAGGAGCTGCATTTTGCTTCAAAAGTAACCCTGGCGGATGACCGGCATTTACATATTCCAGTTCGCGCTGCTCCAGATCGATCAGTACATAGATCGCTGTAAAATAAGCCGAACGCCTCGTTTTACCAAATAAGAGCCGCATTTGTCGATTAAGTTCCGCACACACATCACTCGGCTTACGATATAACCCTACAATACTGTCGAGCAATGAACGAATCGACATGCTGATTAATGCTGCCGAGATGCCATGCCCGGATACGTCGATCAATAGTACACCGCATTTGCGGTTGGAGAACATTTTCCAATAAAACATATCCCCGGACACTTCAGCAGATTGCATATATCGGCTATGGATGCGAATACCGGGTTCGTCGAGGGGGGCATGCAGCACACTTCGCTGCAAATGTTTAGCAAGCTGTAGATCTTTTTGCACTTTTTCTTCCCAATTTTTGCGTGTATCCATTTCTTTTTTTAAGCGGAGCGCGGATTGTACACGCGCTAATAGCTCGTAATCCGGCCCGCCTTTTTCGATAAAATCCATCCCGCCTGCACCAAATGCTTCTTCAAAATGGGCACGATCCGCCGTCAGGAAAATAATCGGCAAATCCTGATACATTTCTGTATTTTTAATCATGCGACATGCTTCAATGCCGTCGATATCCGGCATCACAATATCTAATAGCACCAGATCGATATCGCGGCGCTTCTTCGGATGCTGCTCTGCTTCCATCCCTAGCTCGTGGAACGCTTCCAATGCTGAATACGCCAGACGAATATCTTCATAACCGGCAGTATGCAAAACATTTTGCAGATAGGCAACATTCAGTCGGGAATCATCAACGATCAGTATGCTGCTCATTAGACACTCCTCCGCAATCGTTATACTATATTTTTCGTCCTATACTGCTCATTATGTAATAGGAGGATGGGATAAATTTGGAAATGAGTGCGTTATCATAATAAGAGAAAGACGAGCCGATTACACAGCTCGTCTTCTCTATGGGTTATATAAGATGATGTTCCATAATATGCGTTTTGTCGTGCAACTTTACAAGTTGTCCTATACCTGTATCTGTATCTGTATCTGTACCTGTACCTGTACCTGTACCTGTACCTGTACCTGTATCTGTATCTGTATCTGTATCTGTATCTGTATCTGTATCTGTATCTGTATCTGTATCTGTATCTGTATCTGTA
>NZ_JBCGUH010000017.1:0-85425 GCF_039822605.1 Paenibacillus wenxiniae
CGCCCTTAGCTCAGCTGGATAGAGCGTTTGACTACGAATCAAAAGGTCAGGAGTTCGAATCTCTTAGGGCGCGCCATATTTTCATATTACTGCACATCGGGATGTAGCTCAGCTTGGTAGAGCACCTGGTTTGGGACCAGGGGGTCGCATGTTCAAATCGTGTCATCCCGATTGTACGCGGGTGTAGTTCAATGGTAGAACTCCAGCCTTCCAAGCTGGTAGCGTGGGTTCGATTCCCATCACCCGCTCCATCATGTAAATAAGACCGGAAACGGTCTTTTTTTGCTATATACGGGTTTAGTTTAGGATGCTGTATCTCATCAATGTAAAATTCAGGATGCGGTATCAATGTAAAAGCAATGCGCGATGAAGAACAGCCTTCTAAGTATAGCGATGGTTCTTTATTTGAGGGCAATTTCAGATGAACTCATGATGTTACTTTGAGGGTGATTTTAGATGAATTCATCATGCTACATAGGTGTGATTTGTATACGATGCCTTGAATGCGACGTTGAATTTGCATGGGTTAAAACATAAGCTGGAATGAGGAAGTCAATCGTATTCCTCCAAACCAGAAAAATGAGAGACTTTTATATTCGACTATGCAAGCGTATTCAGTAGTGACGGAAGTTTGCTAATTGTGTTGAAATTACACGGCTTCTGAGCACAGGAATCTACAATATATGTCTACTCTATAGCGTCCTATCGTCCTATACGAAACCGAAGTCCGTTCCAATATTCCTTTCCAGAGTGGTGTATGTTTCATTAAAACAGTGTGCATATATGCCTGGAGAAGAACACGTTTACTCTTATTTTATACGGCGCTATCATGAATTCAGCTTTTTTTCGATCGAATCTATACTATATTCATATAGATTGAAGTTAGCACGATGAACTCTTGCTAGGTAATAGAGACAGGAATATTGTCATTTTGACAATAGGACTAATTTAGCCTTCACACTTTAAAGGATTGTAGTATAATAATGTAGTGCGATAACGCTGTGAAGTCATTATGAATGATTGACAGAATGTTTGCATAAATACTCACAACCTGCAAATTAATTAAAGTATTCATACATGCTTTGTTGTATGATGTGAAGAAGATGTTAACCTTCAATAGAATCAACACCGGTGGGGAAGGATAGGAGGAGAAGCATGTCTGAGTTGACTGTGAATGTAAGTAAAAATCATTCTAACAATTTGCTACGTCGTGATGTACGCTTTTTGGGGAACATTCTTGGTGAAGTTCTCGTGCATCAGGGCGGACAAGAGCTTTTGGACATTGTAGAGAAAATCCGTGAGCTGAGCAAATCGCTTCGTGCTGTATCGTTACCAGAAGTCATTGATGAGTTTAAAACATTGATCCTTCATTTGGATTCGGATAACCGACATCAGGTTATACGTGCGTTTGCGATTTATTTTCAACTCGTGAATATCGCTGAACAGAATCATCGTATTCGCCGTAAACGCGATTATGAGCGTTCTGCTGGGGAGACTGTACAGAAAGGCTCGATGGAGAGTGCTGTACAGGAGCTGAGAAAGAACAATTTTACAGCGGATGAGATTGAAGCGTTACTGGCTGATCTATCGCTGGAGCTTGTGATGACTGCTCACCCGACAGAAGCAATGCGTCGTGTTATTCTCGATATTCATAAACGTATCTCTGAAGATGTGAAACTGCTGGACAACCCGACTCTGACTTTCCGTGAGCGTGAGCAGCTGCGAGAGAAGCTTCTGAACGAAGTCATTACGCTCTGGCAAACGGATGAGCTGCGTGATCGCAAGCCAACGGTGCTGGATGAAGTGCGAAACGGAATGTATTATTTCCATGAAACGCTGTTTGATGTATTGCCGGAGTTGTATCAGGAGCTTGAGCGTTCGCTTGCTAAGCATTATCCAGATCATCACTGGCATGTACCCGGCTTCCTGCGTTTTGGTTCCTGGATCGGTGGCGACCGTGATGGAAATCCATCGGTAACAGCGGATGTGACCTGGAAAACATTGCAGATGCAGCGTAAGCTAGCGATTCGCGAATATCAGCGTATCCTCCGTGAGATGATGAACTCGCTGAGCTTTAGCACAACGATTATCGACGTTTCGGAAGAGCTGTTGTCTTCGATTCAGAAAGACCGTCTTCACGTAACGATCGACAAAACATATAGCTGGAACAATGAAAACGAGCCTTACCGTATCAAAATCGCATATATGCTGCGTAAGCTGAACAATGTCGTGGACGATTCGAAACGTGGTACACTGGAGCGTTATAACGACGTTTCTGAGCTGCTGGAAGACCTGTGGACGATCGATAAAAGTCTGCGTCATCATTATGCCGATTATGTTGCAGATACGTATGTACAGAAAATGATTCGTCAGGTGGAGCTGTTTGGTTTCCATACGGCAACATTGGATGTACGTCAGCACAGTCAGGAGCATGAAAATGCACTGAAAGAAATTTTGGCAGGCATGCAGATTGTGGAAGACTACTCTACACTGAGCGAGGATGAGAAAATCGAATTGCTGGGCAAGCTGTTAGTTGATCCACGTCCGCTGACTTCGCCTTACTTCAACTACAGTGAGAGTACAGCAGAATGTCTGGCTGTCTATCGTACGATTTCTAATGCACAGCAGGAGTTTGGTAAGAAGTGTATTTCCAGCTATCTGATCAGCATGACCCAGGGTGCAAGTGATATTCTGGAAGTTATGGTGTTCGCTAAGGAAACGGGGCTGTTCCGTCTGCTGCCAGACGGTACGGTACATTGTACACTGCAAGCCGTACCACTGTTCGAAACGATCGATGATCTGCATGCAGCGCCTGCCATTATGCGCCGTGTGCTTGATTTGCCTGCCTATCGTGCGGGTGTAACGGCGATGAACAATTTGCATGAGATTATGCTCGGTTACTCCGATAGTAATAAAGATGGTGGCGTAGTTACAGCTAACTGGGAGTTACGCCTTGCCTTGAATGAAATTACGGCAATGGGACAGGAATATGATATCAAACTCAAATTTTTCCACGGTCGTGGCGGAGCGCTTGGTCGCGGCGGTATGTCTCTGGATCGCAGTATTATGGCACAGCCACCACATACAATCGGCGGCGGTATCAAAATTACAGAGCAAGGGGAAGTGTTGTCTTCTCGTTACTCTCTGCAAGGGATTGCTTACCGCAGTCTGGAGCAAGCGATCTCGGCACTGATTACCTCAGCGATGATTGCCAAAGTGGGCGAGCCTGCTGGTGAAAACAATCAGGCATGGGACGAAATTGTACGTAGCATTTCGGAAGTATCGCTGAACAAGTATCAGGATCTGATTTTCCGTGATCCGGACTTTATGAAATTTTTCAAACAATCGACACCATTGCCTGAAGTGGGCGAGCTGAACATCGGTTCTCGTCCATCTAAACGTAAAAATAGTGATCGTTTTGAGGATCTGCGTGCGATTCCATGGGTATTTGCATGGACACAAAGCCGTTATCTGCTGCCTGCATGGTATGCAGCCGGTACAGGTATCCAACATTTTTATCAGAACAATCCGGAAAATATGGCGACACTCCAGCAAATGTATAGAGAGTTCCCATTCTTTAAAACACTGATTGATACGTTACAAATGGCGATTGCGAAAGCGGATCTGACGATTGCTCAAGAATACGCTAAAATGTGTAAGGACGATGCGGTACGCACCCGTATTTTCGGTATGATCGAAACCGAGTTCAACCTCACTCGTGATCTGGTGCTGCAAATTAGTGGCCAGCAGGAGATTTTGGACAATGTGCCGGTGATTCAGGAATCGGTTCGTCTGCGTAATCCGTATGTTGATCCACTGAGCTATTTGCAAGTTCAACTACTCAGCGAGCTGCGTAACATCCGTGAGGACGGTTCGGATGATGCAGAGTTGCTGCGTGAAGTATTGCTTACGATTAATGGTATTGCAGCAGGCTTGCGTAATACCGGTTGATACTGACGTTAATGAGTACGTAGGGGTAACTAAAAATGGAGCGGGCGCGATGCGCCTGCTCCATTTTGTATGCGACCTCGGTGTATGCGACCTCGGTGTATGCGACCTCGGTGTATGCGACCTCGGTGTATGCGACCTCGGTGTATGTTCAAATCCTTTACAATCTATTGCTAAAATCAATACATCGCAGACGAATTTTAACAAATTGTATATTTAATGTCCGATTAAGATTGCAATTTAACGGATCATCCAGTACGATTTTAAGTGGACTGTAAAAGGGTGAAATACAGAAAACCTATACATATCGGGAACATAGTTTGGGGGAGTGATGGTGGATAATCTGGATACGAGACTGGTGAAGCTGGCGTTAAAGGGTGATCAACGTGCATTTGCCGAGATCGTGGATTTATATAAGGATAAGCTCTTTCACCTCGGTTATCGTATGCTCAGTAATCGGCATGAGGCGGAAGACGTCGTACAGGAAACTTTTTTAAGGGTATATAAAAATCTGGATCGTTATGATCCGAAGCAGAAGTTCTCAACCTGGATTTATCGGATTGCGACCAATCTGTGTATTGACCGGCTTCGTAAACGTAAGCCGAGCTTTTCACTGGATGCGGAGCTGAACGATCAGGACAATACGGATGGTTATGCACTCATTCCTGGTGATGAACGTACACCGGAAAGCGAATATATGCTCACTGAAACACAGCAGCTGATTCATCAGGCGATTGATTCGCTACCGGATAAATATAAAACGGTGATGGTACTACGCTATTTGCAAGAGTTGTCGCTACAGGAAATTAGCGATGTGATGGATATGCCTGTGACGACGATCAAGACACGTGTTCACCGTGGACGGGAATTTTTGCGTAAAAAGCTAGAAAATAAACTGTAATGCTGGATGAATCAAGCTTGGGAAAATATTCTAAAAAATCTTTGTGTATTTTTGAAACGTTACTGAAGTTGCACCGTATTTAACAGAGTATTCGCTGTTCCATGCACATTGCCATCTATGGTATGATGCATGAGGCACTATTTTACGAGAAAGGAATGGCTCATATGGATTGCAAACTGGCCGTCTCCTATATTCATGAGTATCTGGACGGCGATCTCCCGGATGAACAGGCAGCAGAGCTGAAACAGCATATGTCTGAATGCGCGGAATGCCGAGCCGTTTTTAAAGAGCTAGAGCAGACCGAATTGCTCTTGTTTGCTGTCAACCATCGCAAGCCGCCAGTATCTGATGAGCTTACTGACCGGATCATGCAGTCATTGCCGAAGCCTAAAAAGCCGTCGGCGTGGATTACATGGTTAAAACGTCATCCGGCATTAACCGCAGCCGCCGCATTTTTTATTATTTTGCTCGGCACATTGCCATTGTGGGATGAAGGTCCTGAGATGATCGTCAAAGGGCAAAATTTAGATCAAGTTGTGATTGAAGGTAATACGGTTATTGTGCCGGAAGGAAAAACCATCGCCGGCAATTTGACGATAGAAAAAGGACAAGCCAAGATTTACGGTGACGTTGAAGGCAATGTAACAGTTATCGACGGTAGCGTATTTCAAGCAAGCACGGCTCATATCTCCGGACAGGTTCAGACGATTGATCAAGCAGTAGGCTGGCTCTGGTACAAAATTTCAACTGCATTTGCGGATGTCGCCTCTACCAATTAAATGATGAACTGAAAGGCGCCTCTTGCCGAGATGGCGTCTTTTTTTGTATGGAGAGGGATGTTCTTTGCATGTTGAATGAAAAAGCGTGTAAAATAAGAAAATAGGAACGGGATCTATCCGTCGTCTGCAGCCACCAACGAATCGATTTATTTTCAAAAAAGATCGTCATTTTGGCAGCAAGTTAGGGTAATAGGATAATAACGCCCAGTATGGGCATCGTTACCGGCATACCCTGGTAAGACTTGGACGATAGATGCCAGGTTAAGGGTCCACCAGATAGAACATAACGGGGGTTGCAGTATGGAGTATTTTGCGGACTTGACTTGGAAGGATTCCATTAAAGATATTATTGATATTCTGATCGTGACGTATATCATTTATCAACTGATCTTGCTTGTACGCGGTACGCGTGCGGTGCAACTATTAAAAGGTATTCTCGTGCTCGTTGTCGTATGGGCACTTAGTAGCTGGTTTGATCTGTACACGCTCAAATGGCTGATGAATCAAGCGTTCACATTTGGTGTACTCGCGATCTTTATCATTTTCCAGCCAGAATTACGACGTGGTCTGGAACAGCTCGGACGCGGTAAAATATTTGGACGTACCGTGGCGGATGAGGAAGAAATCACACGTATGATCAATGAAGTGATCAAAGCAGTTAACTATTTGTCCCGGCGTAAAATCGGAGCGCTTGTTGTATTTGAGCGAACGACTGGATTGAACGAGTATACGGAATCCGGTATAAAGATGCAGTCGGTCATTAGTTCAGAGCTGCTTATTAATATTTTTATCCCGAATACACCGCTTCATGATGGTGCAGTCATTATTCAAGGACAACAAATTGCCGCGGCAGCCTGTTATCTTCCTTTATCTGAAAATCCGTTTATTAGTAAAGAGCTGGGCACAAGGCACCGCGCTGCGATCGGGATTAGTGAGGTAGGCGATGCGATCTCGCTTATCGTTTCCGAGGAGACCGGTCAGGTGTCGCTGGCGATGAATGGACAGGTCGTGCGTGATATTAATGAAGAATCGCTAATCTCGAAGCTGCATGAGGCGCTGAAGCCGAATGTAACTACAGAGAAAAAGCTCCCGTTCTGGAAGCGGAAGGGGGGAAAAGACGATGATGGACAAATGGATCAGTAATAATACTGTCGCCAAGGTGCTCGCGCTGGTGGTGAGCATTTTGCTATGGGTTATGGTTCATATGGATAACAATACGATTCCAACCTCGACCACATCTGCGGCGGTGGGAACGAGTGTGATCAATAACGTACAGGTACAACCGTATGGATTTGATGAGGACAAATATGTATTAAAATCTATTGAACCCGCGACAGTCAATATTGAGGTGCGCGGACAATCTGATCTGATTTCCTACTTTTCGACCAATAGTTATAAAGCAAAGGTGAACCTGAGCGATATTAAAGGTGCAGGTACGGTCACTTTACCGATCGTAGCCGAGACGCCTGCAAGTGTGCAGTATGTATCCTCTACACCTGGCTTTGTAAAGGTGACGATTGAAGAGAAAACATCGAACTCGTTTACTCCACAAATTAAGGTAGAAGGCGAACCAGCAGCAGGCTATCAAAAAGGTGATCCTGTTATTACCGATGGCACCGATAAGGTGAAAGTGACGCTGCCAGAAAGTCGTTTAAGCGATGTCGGCAGTGTGACAGGTGTAATTAATATTGCGGGTGCGAACAACACAGTCAGTAAGACAGTCACGCTAGCTGTATATGATAAAAGTGGTACAGCGATGAAAGATGCGGTCGTCTCGCCAGCTTCGGTCAAAGTGCAGGTGCCTATCGGAGCCTCTTCCCGCACATTACCGCTTAATCTGAGCTATATCGGTCAATTGCCAGATAACCTCGTTCTAGCTGGGACAGAAGTCAGTGCGGACGAAGTGACCGTATATGGCTCCGAATCGGAGCTAGCGTCGCTCGGTTCATCGATTACGGCATCTGTAAATCTAAGCTCGATTGAGCAGGCAGGAACAGTGACCCTCACGGCTGCACTTGATCTACCGGAAGGAACCGATCGGATTTCGCCTTCATCCGTACAGGTGAAAATTACGACCGAACAATTCTCAGAACGCACAGTACAAAATGTGCCAGTGCGCTTGACCGGCATCGGCACGAATCTGGAAGCGGTAATTACGCAGCCACAAACCCAGCAGGTGGCCATCAATATTAAAGGCGCACCTGATGCGATTCAGGCGGTGCGACCGGAAGATATTAAAGCATCTGTGAACTTGAGTGGACGTGCTGCGGGTACGTATAAATTGCCAGTACAGCTCGTGCTTCCCGAGACGGTGAGCTTGTCCAATCCAGGTGAACAGATGACCGTAACTGTCACTGTGACGGAAAGCAATGGCTCGACAACGCCACCTGATTCGCAGTCCAATCCAAATGAAGGCTCAGGCAATACCGGGGAGGGAGAGCCCGGTAACGGGACGGAAGCAGGTAACAGTACAGGCAATAATCCTTCAACTTCACCGGAAACACCAGGGAACGAGTCTGGCTCAGGCACAGGGAATAATACAGAAACACCTTCAGAAGAAGGTAGCGGTACAGGTACGGATCCATCAACAGATGGAGGCAGTAATTCGTCTGCCGATCCAGGTGATACAGGAACCAATACTAGTTCGCAGGCAACTACAGTCGACCGAGCACTGGGCAAGCCGGTTGTATCCGCCAATACGTATCATTAATCGCGCAAACAGAAATGTCAGAATTGCGCTATTGACAGTACATGTATAGAAGACGTATAAAGAAAGGGTTGCACATGGGTACATCGGTCGGAGCGATTCGAGCCGATGTATCGGTGTGCCCTATTTCACATGGTAATCATTAAACAGGATGAGAGCATCCAACTGAATATAATTATAAGGGAGCATAATTCATGGGTAAATATTTTGGAACAGACGGCGTGCGTGGTGTCGCCAATAAAGAGCTTACCGCAGAAATGGCTTATCAAATCGGACGTTGTGGCGGTTATGTACTAACACATGGTGCAGAAAAACCAACGGTAGTCATCGGGATGGACACACGTATTTCCGGTCTGATGCTTGAGTCTGCACTCGTTGCAGGGATGCTGTCGATTGGCGCGCATATTATTCGTCTGGGCGTTGTTAGCACGCCGGCAGTTGCTTATATTACCCGTTTACTGGGAGCGGATGCTGGTGTGATGATTTCGGCTTCCCATAATCCGGTACAGGATAACGGCATTAAGTTTTTCGGTGGAGATGGCTTTAAGCTGTCCGATGAAACTGAACTGGAAATCGAAGCGCTAATGGATGCAGAGCAGGATACGTTGCCACGTCCGGTCGGTGCAGAGCTAGGTACGATTGTGAACGATGATACGTCCAAGTTCAAATACCTGGAGCATCTGAAATCGACGATCACTCATTCTTTTGAAGGTTTGAAAATTGTACTCGATTGCGCAAATGGCTCTGCCTATGAGCTTGCTCCTGCGCTGTTCCAAGAGCTGGGTGCAGAAATTATTACGATTGGCGCTGAGCCAAACGGTCTGAACATTAACGATCATTGCGGTTCGACGCATCCAGAATTGCTCAAACAAGAAGTGCTGCGTCATGGAGCGGATATCGGTCTTGCTTTTGACGGCGATGCGGATCGTCTAATTGCGATTGATGATCAAGGTGAAGAAGTCGATGGTGACTACATTTTGTGCATTTGCGGCGATGCGATGAACCGTGCAGGTAAACTGAAAGATAGCACGATCGTATCAACCGTAATGAGCAATATTGGCTTTTACAAAGCAACCGAGAAGCTGGAGCTGCGCACAGCCCAGACAGCGGTTGGCGACCGTTATGTGATGGAAGAAATGAAGCGCGGTGGTTATACGCTTGGTGGCGAGCAGTCTGGTCACGTTATTTTCCTCGATTACATCACGACAGGTGATGGCATTTTGACGGCGGTACAGCTAGTGGATACACTGGTTGCATCCGGTAAAAAGCTGAGCGAACTGAAATCGATGATGGACAAATACCCGCAGGTACTCGTAAACGTGCGTGTCGAGAGCAAAGCGCGTTATGAAGGCAATCCAGCGATCGCTGAGGCTGTCAAAGGTGTAGAGGCGAAGCTAGGCAACAATGGACGCGTTCTCGTTCGTCCATCCGGTACGGAGTCGCTGATCCGCGTAATGGCGGAAGGACCAGACAAGGATGAACTGGAGCAATTCGTAGGTGAAATCGTTGATGTGGTGAAAAAAGAACTCGTATAATACGTTGATTCGCTAAGCAAAGAGCATCCGCGGCAGTGGGATGCTCTTTTTTGATGCGAATTTTGCTGTGAAGTGAGCAAGGTAGGGCTATACATCGTTGCTAGAGCTGCAATTTATCGATATAGGAGATAAGGGCACGAACGAGAACAAGGAAAAAGGAATGAAAATGGGAATGGGAATAGAAAAAGCGAAGAGCGCTAGATGAATAGATGTGGTTTTTATATCTAAAATTGAGGTAATAATGTAATAATATGGGATTTAGGTGTCGACAATATAAGTAGTGCACTTATTCTCATCGTTAACGTTGTACTAATTATTGCATTCTACTACATTCTACGCTGACTGATTATTTAGGAATAGGAACTTATTATGAATGACCCATCTCCATAGCTGAATAGAATATCTTTCGTCTGCCTCGTCCGCATATCGGTTTAACATTTCTGGCTGCTGGTTAATGGAAATGGTCATGTCCAGCGACGCTGTCTCATGCGATTGAGAGAGCGATCATAGGGTTGTCACATTTTTATCATTGCCATAACTGCAAAAGATGCATATAATGAACGAGTTGCTATTTGTAATATAACTGTAACATTAGCAATATTACGAAAGTAGCTCCACTCTAAGATAGAAGGTGAGGATCGCGGTTAACCCTAGTAAGATCAAGCGCCAGAGCTCGAGAGACGGACGGAAATGCATCGAGCTGACGAGGTGAAGGTGTTCGAAACATTCGGCGGGGACCTTCCGGTAATGCACTATACCGTAAAGCGGAATCCAAATGCCAGGAGTGATCCTGGTGACAAAGGTTCTGCCAGGTGCACCATAAATCATCATCATGAATGTGCAGAGCAGCAGGAAGAAGAGCGAGCGAAGACATGTACATTCACAATTGAATACTGTTGTAGCTCTTATTTCCGCGTGCTCATGTCCATTCATTCCTAGAACGAACTATTGAAGCGGAGGAATATAAACATGTGCGGTATTGTTGGATATATTGGGAATCAGAACACACAAGAAATTTTGGTCGATGGGTTGCGTAAATTGGAGTATCGTGGTTACGACTCCGCAGGCATCTCGGTATTTACTGGCGAAGGTCTGCAAGTTGTTAAAGCGCAAGGACGTATGGCTAACCTGGAATCGAAGCTGGAGCAACATCCACTTGTAGGTACAGCAGGGATCGGACATACACGCTGGGCGACACATGGTAAACCATCTGACGCGAACTCTCACCCGCATACAGATGCACAGCATAAGTTTTCCGTTGTGCATAACGGTATTATCGAAAACTATCTGGAGCTGAAAGATGAACTGATTCGCTCCGGTATTCAATTTGTATCCGAAACAGATACCGAAGTTATCGCTCACCTCGTTGCACGTGAATACGAAGGTGACATCGTGAAAGCTGTGCAAAAGGCAGTTACTTATATGCGTGGTGCATTTGCACTGGGCGTACTGACAGAGCATGAGCCAGACAAGCTGGTTGCGGTTCGTCAAGCAAGCCCACTCGTTATCGGTGTAGGTGAAGGCGAGAACTTTATCGGTTCGGATATTCCGGCTATTTTGAAATATACACGTAACGTCTACATCTTGAACGATGGCGAAATGGCTGTTCTGACACGTGATGCAGTGGAACTGATGACAATCGAAGGCAACTTCATTTCTCGGGAAATGATTCGTATCGATTGGGACGCAGTTACAGCTGAAAAAGGCGGTTACGACCACTTTATGCTGAAAGAAATTCACGAGCAGCCAAAAGCATATCGTGATACGATGCTAGGTCGCATTAACGATGATGGCAAAGGCGTTCATTTCAGCGATCTGAAACTGACCGCTGAGCAAATTCGTAACATCCGTAACGTACAGATCGTTGCCTGTGGTACAGCATACCATGCAGGTCTGGTAGGACGTAACATCATTGAGAAGCTAGCGAAAATTCCAGTCGAAACAGACGTGGCTTCCGAGTACCGTTATCGTTCCCCAATCGTTGACCAGAACACGCTCGTGATCGTAGTTAGTCAATCGGGTGAAACGGCAGATACGCTGGCAGCACTGCGTGAAGCACAGGCGAATGGCGCGCACGTAATCGCGGTAACGAACGTGGTAGGCAGCTCGATCGCTCGTGATGCGAACGATGTGATCGCAACACTGGCAGGCCCTGAGATTGCGGTAGCTTCGACGAAAGCTTACACTTCTCAACTGATCGCATTTTATCTGTTCGGTCTGCATCTGGCAGAAGTACGCGGTACACAAACGACAGAAGAAATCGCAGCGACACTGGCAGCGATGGAATCTCTGCCAGAGCAAGTGGAAACGGTACTGGCGATGGCGCCAGAGATCAAAAAATACGCGGAGCATATCGCACAGCATAAGCACCTGTTCTTTATCGGACGCGGCGTGGACTATGCGGTTGTACAGGAAGGTTCGCTGAAGCTGAAAGAGATTTCGTACATTCACTCTGAAGCGTATGCTGCGGGTGAGCTGAAGCACGGTACACTGGCGCTGATCGAAGACGGTATTCCGGTGATCGCACTGGCGACACAGGAAGACGTGCTGGAGAAAACAGTGAGCAACATCAAGGAAGTGAAAGCGCGCGGCGGTGAAGTGATGGTTATCTCATATGAAGAGCATCGCGAAGACCTGCTAAAATCGGTTGACTTTGTGATGACGATTCCGAAAACATTGCCACTGCTCAGCCCGGCGCTATCGGTTGTTACGCTGCAATTGCTTGCTTATTATGCTTCACTTGCACTGGAGCATGATGTGGATAAGCCGCGTAATTTGGCGAAGAGTGTGACGGTGGAGTAGTAGGGATTAAGGTTCGCAAGTATTTAGCTATAATTGGAATGTTCATATACTTTATAAAAATAGCATGAAATGTATAAATTAAAACTCTAAGCCGATTTGATTTCAGATAGTTTTCTGATCTCAGTCGGCTTTTATTTTATAGCCTAATTTGAATGTTAGTATGTAAAGTCCAAAATTGAGTGGAGCGTATTCTTTAATAAGAATTAAAAATGTTAGTTTGAAAAGTAAAATTATAGGTGGTGGTATTAATTTAAAAAGATTATAGTAAATGATGAATAATACTAGATCGTTTTTAGTTAGATATGTTGATAAACTATACAATATAGGAATAGGAGAGATTTAGGATGAAGGCATCAGAGACTAATTTCTTGAAATTTATGCAAGGTACAAAACAGTTTGTTATCCCTATTTATCAAAGGAAATATAGTTGGACGTTGCAACAATGCCGCCAGCTATGGAACGACATTGTAAGAGCAGCAGAAGATGATGAACTAAAAGGTCATTTCGTAGGCTCTATTGTGTATATTGAGAGAGGTCTTTATCAAATATCATCTGTACCTCAACTTCTAGTTATTGATGGTCAACAAAGGTTGACTACATTAACTTTGTTTTTGTTAGCTTTAGGTAATGCGATTGAAGATAGTGACCAAACATACGATATCACAAAAAAGAAGATCATGAATTACTATTTAGTGAATAATGACGAAGAGGATGATATGTTCTACAAACTTGTTCTTACGAAGAGTGACAAGGAAACATTAATACATCTTTTATCAAATAAAGATGTATTAGATGAGGATTCGCAAAGAGTAATTGAGAATTACAACTTTTTCTTAAGCGAAATAAAAAAAGGAGGGGTTGATCTAAACAAACTATATCGCGGTATTTCTAAGTTGATAGTTGTAGATATTGCATTGGATAGGGATCATGATAACCCTCAGTTAATATTTGAAAGTCTCAACTCAACTGGCTTAGATCTTACACAGGCGGATTTAATTCGAAATTACATACTAATGAAATTAGAACCCCAAGAACAGAACAAAATTTATGATCATTATTGGTATCCGATGGAGAAAAGTTTCGGTAATCTGAATGACTCCAACTTATTTGATCGATTCATGAGAGATTATCTGACGGTTAAAACAGGACGGATTTCGAATATCAATGATGTATATTTGAGCTTCAAAGATTATGTCTACAACTTTAAAGATAGTACAATTGAACAGATTGTCGCTGATATTTATCGTTATTCTAAATATTTCGCGAAATTGTCGTTTCAAACGGACTATGATCAAGAAATTAATCAGGTACTAAGCGATATTAATACGCTGAAAGTTGATGTTGCTTATCCACTGTTGTTAGAATTGTACAGCGATTATGAAGACGGGAAGCTTCAAAAAGGTGAATTTATAGCCGTGTTAAGAATGGTGGAGTCGTATGTATTTCGAAGAGCCATTTGTGGAGTTCCTACCAATTCATTAAACAAAACATTTGCTACGTTTAGTAAAGAGATCGATAAAGAGAGTTACTTGGAGAGTATGACAGCCGCCTTTATTTTAAAAGATGCGTACAAGCGATTCCCCAACAATGAGGAGTTTGTAAGAGAGCTTGCAATTAAAGATGTATATAATTTTAGAAATCGAAATTATATACTTAGAAAACTTGAAAATTACACTCGTAAAGAAATTGTTGATATTGAAACGTATACAATCGAACATATTATGCCACAAAATCATAATCTTTCTATACAATGGAGAGATGATCTTGGGCCGAATTGGGAAGAAATACATCACTCCTATTTACACACATTAGGGAATTTGACCTTAACTCGTTATAATTCAGAATTAAGTGATAAGCCATTTAAAGAAAAAAGGGATATGGAAGGGGGATTCCGAGACAGTCCTTTGCGTTTGAATAAAGATCTTGGATCACTGGATACATGGAATGCAGACGAAATCACCAAGCGAGCAGATCGATTGGCAAACAAAGCGCTTTTAGTTTGGGAATATCCTCAACTTCCTTTCAATGTTTTGGAAAAGTATGCCACTTCAAAACAAAGTTTGCAGTTGGCGACCTATTCAATAGCAGATCACTCTGAATTGCAAGGAAATATGCTGATACTATTTGAAGAGATTCGAAAGCGAATTATTAATTTGGATAGCTCAGTAAGAGAAGAATTTAAAAAGTTATATATCGCCTATAAAACCACAACCAATTTTGTGGACATCGTTCCTCAAAAGAATCGACTGCGGTTAAGTCTTAATATGCAATTCAGTGAGATTTATGATCCAAAAGGCATCTGTAAAGACGTTACGAATCTGGGAAGATGGGGAAATGGTGATGTAGAAATTGGTATGGAATCCATTGAGCAGATTGAGGATGTTATGTTCTTGGTCAAGCAAGCTTTTGAGAAACACAATGAAAATGAGAATTGAACAGCAAGGAAGGTAAGCTAGCTCTTAAGAGCCACTTGAGTACTTTTAAAAAGCTACGATTTCTTCATGATCGTAGCTTTTTAAAGATGGAGTATTTCATTGTAGTAGTTATTTTTATAAACTTATAGTAGTACTAAATAAACTAATCGATCATATTATCCCCTCACAACTGAAACCGATACCCCGCCCCCCACACCGTCTGAATATAATGCGGATTGCCCGGATCAGCCTCAATCTTATCCCGCAGCCGATTAATATGCACCGCCACCGTCGCGCTGTCCCCAATCGAATCCAAACCCCAGATCCGCTCATACAGCGCGTCCTTACTAAACACAATATTCGAATTAATAACGAGAAAATGCAGCAGCTCAAATTCCTTCTTCTTCAGCTCCAACTCCTGCCCATTCAAGTACGCACGATGCGCATCGATATTAATCAAAAAAGGCCCAATCTCAATATTACCGCCGCGTGCGCTTTGTTCCAGATTACCTTTTAACCGTGCATATTGTGCCAGATTGGACTTGACCCGTGCGACCAGTTCATTCGGGGAGAATGGCTTCACGATATAATCATCCGCACCCAGACCGAGACCACGGATTTTATCGATATCTTCCTGTTTGGCGGTGACCATCAGGATTGGGATGTCGAGCTTTTCACGCAGTCTACGGCAGACGGAGAAGCCGTCTTCGCCGGGGAGCATCAGGTCGAGCAGGATCAGGTCAAAGCGCCCGGATAGAGCTAGCTCGGCGCCTGTGATGCCGTTATCGGCAATCTGTACGGCAAAGTTATTGATCTCCAAGTAATCGCGCTCAATGGCGGCGATCGCTTCGTCATCTTCGATAATTAAAATGTTTTTCATGCTTGCTCCTCCTGCACGATTAACGGTAAACGGATAATGATGCGCAGTCCGCCAGACGGGGCATGCAGCGCCTTAATACTACCGCCCATCCGTTCGACGGCTTTGGCGGTAATGGCAAGTCCCAGCCCGCTACCTTTGTTCGGGTTATTACGTGACGGATCGCTTCGGTAAAAGACGTCAAACAGATGACCCAGCGACTGCTCCGGTACACCAGGTCCATCGTCAGTCAAATAAATAATGATCTGTTCTCGTTGTACGATCGTCTGGATTTGTAGTAAGCCGCGTTCTTTTTGTCGGTATTTAAGGCTGTTTTCCATAATATTGGTGAATATGCTATCCAGTTGTAGCGGATCAGCGAAGATGCGAGCCGGCTCGGAAGCCAGATCCAGTTGTACAGCCAAGCCGCGATCTCGATATTCCTCGGTTGTAGCGCGTACCAGCGATTCCAGTTCACGATTCACATCCAATAGCTCTGGATCGTATGGATAATCGCCGATGTCCATTTTGGAGAAAAGAAAGATTTTCCCGACCATGCGGTCGATATCTTCGGCTTTCGTTTTGATCATTTTAATATAATTATGACGCGCTTCTGGCGTGTTGGCTATACCGTCCATTAAACCTTCTGAATAGGCGCGAATGGAGGTGAGTGGAGTACGCAGATCGTGCGAGATGCTGGCGAGCAGCTCTTTGCGGTTATTTTCCTGACGCTGGATGAGCTGCATCGATTGTTTAAGCTTTTCCGCCATATCGTTAAAATCGTGGAAAATGCCGGCAAATTCGTCTTTGCCGGTATACCGAATACGTGTATCCAGATTACCATCTCGAATCTGCTGTACCCCTTCAATCATCATCCGCAACGGCTGATTAATATGCTTAAACACAAAATGGGTTAAAAAGCGATTGGTGAAAAAGATCGTCACGATGACGCCTACGATAAATAGGATCGTAAACAAGGTGATGAGTGAATCGTATTCCGTATTGTAGGCTGTATCGCTAAGCGGTGCATACTCGTTAAATGTAGATACCAGATACGTTCTGTCGCCTACGATCACCTTTTTACCGGTAAGGCTGGAATTTTGTAGTACGATACTGCCATCGCCATTTAATGCCCAGATCGCCTGAATCATTCCATTAGCCGAATCGATGTTGGGATCGCCCAGATCTAGCAGTAGCTTATGCGAATCATAGTTGTGCACAGTAAGCCGCATATGATTTGTTTGTAAATAGCTTTCTAGCTTTTGTCGTTGCTGAGAGTGGACGTTATTCGGGTCCTGGCTCAATGTTATGGCAGCGGAAGTCAGCGTGTCCGGCACATCGTATCCAGATGGATCGCTGGGATACTTTGCTTTCCAGTATTGAAGCGACATGTACTGACCTGCGGCAATAATGATCGCAGAGATAAGGACAGGTACGACAATCATCAAAATGTTGGAAATAATCAATCGGTGCTTAATAGTCATACCTTGACTCCTTTGGGCATTAGATAGGCATTTACGGCTTTATTGTAGCATAGAACAGGGACATGATCGGGTAATGATCGAATGATCGTGTGCGTCATATACTGTAGGGCATGTTCATAAGCAGACTATTCGCTTCCTACCTAACCTGTATCCGGCAATCGCTATGTTGAAGCGAATAGCGAGGTTTAGGTGAGTTGAAGCGAATACATAGGTTCAGTAAATTATGTTTGTATGGAACGAATCAGAATACATCATGTTCGACTGAACGTTGTCAGGCTCAATCTGTGCTTAATCAGTACGCAGCGCATGAATGGGACGTAATCGTGCCGCCTTGTTCGCCGGAATAATACCGAACAGCACCCCGATGACGAAGGAAAAGGCAAACGAAATTCCTACCATGCTCCACGCATATTGAATTTGAAATGGCGTGAAATGTCCGGCAATCCAGACGAGTCCTAGCCCTGTACCGATGCCAAAGCTACCGCCAAGCGTACTGAGGAAGATCGATTCGATCATAAATTGTAGCAAAATATTGTTTTTCTTCGCACCAATCGCTTTCCGAATCCCGATCTCACGTGTGCGTTCATTGACCGATACGATCATAATGTTCATAATTCCGATCCCGCCCACAATGAGTGAAATGCCGGCAATACCTGCGAGTGAAGCAGAGAGCAGGGCTGTCGTTTTTTCAGCAGATTGGATCATCGCCTGTGCATCGAAAATATCAAAGCCGGATGGATCGCCGATTTTGGCGGTTAACACCTGTTGTACCTGTTCCTTGATTGCTGGAATGTTTTTCGGATCGCTCGCTTTGATCTCGAACGATTGAATACCTTTCGTTTGTAAAAAGCGTTCTGCCGTTGCCAGCGGAATAAGAATTTTATTATCGTTGGAACCCATCAGGCTATCGCCTTTAGCTTTGAGCAGTCCAACGATGGTGAAGGTATCGCCATTGAGCCGAATATCGCGTCCAACCGGGTCCTGCATGCCGAATAGCTTCGTTGCGGTCTCCGAACCGATTAGAGCAACCTTTTGCCGATATTGATTGTCGATATTGAGCAGGAAGCGTCCACGCTGTACATGAAAGTTTTTGACATATTCATACGCAGGCAGTACGCCTTCCACATTGGTATCGGTATTGCGATTACGGTTTTTGGCAGTGACGCTACCGGTAATCGTAGGGGAAACACCACCTACGCCGGGAATGTTGCCCAGATCGTTCACTTCCTCCGGTGTCATCGATGTGACCGCGCCATAGCCGAAAATATTAACAGACAATAGATCGGTACCGAGATCACCAAATTGATCGGTCACCTGATTGTTAAAGCTCAAACCGAGTGAGACGATCAAAATGACCGATGATACACCGATAATAATGCCCAGCATCGTTAGAAACGAACGCACTTTATTGCCAATGATGCTGAGCAGTGCCATCCGTATACTTTGAAAAAAGATCATGTTTCATTCCTCCGGTCCTCGGTCAGCATCCCATTTTGAATGCGAACGACACGCTTCGCTTGATCAGCGATATCCAGATCGTGTGTGATCAAAATGATCGTATGCCCCTGTGCATGCAGCCCTTTGATCATTTGCATCACTTCACGTCCGGTATGCGTATCAAGCGCACCGGTTGGTTCATCGGCAAGCAGTAGCGGCGGGTCACCAGCCAGTGCGCGTGCAATCGCCACACGCTGCTGCTGACCGCCGGAAAGCTGATTTGGACGATGATGCATACGTTCTTCCAGTCCAACCTGCTGTAGCGCTTCGGTCGCTCGCTTTTTGCGTTCACGATGCGACAGACCGCGATAGACGAGCGGCAATTCCACATTTTCAACCGCAGATAGCTTGGGCAACAGATTAAAGCTCTGGAAAATAAAGCCGATCTTCTCATTGCGGATGCGGGCAAGTCGATTGTCAGACAGTTTGCGCACATTGTGCCCATCCAGCCTATAATCACCGCTATTCGACAGATCGAGACACCCGATCATATTCATCAGTGTAGACTTGCCAGAGCCGGAAGGGCCGATAATGGCGACAAACTCGCCTTTGTTCACGGTG
Organism: Paenibacillus wenxiniae; assembly: GCF_039822605.1. Classification (NCBI taxonomy): domain Bacteria; kingdom Bacillati; phylum Bacillota; class Bacilli; order Caryophanales; family Paenibacillaceae; genus Paenibacillus; species Paenibacillus wenxiniae. The sequence goes on from NZ_JBCGUH010000017.1 coordinate 19,485, forward strand.
AGCGAAATATCTTGTAAAATAGGCATCCGTTGTCCACCCATCATATAGCCGTGCGACATATGTTCAATCTGGATCAATGGCTCCATCTTAACTGGCACCTCCGCTGCTAGAGTTGTTGCTGTCGCTGCCTCCCGTACTCGTATTACTCGTATCGCTGCTGCTTGTGCTACCGCTGGTAGAGGAAGTGCTATCCGTTGTACCCGATGTGCTGGTACTGGAATCGGTTGTCGCTGAGCTATCGCTGGTGAAGCCGCCTACACTCTGGTTCGCTGTGTCTGTGGATGGACTCAGTCCGCTCATATCCGACGAGGGCAGGCTCACCAGCTCGCCTTCCTTCAAACCGTTCACAATTTCCACCTGACTTTGATCATGAATGCCTACCGTAACTGCCTGTTCCGCTGTTGATGGACTGGACGCTGATGTAGCACCGCCAGTTGAACTTAGTTTATTTACAACATAACGATTGCCTTGCTGAATCACGGATTCAATCGGCAACACTAATATATTTTGCTTATGTTGTACGAGAATGCTCGCCTGTGCTGACATACCTGCTTTGATATTGCCCGGATCGTCCAGATGGATCGTGACACCAAAGGTAGAAACGCCATTTTTGGCGGAACCTTCATTGGCGATCGTGGAAACATGACCGGTAAACGTCTGATCAGGCAGCGCGTCCAGTGACAGTGTCGCTTTCATACCCTGACGTACTTTTAAAATTTCCATTTCATCGACCTGAATCGTAGCGCTCAAATCGCGATAGTTCACAATCGTAAAGGCTTCAGCGCCTGCGCTGGTCGCACTGCCGGAGAACACGCTCACTTTCGTAATCGTGCCATCGGAAGGAGCGAGCAGGGAAGCCGGGGGCGCCTGCTCTTTGAGCAGACGTGCGATCTCCGTCTGCGTTGTGGCGATATCGTCCTTTGCTTTTTCAATCGCCTGACGGGTGCTGTCCAGATCGGTCTGAGCGGCATTATCCATCATTTGCTGCTTGTATTGTTCCTGTTTGTCATGCAGATCGGTTTGCTGTTGTTTGAGTGTATTTTGCTGCTGGGTGACATCTTTTGTATTGTCTTTGGGTTTGTAGGTGACGAGCACCTGTCCTTTTTTGACCCGTTCGTTCAACTTGCCATTTACCGCGCGAACCGTACCTTCTTGCTCGGTGTACACGATTGTCTGATTCGTTGCTTTGACAGCGCCAGAGCCTTTGATCAGTACGGTGATTTCGCCCTTTTGTACGGCGATGGAGGGTGTAGCATCGATGACGGTTTCCGGTGCCTGTTTGGGCCATAAAAGGTAGACCGCAGCAGAGGCAGCAGCAAGCGCAGCGACCACTGCCACGGTGATCCAGATTTTCTTTTTGTTATGCATGAGCGCCTCCGTTATTTGCCAGCTTTATTGCCGCTATTTATATTGTTGTTATTTCCGTTGTCTGATCCGGTGCCTGCATTATTGCTAGCATTACCGCCAGAACTACTACCGCTACCTGTTCCTCCGGTCGATGATGTATTACCGCTGCCCTGTGAAGAATTGGTTGGCGGCACGATGATAGCAGAGTAGTCGATAGGGTAGCTCTGTGTACCGAGCAATATGCGCTCGCCCTGGAATTCATCGTACACATTAATCGAAAAGTTACCGCCGGTGCTCGTTTTGTACGTATTGCTTGTCAGTGTGAGCGAGTACGGAATCGACTTGCCGACGGTCAGATCGGTTCCCGGTGCAAAGCTCTTTTCTTGAATGCGTCCATTCTGATCCACCCATTGCAAAATAAGGGTATGTCCATACGTGCCCATCGTGTACGTATTGTCCTTGCTCAGGCTATACGTCATATTGATTGCAATCGTATCTTCACCTTGATTGAGCGTTCCGGTAGCACCATTGATCGCAAAGCGATACGGGAACAGATCCATCTCGCTGCTTGCACTCGTAGCGACCGGTGCAGGTTGTGGACGAAGTGTCAGCTCGGTAGCGTTAATGTAGCCAGTAGGTGCTGCGCCTGCTGTTGCCATTTTGCCGTCTGTAATCGCTTCACCAATCATGAGTGTCAGGTTGGACGTGTTGACCGCAGCAGGCAGCTTGGCAGAGACGTTAACGAGACTTTTACCATCCGGGCCGATTGCCTGTTCAGGCTGTACGATCGTTGCTTCGTAATATTCGTTATCCGGCGTTTTGTAATAGGCGACCAGACGGGAGGAAGCGGAACTGCGTTTCTCTTCGTTTTTCATTTCCAGTTCGGTATACACAATTTTCTGGCTGTTCTCGCCATACGTCAGTGTACGGCGTTCTTTGATCTCTGCTTTTTTACCAGTTGTCTGCGTATGGAAAGAGGCACCACGAGCAATACGGGCAATGGCAGAGTCAGGCTGTCCGATATTTAGTGACAGGAATGGATTGCTGCTGTCCAGTGTGGACGATGATGTCTTACCAGCGCTATCGGATGACGTATCAGCGACTGGAGCAAGTTCCAGTTTAAGCCCATCCATATCGATGCCTGTATCAAAATGAGCCACTGCATAATAGACACGGCTCTCCCCAGCGCCAAGTGAACTGTCATTGTTTTCAGGAATGAGCTGAATCGAACGGCTAATGCGGTTATTTTGTGTTTTCATCCAGCCGCCCAGTGCAGGCAGATCAACGGAAGCAGTACCAGCATTGCGCAGACGAAGCTTCGTTACGACGATATCGTCTGTCGTCCACGGCAACCGTTGTACCGATTCAATCGTAGCGCCGAAACTACCGTAATTGTTATCCAACGTATACTCGGTCTGGATCGACTGGCTTTGCTCCTGCTTGTAAGGAATCATGTAAAAGGCAGTCGGTAAAATAATCGGTGTACCTGTACGCGAGGTGTCGCTTGTCTGTGCAGCCGCTGTGCCATTATCCGTTGTTGTAGCCGCAGGCTCGATCAATTGCAGCTGTAGTTGTTGCTGCTTGAGTTGAAGCGGTACTTCGGCAGATAGCTGGACTAGCTTTTCCTCCAATGGCTTGAGTGTTAGACGGGTAAATGCCTTTGTCGTAATAGGGAAAGTGTAGCCTTCGGATGAACGAATAGCCGCTTCATAAGCGGGCAGTATAATCGTTTTGTTGCCTGTATTTTTCAAACGGAATTGCAATGTCCAGGCTGCTTTGTCACCACTGGTGGATAGGCTGGCGGTACGAAGCTGTGTATCGATCGTCGTACCGTCGATCATTAGCTTGCGTGATTTGGTAACTGGCACCGTCAAGCTGGATGCGCTGACAGCAGGCAATTTGAACGAAGCAACAGGCAGCTCCAGACTGGTAGACGTGGAAGTCGTATCGGTTTTGCTATCAGAAGGACTGGTCGTTCCTGTAAGTTGCAATGTTAGTTTATTGGTCTGAAGTGCATCTGGAATCGCTGTTACATAATTGACGCTGCTCGTCTCGCCGGGCTGAATATCCAGCTTGCGGCTCGTTTGATCCAGTGCAAGCTCATAACTCGCTCCACCTGTGGACTGTAAATAAGCGGTGTAAGGAAGCGAGCTTAACAATCCGCTGCCCAGATGCGTTACATTTATCGTCAGACGAGCATAACGCTTGCCGTTGTAATTGACGATTTGCAATTGCTGTGGCTGTAGTTTAAGTGATGTTCCACCGACCGTAATCTTTTTACTCTGACCGGATGGAATGGCTGCGGAATAGTTGGCAGGAATCGTAAAGGTGCCGAGCTTCTTTTCATACGTAGAGCTATTAAAATCCCAGCCGTACATCGCAATCTTACTGCCAGCGATCGTCTGTTGATTTTGGACGCGTACATAATAGGTGATCGCCTGACTTGTTCCCGGGGCGATGGTGATACGGTCTTTGTGTTCAGGAATAGGAACACCTTTGACAAAACCATTTTGCGAAGTGTAGGCGCGTGAGAAGGAATTGACTAGCTTATACGGGCTGGATGTTTTGTTGATGTAGGTGAGCGTATACGTAAGTACGCCGCTCGTACTGCGTGCGGCAAGCTGTATATCGGTCAATCGGACGCTAACGCCGGCTTGGAGTGAGATTGTAGGTAGAGATGCAAGCGAGCGATTCGTTGCAAGATTGCTTGATGTAGCGGATAGGTTGGTGGAAGCTGCAAACGCTGCGGGTACACCGGATAGGCTGCTGGCTGCAACCATACCGGCAAGCAGCACAAAGTAGGCTGGGTACTTCTTCATTCATTTTCCTCCTGATCATAAACGGTGTCGTATGGATATAGAGGTAGTATAGATCAAGAAGATAAAGTCCCCATAAATAAAAGTGCGTTGATTCTATCCAGAGCTTAAACGAAGTTTAAACTTTTTATAAACTGGTGGAAAAAGTAGGCGAAAGGACAGGGAATTCCCATACACATGCCAAAAAGCGTAGCTGACATACGACCGCCAGCTACGCTACTTTATTCGTATTCGATTCGGTTAGATTAGCTAAAGTTCTGTTGACTATCTGATCTCTAACTTTGATTATAATCATGCTTTTGATTGCACCTATAATACAAGCATATCCAAAGGGTTTCATTCAACAGACTTGATTTAAAATGACTTTATTGCTGTTAACATAAACATCCTTGCTCTATTCAATCCAGTTAACCGAGTTTTTTCAAATAAAAGAAATATGGCTCCATATTCCCTTTCATATCCATATACCCCATCAACACATCCGGACTGACCCGGCGAAAATGATCCATAATCGGCAAATGGTCATACAGCAGTGTAGCGGTAATACGTCCACGATGCTCAACCATACGCAAACGACCTTCTCCACCCTCGCTCGGAATAATTTTCATTTTATCGAAAATACGTCCTGGATCGGCAGCAAAAATATGGCCGTTACGCTTGTAAAAGAGCAGCGGGTCGACTTGATTGGCAGAATGAAATGCTTTGCCGTACCAGTGTAAATTTTCTAGCGCACCTTCCATCGGATGCCCGGTATGCAGTTCAAAACCGCGCCAAACGCCCATCATATCATGAAGTTCCACTGCATCCAGTTCATCATACAGATCAAAGGCTTCCTGTGGAGAGATTCGTTCCTGATACGTCATACTCCAAAATTGGGGTTCCAGTGTTTCCAGCATAGAAGCACCTCCTTATGAAATGGGTATCCACTACTCGAATCACCAACGATTGTAATTAACAGGAAAAAGAACCTGATAATTCATTATAAGGCGAAAAGACCACGTATGAAACGCTACCATTTTAAAAAGCAGGAGACAATCCACTGGTTTCTTCACCAGGCTATCGTGCAAAAAAATGCTGCTTATCCCATTCCTGACGAATGCGAGATAGCAAACTTCGAACGTCTGGCATCATGATCGGCTTCATCATAAAGTCATGCACCTGATGTTTAATCGCCCGGCGTGCATAATGAAATTCATCGAATCCGGTTAATAAAATTATTTTCGCAGGAATACGATGCTGATTTACTTGCTCAGCTAGCTCCAAACCATCCATAATCGGCATACTCACATCGGATAGGATCAGATTCGGTACCGCTGTCTGCATCGCTGTCTGCATCGCCTGTAATGCCTGCTGACCATGCTGGTACGTACCGAGCAATTCAAATCCATACGCTTCCCAATTGATGCGCTGACTCAGTCCATTACGAATCGTATCATCGTCGCCTACAATAATTACCGTATACAATAGACTCACTCCTTCATCGTGCACCCTATAATCGAATACGCTTGCGAAGTTTAGCAAGAGCGCAGTATAGCTGCAACGAACGACTACCCCGTGTTTCATGTATGTTGTATGTTATGAAATGTGTATTATTCAACTTTAATGTTACTTTATATGCTGTATAAGATACTTAATAATAACATAATATCGAATGTTACAGCTCAATATTAGCTTATTCATTACATTAGATTGGAATTTGTATAAAATGAGTCAATTAAACTATCATAGGCGTGCATAAATATGATCTAATGTGAAACAATAAGTAAAAGCGGTAAAATAAATAGACGAATAGAGCATCATCGGAATGAAATGCAACCAAAATATAGCAAACCCATCTTCAAAGAAAATGTAAAACAAAGGAGTCGTCGTCATTGCAAATTCATACAGAAAGACTTACTATTCGCGACATGGTAGATCAAGATTGGGTATCAATTCATCGCTATACGTCAATGCCAGAAGTAACGGTACATACCGCATGGGGACCAAATACAGAGCAGGATACACAGCGTTATGTGCAGGACGTATTACGTATGCAGCAAGCAAGTCCGCGCACAGGCTATGAATTTGTGCTTTGCCTGAAAGAAGAAGGCATACTGATTGGCGGAGCCGGTCTGCATATTACGGAACAAACGAATGCAGAGCTGGGATATGTACTGCATCCTGCGTATCAGGGCAAAGGCTATATCACAGAAGCCTGTAGCGCGCTAATAGAGCTAGGCTTTCATAAGCTGGATGTGCATCGCATCTTTGCCAAATGTCGACCGGATAATGTAGCATCGGAGAAAGTAATGCAGCGCCTCTGTATGAAGCTTGAAGGCCGAATGAGAGAGCACTGGTTGTACAAAGGGACGTACCATGATTCGCTATTGTATTCGATCTTGAAGCATGAGTTTGAAGGAGCGTAGCCATCAAATGCAAACAAGCTGCCATATTGGAATACAGCAGCTTGTTGCTGGTGAAGCGAGTATGTTACTTATACGTGGACATAGGCTGGTTTTCTGCTCGCTATGTGGATTGCTTGGTCGTAACTGTAATTCGTCATTGTAGTTCGTCATTGAGGTGTCTATTTGTTATACGTTCTTTTTCAAGCCGTAACCTGATGATCTATTCAAGCTCCTGTACAGTTTTGTAGCGCATGGCTGACTGAACTCCATCACATGTAATATTGAACATCATACGATCAGCGAGTACGATCCGGCATGCGCCAGTGAAGGGGAGCCTGTTCTTTTAACGTTCCTTCCAGCGAGCCGCCTTCCAGACGCCAGTACTCCATTCCACCGAGTAACTCTTTCACGCGGAAACCGAGACTGGCGAGCGTAGCGGCTGCCTTCGTCGCTCCATTACATGCAGGTCCCCAGCAATACGTCACAATCGTCTGTTCACGATCCCAGTCAGCGGTTGTCTGTGCATTGATCTGCCTGCCGGCGAGATGGATGGCGCCTGGAATGTGACACTGTTCATATGCAGTTGCATCTCGCACATCCAGTAGTCGAAAAGCGACTGGACCTTTATGCAGATCGGACATCACATCCGCTACATCTGTCTCATAAGCAGCCCGTAGCGCAAAATAAGCTGCTGCTTGCTCTGGCGGTGCGGCTGGTGGTTGAAGCACAGCAGAATAACGAGGTGTAGCTTGAGTCATCGAAATCACAGCTCCTTTGGTCAGTAAAATGATAATGAATATAACGATGATTGAACTAACACGTGTAAGCAAGCTCTTATGGATGTAAGCTGTATTTCACTGTGAGAAGAAAATAAGGAAAAAGAATGACTTCTAGTGTTAGCGATCTTCTAACACGGGGTGCAATAAAAAAGGATTTTTGCGAAGCAAAATATCGTACTGCTCTAGTGTTAGTGATCTTCTAACACGAGGTACAATAAAAAAGGATTTTTGCAAAGCAAAATATCGTACTGCTCTAGTGTTAGCGATCTTCTAACACGGGGTGCAATAAAAAAGGATTTTTGCAAAGCAAAATATCGTACTGCTCTAGTGTTAGTGATCTTCTAACACGAGGTGCAATAAAAAAGGATTTTTGCAAAGCAAAATATCGTACTGCTCTAGTGTTAGCGATTTTCTAACACGGGGTACAATGAGAAGTGATTTTTGCGAAGCAAAATATCGTACTGCTCTAGTGTTAGCGATCTTCTAACACGAGGTACAATGATTTACACCTCCATAGATTCCTGTGCGAGACCGAAGTCTATTCCCTTATTCCTGCTCGAAGAGGTGTCTGCCCCAGCAAAAACAGTTTGCATACACGTCCTAATGCTCATTGTACGTGATGGGCATGTATCCGCTACGGTGAAAACTCTGATAGTAGCTATCGATCTCATCGATAGTTCACTGCTTCTGTATAGTCTACCCATTTCAATTTCTCTTCGTTACAAGCATATGCTACGTACAGCTATAGATCATAAATAGCAGGAGGTGGTATCGATGGAACTGCTCTATTTGCGGACATTTTGTGAGCTGGTCAAATGGGGAACCTACACACGTACAGCATTGGAGCTGGATTATGCGCAGTCCAGCATCTCGAATCATATTCAGCGTCTGGAGCAGCTGTATGGGGGACAGCGGCTGCTCGTTCGCAGTGGTAATCGCGTAGTCCCTACTGCTGCGGGCAATCGGCTGCTACCGTATGCCAGACAAATGCTGGAGCTACAGCAGACCGCACATCAAGCGCTACAGGCACCATGTCAGCAAGGGGACATGCTCATCATTGGAACGATCGAATCGTTATCTCTCCATATACTGCCCGAGTTGTTGGAGTTATTTCGTGCGGAACATCCTCAATGTAAAGTACGTATTGTGCTTGCATCCGAACCCGAGCTACTCGTTCAGCTGCAACAGGGAAAGATTGATGTGGCGTTTATACTGGACGTGCCTGTGCAGGAAGAAGCAATCACGACGACGATTTTATTTGCAGTGGAAATGATGGTTTTGCTGCCAGCCGATCATGCGTTAAGCGAGCAGACAGGTGTGACCGCTGCTGATTTAGAAGGGCAACCGCTTATTTTGACAGAGCAAGGCTGTACGTATCGTGCATATTTGCTACGCACGATGCAGAAGGCGGCAATCGCCGCGGATATTCGTTGGGAGATGGCAGGCATGGAAGCGATCCGTCAGGCAGTAGAGAAGCGTTGGGGGATCGGTTTTCTGCCATTATATGCAGTGCAGGGCATGCGAATCCAGCAGGACAGCTCGGAGGGTATACGTGTATTACCGTGGGCACAACCGGATATGAATCTGTATACACAGCTACTTTATCCAACGCAACCTGGTAAAAGTGTAGAAGCTTTGGTTCGTTTAAGCCGATTGAAATTCGCATCTGGATCGTGAGCGTATTAGCTATATGCCATATCTAACAAGCAAAGCTGAATTTACGAGCATATGCTGAATAAGCGGAATGAGTAGAATTAAATTTGTTAATTCCTATAAAAATACTAAGAATAAACTTCATTTTAATTTGGAATCAAGGTATACTATTGAAGAAAACGGGCAAAGTAAGATATACTTTTCCCGCAAACCCTATCCCATTAAAGGAGTGTCATTATGCCACAGGTACTGGTTTTTGGTCATAAAAATCCCGATACAGATACGATCACATCCGCCATCGCTTATGCAGCTTTGAAAAAAGAGCTGGGCGTGGATGCTGAAGCTGTTCGTCTCGGTGAAGTGAACGGTGAAACACAATATGCTCTCGATTATTTCAAAGTAGCTGCACCACGTCTGGTTGATAAAGTGAGCGAAGTGAAGGAAGTTATTCTCGTCGACCACAATGAACGCCAGCAAAGTGCTGACGATATCGATCAAGTGACCGTAACGGAAGTGATTGACCATCACCGGATCGCCAACTTTGAAACGAGTGCTCCACTGTACTATCGTGCGGAGCCAGTTGGCTGCACAGCAACGATTCTGAACAAGCTATACAAAGAAAACGGCGTAACGATCACGAAGGAAATCGCTGGACTGATGCTGTCTGCGATCATTTCCGATTCCCTGCTGTTCAAGTCCCCAACATGCACCGATCAAGATGTAGCAGCTGCGCGTGAACTGGCTGAAATCGCCGGTGTGGATGCGGAGAAATACGGTCTGGACATGCTGAAAGCTGGCGCTGACCTGAGTGGCAAAACACCGGCACAACTGATCTCTCTGGATGCAAAAGAATTCCAGATGGGTGACGCTAAAGTTGAAATCGCACAGGTAAACACCGTCGAAATCAACGATGTGCTGTCCCTGCAAGCCGAGCTGGAGCAAACGATTCAAGGCGTGATCGAGCAAAAAGGTCTGGATCTGTTCCTGCTGGTCGTGACGGATATTCTGAACAATGACTCGGTAGGTCTGGCACTGGGTAAACGTCAGGATGTAGTTGAAACAGCATACAATGTATCGCTGAACAACAATACTGCACTGCTAAAAGGTGTTGTTTCCCGTAAATCGCAGGTCGTTCCTGTACTAACAGAAACATTTACCAAGTAAATCATACTTAGATCATCGCTGAGGTACGGTTAATTATTTTTGACCCTACATTTTAGCAGCAAAAGGCTGTCCAGAGCTGAAGCAAATGCTTCATCATATGGCAGCCTTTTTGCTGCGATTACATATCGAGCAGGTGCTTTTGATTTTATACATGATTAAGAGCGTATTAAAGTATGAAGGCGTTTGCACAATGCTAGACTTAGACTGACGTATTTGTATCATTTTTTAACACAGAAAAATGAATTGAAAAGTGCAAAACTGTGCGTTTTTCAGACTATATTTATTCCTCCAAAATGAAGCAAATCAGCCTAAAATTGTGCGTAAACCTATTATTTGCCGAATTGGGGAATGTGCAAATTAGTGTTGCATTAACTTAATCGCTGAGCTAAAATTTGAAGTAAGGAAAGTAAAGGGGGAAAAGTATGAGTGCATTGAGAGCTAGATCAATTGGTCCAGCAAGATTTAATACGGCTGTGCATGCCCTGGCAGGTTTAGCACATAATGGGGGAACGGTATCAAGCTCAATCATCGCTGCACAGGTGCAATCGCATGCGACATTTTTACGTCGTATTTTGGCGACGCTGGCTAGCCATGGGATTGTCGATACCCGCGAAGGAAGAGATGGGGGATATTCGCTACGTATACCAGCGGATACATTAACACTAGCGGATATTTACCAGGCAATTCGCGCGGAAGAACATTCGGGGCGGGAGACGGAAACGGTCAAAACAAGCTGTGCACCGCTTAGCGAAGCGCTTAGCAATTTGATGCACGATGCGGAAGGAGAGGCTATTGAATATTTGAGAAGGTATACATTAGCTGATCTGCTGTACGATGCCAGTAATCGCAAAAAGCAAGAAGCGAATCAGCAAGTTCAAATGGTAGAGTAGTATGCGCTAGATTCGACAAGCAGCATCAAAGCTCTGATATCCGTTTATGCATGTATACGATATCAGAGCTTTGATTGCTGCGTAGCTATAGGAGGGTGTGGTTACTTTGCTGCTGAGTTTGGCGTTTTTGTTCGCGCCGTGCAAACCAGGTAGCAAGTAAGGAACCAGAAATATTATGCCACACGCTAAAGATCGCGCTCGGTACAGCGGCAAGCGGATTGAAATGTGCAGCAGCGAGACTGGCACCTAGACCAGAATTTTGCATGCCTGTCTCAAATACGATCGCTTTACGTTTGGCTGGACTCATACCGACCAGACGTGCAAACCCATAACCGAGCGCATAGCCCAGTCCATTGTGCAAAATAACGACTGCAAAAATGAGCAGGCCTGATTCCACAATATGCGTTTTATTGAGCGCGACTACAATGGCTACGATCAGTACAATCGCCAATGTAGACACAAAGGGCAATGTGACCGTTGCTGCTTCCGCCTGCTTACGGAACAGTGCCTTCACGATGACACCCAGTACGATCGGAATAATCACCACTTTTAAAATGTCCAGAATCAAGCTGCTGGCACTCACATTCATCCATTGACCGGCAAGCAGTGAGATCATAGCAGGTGTAGCTAGAGGAGCGATTAACGTCGACACCGAGGCGATGGATACACCAAGTGCAACATCTCCCTTAGCGAGAAATGTCATCACATTCGATGCGGTACCGCTTGGACAGCAACCGACCAGAATAACGCCTACCGCAATATCCGGCGGAAGATGAAGCGAGACCGCCAGTCCGTAAGCGAGCAACGGCATAATTATATAATGACCGACCACACCGAGTGTAACATCAAGCGGACGGCGGAACACTTCACGGAAGTCTGCGGAGGATAATGTTAGGCCCATGCCAAACATAACGATACCGAGCAGCAGTGAGATTTGTCCTTTTAGCCCTGTAAACCATTCAGGCAACAGGAAGCCTAACAGTGCAAACACAATAACCCAGACAGAGAAGGTATCTCCGACAAATTTACTTGCTTTAGCGATTGAATTCATGATGAGCGTGCCCCTTCGTCTATCTTTTTGTTGTGATCTCCAGTTGTACTGGCAGATTTAAATGGTAACTTCTGCTGTATTACTGCGCAGTGCCAAATAACAGTAAGAAACATTTTACACTAAAAAATCAGACATAACTATCGTTTCAAATCCAGAAAATGGGCAGCGTATTCTACTATTTTTTGTCTGTTATGCACAAAATATATTCGTTGGGCAACTATTTGAATGAACTGTACATAAATATTGAATCGATAAGGTTACAATGAGGAGCAATCCATCCGTTGTAACCTTATTTTTTGATGTTAAAAAGATAGTTATGTTTTTCAATTTAAATGTATAGCGTACCGCGACTATATCGCGACTATATTATGAAGATAAAGCTATAACGGAAAAGGATAAACATTACTGCAAACCATTGAAAATTTCAGAAGCGGTTTGCAGCATAAGACGGTATAGTAATAGGAAACCTAATTATTCACCATGACCTACATAAGCATAATTCGCCTATTGATTTGCCTATTGAAATGATAAATGAATACGATCTCAAAGATAGTCTTCGCGAGGAGATCCATATGAATGAAGGAGGAAACAGGATGGAACTGCCAGTATGCAAACCGTATCAAGTCGCAATCTTTTTATTTAATGAAGTAGAGGTGCTGGATTTTGCCGGGCCATTTGAAGTGTTTTCGATTGCGGAAGCAGAACCGGGTATGAAAGGTTTTCAGGTACATACCGTATCCGCAGATGGCGGAATGATTCGTGCTCGCAACGGCTTGCAGGTACAGCCACAATACAGTTTTGCTCAATTGCCACGTCCGGATCTGCTGATCATTCCGGGTGGCTATGGAGCGGAAGCGATCGAAATTCATAAGCCGGAAATATTGGACTGGATTCGCAGCTATGCGGAAACCGGTGTACAGATTGCATCGGTATGTACAGGTGCATTACTACTCGCAGAGGCAGGCTTACTGGATGGACTTCATGCAACGACACACTGGATGGATCTCAAGCGGCTGGAAGAAGAATATCCATATGTAGAAGTGCAAAGAGGTGTGAAATTCGTCGATCAGGGCTGGATCGTGACCTCAGGCGGTATTTCCGCAGGGATTCATATGTCGCTACATATGGTGGGACGTTATCATGGAATCGAGGCAGCAAAGCTGACCGCCAAGCGGATGGAATATGATTGGGAGCCGGATGTGGAATAAACGTTATAATGAATACTGTGTGGAACAGTATGGATTCAAAGGGACGAGTGTTGGATCACACCGGATGTACTGAAGAAATAGATTTGAATTTTATATTTCGAATGTGTATGTGAATTGTATGTTTTGAAATGTATGTCATTAAGAAGTTTGTTTGAATTTTGTTTAATGAAGGGAAAGGAGGATATGCCTATGTTCGAAGGACAGGCTATTCTGCCTGCGATCAAGACGATGAAGCAGTTTGATCAGCTTATGGATAGCTCGTATCGTTACGGTGTGTTTCTGGATACGCATGTCGCCCAGCTGAAAAGTATTTATCGGATGGCACAGGGGCAAGGAAAGCAGATGTTTTTGCACGCTGATCTGGTGCACGGATTGAAAAACGATGAGTATGCAACTGAATATTTATGTCAGGAGATCAAACCGCATGGCATTATCTCGACGCGTGGTAATGTGATTTTGAAAGCAAAACAAAAGGGCGTGATCGCCATTCAACGCGTGTTTATGCTGGATACGATTGCGCTTGAGAAAAGCTATGCACTGCTTGAAAAGACACAGCCGGACTATATCGAGGTATTGCCCGGCGTTGTACCGCATATGATTCATGAGATCGTACAGCGTGCCGGCGTACCTGTATTTGCAGGCGGACTGATTCGTACTGTAGAGGAAGTGGAGCAAGCATTAAAGGCAGGAGCGACCGCGGTCACTACGTCCAATCCGCATCTGTTTGCTCATTATAAAAAGACTTAAACGGTGCTCGAATTACACACTCGATTGCACGCATATAAGCGTCGCGATCAGAATAAGAATAAATAGTATAACGCTTTCAAAAGCGATTTGCATGATGGATACATGAAAAAAATCATGTTGACACCGCTTACATGTTACGATATGATGAACACAAGTTAATACATGTGACGGAGAACCGGAGAGCCACGCAAAGCCTACTGAATGTCAGTGGGAAATTTGCGATGGCTCTTTTGCGTCTTTGTAGCTGTATCAACCAGTTCATGGTTTGTATGCAGTACACGTTCGTTACATCTTGTATAGTCACCAGTAACAGGTTGAATCATCTATTTTCCAAAATTGAAATGGAGGTCATACGATGTCACCGTTTTTGGCTGAACTTGTAGGGACGATGATTTTGATTGCATTGGGCGGCGGTGTTTGTGCAGGCGTTTCGCTACGGAAGACATTTTCAGAAAGCTCAGGCTGGATGGTCATTGGCGCGGGCTGGGGTCTTGCGGTAGCGATGGCGGTGTATGCAGTCGGCAGTGTTAGCGGCGCACACCTGAATCCGGCGGTGACACTGGCGCTAGCATTTAATGGCGACTTTCCGTGGAGCCAGGTACCTTCGTACATTCTGGCACAAATTATTGGTGCTATGGCAGGTGCACTGCTTGTATATCTGCAATACTTACCACACTGGGGCGTTACACCGGACCCTGCGACCAAGCTAGGCGTATTCTCAACCTCGCCGGCGATTCAGCATCCGGTCGGTAATATGCTGAGTGAGATTATTGGTACATTTATTTTCGTCATGGTATTGTTGTCGATGGGAGCGAATCAGTTCACACAGGGTCTACATCCATTGATCGTCGGTCTGCTGGTGGTGAGTATCGGTTTGTCGCTCGGTGGTACAACCGGTTATGCGATCAACCCGGCACGTGACTTCGGTCCACGACTGATGCACTTCCTGTTACCGATTCCCGGTAAAGGCCCATCCAACTGGAAGTACGCATGGGTGCCTATTATGGGACCATTGCTTGGTGGCTCGCTGGGCGGACTATTTTATAAAAATGTATTCCTCGGACAGAGCACACCGATGCTGTGGGTCATTATCGGCGTCACGATCGTTTTCCTGCTGCTAGCGTATTTGAATGGTCGCAAAATTCAGCGTACCAATTCCAAGCAAGCCGCAGCCTGAGCAGATTTGTCTGTACTAGTATAACTTATGGCAGCGGATGTAAAGTTGAAATGAATTTCGGTCAAGGTACTCGGCACGATATAACAATGATTCGATAGGCAGAATAAGCAGACTTCATCGTCTACTATAAACCCGTATCATCCTAATCGCGGTATTGCAAATGGAAACGTCCGGTTCGCCGACAACCCATTGCCTTTTATACACCGATCAACCAGATCGATCATCAAGCAGAACAGTAACCCATTCGAGGAGGAACTATGTTATGGAACAATATATTATGGCACTTGATCAAGGTACAACAAGCTCCCGTGCGATTCTGTTTAACAAAAAAGGCGAGATCGTCTATATGGCACAGCGTGAATTCCCGCAATATTTTCCAAAGCCGGGTCATGTCGAGCAAAATGCAGACGAGATTTGGAGTTCCATTCTGGCCGTTATCGCTTCCTGTCTGTCTGAATCTCATATCAAGCCTGCACAAATTGCCGGGATTGGGATTACGAACCAGCGTGAAACGACCGTAATCTGGGATCGTAAAACAGGCGATCCAGTCTATAATGTACTCGTATGGCAATCCCGTCAAAGTGCAGAAATCTGTGATGAACTGAAAGCACAGGGATTAGAAGCGACATTCCGTGAAAAAACAGGTCTGCTGATCGATCCTTATTTCTCCGGTACAAAAGTAAAATGGATTCTGGACAATGTCGAAGGTGTGCGTGAGCGTGCAGAGCGCGGTGAGCTGATGTTCGGTACGATCGATACTTGGCTGATCTGGAAGCTGTCCGGCGGTAAAGCGCATGTGACCGACTATTCTAACGCTTCTCGTACATTGATGTACAATATTTTCGATCTGAAATGGGATGAAGAGCTGTTGGACATTCTCGGTGTACCGGCTTCCCTATTACCTGAAGTACGTCCATCGTCCGAAGTATACGCGCATACGGTTGATTATCACTTCTTCGGTCAAAATGTACCGATCGCTGGTGCAGCAGGTGACCAGCAGGCTGCTCTGTTCGGACAGGCTTGTTATGAAAAAGGTTCGGTCAAAAACACCTATGGTACAGGCTGCTTCATGCTGATGAATACAGGCGAAGAACCTATTCGTTCGGAGCACGGTCTGATCACGACGATCGCCTGCGGTGTTGGCGAGAAAATTAACTATGCACTGGAAGGTAGTATCTTCGTAGCGGGTTCGGCGATTCAATGGTTGCGTGATGGTCTGCGTATGTTCCGTGATGCAGCAGAAAGTGAAAACTATGCAACTCGTGTGGAATCTACAGACGGCGTGTATATCGTCCCTGCGTTTGTCGGTCTCGGCAGCCCGTATTGGGATAGCGATGTGCGTGGTGCCGCATTCGGTCTGACACGCGGTACAAGCAAAGAGCACTTTATCCGTGCAACGTTGGAGTCACTTGCTTATCAGACGAAAGATGTACTGACGGCAATGGAAAGCGATAGCGGTGTGACCGTTGGTGCGCTCAAAGTTGACGGTGGTGCCGTGAAAAATAGCTTCCTGATGCAGTTCCAGAGCGATATTCTTGGCGTTCCGGTAGAACGTCCAGCGGTTAACGAAACGACTGCCCTCGGTGCGGCATATCTGGCTGGTCTCGCTGTCGGTTACTGGAACAGTCTGGATGAGATCGCTTCGACACATAGCGATCAGGTGGATACATTTGATCCATCGATGTCGGAAGAGAAACGCGAAGAACTGTATGGAGGCTGGCAAAAAGCCGTTCATGCGACGATGGCGTTCAAATAAAATAACAGCTTCACTCGGTATGAATATCGCATGAGCATATGATGCCGTGCGACAATCGTTCAACATTGCTGAGATCGTAAATAACAATTGAAGCACTAGATAGTAAATGAATACTCAAGCCTGCATTCCTATGGGAGCGCAGGCTTTTTTATTTATACGTGATCGAATACATCATGTATAGATTTGTTGTGATGACTCAAGATGAGATTGTTAATTCTTTGCTTATCGTTAATTCTTTGCTTTTAGACAAATGCTTCTATCTGCATAGTATAGACATAAGCCCTGTAGCTATGCGATTTTCCTAAAATTATATAGTGAAATATAGAGCGTAATATGCTACGATAATCCCTATTGAAAATGATAATCTTTATCAATAAATTAATAATGGAAAAGGCGGTTTTTACGATATGCATACTTTGCGCAATTACAGCATGATTCTAATGACGATTTTGCTCGTATCGGTACTGGCAGCTTGTGGAGGAGCACAGACAGCATCGCAATCTGGCAGTGCTTCAACCACACCAGCAAATAGCAATGAAGCAGCAACGTCAACAGAAGCACAACCAGCGACGATCAAATATACAGCAGCAAATGGTGAAGTTGAGGTACCGAATCACCCTAAACGCATCGTTGTGCTGGCTGACAGCTATTATGGCTATTTTGTGGCACTGGGCTTGAAGCCGATTGCTACCGTGGATCATGTATTCTCCAGCAGTATGCTAAAAGATACAACGGAAAGTGTAACGAATCTGGGCGAAACGCCAAAAGTTGAGGAAGTGCTTGCACTGAATCCAGACTTGATCGTCGTCTGGGATGGCGATGCAAATCTTGCCAATTATGAAAAGGTCGCTCCAACGGTCGCGATCAAGTACGGTCAATATAACTACAAAGAGCAACTGCAAGAGTTTGGCAAAATGACAGGTACGGAGGACAAAGCGAAAGAGCTTGCCGCAGCCTGGGAAAGCAAAATCGCCCAAGCGAAGCCCAAAGTACAGGCCGCTGTAGGCGACAAAACGATTTCGATCATTCAGCCGTATGCTAAAGGTGTATACATTATGGGTGACAGCTACGGACGTGGCGGCGAGATCATTTATCAAGAGCTAGGTTTGAAAGGTACACCGACAACGCAGAAGGAAGCGATTGATCATGGTCCCGGCTATGTTGATATCTCGTTAGAAAATGTGCCTGATTTTGCCGGCGATTATATTTTCACTGCTCCCTGGGGTGGCGATAGCGATAAAAGCGGTCTGGCACTGTACAATAGCAGTCTGTGGAAAAACCTGCCTGCTGTGAAAGCAGGTCATGTGTTCAATATCGATCCGATCGCGTACTACTTTAATGATCCGATTTCGATGGACGCGCAGCTTGCTTTTATCGTGAAAAGTTTGACCGGTGCTGCTTCATAACAGAGTCGATTCAAAATGTTTATAAAATTTGAACGATTTCTTTGCTACCCTTACATGAATATGCTATAATAACGTTAACAAGTTAATAAATTCGTCATGAGACTTTGAGAGACCACGCATACACACGGCATTTGCCGATTCAGTGTACTGTTCGTGGTCTCTTTTTTACGGTTTTATCTGGAAAAATATTCAAATGAAACTGTGTCATGCACAGCTGCACAGTTCCCCATCTTGCATCATATAGGAGGCAACACAAATGACGATCTTTTCAGCACATACAAGAGCAGAGCAATTGCAAAAGATGAGCAGTGAGACGCTGGACGTACTGGTCATTGGCGGTGGTATTACAGGTTCGGGTATCGCACTGGATGCTGTTACACGCGGGATGAAGGTCGGTCTGATCGAGATGCAGGATTTTGCGGCAGGTACATCGAGCCGTTCGACCAAGCTCGTACATGGTGGTTTACGTTATTTGAAGCAATTTGAAGTGAAGATGGTGGCAGAGGTCGGTAAAGAGCGCGCCATCGTATACGAAAATGGTCCACATGTAACAACACCTGAATGGATGCTACTCCCGTTCCACCAGGGCGGCACATTCGGTAGCTTTAGCACATCGATCGGTCTGCGTGTGTATGATTTCCTAGCAGGCGTAAAAAGCAGCGAGCGTCGCAAAATGCTGAGCGCTCAGGACACACTGGATAAAGAACCGCTGATCAAGCAGGATGGCTTAAAAGGCGGCGGTTACTACGTCGAATATCGTACTGATGATGCGCGTCTAACGATTGAAGTGATCAAGGAAGCGGTAGAGCGTGGTGCGCTGGCGGTGAACTATGCTAAAGCGGTAGATTTTGTTTATGAAAACGGCAAGCTCAAAGGTGTAAAAGTGAAAGACACCGTTAGCGGCAAAGAATATAAACTAATGGCGCATAAAGTCATTAATGCAGCTGGCCCGTGGGTCGATACACTGCGTAAAATCGATAATTCGAAAAAAGGCAAAACACTGCAAATGACCAAAGGGATTCACCTTGTTATCGATCATGCTCGTTTCCCACTGGAACAAGCGGTTTATTTTGACACACCGGATGGACGGATGGTGTTCGCCATTCCGCGTGATGGCAAAACGTATGTCGGTACAACTGATACGGTCTACAAAGCAGATCCGATTCATCCACGGATGACAACGGAAGATCGTCAATATGTGATCGATGCGATCAACTATATGTTCCCAACGGTCAAAGTGACTGTAGATGATGTCGAATCAAGCTGGGCAGGGGTACGTCCGCTCATTCATGAAGATGGAAAATCACCATCGGAAATTTCCCGTAAGGATGAAATCTGGCAATCTGATAGCGGCCTGATCACGATTGCAGGTGGCAAGCTGACCGGTTATCGCAAAATGGCGGAGATGGTAGTCGATCTGGCAAGTTCATTGCTGAGCAAAGAAACAGGCAAAACATTCAAACCTTCACAAACGAAGCATATGGCAATTTCGGGTGGTCATGTGGGCGGTTCGAAAGGTCTGCCTGCATTTATTCGTCAGCATGCCGATGCAGCGACCAATGTGGGACTGACACGCGAGCAAGGCGAATACCTGGCAAGCTTCTACGGCTCCAATGTGAGCAAGCTATTCGCACTCGTAAATCAGAAAGATGAATTTGCTACCGAGCTGAATCTGCCTGTCGATGTGCGTGTACGCATCGCTTATGCGATCTCCGAAGAAATGACGGTGAAGCCGGTCGACTTCTTCATTCGTCGCACAGGCGCATTGTTCTTTAATATCGCATGGGTGGAGCAATGGAAACAGCCGGTGATCGAGTATATGGCGAAACGCTTAAACTGGACACCAGAGCAAAAACGCAACTATACCGATGAGCTTGAAGCGCAATTGCATGACGCGGTTGTTCCTTCCGACGCAGCGACAAGTAGCGAATTTGCCGTGTAAGTAATACGGATGTATTCGAATATGAAGTGTAAGTACAAGCAGATGTAATCGATGTACATGTCATCTATGTAGTACATGGTATTTATAACAAATGAATAAGCACAAGTCCTTTATGCTGCTGAAATGAGTTGAAGTGCACGCCTTAGAATAAACATTGGAATAAACCACCGGTTTATCTGATGACCTTCTAGGAGGCACTTTAAGCAGATGAAGGGCTTTTTGCTATTCCCCGACTAAAGTCCAGGTTGACGTATTACCCGGGGACGGAAGCCGCTCTGTGGGCGATATGTTACAATGAATTTCAGTGAACATCATGAATCGGCAACGCTTTATTGTTAGGATTGGATTACATAGTGACATGGACTGATGATAAAAGGAGGGATTGCGCATGATTAGAAGGGCGATTCTTGCGCCTGTTTTGCTGCTACTTGGCGTGTATTTATTTTTAAATCCGGGTGGTTCGGGTAATGCAGGTGAGATTTTTGCGATTTTCTGGCCGACATTGTTTGTCATTCCACTGGGGCTGTTTTTACACTGGTTGACCTTTTCACTTGTAGGTAGAAAAGGCATAGGGCTGCTCATACCGGGCGGAATTTTGATCGTGAGTGGACTGGTGAGCCAGATTGCGCAAATGTTCGGGTTGTGGAGTGTGATGTGGCCGGGCTTCATTTTGGCGGTGGCGGTCGGATTGTTTGAATTTTATTGGTTCGGATCACGCAATAAATGGTTGCTCATTCCGATTAACTTGCTGACTGTGCTGTCCTTGTTGTTTTTTGCTGTATTTTCGATCGATTCGGTGTTGTCACGCTTCGTATTTGTGCAGCCGCTAGTAGCGGTAGCACTGCTGCTGGGTGGAACGTGGATGATGTTTGCGCGTAAGCAGGAGTGGTAGGCGTAGAGTGCTGATTTTGAACGATGATTTGAAAAGATGATTTTAAATGATGGAGCGAATTGCGATTTAAGAGGGAAGTAACAGAGAAAAGCAATTCGATGAAAAAGCCTGTTCTAGTCATAGAGCAGGCTTTTTGCTGTTGATATGAACCTGTTCTAGTTTGCGGCTGTGTGTTTGCAGGCATATTATGCAGAATGATTAGGAGTAGATGTCGTAGATATAGTAGATGTATATAAATAGTGCGCTCTTTTTATGGATATACAATAGTCATGATGATCGGAGGCATGAATGGTAATCATCGATAGAAACGACGTTAACAGACATAAGTACAGAACGCCAACACACTTCTTTTTGCCTCATCTAACTCCATGACTTCATTGCAATGAATGTTACAACACGCAAAAAGGTAAGAAAAAGTGCAAATCCGGGTATATACTAGAATGATTGAGTAAAAGGATACATATAGCAAGCAGAGAGAAAGGGGAGATACGATCCATGGAGACGATGAACGTTATTCTCGTCATTTTACTCATTTTATTGACTGCCTTTTTTGTGGCGTCCGAATATTCGATTATTCGTGTACGGGTATCGCGCATTAATCAGCTGGCAGAGGAGGGCAATAAAAATGCCCGTGCCGTGCAGTCAATCATTAGCAAGTTAGATGAATTTCTGTCCGCCTGTCAGCTGGGCACCACATTAACGTCGCTGGCACTTGGTTGGCTGGGGGAGTCGACGATTGAGGAGCTGCTGCATCCGTTATTTGTGCTGTTGCATGTGCCGGAAGCGATCACGTCGATTCTGTCGTTTATACTGGCATTCTTGTTGCTGACGTATTTTGAAGTTGTAATCGGGGAGCTGGTGCCGAAGTCATTTGCGATTCAGGTAGCTGAACCGATGGCATTGTTCTTTGCACGGCCGATGATCGTATTTTACCGGATCACGTATCCGTTTAACTGGGTGCTGAGTCGTTCTTCACGCCTTATTACCGGTCTGTTCGGAGTAAAGCCGATCTCGGAGCATGAAGCGGCTCAGAGCGAAGCCGAGCTTCGGTTTGCATTGTCTGAAGGGTACAAGAGCGGTAGCATTACACCGACGGAGTATCGGTATTTGAACAATGTGTTTGATTTTGATGAGCTGGTCGGTAGTGAAATTATGGTGCCGCGTACCGAAATGATCTATATTGCACAGGATGCGAATTTGGCGCGCTTCTATGAGATTGTGAAAGAAGAGCCGTTTAGCCTGTTGCCGGTCGCATTGGAAGGTGATAAAGATAAAATTATCGGGTTGCTAAATGTAAAAGAAGTGCTGCGTGATGTTGTGCAGGTTCAACATTCACCAGAAGAATCGATTGCGCCATTTATCCGTCCTGTATTGCAATTGATCGAAACCGTACCTGCGCGTGAACTGCTGGGACGGATGCAAAAGGACAATATTCATATGGCGGTGCTGCTTGATGAATATGGGGGAACCGCAGGCATCGTCACGCTGGAGGATGTACTGGAGGAGATCGTGGGCGATATTCCGTCCAAATCGGATAGCGAACCACCGCCAACACCAGCGATTACCAAGCTAGGCGAAAAGCATTACCAGCTTCAGCCACAGGCGCTCATTCATGAGGTGAATCGTCGTCTCGGTACCGATATTGAAGCAGGTGAAGCGTATACAATTGGTGGCTGGATCTGGTCGCGTAAATTCAATGTGCGTGAAGGTGATTCGGTCGTCGAAGATGGATTTGCTTTTACGGTGACCCGGATGGAGCAGCAACATATTCGTGCGATTGAAGTGCAACCGTATGTAGAAGACGATACGATTGATATGGAAGCACAAAAATAATTATTGCTTCGATCGGCTGCTTTGATTGTAATCTATTGTATTGTGATCTATTGTGCTGTAGCTTGAAGGACAGTTGGCTGCTAGAGGCTCATTCGCTTCTTATGATATAATGGAGGGAAGCAGTATTACGATATTAGCCCATACCGTAGGCTGACATCACGTATTATATGAATCAGCGGGGTGAATACGATGGCGAAAAAGAATAAAACAGCTGCACGTCCGGCAGCAGCATCGCAGGACAAGCCAGCAACGCTTAAGGATATGCTGAGTGCTGATGTGCTTGATAAGCTGAAAGCACAGGCGACAGAGCTACGTGAGCAAGAACACGAGCGTCAGGAGCAACAACGCCGCGAGGTAGAGGAAGAACGCCGTGCTGAGCAAAAGCGCCGTGACAATGATTTTGGCTATTTGCTGGAAAATAGCAAGCAGGATTGGAAGAAATACAAGTGATCGAACTATGATAAGCATACGGATCATCTGTTAAAGGTAGCACCGGTGTGTAGAGTGTGGCAGTTGCTGCCGGAACGCCGGTGCTCTTTTTTTGTGAATATCCGATGCTATGCGATAAAATAACATCTATAGCTAGTAAGTATAGAGTGTATGACTAGCAGAGATGAATGAGAGGGATATGGAATATGAATGGACAAACACGAGCAAACATCCGTCCAGGTCTGGAAGTGGATATTGTACTCAAGCAGGATCAGCGCTCAGGCAAATTGACGCGTGGAGTCGTGAAGGATATTTTGACCAATTCACCAACACATCCGCATGGAATTAAGGTGCGGCTGGTATCTGGAGACGTGGGACGGGTAAAGTTAATTATTTCAAAAAATTAAATAGAAAATAACAAAAAATGTATTTTCTTTAATACTATCCGTAAGCTTATCTATTAGACACTAAAGTATATTTTAAGAACGATCTTTTTCTGAAGTTCTTTTGGAGGAGCGGTTGCTGAGGTTACCTTAGAAACGTTCCTCATTATAATACGTCAAATGATCTGAAATATTTATTGTTGCGTTGTTTCTTCGCTGTATTGGTTGACTGTCTTTCTTTTTGAGCATAAAAATTCGGTTTTTATAATTAATCTTGTGGTAGCATCATATTTTTTCATTTTCTACCTTAAGCAAAATGCCTTAATAGATTTTTTAGTTTTATTCAATAGCTAATATTGGGCATGCGCAATCAGATATAGGAGTAATGAAGATATTAAACCTTCTCATAATTGAATGCCAATGAGAAAAAACATTTAAATGTAATGAAGAAAATTTGGTTGCTTTATAAGTTCTTCCTGTTCTATCTTTTCCTAAGTTAGCATTAAGATAATATCCGTAAAATGCACAAGCAACTAAAAAGGCATCCCAACGGTGCTCTTCTTCATAAACGGTTGAATATTTTTTTGAGGTTTTTGGATTAATAGGTCGTAAGGGTAATTTTCTGATTGCAGAGTTATTAGTACAAGGTATTTTATAATTAACCCCACTAATAAAGCCTTCGAATAAAAAAATTATTTTTTCTTCACTTTTCTTAGTCCAGTGAGTATATTCTGTAGTAGTAGAGAATGTAATATTTTTTGTTTTTCTCAGCAAATCAAACAAGTTTAATATGATTTTAATCCCTTGTACACTAACAGTTGAGCCTATTTGTCCAGACCAAGATGATTGACGTTCTTCTTTAAATCTATAATCATTTTTAAGAGGAGAAATTGGAAACCACATTGGAGCTTCTACACCTATTGCTACATGGTTACCTATTTTTAAATCATTATAAATTAAATTCGATAAAAGTTTAAGATCATTTCCAGACACATAATCTGTCCCGTTTATTGATGAACAATCAATTATATTATCGATATTTTGATTTTTTGGAGTAATTATAGGGACATAATTATTAATATCGTTTGGACATTTATGCACACGCACCCATGCAAAATTGTTTTTTCCCCCAGCATCTAATGCATAGACTACAATTTCCAATTTAAATTGCTCCCTTATTTAAAATATATAGGTTTCAAAGTTTAATGGATATAAAATTTATTATATTATACTTTTAAAATTATAATACAAAAATGTAATATAGTACCTAGAAAAAACAGAGTATATAATCAATTACTGGTATCTAGAAAAGTTTAATGGGTAAACCATATTATTATGTCTAATAACTTAATTTAACTATCTTAGTCTTGTTTTATTTAAAAATTAAGTATAGCCATTCAAACAGGAAAGGGGTACACATCATGAGACAAAATAAATTAGGCGCATCCGATCTCGTTGTAGGCGAAATCGGCCTTGGCTGTATGTCGCTCGGTACAGATGAACAGAAGGCGACTGCACTGCTACATGAAGCACTGGATCTGGGCGTGACTTTGCTGGATACCGCTGATCTATATGATGAAGGTCGCAATGAGGAAATTGTTGGCAAAGCGATCAAAGGCCGTCGTAGCGATGTTGTACTCGCCACGAAGGTCGGTAATCGTCGTGTTCCAGGCAAAGACGGCTGGGTATGGGATGCCTCCAAAGCGTATATTATGGAAGCTATAAAGGACAGCTTGCGTCGTTTGCAAACCGATTATATCGATCTGTATCAGCTACATGGCGGTACACTGGATGATCCGATTGATGAAACGATCGAAGCATTTGAGCAACTGAAGCGCGAAGGTGTCATTCGTCAGTACGGCATTTCTTCGATTCGTCCCAATGTCATTCGTGAATATGTGAAACGCTCACATATCGTCAGTCTGATGAGTCAATACAGCATACTGGATCGCCGCCCGGAGGAAGAAGTGCTGCCGTTGCTGGCAGAGCATGGCATCAGTGCGATCGTCCGTGGTCCGGTAGCAAGCGGTGCCCTGGCACATGGACGCGAAGACAAGGCACAAAAAGGCTATCTCGGTATTGAGGGCGACGAGATCGTGGCGCTGCGTCATCATTTGGAACAGCTCTGTGGCGAAGGCCGCAGTCTGACTCAGCTGGCGATTCGTTATGCACTGGCACATCCAGCGACAGGAGCCGTCATTCCAGGTGCAAGCTCATCTGAGCAATTGCGTCACAATGTAGAAGCAGGTAATCTGCCGCCACTGACCGATCAGGAAGTGGCGCTGATTCGTTCGCTGCGTCCAGCTAATACGTATACACAGCATCGTTAAGCACTACAAAATGGATACATGGATATATTGTATAAATAGGCGCTAAAAGATGGATATATGAATATGTAACATCGATAAGTGGCATAACATCGATTGATGTATAAGTCACATCGGTTGCCATGTAGGATCGATCACCAGTCGATCAAAATACCCGCAAAAGCTGTTCTCCTCTAAACGGAGAATAGCTTTTTATTTTATACATAGTGTAAGCGTGGAACTGTCCAACCGGTTCATGCACCTAGCGGAATGAGTACGTGTTACGAGAATAAGCAAGGATAAAGAAAAAGAGGAAATAAACATAATCAAACGTTCATTCATGATCAATACGAAGAAATTGACATAAAAAGCATGACACACCTCGTCAATCTGGTTAATAAGTGGACAGAGTGAATTGTAGACGGGAGGCGACGAACATGTGGGGTGCATTGATGTGGGGAGCGATTGCAGGCTCAGCGGTATTGCTGGGCGCTGTAGTGGCAGCCTTTTTTAAAATTCCGAAAAAAATCATTGGCTGGATTATGGCATTTGGTACAGGTACGTTAATTGGTGCCGCCTCGTTTGAATTGTTAGAGGATGCAATCGAAGACGGTGGGCTGGCAGCGACAGCGATCGGGTTTCTCGTCGGGGCAGTCGTATATACAATCTTTGATCTGTACGTGTCCAGCAAGGGCGGTGCGAATCGCAAACGCTCGTACATGATGAAACAAGCCATATCGCCCACAAGCGATCAGGGAACAGGGAAGCAGATCGATGAACAGGCGGATTCAGCTTCTACATCACAGCAGGCAACGAGCCAAACGAACAGCTCACAACTAGCCTCTAATGCACATCGTGGCACTACAGGCGCTGTACAGGCACATACACATGATCAAGGAAAGCAAACCGATAGCTCTCATTCAAACGAGCAAGGCAAAGACGGCAAAAGCCAGAGCGGACTCGGTATCTTCGCCGGTACTGTTATGGACGCGATCCCTGAATCGATCATGATCGGCGCTAGCTTGCTCACAGGGCAAGGCGTGAGCGCAGTGCTGGTCGTATCTATTTTCGTTAGTAATATCCCGGAAGGACTGTCCAGCACTGTAGGTATGCAGCAAAGCGGCTTCTCCCGTAAAAAAATATTTTGGATGTGGCTCGCCGTCTTAACCATCTCTGCACTGGCTTCTATGCTCGGCTACCTGTTCCTCGAAATGCTACCGAAGGAACTAAAAGCAGGCATTGGCGCCTTCGCCGGCGGCGGTATCATCGCCATGCTCTGCTCCACGATGGCACCCGAAGCTTACGAAGAAGGCGGCCCGATCGTCGGCTTAATCGCTTCAATGGGCTTGCTGGCAGCGCTGGTGTTGAGTATTTGATTGATTATGCTCGGTCATAGTCATACGCAGATTGGTGCTAATCGCGGAATACACTGCCAAAAGTGAACATTAGAACGAAGAATTAAAAACGAACAAATAAAGAAAATAGCTGGTTTAAAAGGAAGCAATAAAAAGTCAACACAGTTGGGCAAATAAAAAGGCGATCGGTTGTATTGAGCTGATACATTGATGATTTATTCATCGATGCATCGGCTTGTTTTGTGAGGCTTATTTGTCTTTTAAAGTGTATGTACTATGGCAAAATTAGAGTAGATGAGTGGAACATTAAGGTTTAAGTATTGTGAGAAGGTAGCAAAAAGAATAGTACAAATTGATAATTAGTCTGAGATACATTTTAAAGCAGAACTCTACAGATAGAATGCGATCAGCATAAAGCGGAGGCAAGGAAATAAGGGGGAAAGGACGACCTCTAGTGTTAGCGATCTCCTAACACGGGGTGCAATGAAAAAGTAATTTTTGCGAAGCAAAATATTTTACCGCTCTAGTGTTAGCGATCTCCTAACACGGGGTGCAATGAGAAGTGATTTTTGCAGAGCAAAATATCTTACAGTTTCTAGTGTTAGCGATTTCCTAACACGAGGTGCAATGAGAAATGATTTTTGCAGAGCAAAATATCTTACTATTTCCGTGTTAGCGATTTCCTAACACGGCAAGCTACAATTCATTATTAATCCGTAGATTCCTATGCGATACGGGATTCCGTCCTTTATTCCTCACTGGAAGTAATATACCTACCCACACAGAACATCCATAGTGACCTTCACTCAAACTAAATTAACACTACAAGCAAGCGCCTACACGACATCAGCCATAGGATTTGCTATACTACCAAGAACAACCCATTTTAAACATGCCATCCAACTCACTCTAATCCATCCTACAGACTACAAATTCAATTGATGCTGCCGGAAGAAGGAGAGTCGTCATGAAGGGAACCTTATTGATCGAGAGACATGCCGGACGGGAATTGCTCATTTATTTGCCGCCTTCCTATGAGCATGCCAGTTATCCATTACCTGTCGTATACGTTCAGGATAGCGGGGATCTGTTTGATCCGATCTTAAATGGTAATATCTATCATCTGGAGCTGCGATTTGCGGCAGGCACATTGCCTGAGCTGATTATGATTGGCATTACGCCGCAGGATCGCATCCATGAATATACGCCGTGGTCTGCGCAGAAGCTGCAACCCGGTCGCCATTATGATCATTTTGGTGGGCGAGCGAGCCAGTATTTATACACGTTAACGCATGAGATTAAGCCGTGGGTCGATCGCAACTTTTATACCGATCCAAGACCGGAATGTACAGGCATTATTGGTAAGTCGCTCGGTGGACTGGTATCTTTATTTGCTGCCTATGTCTATCCCGAAGTGTTTGGACGCATTGGGGCGATGTCAGCTTCACTATGGTATGAAGGTTTTGTGGAGTTTATGGCGGAACGCGAACTGTTACCGGGATTACGGGTGTATATGGATATCGGTTCACTAGAAGGGGTACAGAAGCAGAATCGTCAACGGTTGATGCAGTCGTTAACGAATGAGGCGGCAGTGATTTTATCCCGCAATCAGCAGCAACCCGATCAGCTATATTTTGTACGTCGTGAGGGCGAGGATCATGAAGAGGATTCTTTTTATCGTCGTTTTCCTGAGATGATGGACTGGTTGTTCGCGCGTAATACGATTCGTTTGCTGAATGAAAAATAGAGAACAGGCATAGACGCTAAGCCAAAACACCTTGCCAAATTCGCTTCAAAGACGGATAATAAAGAAAGATATTTCTTGAAATTAAGATAGATTGCCGTAAGATAATTGGTTTAAAATCATCCCAACATGACGCAAGCTGGTTTACCAGCATAGAGAGGAGCGACTTTACACATGGAACGCATTCAAACAGAAGAACAATATCGTGACTTGATCGACGGTCAGGAATACACAGTGATCAAATTTGATACGAACTGGTGCCCGGACTGCAAAACACTGGATCGCTTTATGGGAGATATTATCGAGCAAAATCCAGAAAAACGCTTTTTCGCAATGGATGCCGAGAAGTTTCAGGATCTAGCAGAACAAAATGAAGTACGTGGTATTCCGAGTCTGCTCGTGTATCGTGGCGGCGAAAAAATCGCCCATCTGCACAGCAAATTCGCCAAAACACCTACTCAGGTATCCGAATATCTCGCAGACATTAAGTAATTTTACGAAGTGGCTAGCGGTTACGATTAAAGTAGCGGGTCATTAAACGTTATGCCTACAATATATAACGTATACAACTTACAACGACTATAACCTATACAAAAAATAACCTATACAAAAAAGCCTGACAGCACATCATCATCTGTCAGGCTTTTTGCTGTATTCAAGGTATACCATACGAGAGCCATAATGGTTATTTCATTGCCAATTGACGGCGTCGTAAAACAAGCTGCTCTACACTGCGCAGATGCAGTAAAAGTTCATCCGCTTCATCATCGCTCAAATCGCGAATGTTCTCTACTAGCTTTGTTGCCATAATGCCAAAAATCTTATCCAGTGCGCGTCCACCTTTGCGTGTGATCGAAATGCTCACATAACGACGATCCTGATCGGAGCGTGTACGCTCAATCAATTCTTCCTGCTCCAGCTTATCGCAAATCTGAGTCACTGCACTTGTTGTCAGTCCTGTTGCTTTCACGATATCTGTACCGTATTGACTACCGTTGTTAAGCAAGAAATGCAGGATGAAAATTTCAGTTGTATTCGATTTGAGCTGACGCATCAGCGTCGGAAGTTCCATAATTCGTGGCATGCGATCTACCAGCAGCAAATAACTTTTCAAAAGCTCTCCAGATGTTTCCAATTGTAAAATCCCCCTCAATCAAAATAAATAAAACTGTTAGTTAATTATTGGTATAATGAAAGCAACCGGAAATGGATTGGCTATCATAAATGAATTATGTAGAGCGCCAGGATGAAAGAAACCAAAATCCAAAAACAGTCTTATTTCATTCGTTCAAACATTTCTTAAAACTTCCTTAACAATATAGTAATTTGTTACCAGTATTACGTCAATGCAAATTCGACACATTGAGACAAAAAACCGCTATCATTGACGTAAATTTGAACATTTTTTATAATTAACTATCGATATTGCCTGTTTGTATGATGATTTTAAAAAATAAATAATATTTTAAGTAAAAGGTGGCATCAGCTACATTGAGTCAATCATCACTTCCTTTTGTAACTATGGATGAAATCGTACGTGAAGGGCACCCGGTATTACGCCAGGTGGCAGAGCCAGTTACTCTTCCGCTGTCAGAAGAAGACCGCAACAAAGTTAATCGCATGATGGAGTTTTTGAAGCAATCGCAAAATGAGCAAGCAGCTGAAACATACGGTTTACGACCTGGTATTGGACTGTCGGCAAATCAGATTGGTTGGGATAAGCGGGTGTTTGTCGTCTATTTCATGGATGATCAAGATCGACAGATGGAATATGTATTCTGTAATCCCAAGCTGGTGAGCCACTCGGCTGCGATGACCTATCTGGAGCATGGTGAAGGATGTCTGTCTGTAGATCGCCCGATAGAGGGCTACGTACCGCGTTACGAGAAAGTAACCGTGCAGGCATTTACGCCGGAAGGCGTCCCGTTTAAGCTGAAGCTTAAAGGATTTTCCGCCATCGTGTTTCAGCACGAATATGATCATTTGAATGGTGTAATGTTCTATGATCATATCAATCAGCAAGATCCGTTCCGTCTGCCGGATACCGAATATATTAAGCCGCTTTAATTCTAAAGTAATATATCGGCTACCGGTTGCAGTTTTATAAACTTTTATCGTCATAAATTTAATACTTTTTTAAAATTTAGGGTTAAAATGAAGACTGTCGCTTGTAGGCAGTCTTTTTCTTTGTCAGCATGTTATGATACAGTATATTTCCAGAAGCACGTTTGTAAGCGTTTTACATTTAAAAGTTAATTCGAATAAACATGCTATGCAGCGATATTTTATGCAGAGTAACTGGGGTGTATTCATGCTTAATGAGAGAGAGCTGGAAGCCAATGTGGCAGTTGTTCATCCATCGTATTAACGATATTAAAATTAAAAATAAGCTCATTATCGCGTACATCTTTGTCGTCATGTTACCGGTGCTCGTGATCGGTGGGGTCGTCGTTAATTATTTGCGTCAAGATGCATTAAACAATGCGATTGAGCAAACGACGAACAATGTGGAACGCATTAAAAATCAGATGACGACCATGTTACGGGTACCGACCAATATCTCCAATGAGCTGTTGTTTGATACCCGTCTCAGTCATGTCGTGAATACCCGTTATGATCGTGTGTATGATCTGGTTGAAGCTTATCGCAACTATCAGGAATTCGACGAATACCAGCGTCTGTATTCCGAAGTGTCAGCGATTCGCTTTTATACGACGAACGATACGATTCAGGACAATCTGGAATTTATGCGTGTGACATCAGATATTCGCAGCAGTGACTGGTATAAAGCTGCGATGAATAGTCGTATCATTAACTGGTTTTATCGCACCGACGATACGATTAGCTCAACCAAAGTGCTGAGCCTTGTACGTAAAGTGAATTTTACCGATTATACGACCAGTGGTGTGCTCGTGATTGAATTAAGCCAATCGTATCTGAATTCATTGATTAGTGCCGAGCCATTTGAGACGATGATTTTGGATGACAAAGGCAACATCGTATCTGCCAAAAATACGGAATTGATCGGCAAGCGGCTGGATGATCCGAATATTGATATTGACATTGATCCATCGGCTGGGCCGGGCATTTATGAGCATGAGGTTAATGGGCAGCTATCCAATATCGTTGTGGATACGTTGATACCGGAAAGCAGTGCGAACGGTTTGAAAATTATTTCGGTGTTCTCTAATAACAGCATCGTTCGTGATTCGAATCGGATTATCCTGATCGGTACAAGCGTACTGGTGGCCATTTTGCTCATCGGGCTTGGCTTTTTGCAAATGATTTCCCTTTTGATCACACGTCGTTTATCCAACTTAAGCAGACAGATGAATAAGCTAGGTACAGGTGATCTGAAAGTATCGTCCAATATTGGTGGTATGGACGAGATCGGGCAGTTGTCTCGTCGCTTCAATG
This sequence comes from Paenibacillus wenxiniae, assembly GCF_039822605.1. Classification (NCBI taxonomy): domain Bacteria; kingdom Bacillati; phylum Bacillota; class Bacilli; order Caryophanales; family Paenibacillaceae; genus Paenibacillus; species Paenibacillus wenxiniae. The sequence goes on from NZ_JBCGUH010000017.1 coordinate 52,164, forward strand.
ATATGGTGCTTAGCATCCGGCAGCTAATGGATCAGGTGTATGAGTCGAATGAACGTAATACGAGGCTGGAAATTAGCCAGCGTGATATTAATTTTAAAATGCTGGCAAGCCAGATGAATCCACATTTTCTCTTTAATGCACTGGAGTCGATTCGGATGAAAGCTCATGTGAATGGGGAAAAGGAAATTGCCTACATCGTTCGTCTGCTTGGCAAATTGATCCGCAACAATTTGGAGATTGGCAATAAACATACGACGATTGAAGGCGAGATGGAACTCATTCGCTCCTATCTGGAAATTCAAAAATTCCGTTTTGGTGATCGGCTAGGATATGAGCTATTGATCGATCCCCAGACTGCCCAAACCGCGATTCCGCCACTGATCATCCAGCCACTGGTAGAAAATGCAATCGTGCACGGTATGGAAACGAAGGAGGGCGGAGGACTCATTATTATTCGTACACTGCGGATCGAGCAAGAAGTCATGATCGATGTGATCGACAATGGGATTGGAATGAGCGCCGAACGTCTGCAATATGTGCGTGAATCGTTACAGACGGATCGAGAAGGTGACCGCATCGGTCTGAAAAATGTGCATCAACGGCTGACACTTTCCTATGGACCCGCTTATGGACTGCACATTTCCAGCGCACCGAATGCAGGTACACAAATTTCGTTTAAAATTCCGTTTGTTTGAGCATGACCGCCGCGATACAGACGGATTGACCGACAATGAAGGGGGAGTATCATGTTTAAGGTAATGATTGTAGATGATGAACCAGCGATAAGAGAAGGATTGAAGACGATTATCGACTGGAATCGGATCGGATTTGAAGTCGTGGATGCAGCGGCAAATGGCCGTGAGGCGCTGCAAAAGTTTGAACGTATTCAGCCAGACCTGATGATCATGGACATTCGTATGCCGGGAATGAATGGATTAGAGGTGATTGAGCAGCTTCGTCGCAATCATAGCCGGACTCATGTGTTAATTTTGAGTGGACATGCAGACTTTGAATATGCACGCCGTGCGCTCGGTTACGGAGTGGATGGCTATTTGCTCAAGCCGGTAGATGAAGTGGAGATGGAGCAGGAGCTGCTACGTGTATATGAATCACTGGAGCAAGAACAGCATGTGGGCGCACAGCGACAGCAGCCTGTACCTGCTCATGAATTAGTAGAGCAAATGCTAATGAGTAGCTCTGGCAAAGAACAGGAGCGTGCACAGCAGGCATTATCGCTAGGCTGGCCTTCCTATCAGGTGCTACTGCTAGAGCATCATGCGAGTAGAGGCGATCATCTGGACGGGTGGAGCACGTATTTGGAACAGCTGCATAGCTGGTGGAATATGGAGCAGCGACATATCGCTTTTCGCGCAGGAAACTATATTGGCATCCTGACCGGGCGATCGTATGGAGAACGCGAGCTGAGTGAATTGCGTGAACGCTTGCTGGATCATTCCACAGCTTCGGAAATGTGGTATGCTGCTGCCGGGATGGAAGTGGATGAATTGGAGCAGCTTCACGACAGTTATGCCGATGCGCTCGACCTGTTGGAGCAACGCTTCTGGTTCGGGACAAAGGGCATGGCAGTGAGCCGAAGTAAGCCGTATGGATATGGACAGGAGCCTGAGCATACAGAACAGCCGTCTATCCTAGCACCACAGGCGAACGAATGGGCAGATCGGTTATACTATGCGGTCGATATCCGCAGTCTGGAAGCCGCTGAACGCGTATTAACCGAGTTGATGTCGGTCTGTCATCTTGCCCGTCTCGCCGAACGCGATACCAAAAGCTTATCGTCACATGTCCTATCGCTTGCACTTAGTCGTTTACCTGGTAGCGTAGCCGGCTCTGGCCCAGCCGTACAGTCATGCCTGGCGCTTATCCCCGAACTATATTCTGCGCCAACCGCTGCCAGCATGATCGATCTGATGCTACGCGGGCTGGAACAACTATTGCAATCGATCAACGGTGTTAGCCACGAGTCGGTGATGAAGCAGATGACCGACTTCATTCGCCGTCACTACAGCGATAATCTAAAACTGGAACTGCTGGCTGAAGTATTCAACTACAACAGCGCCTATCTCGGCAAAATGTTCAAAACGTACACAGGCGAATCGTTCAACCATTTTCTCGATGGCGTGCGTTTGGATCGTGCAAAGGAATTGCTCGCTCAGGGCATGAAGGTGCATAAGGTCGCTTCGATGGTAGGCTATGCGAATGTGGACTATTTTCATAGCAAATTTAAAAAATACACGGGTGTTTCGCCGTCAGCTTATCGGGAGCAGATGGAGAATGAGCAGCAGCATTGAAGCGGTATGGGTTGGGTGTTTGGATGTTAGTTGGTTGTTGGGACATCAATCACTCCAGCAAGGAATAAGGAGACGGACTCAGTGGAGGAGCGGGAATCTACAGATTAGGAGTGAATGGTAGATCCCCGCCCCTCTGAAGTTGTAAGATATTTTGCTGCGCAAAAATCACTTTTTCATTGCACCTCGTGTTAGAAAATCGCTAACACTAGAAGTTGTAAGATATTTTGCTGCGCAAAAATCACTTTTTCATTGCGCCTCGTGTTAGAAAATCGCTAACACTAGAAATGAGTCAGTTGTTCATTTTACGGATAGAACGATGATTACGAATAAGCTTTAATGAATTAGGGCATTATGTATAGTGTGTGCTCAACTCCTGTTTCGCTATAGAAACCAGGCTTTTTGTGTTGCTTGTAAGGTTCTTTTTTATCGCACTTATACAGCTCCTACCATAAAAACTGGACAACGAATCACCATTATTTTTAGTGATTCGAGCCGCTCCGACAGAGATGTCTAATTTTTATATGATTTTTCATATAATTTGTCAGGTATTAACAGTAAGCGCTTTCTTTTATAATCGATTATGTAATCCACACAGATGCGTGGCACGTTCGTACAGCATCATCCGGTCAGGATGAAGCCGATTATAGGAAGGTGGATGAGACGATGGATTCAACAACCAAGCAGGCTTCCTCCCGTAAAGGTGGAGAGAGCGCCAGCGCCCGTCAGCTCAAGACAGGCGGCTTCTGGAAAGTATTTAAGCAGCAAAAGTTTTTGTATCTCATGTCGGTTCCCTTTGTTATCTGGGCATTTATATTCAGCTATGTACCGTTATGGGGCTGGTTGATGGCTTTTCAGGAGTTTCGTCCAGCGCGCTCATTTTTTGAGCAGAAATGGGTTGGATTGGACCAGTTTATTACATTGTTTCAGGATCAGCAGTTTTACCTGGCACTGCGTAATACACTGGCGATGAGCTTTCTCGGCCTGGTTTTCGGATTTATTTTCCCCGTTGTATTCGCGATTTTGCTGAATGAAGTACGTGGGATCATGTTCAAACGGACGGTACAGACCGTGTCGTATCTGCCTCACTTTGTATCCTGGGTCGTTGTGGCCGGGATTGTGACCAAGTCCCTTTCGACCGATGGCGGGATCATTAACGAATTGCTCGTATCCCTCCATATTATAGACCAGCCGATTCAATTTATGGCACAGGGGCAATGGTTCTGGGGAATTGTAACCGCTTCCGATGTATGGAAAGAGATGGGCTGGAATACGATTATTTATCTAGCTGCCATTACCGGTATTGATCAGGAGCAGTATGAAGCGTCCAAAGTCGACGGTGCAGGGCGCTTCCGGCAAATGTGGCATATTACATTGCCAGGGATGCGGACGACGATTATCGTATTGCTGATCATGTCGATCGGTCACCTCGTCAGCATCGGTTTTGAAAAGCAGTTCTTGCTCGGCAACAACCTCGTGACCGATTATTCGCAAGTGCTTGACCTGTATGCACTGAAATACGGGCTTGAAATGAACCGTTATTCTTACGGTACAGCGATCAGTATTTTCAACTCGGTGATTAGTATTATCCTGCTATTCGCAGCGAATGGCATTTTCAAGAAAACGACGAAGGAAAGTATTATGTAATAGTCTGTAGATCTATGCGTTGCAGTCTCCGTTATGAGGTGACATCACCAGTATAAACAGCATGATACGCTACGATGTGCCTGGACGGAGGCTGCACCAACGATTCGTTTGAAAGGGGAAATCACGTATGGCGGCTAACAAAGCCTTTAACGCTACACGAGGCGATAAAATATTCGATGTGTGCAATACGATTCTTATGTCGCTGGTGCTGATCGTTACGTTGTATCCATTCTTGAACGTACTGGCGATTTCACTCAATGAATCCTCCGATACGGTACGCGGCGGCATTCATATTATCCCGCGCGCCTTTACACTGGAAAACTATTCCGTTATCTTTCAATATCAGGGACTTTTGCAAGGCGCACAAATTTCCGTGCTTCGTACAATCGTAGGTACGCTGCTCGGTTTGCTCAGTGCATCGATGCTGGCATTCACGCTTAGTCGAGTCGATTTTCAGGCACGCCGTTTTATCTCGGTATTTCTGGCGCTGACGATGTATGTGACGGCTGGTCTGGTGCCCACGTTTCTGCTCATTCGTGATCTAGGTATGATCAACAGCTTCTGGGTGTATGTGTTGCCAGGTGTTGTGAGCGCATTCAATGTGTTCATTATCCGCTCCTTTATCGATGGGCTGCCATATGCTTTGCAAGAATCGGCAAAGCTGGACGGAGCGAATGATTTTACGATCTACTGGCGTGTCATTTTGCCGCTCTGTAAACCAGTGCTTGCGACAATCGCGCTATTTCTGGCAGTAGGGCAGTGGAACGCATGGTTTGACACGTATTTGTACAATGCAAGTTCGCCACAATGGACGACATTGCAATATGAGCTGATGAAGGTACTGCAACAGAGTACACAGCAAAGCGGTGCGGTCAATGCGAATGATATGGCTAAACAAATGGCGAGCATCTCGCCAGAGTCGATTCGGATGGCGATTACGATTGTCGTTACCGTACCAATCCTTATTGTGTATCCATTCCTGCAAAAGTATTTTGTAAGCGGTATGACGCTGGGTGCTGTAAAAGCATAACCGTCCGTATATAGACGTGTCTTGCTAGCGCTATCATGTTATGGATGTAGTGTCATGTATCATGGCAATGAAGAGGATCGCAATGAACAGCTATGTGGCGGCGCTCATGTCGCCTTAGCATATAGAGATGGAGTGCAACCACTGAAATCAAAGGGGGCTTTTGAATGGCTGGTAAATGGCTAAAACGCATTATGATTCCGTTGTCAGTAGTTTCACTTGTAACAGTAACTGCCTGCGGAGGCAGCAGTGATCCTGCGCAATCGGAAACATCGGATGTATCCACACCAATTACAATTTCCTTCTTTGGCTCGGATGCAAGTCCGACCTGGAATAATATGAAGGATGACGTAGGGCAAGCGATCACGAAGGCGACCAATGTGACCATTAATGCCGAGTACGATGTGAGCGGCGGCGGTACACAAAAAATTGCCTTGATGACCGCTTCCGGCGAATATCCCGATACCATTTTCCCAAAAGGTTCGATTACGAAGCTGGTTGAAGCTGGTGCATTAATCGACCTGACCGATCTGATTAACAAATACGGTCCCAATATCAAAAAAGTATACGGTAACGATCTATCCCGTCTGCAATACAGCAAAGACGATCCGTCGATCTATGTCATTCCAACGAATGCAGGCGTAGGCGAGGCGAAATTCGATGCGGGCGGCGGTTTTGAAGTACAGCATCAGGTTATGAAAGAATTGGGCTATCCAAAAATCAAGACCGTGAAGGACTTCGAAAATGTACTGAAAGAGTACAAAGAAAAGCACCCGACGATCAATGGACAACCAACGATTCCACTGACTCTGAATGCAGATGATTGGAAAATTATGATTACGGTAACAAACCCGGCTTTCCTCGCGACAGGCGCACCGGATGATGGCGAATTCTACATTAACCCGGAAACGTATGAAGCACAGCTGCACTACAAACGCCCGGAAGAAAAAGAATATTTCCGCTGGTTGAACCATATGTACAATGAAGGTCTGCTTGATCCAGAAACATTTACACAGAAAAATGACCAGTATCTATCCAAAATCGCCAGCGGTCGCGTACTCGGTCTGATCGACCAGGATTGGGACTATCAACAGGCAGAAAATTCTCTGAAAACATCGGGCATGTCAGAGCGCACATACGGACATTATCCATTACAACTGGATGATTCGACCAAAGATCGTTCCTTCCAGGATATCGGTCCTCCCGTCGGCTACGGTATCGGTATTACAACCTCTGCCAAAGACCCAATCCGCATCATCAAGTTCCTGGACTGGATGGCTTCGGATGAAGCGCAGGTGCTGAACAACTGGGGGATCGAAGGTAAACATTATGAAGTGAAAGATGGCAAACGTGTCATCCCGCAAGATGTTCAAGATCGCAAAATCAATGACAATACAAACTTCACCAAAGAATCCGGTATTGGCATGTACAACTTCTCGGTTCACTACGGAGATAGCGTGAAAGATTCAACAGGCAACTATTATACAACGAACTTCCCTGAGCAAATCCTGGCAAGTTACAGCCAGCCAGAAAAAGATGCGCTCAAGGCATACGGCGCAACAACATGGAAAGATCTGTTCCCAGCTAAAGACGAATTCCCTGTAAAAGCATGGGGCGCAGCTTACAACCTGCCATCTCCGGATGACCCAAGCTACACTGTAGCCTATCAAAAATCGCAGGATATCGTCCGCAAACGTGTTCCAGAAGCAATCCTGGCTAAACCAGACCAATTCGACACCATTTACGATCAAATGGTATCCGAGCTGAGTACAGACGAAATGAAGAAGATGGAAGCAAGTTATACTGAATTGATCAAAAACACTGTTGAATTATGGGGAACGAATAAGAAATAATATTTCCCGGGAATTACCTATGCGTAATCGTTAGAGATAGGGTAACGATAGTAATAACTTTATACAAAGGAAAAGGAGTGCTAGTATGCGCTCCTTTTTCTTTTGCTTTGTGCGATCAGATAGTTAGGTTGTAGAGTAACCACTATGCTGGCAAGCAACAAGGGAACAGGCTCCCTTATCACACGAGAATCTAGGGCGTAGGAATACATTGTAGATTCCCGTGCTCAAAAAGGGATACTGTATCTCACATGATGATGATTAACAACATGATTTAAATCGAGAGCGCCAATTGTCACACTGAGTACTGAACGAGAGGAAAGAAATAAGGGAAAAGGACGACTTATAGTATTAGCGATTTCCTAACACGAGGTTTAATAAAAAGTGATTTTTGCACAGCAAAATATTTTACAGCTTTGGATAGTAGGCATCTACATTGTGATTCTAATCCGTAGATTCCTACCATCTATCTGAGGACGTTCCCTTATTGCTTACCGGAGTAGTGGCTAATTACACAGACGCAGCATCGCTCAACACTATAATTTTTTGCATTACTATAGAAATACACCAATACAATACTCAAACTTATAAAAGCCACAACCAACTCCTTAATTTTCCGCACCCAGAAACATAAGTTACAGCCTATCCCCCCACCACAAGATAAACTATGATGTAAGCGTATACGATACTATGCCATAAAATTCACAATCTACATATTCCGCAGGAGGTTATACTACATGACTATTTTCCAATTTCCAAATGATTTTCGTTGGGGCACGGCTACCGCTTCATATCAGATCGAAGGAGCTTATCAGGAAGGCGGACGCGGCTTGTCGATCTGGGATACGTTTGCCCATACGCCAGGCAACGTATATGACGGGCATAATGGTAATATCGCTACAGATAGCTATCATCGGTACGAAGAAGATATTGCTCTAATGAAAGAACTCGGTATCGATACCTACCGTTTCTCCATTGCGTGGCCGCGGATTATTCCAGATGGAGATGGCGAGATTAACCAGGAAGGGATCGACTTTTACCATCGCTTTGTCGATACGTTGCTAGCAGCAGGCATTGAGCCATTTTGTACGTTGTATCATTGGGATTTGCCGCAGGCGTTACAGGATGTCGGTGGCTGGGAAAATCGGCGCACGATCGATGCATTTGTCAAATACGCCGAAATTATGTTCCGCGAATTTGCTAGTAAAATTAAATTCTGGCTCACCTTCAATGAACCGTGGTGTATTGCTTTTCTGTCCAATTTGGAGGGCAAGCATGCGCCAGGCAATACGGATTTGCAGGTCGCGCTTAATGTTGGTCATCATCTGCTCGTTGCTCACGGTCATGCGGTTAAGCTGTTCCGCGATATGAGTCCGGCAGATGGACAGATTGGGATTGCGCCGAATGTAGCGTGGGCAGTGCCTTACAGCAAGAGTGCGGAGGATCGCGCTGCTTGCAATCGTAACATTGAAGTGTATGCGGACTGGTTTCTTGATCCGGTCTACAAGGGAAGCTATCCGGAATCGTTGTATAACTGGTTTAAGGAAGCTGGAGCGACACCGCCGGTACAGGACGGTGATATGGAAATTATCGCGCAGCCGATTGATCTGATCGGTATTAACTACTATCATCCGACAGTGAACCGTTACCATCCAGAAGCAGGCTATTTGCATAGTGAACCGATCGATATGGGGCTGTTCAAAACCGATATCGGCTGGCCGATCGACTCGACCGGATTGTACGATGTGATCCATTACTTACAAAAGTACGGCAACATCGATATTTACATTACGGAAAATGGAGCCTGCATTAATGATAGCCCACAAAACGGCATCGTCGATGACTCCATGCGTATTAGCTACCTCCAGCAGCATATCGCTCAAGTACATCGTGTCATTAATGACGGTATCCATTTAAAAGGATATATGGCATGGTCGCTCATGGACAATTTTGAATGGGCAGAAGGCTACCGGATGCGTTTTGGACTCATTCATGTGGATTTCCGCAATCAAGTACGTACACCGAAAGAAAGCTTTTACTGGTATCAAAATGTCATCCGTAACAACTGGATGGAAACACGTTAATGTTCGCACTCATTTGATAGAGGAGCAGCGCTATAAAATATAAATGTCGTACAGCGAATCAAAAGCTCCCTTTTGTGGTAATAAGTCGTATAGTACTTCTGCCTGGTACGCCAGACCAATCGATGGAATGATTCAGGTAGACATCACAGCAATACGACTATCCGAGAAAGGGGAGTGGACTTCGTGGCTACCAAATCCAGAGGTCCGAGCAACAATAGCTCGGCACAAAACACATATGGACTTAGCAAAATGTTGACTGTAGTCGCATGGCTGTGCTGCGCGGCAGGTATTTTACTGATCGTGCTGAATCTGCAACCATTTAATGACAACAATCTCGGCTTGATGATCGGCGTAGGCTGTTTGGCTGCATTTGCTTTCATTTATTCGCTTGCGAAATGGCTTGGTTCGATGCAAGCACGCAGTGATGAAGGTAAGGATGGAATTAAGGACGATTAGGATGATCCGCTGCCCATCGTTTACGACTGAACTCCGGTAAAGACAGCGATACAGCGAGCATTTTAAAATTAAAGCTCCTTTAAGAATAATTCTTAAAGGGGCTTTTTTACGAAGTAAAAATATGTTAATCTTTAAATAATGTGAAAACATTCACGTCTGCCTGCTAATAAATTGACAGATTTGTTAACAAGCCAAAAAAAACTGAAATTTACACCTTCTATGGATACGCAAAAAGGACACTTAGTGTTAACATAGGAATGTGTGGTTTCAACATTATGAACGTCATGAGCGTTAAGTGAGAAAGGGGATCAAGATGAGCAAAAAACCAGGTTCGCGCCTTATGTTCTGGGTTGTTCTGGTTGTGACGGTGTTGTCGCTGGCTCTGACGGTTTGGGCGTTGTTTGCTGGTTCCAGTAACTATGCTGTTCTTAACCCGAAAGGACCGATTGCAGAAGGACAACGCGATGTCATTATCATTTCTACGATTCTGACAGCGATCGTTATCGTACCGACAACCATACTGACCTTTGTTATTGTGTGGAGATACCGTGACAAACCGGGCAGAAAGGCGAAGTACGATCCAGATTTCAACCACAGCAATGTGCTGGAGTCAATCTGGTGGGGTATTCCGATCGTCGTTATTGCTGTGCTCGGTATCGTGACTGTACGTTATACGTACGCACTCGAGCCTTCTGTGGCCATTAAGTCCGACAAGCAACCCGTTGTGATTCAAGCGGTTTCGATGGACTGGAAATGGGCATTTTTCTATCCAGAAGAAGGAATTGCAGCTGTGAACACACTGACTATTCCTGAAGATCGACCAATTCGCTTCGAACTGACTTCCGATGCTCCGATGAACTCCTTCTGGATTCCTCAGCTCGGTGGACAGATTTATACCATGTCGGGTATGGCGATGAACCTGTATTTGCAGGCTGATCATACAGGCACGTATTACGGTTCCGGTGCTAACTTTAGTGGTGAGCATTTCGGCGCTATGAACTTTGATGTGAATGCGGTGACTGAATCCGACTATGAGGCATGGGTGAACAAGGTGAAAACTGAATCCAAGCCAATGACGATGGATACGTATCAGTCGCTGGCGATACCAGGTACGGCGGATAAACAATATTTTTCGGCATTCCCGGACAATTTGTTCCAACAACTGGTGACGCAATATTTGCCTGGCGGTTTGTCTGAAAGTCGTCAACCGGTACACACTACGCCTGAAACACAAATGGACGGCAAGTAAACCGGCTGAAGTTCAGCTGTATGGATGGTATGCGCCGCATACATCCATGTTGTAGGTAAAAGTCGAGTCGGGGGAACTTCTCCCGACATTCGTGCTGTATTCAAATGGTATTCATGCAATGCCGCCATACATGCCAGTAAGATGCTGTGCATGGACAAAGAAAGTGAAAGGAGCTCAACGATGCTTGAAAATCTTAAACAGTTTGCATCCGAGTTTTTTGTTACTGGCGATCCGTTGATTTATGGTGCAGACGTATCCATTGGATTAGTAACGATTGCCATCGTTGCCGGACTGACCTATTTCAAAAAGTGGAAATGGCTCTGGCGCAACTGGTTGACTACGGTTGACCACAAAAAAATCGGTATCATGTACATTCTGGCTGCGATCATTATGATGTTCCGCGGCGGCGTCGATGCGCTCATGATGCGTACTCAATTGGCAATTCCGAACTTTGAGTTCCTGCATCCAGAACACTATAACCAGGTCTTTACGACACACGGCGTAGTTATGATCCTGTTTATGGCGATGCCATTTATGTTCGGTTTGTTTAACGTTGTTGTACCTCTACAAATTGGTGCACGTGACGTTGCGTTCCCTTATTTGAACTCCCTCAGCTTCTGGCTGTTCTTCCTGGGCGCAATGCTGTTCAACCTGTCCTTCGTCATCGGCGGTTCGCCGGATGCAGGTTGGTTGAGTTATCCACCGTTGTCTGAGCTACAATTTAACCCTGGCCCAGGACAAAACTTCTATATCTGGGGTATCCAGATTTCCGGTATTGGTTCCCTGGCAACCGGTATTAACTTCCTTGTAACGATCATCAAAATGCGTGCCCCAGGCATGACCATGATGAAAATGCCGATGTTCACATGGTCTGTATTTGCAACTTGTGTCATCATCATTTTTGCATTCCCAATTTTGACCGTTACACTGGCACTGCTGTTCCTTGACCGTTTTGGAGGAGGACACTTCTTCACCCTTGACGGTGGCGGTAACCCGATGATGTATATCAACTTGATATGGATGTGGGGTCACCCCGAGGTATATATCGTTATCTTGCCGGCGTTCGGTATTTTCTCCGAAGTCGTCAGCGTGTTCTCACGCAAAAAGCTGTTCGGTTACACCTCGATGGTATTTGCGATGATGATTATCGCGTTCGTATCGTTCTTCACATGGGCTCACCATTTCTTCACAATGGGTTCCGGTGCGGACGTTAACGCCTTCTTCGCCTTGTCCACGATGTTGATCGCCATCCCAACCGGGGTGAAGATTTTCAACTGGTTGTTCACGATGTATCGCGGACGGATTCGCTTCGATCTGCCGATGCTGTGGACGGTCGCGTTTATTCCGGCGTTTATCGTCGGTGGTATGACAGGGGTTCTGCTCGCGGTTGCGCCTGCTGACTTCCAGTACCACAACAGTTACTTCCTGATTGCCCACTTCCACCAGGTTCTGATTGGTGGGGTCGTGTTCGGTTACTTTGCCGGCATGTACTACTGGTGGCCAAAAATGTTCGGCTTCAAGCTGAACGAAACGCTGGGCAGATGGTCATTCTGGTTCTGGAACATCGGTTTCTACGTATGTTTCATGCCACAATACCTGCTCGGTTTGATGGGTATGACTCGTCGTGTAAGTACATTTGACTGGGATACAGGTTGGGGCCCACTGAACGTAGTTTCGACGGTTGGTGCGTACCTGATGGGTATTGCCTTCATTCTGCAAGCCGTTCAAATTGCTTACAGCTTTAAATATCGTGAAAAAGATACAACTGGCGACATGTGGGATGCTCATACACTTGAGTGGACGATCCCGTCCCCAGCTCCAGAATACAACTTTGCCATTACTCCGGTAGTGGATAGCAGAGATCCATTATGGGTCGACAAGCAGCGTCGTGCTGCGGGTAAGCTTCCTCAAAAGGATGCCAAACCAAAATACGAACCAATTCATATGCCTAGCAACTCGGGTATCCCGATTGTATTTTCTACTTTCTTCTTCATTGCGGGCTTTGGCTTCACGTTCCACTGGGTGTGGATGGGAGTGCTCGGACTTGCCGGCGTACTTGCATGTCTGGCTGCCCGTTCGATGAATGATGACGAGGGCTTCTACATCCCTGCTGAGGAAGTAGAAAAGACTGAGGCTTCATTAAGGGGGACACTTTAATGGCACAAGCCGTATCACAGCACGGTCATGATCATGCACATGGTCATGATCACGGCCACCATGATCCGCAAGAACTGAAAATGCTTGGCTTCTGGATCTTCCTGATCACGGACGTTGTTCTGTTCGGTACGCTGTTTGCCACGTATGTTGTGCTTCACAACAATACGGCAGGTGGACCAACAGCTCACGAAATTTTCGAAATGCCGGGTGTTATCGCGGAAACATTCATCCTGCTCACATCCAGCTTCACAAGCGGTCTGGCTGTACTGGCAATGAATGCAGGTAAAGTGAAACAGCTGATTGGCTGGTTGATCGTTACATGGATTCTCGGCGCAGCCTTTATTTTCCTTGAAGTTGACGAGTTTATCAAAATGGTACACGAAGGATTCAACTACGGTACTAGTGCATTCGCAACTTCATTCTTCACACTGGTTGGTACACACGGACTCCACGTATCGATGGGTCTGGGCTGGATGCTGCTGATTATGATTCAGCTGGCACGTAAAGGCATTACCGATGTAACGCGCGGTAAAGTGAACGTTATCAGCTTGTACTGGCACTTTTTGGACGCCGTCTGGATCTTCCTCCTGTCGGTCGTCTATCTGATGGGGGTGATGTAAGATGGCGAACCATTCCGATCATTCCCATGGACATGACGAAGCTCATGCACATGGCTCGCTGAAGTCCTACATCGTCGGTTTTATCCTGTCGATCGTGTTGACGATTATTCCACTGGTTGTTGTTCTGAATCATATGCTGTCCCAGCTGCCAACCGTGCTGATTATTATGGTTACAGCGGTGCTGCAATTTGTCGTGCAGTTGTTCTTCTTCATGCATGTACGTGAGCGTCAGGGTAACCAACCTCGTTGGAACGTTATGGCACTGATCTTCGGTCTGGCTATTGTACTGGTCGTTGTATCCGGTTCGGTCTGGATTATGACTTACAATGGTGTAGGCTACTAAGATAGGCTACTAAGCCATCGATCGCAGACAGTTTGTCTGTATAATGAAGCCCTTCCGGTGACCCGGAAGGGCTTTTTTGTATGGAGATTAGTTATATATGTAAGCGAGGATTGTTTGGAGAGCGGATAAATCACACATAGAGCGAATAATACCTTTGAAGCGAATGATGAGATAGTATTGGGATGAATGAAAGGAGGAGTCTGAATTTACTCGGTAATTGTTAATTCCGGTCTCCGTATCTAATGGATCATCGTTATATAGTTTATTATCGATTTCGATAATTCTTTTTTGGATGAATCTATAGTGAATACGGATGCAAATGTAAGTATAGATGCAGCTGAGCTACATATTCGAATATAATAAAATCACAACGCACACAGAATAGGAGTGAACAGCAATGGACGATAATTCCAACACACTTACGTTGGCAGATGCATTTGCTCAGGCAACATTCAGAGTAAGCGGTAATGGCCCGCGTAATCTGAATGTACTCAAGGAAGCGTTTGAGCCTATCGATGGAACGACAAGCAGTGACCATTATGGGCATGGCGAATGGATTGAGCAATTTCAGCAGCAAATGGCAGACGTGCTAGGTAAGCCAGCCGCTGTCTTTTTCCCAAGTGGAACGATGGCGCAGCAGATTGCGTTACGCATCTGGTGTGATCGTAATGGGATCAAACGTGTCGCTTACCACCCATTATCCCATCTGGAGCTGCATGAGCAGAATGCATTAAAGGAACTGCATCAGATCGAGTCTGTACTCATCGGTGATAAAGATCGTGTTACACAATTAGAAGATGTAAGGAGTATAAAAGAAGACATCTCCTGTCTGCTGCTAGAGCTGCCACAACGTGAAATTGGAGGACAACTGCCGTCATTTGAACAAGTAGAGGCGATTGCCAATTATTGCCGTGAGCAAGGCATTCGATTGCATCTGGATGGCGCGCGTCTATTTGAGATTACACCGTATTATGGCAAAACAGCCGCCGAAATATGCAGCCTGTTCGATACCGTCTACATTTCCTTTTACAAAGGTATCGGCGGTATTGCCGGAGCGATCCTTGCTGGTGAGGCGGATGTTATGCAAGAAGCGAAAGTGTGGAAGCACCGACACGGCGGTAATTTGATCGGACTGTATCCGTACATTGTAAGCTCCAAATATTATTACGAGCAACGGATCGGGAAAATGGGTGAATATTACGAACAGGCCAAACAACTGGCGGCGCTGCTTCATGCCTGCTCCCACATCCATACGTTACCCGAAGTACCCGTATCCAATATGTTCCACGTTCATATTGATCATCCTGTTGAAGTCGCTACACAGGCACTTAAAGAGTTAGCTCAACAGTACGATATCGGCATCACTTCTTATCTCGTTGATCATAACGGGAGCTGTAGCTTTGAATGTACTATCGGCGATAAGTATGCTCTTGTGCCACAACAACAATTGCAGGAAGCTATGACATGGCTGGATCAAAAGCTTGCCAGCACAGTATAAGCGAATAGAGTAAGATTTCGTGTATAACTAGGCTTTCAAGCTGCAATCAATAGGAGCATTCTGTCGCGTGATTTCGTCAGTAGCAGCGGAAATTGTGGACGGGATTCGGGTATTAGATCGTTTGATTAGAGAAGAAAATCATCTGCTTTGAACGGTGCCTCGGCTAAAAAGAAAATTCAGAGTAGTGTGTAAACGGCAACTATCAGTATCGGTTTAGGCGATTAGATTAGTATTCAAAGTTGTTAGTACTTAATGCTATTGATATTTAAAGCTTTTGGCATTTAAAGCTGTTGGTATTTAAGACTGTTGATATGTAATGATGCCAAAAAGCCTGCATACTGTGAAATGCAGGCTTTTTGACTTGGGACATTATATTATAAACATGCAGACGTTTATTTCACGCTTACGCGCCAGCGGTGATACAGCTCTTCCACATACTTCTCCATCTCGCCACGCAGCTCCGGACGGTTCAATGCAAATTCAATCGTCGATTTCACATAGCCGAGCGGATCGCCGATATCATAACGCTTGCCTTGAATTTCCAGCGCAGTCAGATGTGGCAAGCGCGAGAGTGCATCGGTCAATTGAATCTCGCCACCTTTACCCGGCAATGTATCTTCCAAAATATCAAAAATTTCCGCTGGCAGCACATAACGACCGATGACTGCGAGGTTGGATGGAGCATCGGCGATGTCTGGTTTTTCAACGATTCCGCTCAGTGCAATGAGTGAATGCGGATCATGGGGCATGCTGGCTGGGGCAACGATGCCGTATTTGTTCGCTTCTTCATGAGGCACATGTTGTACTCCGATGATAGCGGTAGAAGGCGATACCTGTTGATCAATGAGTTGCTTTAGTCCGGGCTGTTGCTCGTTTACGATCAGATCATCACCGAGCAGTACAGCAAAAGGCTCATTGCCGACAAATTGACGGGCGCATAACACAGCGTGTCCGAGACCAAGCGGCTTTTTCTGACGAATATAGTGGATATCCGCCATCTCAGAAATATGATTAACCTGCTCAAGCAATGTCGTTTTCCCCTTAGCAGCGAGTTCCAGCTCCAATTCAACCGAATGGTCAAAATGATCCTCGATCGAACGTTTGCCCCGACCGGTCACAATCAAGATCGATTCGATCCCACTGGCAACGGCTTCTTCGATAATATACTGGATCGCAGGTTTGTCGACGATCGGAAGCATTTCCTTCGGCTGAGCTTTGGTAGCGGGCAATAGTCGTGTACCCAGACCAGCAGCCGGAATAATCGCTTTACGTACTTTCATGGCAAATGCCTCCTTTGTTTGGCAGTGTAATCGAGGAGAAAAGTATAACTTAACGTGAGTATAGCAGCAAAACATACAAGTGAGTATAGCAGTGAAAGTAAATAGTAGATAAAAAGGTTAAATAAAAATAAATGAAACTAGATGAAGTTAAATGAAGCTAAATAATGGTGGATACGGTTAGCTGGCGTTAAATAGCGTCAGGCGACGATAAGTACCGATAGGTAACTTTGTAACTTTAAACGATTTTATATCTATAAGGCTCTATGCACCTTTGTAAGACTTTATAAGTCTCTATAAGTATAAAGCTCTATAAGGCTCTATACAGATTCTTACCACTCCATACAACTCTATATGTCGCTTGTACTGCCTACTTTTATTAGTCTATAGACACACTCAGCAGACACACTTAGCGAAACACCCACAACTTACTAAAGCCAAAGTTAATGCCGAGTCCCAGCACCGTTACACCTAGCTTGGCGATCCAGACCGGAATTGTAGAAGACATCAAAGTGATGACAAAGCTCGTAATAAGCGCCACCGACAGATTCACCAGCAGGAAACGAAGCAACTCACCGCCATCCCAGCCTTTACCGCGTGCAAATGTCCATTTGCGGTTCCAGTAGTAGCTATTGGCTGTACCGGCACTATAGCCGATAATTTGCGCTGCTGCCACACCGGTCCAATGTTGCAGCAGCATGAAGACGATAAAATCAATCGCCGTATTGGACACTCCGACAGCAGCAAAACGAATGGCTTGACTGCCTAGTAGCTTAGAAACCAACATATCGTTGCTCTTGCACCATTTGACCTTGACGTTGATCGATGTGCTGCGATGATTCGTTTAGTGGCTGTTGCTGCATCCCAGCGAAGTTTCTTTTTTCCTGTATGAGATAGAGTGGACGACCTTTCACTTCATCATAAATGCGACCGACATACTCGCCCAGCACACCGAGGATAATGAGCATAATACCGTTGAGAAACAGAACGCAGGCAAGGATGGACGCCCAGCCCGGTGTCGTGTTGAAGTTAAGCAGCTTTTGTCCAACGACCCAGATCAAAAATACAAAGCTGAATAACGAGACAAAGCTGCCCAGCACACTCGCCAGACGCAGCGGCTTGAGTGAAAAGGCGATCAGTGCATCGGAAGCAAAGCGCAGCATCTTTTTGAGTGGATACTTCGTTTCGCCGGCAAAGCGTTCTTCACGTACATAGGAGATGGACGTTTGACGAAAGCCAACCCAGCTGACCAATCCGCGCACAAAGCGGTTGCTTTCCTTGAGGCTTTTCATCGCCTCACATACTTTGCGGTCGATCAGACGGAAGTCGCCTGTATCGAGCGGAATATCGATATCGCTCAGCTTGTTCAATGTCCGGTAGAAGAGCGAAGCCGACCATTTTTTGAAGCCAGTCTCACCTTTGCGCTCTGCACGTGTGGCATAAACGACATCGTAACCTTCGTTCCATTTCTCAATCATTTGCAAAATTAGTTCCGGTGGGTCTTGCAAATCGGCATCAATGACGACAATCGCTTCGCCAGAAGCATTATCCATGCCGGCTGTAATCGCAATCTGATGCCCAAAATTACGGGAAAAATCGATCATTTTCACCGATTGGTCGCTGCTGCACAGCTGGCTAACGATAGACGCCGTTCGATCGCGACTACCATCATTTACAAAAATCAATTCATAGCTTTCGCCTGTTTGCTGCATCACTTCCGTCAGACGACGGTAACATTCCAGTACAACTTCTTCTTCATTGTAAACCGGAACAACAATAGAATACTTCATCGGTGAGCCCTCCTTCGGGAATATACATACACATGAATGTCAGAGGTACAGTTACGATCATGAATGCTGTATGAATTGAATCGCCACATGCATGAATACAAATGTACCTCTGCAAACAACAAGATCAGTTGTCTTCAATCGGGTATCAGTAGATGTACAAAATATAACAACGCAATATGAACAGGAAATGAACGCTAGCTTAAACGAAACTGAAGATTGTTTTAAAATGATATAAAAAGGCGAATCGGTCCCTTTAAAAAGGAGCGACTCGCCTTGAAAAAGCACTTTATATTGCGTATTGATCATAATATATAACATGTTAATTACATATTAAATGGAGATTAATAATGAATTTTTATTTGTTTAAATGAATAAATATGTTGAGGTAGAACATGAAAGATAGCAAGTATACGATGCTGAAATATACAAAGCAAATGAGCTACAAGAGCTACAAGAGCTACAAGAGCTACAAGAGCTACAAGAACTACAAGAGCTACAAGAGCTACAAGAACTACTACATGCTTAATTCAAGTTAGCCCCTTTGCTTCACGTAGTCTGATTGCCAACTATTGCGAAGCCGCCTTTTTAGTCATTTTAACCGGAACGCTGGCAGCTGCCGCTGTACGTGGTAAATAGACCGTCATCGTTGTACCCTGTCCCTCAGCGCTATGTGCTTCAATACGCCCGCCATGCAGCAGTAAAATCTTCTGCACAATCGATAAACCGAGTCCATTGCCGCCTACAGCTGAATTACGCGAGCTATCCGCTTTGTAAAAACGTTCAAAAATATGCTCCACATGCTCCGCATCGATCCCACAACCGGTATCCTGCACACTGGCTTTAATCCAGTGCTCGTCCTCGGTTAGTGTAATGTAGATATTGCCATGTTCCGGCGTGAATTTGATCGCATTGGATAACAGATTCGTCCATACTTGCGTGAGTAGATCTTCATCACCGGCAACTTCAATTTTGTTCAAATCCGCGGACAGTTCGATATGCTTGTTCATCCACATTGGACCGCACGATACGACCGCCATACGGATTTGTTCATCTAATCGGAAATTTTGCTTGTTCAGCTTGACTACATCCAGTGAGGCTAGCTTGAGCAGATTGCTGCTCAATTTAGATAGGCGCTCACTTTCCTGTTCGATAATTTTCAGATGTTTGAGCTGTTCACTGCTAGCCGTATCCTTAAGCGCAACAGCGAAGCCGCGAATCGACGTCAGCGGTGTCTGAATTTCATGCGATACATTGGAAACGAACTCCTGCCGCATCGCTTCGATTTTGGATAATCGGGTCGTCATTTGATTAAAATTTTCCCCTAGTTGTCCAATCTCATCCCTGCGTTTCAGATGGACACGCACATCATAATCGCCTTTAGCGACGCGGCGTGTAGCATCTGACAGCTTGGCGATTGGACGAGCGATCAGGCGTGCTGCAAACAGGAACAATAGTACCCCGATGATCAACATGACCGAGAGGACGAGGAACATCCATTGATTAAATTGGTTCACAAAATGACCAGCCGCCGGACGGGCGAATAGTGCATAATGTACGCCATCACGCTCAAATGGTACGCCGACATAGCGCGGCTCATTTTGCTCATTACTATCCAGTGACAGATTGAGCGAAGGCATATTCGGATCAGTCAATTGGTTTCCTTTTTGAGGATGATAGGTTCGACCACTCAATACAAGTTGCTGCACAGCTTCGGGAATGTCCCATCTATCCGCATCTTTTGGCGGTCGCGGCGGTGTAGGTGGCTTCTTCTTATCGCTGGATGAACTTGTAGCGCCATTTTGGAGGTGCGGAGGGACTGGAGGGGACGGTTTTGATGATGTACTGCTGCTCGTATCCGATCCAGTTGTACTCGTCGTACCGGTAGCTTCTTCACCCGTCATATTTGAAGTCGATTGGCTGGTAGTTGATCGTTTGCTATTACCGTTACTGTCGTCTGTATTGTTATTGCTAGACGATGTAGAGCTAGATTCATTTGTAGTTGCACTTGTTTTATCCTCATCGCTGTTGGAACTAGTCGTATGATGACCGGAACGATCCTCATTATTTGAACGATTACTAGCACTTGAATCGTTACCAGCACCAGAACGATTGTCAGTGCTAGAATGACTGTCAGTGTTAGAACGATTGTCAGTGCCAGAGTTATTGTCAGTGCTTGAACCGTTTTTAGAACTGGACCCATTTTTAGCAGTTGAACTAGAATCATCGCTAGAGCTAGAGCTAGAGCTAGAGCCAGAGCTAGAACCTGAACCAGAGCTATCGCTCGATGACGACGAATCATTACCGAGTGGTAGCGGTGGAGGGGAAATACCAAGCGGTCCACCCGGGCCATTGCCCTCTGAACGATACTCGGTTCCATCCTCACCGATAACGACAAGCTGCGTCTGCCCCCCTTGACTGTTCAAATACTTTTGCATCATATCCTCAGGGATCGACGCTTGAATTTCTGCCATTGCTTCGGCATCTCTCAAGATGCGATCCTGTACAAAATTCATCTGCTGTCGCTGGAACACCCAGTCCGACATAAGCAATGTGATCAGAAAGCTGGCTGCTACGACGATAATGAACGTCACAACGAGCTGGCTGTATATATTTTTCAATCCATTTTCACCTCAATCCGGTAGCCAATGCCGCGGATCGTCTGAATCAGAAAGCCGTTTTGCTCGGAGAAACGATCCCGTAGCCGCTTAATATGCACATCTACTGTGCGCTCATCTCCATCGTAATCATGACCCCATATTTTCTCGATTAATTGGTCACGTGTGAAGATCTGTCCGGGAAATCCAGCGAGTGTATAAAATAGCTCAAATTCCTTCGCCGGCATCGGCTGTAGCGTACCATTCACTTCCGCTTCTTTCGTCGCCGCATCCAGTCGCACATTGCCAATCGTTAGCGATTCACCTACAAAAATGCGATAACGGCGCAGTAGTGCCTTCACTCGCATAACCAATTCCTCCGGTACAAACGGTTTGACGAGATAATCGTCTGTACCGAGTCGGAAGCCTTTAATTTTATCCTCCGATTCCCCTTTCGCTGTGACGAGCAAAATCGGCACATCCCCATAATAACGACGAATGTCCATACATAATTGCCATCCATCCATATGCGGCATCATCACATCGAGAATGATCAGATCCCATTTGCCATCACTTAGCATATCAAAAGCTTCCTGCCCATCATGAGCACGATGTACGCTATATCCTTCACGTGTCAAATACACATGAATCAATTCCAAAATGGATGCATCATCATCAGCAACCAGTATTCGTACCATAATATTCCGCTCCTTTATATCGGTATTCATTATCAGGGATGAAATTATTGTTTGTTCAGCACTCGTATCTTACAGTGCTATCGCTGTTCGTTCTCGGTATGGTTGAAGCTTTTCTATAGTGTTCGTATTTCTCTGTAATGCTCCTACCTCTGAACAGAAAATGAAACATGACGGGACACACGATCCGTCATGTACATCGCTTTGCCTTATCGTTGCAAAGCTTCTATCTATCCTACCATACCAATATGTATAGAATATGAATAGAAGCTTAGCTATGCATCGTAAAATAAGAGGATTCCGCACGTTTATTATCGTGTTAATCGCTAATGTTCCTTCTTAGCATATTGTTGCACATGCTTTTCCTAACTTCCTCTATTCAATATGTATACATCAACACAACTTATGAATCGATAACCATTTCTCCATAAAAATCATCCATTTCAATCCATTTAACTCT
The DNA here is from genome assembly GCF_039822605.1 of Paenibacillus wenxiniae. NCBI lineage: Bacteria > Bacillati > Bacillota > Bacilli > Caryophanales > Paenibacillaceae > Paenibacillus > Paenibacillus wenxiniae. The sequence goes on from NZ_JBCGUH010000017.1 coordinate 74,217, forward strand.
TTCCAAAACGAACAAAATGAACTAATATAAACGTATATGAACTAAATTAAAACCGAAATGAAAGGATGAATAGCATGGAAAACCGTTATGTGTCCCACCCGAATGATGTAAAAACGTTTGATACTGCACGTCTACGCGAGGAGTTTTTGATCGAGAATCTGTTTGCAACGGATGAACTCGTAACCGTTTACAGTCATGTGGATCGGTATATCGTCGGTTCGGCTGTTCCAGCATCGAAGGAGATCAAGCTGGAAGTGAATTTGAAAGATATCGGGACGGACTTTTTCCTGGAGCGCCGTGAAATCGGTATTATTAATATCGGTGCAACAGGTACGGTAACGGCTGATGGTGAGAAATACGAGATCGGTGCTTTTGAATGTTTGTACGTATCGCTCGGCACGAAGGAAGTCAGCTTTGCGAGCCATGACGGGGAACCTGCTAAATTCTATTTCGTATCGACACCTGCTCATCACGCCTATCCAACGACAAAAGCAACCCGTGATGATGCTACACCTGCACATCTGGGCGATATTAAAACGTCGAATGAACGTACGATTTATAAATATATCCATCAGGGCGGCATTAAAAGCTGTCAGCTCGTCATGGGCATTACCGAGCTAGAACCCGGCAATATGTGGAACACGATGCCCTGTCATACGCATAATCGTCGTTCCGAAGTGTACCTGTACTTCAATATGCCAGAGGATAGCGTCGTGTTCCACTTTATGGGTGAGCCACAGGAAACAAAGCACCTTGTCGTGCGCGATGGACAGGTAGCGATTTCCCCAAGCTGGTCGATCCACAGCGGCGTGGGCACAAGCAATTATACGTTCTGCTGGGCTATGGCTGGTGAAAATCAGACGTTTGATGATATGGACGCCGTTGCTATGAAAGATTTAAAATAAACCCAAAAACACCATTCCAGCCCTATCACCGGCAGAGTAGATCCACCGGAGCGATGACTGGAAGGGACGGGGGTTCGTCGGATGAGTGCACTAAAGCGTCATGAACGCATTATGGAATTATTAATCGCCAGTCAGGAAATCACGGTTGGCGAATTGAGCGATACCCTTCATGTTACGGGTAAAACGATCCGCGAGGATCTGGCCAAATTGGAAGAAATGGGGCTACTCGTGCGTGTGCATGGTGGTGCGGTGCTGGCGCAAAATGACCAGTACGGCATTTTATCCGGTCAGGGGATCAATACGAAGCATATGCCGGAAAAGAGCGAGATCGCCGAGCGAGCGCTACATTATATTCAACCCGGTGACATTATCGCATTGGATGGTGGCAGTACGACGCTGGAAATTGCACGTCGTTTGCCATCGATGCCATTAACGGTAGTAACGAATGATCTGTTCATTTTGAGTGAATTGGCGCGTAAAGAACAGGTTCGACTTGTCGTGCCAGGCGGTGAGCGCAATCGGAACATGCTAATCAGCAGTCAGGCGATTGAATATGTGCGTGGATTGAATATTCATAAAGCATTTGTCTCATCGACAGCACTGCATCCTGAGTTTGGACTGTCTATCTACACTGGTGACCTGGTGCCGTTTAAAAAAGCGCTGGTCGATACGGCGCAAAAAGTGTACGGCGTGATCGATCATCAGAAGTTTGGACAATTCGCACTCTGGACATTTGCCACCTGTTCGCAGCTGGATATGATCATTACAGATAGTGGTCTATCGAATGAGCAGGCGCAGCATTTTCAACAGGCTGGTATTCCGCTGGATCAGGCAGGCGCGTAATAGGACTGGCTCCTTACTGTAAATAAATAGTGTTAAAGTATAGCATAGTTTGTGAAGGCCGGTATGCTAGAGCATAAGAGCATAAGAGCATAAGAGCATAAGAGCATAAGAGCATAAGAGCATAAGAGCATAAGAGCATAAGAACGTAATAAGCGGTGAGAGTAGAAAATAGTTAGGCTATGCAGTCACGCTGCGGCATAACCTAACCAGATTGTTTGAGCATGAAAATTTGCAAGTACGATGTAATCCCGATCGTCAAACGGACAGCGTAGCCAGCATGCACGGGTTGCGGTCTGTCTGCGATCGTATAGCCAATATGATGCAGGGAGTTGAACAAAGCATGAACGCATTTGATCTGAGCGGAAAAGTAGCGCTTGTCACCGGAACGAGCGGTGGACTTGGACAGGGCATGGCGCTTGGGCTGGCAGCGGCAGGTGCCGATGTCGTCTGTGTATCGTATTCCAACAGTGAGGAGACGGTAAGCCAAATTCAAGCACTCGGACGTGAAGCCGTAGCGATTCAGGCTGACCTGAGCAAGCATGATAGATTAGAAGCTGTCGTGAACGAAGCGCTTGCGTTTAAAGGACGAATTGATATTCTCGTCAACAATGCTGGCATCATTCGCCGCAAACCAGCAGTCGAACATGCATGGAAAGATTTTGCGGATGTGCTTGATCTGAATCTGGAAACGGTGTTTTACCTGTCCCAACTCGTCGGCCGTCATATGATCGAGCGTGGCAGTGGCAAAATTATCAGTGTCGCTTCCATGCTGTCCTATCAAGGTGGCATTAACGTACCGGGTTATACCGCGAGCAAGCATGGTGTAGCCGGTATTACAAAAGCACTTGCCAACGAATGGGCGTCCAAAGGCTTGCAGGTCAACGCGATTGCGCCGGGTTATATGCTGACAGACAATACCGCTCCAATCGTCGCCGATCAAGCCCGCTTCGATTCCATCACCGAACGCATTCCAGCCGCACGCTGGGGTACAGCCGAAGATATGCAGGGACCTGTCGTCTTCCTCGCTTCGGATGCGTCGAACTATCTGAACGGTCATATACTGTGCGTAGATGGCGGCTGGATGGCTCGTTAATTTAGTTCATATTGTATCTGTATCTATGTGCTGGGATTATCTTATGTGAACGCAGTTATACTAAACCTGCCAAACAGCATTTACAATGACGCTTAATATTTGAAAATAAGCTATAACTTACGAAATGCTTGGACGCTGCCTGGACGCAGATGAGAAATTTTCGGCAACAATGCGTAATACCAATACAAAGTGCAATGTACATCGTGCATTGCACTTTATTTATAAGCGAACACTAAAATGTGTATGCAAACTTGTATGATGTAAGCCGCACTTTACTGCGGGAAGGAAATAAGGGAGAAGGATGACCTGTAGTGTTAGTGATCTTCTAACACGGGGTGCAATGAAAAAGGATTTTTGCGAAGCAAAATATCGTACTGCTCTAGTGTTAATGATCTTCTAACACGTGGTGCAATGAAAAGTGATTTTTGCGAAGCAAAATATCGTACTGCTCTAGTGTTAGTGGTCTTCTAACACGTGGTGCAATGAAAAAGGATTTTTGTGCTAGCAAAATATCGTACTGCTCTAGTGTTAGCGATCTTCTAACACGGAGTACAATGAAAAAGGATTTTTGCGAAGCAAAATATCGTACTGTTGTAGTGTTAGCGATCTTCTAACACGGGGTACAATGAAAAAGGATTTTTGCGAAGCAAAATATCTCCCTGCCTCCCAGCATGGGAACCTACAACTTATTCCTGCTCCGTAGATTCCTGTGCGAAACCGGAGTCTGTCCTCTTATTCCTGTCCAGAGTGGTGTCTGCCCATAACTCAGGTTTGCGTACACTCCACCCATCATTCCAATTTGAAAATGAGGTGCACGAATGAAACAATCGGTTCTTTCACATATTTATGGCAAACAACCTGTCGCTGATCTGGGGGCACGCGTAGCGGCTGGCGGCTTCACGGGTGTCCAGTTAGCGCTGGCTAAAGCAATTTCCGATATCGACACACGCAACGGTAGACTTAGCCCTGGCATGGGCAATTATATCGCCGAGCAGTTTCAGCGTCAGGGAGTTCGTGTGGCTGTGCTTGGCTGCTATATCAATCCGGTCCATCCGGATCGTGAGGAGCGTAAGCAGGAAATCGCCCGTTTTAAAGAGCATCTGCGGTATGCGCGTGATTTTGGCTGTAGTATGGTAGCGACGGAAACGGGTTCTTTTGACACGTATCAGCAGCTGGACCCGGAACATTATATCGACAAAGGCTGGAACACACTGCGCGATACGGTATCTGAGCTAGCGGAAGAAGCGGATAAATGGGGCGTGCATATGGCGATCGAGCCTGTTGCCGTACATACCGTGCACAGTGCGGAGTTGATGGCACGGCTGATGGAGGAAGTGCCTTCGTCAGCGATCGGGATGTTGTTTGATCCGTGCAATATGATGAAGCCGGACTATGTAGGAGATCAGCAGGGCTTTTTACGACAGGTGTTTGAACTGCTCGCTGACCGGATCATTCTAATCCATGCGAAAGATATTACGATGGCAGCAAACGGCTCCAAGCAAGAATGTGTCGCCGGTACAGGAATGCTGGATTATCCGTACTTTTTCGAGCTGTTGCAGCAATACAAACCGCATATCGATATTTCACTCGAAGGCGTCGTTAGCGAGCAATTGCCTGAAGCTTCCCTTTATATGCGACAAATATGGCAACAAACAGAACAGCGTCTGAGACAGGGTTAATAAAATGTAACACAATCTTGCATACAAAGGATGTATCGTCTGCTACGTTGGGTAATGATCCCCATACCATTTTGATAAGAGTGAAAGGGGCATTTGGATCATGAGCAATGTAGCGCAGGATCATCGCAAGGTCGCGCTCGTCACAGGCGCAGCCATTGGAATCGGCAGAGGCATCGCGAGTGTGCTCGCCCAGAAGGGCTACCGTCTGGCGATCAGTTATCAAACGGATAGTGAAGAAGTAGAGCAGGTGGTAGCAGAGCTGGCGCATAGTTATGGTGCAGCACCCTTTGTCATTCAGAGTGATTTGACGAAACCGAATGAAGCTGAGCGAATGGTGCGTGAGACGGTAGAGCATTTTGACCGGATCGATCTGCTCGTGAACAATGCAGGCGCAAGTACAAGAAAGCCGCTACTGGATTTGGAGGAAGACGATATTAACTGGATGATGGAGCTGAATTACCGCGCCCCGATCCTTGCCGCCAAATATGCAGCACAGGCGATGATTGAACGCGAAATGCCGGGTAATATCGTGCATATCACCTCTTCCCGTGGCGAACGTGCTTATCCAGATGACAGCATTTACGGTGGGATGAAAGCAGCACTAATTCGCTCTACTGGTTCACTTGCGCTGGAACTAGCACCGCACGGCATCCGCGTCAATTGCGTTGCGCCCGGTGCGACCGTCAATCGCCTGCATAAAAATGCGCTAACCGAACCACTCGGCAAAAAGATTCCGCTCGGACGGATGGGCACGCCGCGCGATATCGGCGAAGCGGTCGCATGGCTCGCTTCTGATGAAGCTTCGTATATTACAGGCATCAACCTGCGTGTAGACGGCGGACTTATTTTACCGGGGATGCCGGAAGATGTGTCCGAGGAAGCTGGTTATGGCTGGGGAAGAGTGTACAAGCCCGAATAGTAAGCGCACACTATGAATTTTAAACGATCTATTAATTTCAACTACGATCAAGCATCTTCAGCAAAAAGACATCGTCTATTTTGCAGGAGGTGCTTTACTTTTGTGGGACGGCGAATTATAATCAAATCAAAAGTTGGTCTAGGTAAAAATAATTGTATCGAGTCAAAAATGAATATCATTCTCATTACCAATCATGCTGCTTTGGGGCTACCCAAAGCAGCATGAGCTGTTTTAAGGGCATTAATAATGTGATTCATTCTCATCTAGTGTTAGCGACCTCCTAACACGAGGTGCAACGAAAAGGATTTTTGCGCAGCAAAATATCGTACAGCTCTAGTGTTAGCGATTTTCTAACACGAGGTGCAATGAAAAAGGATTTTTGCACAGCAAAATATCGTACAGCTCTAGTGTTAGCGACCTCCTAACACGAGGTTCAACGAAAAGGATTTTTGCACAGCAAAATATCGTACAGCTCTAGTGTTAGCGATCTCCTAACACGGGGTGCAATGAAAAAGGATGTTTGTACAGCAACATATCATATTTAACGTATAACGAAAGGAATGTGAAATCTATGAAACATATTAAAATGATGCCAGCTTTGCGTACAGCTCGTCAGGGTCGGAACCCATTTTCATCAGGAGGCAAAGGTCGTCAAAATTTCAAAGCACTGGTTCAAAATCGTGAAATGCAAGCAGCACTCGGCAGTGGTGCACTGATGCTGCTTGCGTGGTTATTATCATCCGCCGAAGGCCCGGGTATGCTGTCTGTTGTGCTGTATATTTGTGCCTACGGCATCGGTGGTTGGCAAAAAGCGCGTGAAGGGGTGGAAACGCTCATTCAAGAGCGCGATCTGGATGTGAATCTGCTAATGATTGCAGCTGCGATGGGCGCAGCAACGATCGGCTACTGGAATGAAGGGGCGATGCTGATCTTTATTTTCGCGCTGAGCGGAGCGCTGGAGAGCTATACAAATGAACGTAGTGGCAAGGATATCTCGGCACTGTTGTCACTCAAGCCAGAAACGGCGCTGCGTATGCGTGATGGCAAAGTAGAGCATGTATCGATTGAGCAATTGCGTGTAGGTGATCTGGTTATGGTGAAACCGGGCGAGCTGATTCCCGCAGATGGTACAGTTGTACGTGGCAGCTCAGCCGTTAATCAGGCATCCATTACAGGCGAGTCACTGCCGATTTCCAAGTCGTCCGGTGACGAAGTATTTACGGGTACGATCAATGGGGAAGGGGCATTGTATATCGAAGTTACACAATCAGCGGAAGGTACGGTATTTGCCAAAATTATTAAAATGGTCGAGTCTGCACAAACCGAAGTGCCTGCTTCACAGCGTGTGATCAAACGTTTTGAATCGCTTTATGCACGTATTGTCGTTGTCGTCACTGTGCTGCTAATTGCATTGTTGCCATTGATTCCCGGCTGGAGCTGGGGAGATAGCTTTTATAAAGCGATGGTCTTTCTCGTTGTCGCTTCACCCTGTGCACTCGTATCTTCCATTATGCCTGTTATGCTGTCGGCCATCTCTAATCGCGCTCGCCACGGTGTGCTGTTCAAAAGTGGAGTGCATATGGAAAATATGAGCATGACTGCGGTAGTCGCTTTTGATAAAACAGGTACGTTAACACGTGGTGAGCCTGTCGTAACCGATTGGCTGATGACGATCGCAGCAGAACAAGCCCAGCAAGAGCAATTGCTATCGATCGCAGCAGGTCTTGAAGCAATCTCGATGCATCCACTCGCACGTGCGATTGTGCAATATAGCGCAGAACAGGGCATCGAGCCGCAGGAAATGGAGCATGTGCAGGCGATCACAGGCTGGGGGATTGCAGGCGAATGGAACGGTCAACAATGGAAAATAGGGCGTGCTGACCTGCTGGATCAAGCGGATGCGGATATGAAATGGGTGCAATGTCGCCGTGAACTGGAAGCGCAAGGTAAAACCGTCTCGCTCATGCTGCGAGACGAGCAAATTGTCGCGCTGATCGCTATTCGCGATGAGCTTCGTCCACAGGCGATCGATGCGGTTCGACAGTTACAGGCGCTTGGCATTAAAGTCGCGATGCTGACCGGCGACCGTCCCGCCGTAGCAGAATCGATCGGACATACTGCCGGAGTGGATCATATTTATGCCGGTCTGCTGCCGGAGGATAAGGTAGCGCGTGTTCAAGAGCTGCGAGAACGTTATGGTCATGTGGTGATGGTAGGCGATGGTGTGAATGATGCGCCTGCGCTTGCTGCCGCTACGGTTGGACTCGGCATGGGCATGCGAGGAAGTGGTGCAGCATTGGAAGTAGCGGATGTCGTACTGATGAATGATGGCATTGAGCAGATCGCTTCGACCATTCGTCTGGCACGCCGTGCACGCCGCATCGTCCGGCAAAATATGATCTTCGCCCTGAGCGTGATCATATTGCTCATTATCGGCAACTTTGCCGACAATCTTGCTTTGCCACTCGGTGTCGTTGGGCATGAAGGAAGCACAATTCTCGTTATTCTCAACGGACTGCGTTTGCTGCGTGCGCGTTAAGGGGATTATTTACCATATGTACTGAGGTTCTGAACCTGGTTGGTGTATGGGTTGATCTAAATGATCTAAATGATCTAAATGATCTAAATGATCTAAATGATCTAAATGATCTAATTACGTTGAGCAGAGTAGTTACCATATATGTTGGCATAAGATTCAAAGACGCAAAGACGCAAAGACGCAAAGACGCAAAGACGCAAAGACGCAAAGACTCAAAGACTCAAAGACTCAAAGACTCAAAGACTCAAAGACTCAAAGACTCAAAGACTCAAAGACTAAAAACCTAAAAACCTAAAAACTATATACCTTGATCGAAGTGTAACTTTGTAATGCTGGCTCGGCTGAACGTCCACATGGAGCAATATCGTGGACGCAGCCAGAGCCATTTTGGTATGTGCCCCATGAGGCTCAGCGTTTCATCAAAATTTCATTTGACTATCTGCACAATTAGAAGCATAATATGAATAGTTTCAAAACAAATTAATTGTATGCAATATAATTTACAATATCTTATATGTGTGCATCAGGCTGTTACAGTCGTGTACATTGCTGTATAGATGCTCTCCTATCTACTCATTCAAAATCATTTTAAAAAAACAATTATGGAGGAATATATGATGTATAAATCAGTCATTATCGGAACAGGCCCTGCGGGATTAACGGCGGCAATTTATCTGGCGCGTGCCAATATGAGTCCATTGATCATCGAAGGCCCTCAACCTGGCGGTCAGCTGACGACGACAACTGAAGTCGAGAATTTCCCGGGCTTCCCTGACGGTATTATGGGTCCTGAATTGATGGACAATATGCGCAAACAGGCAGAACGTTTTGGCGCCACATTTTATACTGGCTGGGTGGAAAATGTAGATATGTCTCAGCGTCCGTTCAAGCTTCAAGTGGAAGGCAAAGGCGAGATCGTAACCGAAACGCTAATCATCTCGACCGGTGCAACCGCGAAGTATCTAGGTATCCCGAACGAACAGGACAACATCGGACGTGGCGTGAGCACTTGCGCAACATGTGACGGATTCTTTTTCCGTAATAAAGAGATCATCGTTGTTGGCGGCGGCGATTCCGCGTTGGAAGAAGCAAGCTTCCTGACTCGTTTTGCATCGAAAGTGACGCTCGTTCACCGCCGCGAAGAGCTGCGTGCATCCAAAATCATGCAGGATCGCGCTCGTGCTAATGACAAAATCGAATGGGGACTGAACCGCACACCACTGGAAGTCGTAGCCGGCCCACTCGGCGTAACCGGTCTGAAAGTGTTGAACAATGAAACTGGCGAAGAAGAAGTGATCGAAGCGCACGGCGTATTCGTAGCGATCGGTCACCATCCGAACACAGGCTTCCTCGGCGGACAGATCACGACAGATGAGAATGGTTACATTATGACTCATCCGGGCACATCGGAAACGAATATCCCAGGCGTATTCGCCTGTGGTGACGTACAGGATACACGCTATCGCCAGGCGATCACCGCAGCAGGCAGCGGCTGTATGGCAGCGATGGATGCGGAGAAATTTATCGAAGCAGCAGAGCATGCAGCAGTAGCGCTGTAAATTCGTAAATGGACTCCTCTGAACGAATACGAATAGAATACGTTAATAACCTTTAAAATAGTTCTATACAAAATGCACTCCTTACCCTACCTCTTCAAAGCCCTTCCGGCTAAATGAATGGGGGAGGAGGAGTGCATTTTTGGTATTGTTGATAGTTGAACGCATAGTAAAGAAAGGTATGGAAATCAAGAGAACAGGAATTCAAGAAACGAATAAACCAATAAACCGAGAAACCAAAAAGCTACAAAGCAAGAAACTAAAAACTAAACAACCAAGAAATAAAGCGATAAAGGGCTGAAAAGGAAATGCGCTATTCGCTGACAAGGCTGTATTGTTTTCTAACCATCGTTTCTAAGTTTCTAGTCTGGTAATCTAAGTCAAACTAATGCTTTATTACAAACTACCATTATTCATATCGCCATGCCTGAATAGAGCCTGAGCCGATTTTAAGAAACAGGTCGGCTTCTGTATGATATAGATCCGGCTGTATGTTTGGATTAGAATGGTCTAGCTGCTGATACTCCAGCTGCTGTGTTGAGAGATCCCACACCTGTAAAGGCACTGCATGTCCCCATGCAAATAGTTTGCCAGTAAAAGATGCAGCCAGCTGAGCCTGCGGATGAACGAATACATCGGGTAGGTCAGTACGAGTTTGAAATTTAGGAGCATTGGTAATGACCGCATGACGAGCACGCAATTTGGCATTATAGATCATAATCGCCGACTGTGTACCTTCTACTTCCCAATCTTCCTCATCTAGCAAATCTTCATCCAGTTGCCCCCAGATGGCTAGCAACTCATCATTCAGCCATACCATAGGCAGATCCCAGTCAATCAGCGGTTTCCAGAAGGAATCAAGTGATGTCCCATCTTCGGATTCCCATACATTGGCGAGCCATTCCCTATTACTCCATACACGCGTCACTCCAGCTGGAGCCCATACCCAGCCTGTTTCGGCAAGGAATGTTCCATTCGGAGAGCTATGTAATTTTCCGTGAAAATAGTCTAAATAATGCGCCTTTTCCGCATCCGATTCGCCCTGACGGTTAGGAATTGTTCGTGTACTGAGCGATTTCATTTCCGGCAAAAGGGCAGTCAGCTCCAGCCGATTCCAGTCTGTACCATGAGCCAGTAGCAGCTGTTCGTTTTGTCTAATAAAAGCAAGCGGATAAGTGGATTTATCATAATGATACTCTCCTCGCTCAAGTGAAAGTATCGTTGTACCTGAGGCAAGTTCAACGATAATTGCATATTTGCCAAAGCGGTTTGATATACCAGCTAAGCGACCGCAAGGGCTAACGATGAATTGTACCGGATGATGGGGTTCGAATTCAAACAGCTCAATCGTAGCTAACTGTCGGGTCAGACCTGTGCGTAATTCAATTTGCCATAGTTGTAACTGATCAGTTAGAGCTAACAATACGGGTTGCTCCATTATAGAAATTGGAAGAGCACAGATAGCGATCATCGTACCCGGATTCGGCTGTAGCTGAGGCAGAGGTATGAGATTCAAATTCATATGTATTCTCCTTCGTTATGGATCTGATCGTATCGGTCTAAAAGGAACAAAGCGAAATAAAGCCAGTACCTCTATATGGTATTATCCCCTTTAAGTAGACATTCGAAAAAAGACATCTGTTAAGATGAACTTAATCATGTCAACAAAGGGGAT
>NZ_JBCGUH010000018.1:0-73883 GCF_039822605.1 Paenibacillus wenxiniae
CTGCTCAGTGTCTCTCGCAGCAACTCTTATATCATATCATGTTGTGTTTCTTTCGTCAAGCACTTTTTTTGAAGTGTTTTTCGCTTCAAAGCGCTTCACGAAGGAAGCTCATGATACTTTTTCTTTCATCATCACTCGTTCGTGACAACTTTTATAATATATCATGTGAGATTCATAGTGTCAACACTTTTTTTCAAGCTCTTAACGAGCTTTCCATTTATAATGTCGATAAACCGTTGAAGCTCAGCCATTCTGCTCGTTTCTTATTAATAAGATGTTCAAGCGGAACGTTTTATAATTTATCATAAATCAAATGTAGAAGTCAACTATTTATTTATCATTTGCTCCTCCACAGATTCCCCTCTGTTTCTAGGAGGATATTTTCTGAAAAATCCTGTAAATCATTGTTTCTTGATTGTAGTATTTCAATTTATGATGACTTATATTCATGACGTATTGCAAATCGTATGTTAACTTCGATTACTGTACATTTTGAAATTGCTGTAAGTCCCCTACTATCGTCAAACAAGGATACTATAAAAATTAGTATTTAAAATGATCAACGCACTAGGGTATTTAAGCAAACCTGTATACGTGTAAGCAGTGCGCAACGGGCAAAAGTAAATAAAACAGAGAACAGTAAAGTAAGAAGAGAAGTATGGGTTTGAACTTGGGTTTGAACTTGGGTTTGAACTTGGGTTTGTATTTGAGTTAGTGAAGGTAGTAGATGATGTTGCTCTTTCTTTTATAGTATGCGTAGCCTCTTGTAGTATGAATGGATTCGTCTTTGCAAAGCGATATGGTGATATATAGTATAGGCGTGATTTTATAGACAATTGTTGAATAGGCTGGTGAGCACATAACTTTCAAAAAAGATCTAGTATGTTGGTAATTGAGTATAAACCATAGGAGGCGATGGTCATTATGGGTATAACGGGAGCTTACTTTGTGGAACGAGATAATTTGCAGCAGATTTTGAATGGCGATGCAGGTCAACCAGATCTGGATATTGATAAAGCGTGGAGTTTGATTGCGGCGATGTTTCCTGATATCCCTCTCGTACCTGTTACGAGCACTTATCATGTGGAAAGCACGTTGACCGAATTGGGTACATTTTATCTGTCGGCTGAGCAGGTTGCCCATATGGCGGAGAAGCTACCTGAACTTAAAGAGACAGCGTCTCTTCAGGAACGCATACATTTTGAAGACTGGAAGCATCGTTCAACGCATATGGGCGAACATTTGGATCATCCGGGATCAGCTGATCGGCTGGAAGATATGGCTCAGGTGATGCCGCTCATGTTTACGATTCATGAGGAAGAAACGTATGAGGATATAGTGGAAGGTTACTTATTACCCTATTTGGATGAAGTGTTTACGCTTTTTGAGCAGGCCGCAGCTGAGCGGGCAGGAATTGTTTTTGCTATCTTTTAAATGGTGTTGTATTGGTTGAGTGTGTAATTGTGGTTTATACATGGTTGGTTATTTAGTTATTTAGTTAGTTTGTGAGTTTGTCAGTGGATTCTACTATGAAGTAGAAAGAGAGTGGCCGGTTGTGTAGATGCCGGACACTCTCTTTCTGGTCTGAAGCATTTGAGTTTTGTTGAATTCTTAGCTTTTGAGTTCTGAGCGCTTGAGTTCTGAGCGCTTGAGTTCTGAGGTTTGGAAATCTTTAGACTTGAATGTAGATTTGCACGTTAAAGCTAGGATCATAGGCTGAACTGATAACACCTTGACTGAGATTAATTTAATTTTCAAGAATGATTTACGTCTTAAAATATAGTCATTTCAATATACAATCAAAACTAATATTTAGTCTGGTCAAGGTACTGGTGTTGTGTTGTGTTGTGTTGTGTTGTGTTGTGTTGTGTTGTGTTGTGTTGTGTTGTGTTGTGTTGTGTTGTGTTGTGTTGTGTTGTGTTGTGTTGTGTTGCGCTTAGTTCTTTTTAATTTATTTTATAGGGAGACCATCCATTAGAATGATGTGTTCCGGTGACGATGTATGCAAAACTTAGTTTAATGAGTAGTGAATTTCCCGTTCGCCGCCTGCTTTCGGATTCCAGATCGTTGTTTCTTTGATCAGGGAACGATAGACCAGCTTGCGGACGATCATGGATAGTCGGCTGCCTACATGACATAGCTCCGGGTGATCGAGCAATTCTCTTATACTCCATGGCTGTTGACGGCTACGGAGCACACGGAACAGCGAAGCGGAGCATTCACTCATTTTGGACATGACAGAAAATTCGCATGCTAGCAACACTAGCTCGACTCTTTGTTCCATCGTTTCATTGCTGAATGCTAGCTGTTCGTACAGTTTATGTACATCCAGCTTATGCTCGCGTACTTGCTCCCATACTGCCATTTCCGGATAAATTCCTTTTTCACATAAATCGATTCGTGCCCAATATGGAAGTGCTTGAAAGATGCAATTGTAGGCATCCATGACCTGTTGCTGCTGCATATGGCGTTTGGCTTCCACATATAGCTCCAGAAAACGGGCGAACTCCAGCAAAACGCGACGCTCACTCAATGGACGCTCAAAATGTGCAAATTGCTTGCGTAACCGTTCCAGCTCGCGGTCTGTATCCCAGATCAGATCACCTTTCAAAAACTGCTCGACAATCATATGATTGCTGCCTGTGATCATATCATTTTCCAACACCTGACGATCAATGTATATCACCTGTATGTTCTTGTTACTTGCATCCATACGATGCTCTATGATTTCTTCGTCCTCATGTTGACGATAGACAACAATAATTAATACATCAAAATCATGAAGCAGTGAGCCGTCAAAGCTTCCGCTCGTTTTACGCGAAGCAACCGCTCCGATGATCCGATGATTATTTCGCTTTTCATGAAGAAAAGAAAGGTTAGTTAATTCCACGGTATCCCCCTCATCCGTTTAACGAAATATGGATGGCACTTCTGGTCGTCTGACTTCCTGGGCAGTATGCCTTCTTATCAGTCCATATTTCTACAACCTCTTCTTTTTTTCCTGCCGAACAGGTTGTGAATTTTCATAGTCATAAAATTATTCCTTTTATTTATATACTAAGCGACCGCGTTAATGAAGGACTAGTATGTGCTTAAACATGTAAAAACACGGCAGTCTCCCTTGTTCATGGAAGTAATCTGCCGTGCTATTAAAGTTGATCGATTTGTTGCTAAGGATTTGTTGTTAAAGATTTGTTGCTAAGGATGTTTTGCTAGAGATGTTTTGTTAATACTGCTTTGGTGACGATGCTTTATTAATAATCAGTTATGGATGAGGAATGTATTGGCAATCCATTGGCTGAGAAATCATGGGATGTTTAATTCGATAGATTGGTTGCTTTAAGCTTAGGAAAACCTATGAACGCTGTCACCGATTGGTGATACAAACAATATGACGCACTATGCGATTCAGTTGCGGACTAGTCCAGCGCTGATGAAGCAAATGCGTCAACATTGCATCTATGTGCATACGTGCGAATCCAGGGTTGGGCAACGATGGCATGTATATCAGTATCAAAGATTGGAGCTTTTAATGATACAAGGGCAGTCGTTTATTTTTTAATAGTAGCCAGTGTGTCCCATGCTCTGTCGTCGCCTAAACCTCGTGTCCATGAGGCGATGCCGGCAAGACCTAGTTTGTTGGCCAGTTGGACGCGAGCTTTTAGAGAAGTTTCATCCTCAATCCATATTTTCTGGGTTGTGCCGTTTTCCTTGTATTCGACATAGTTCTGACCGGTTGTTTGATCATAAACAGGTTTTAGCTTCTTTTGTTCGATCAGATTGGCTACGCGCTGCATGCCGAGTGCGCGCGAGGAAACTTTCGTTTTGCCATTTTGCTGTTGCTCTGTCCATACTCGTGTATATAACGGTACGCCGAGAATCAGTTTATCCGCTGGTACTTCATCCTCTTGTAGCACACGCTGGACGGCATTTTCCACCCACGGGAGAGAAGCGACCGAACCTGATTTGGGGCTGGACGCCCAGTGTTCGTCATACGCCATTAACATCATATAATCCAGTGAAGGTGCCAGCGCACGGCGGTCGAGAAACTTTGACCAGAGTTCGCTATTGGACTTCGGTGTAACATCCATCGAGAGCACCAGATCGCGCTGGGTTGCAAGTGGTTTAAGTTCACGTATAAATTGCACCACATTCGGTCCATCTGATGTGTGCACACTTTCAAAATCGATATTGATACCATCCAGCTGGTACATGCTGGCATACTCTAACATTTGAGCGATGATTCGGCTTCGATTTTCATACGTACCTAGCGCTACCGTTGTGCGATCCGCATCAAACCCATTGCTCAGCAAAGCCCACACTTCCTTATTGCGGTTATGCGCCCAATTAACGTATTCCATATCTGCCTTGCTCCGCACGTTGCCTTTGCTGTCGATCATCTCGAACCAGGTTGGACTCAGCACATTCACACCTGGCAGCTCGCCGATCGAATGAGGATCAATACGGCGTTCATAGACAGCTTCCCAGGCTAGATTTACCTTTTTGCCACGCCAATCGTTTTCTTTTCGGTTATTTGGAATGTTCGGTACAGGTACAGTGACCAGATCAGCGAGTGCGATATGATCACGTTGAATATAGCCGGATACACCATTATCCAGCTGGGCAAGCACCCACTGTTCACCCGTTTCCCAGATGCGCAAACGCTGAGCGGCTGTAACATCCGCATAAATGCGTGAATGTATACTCGCTGCCGCACGCATAGGTATCGTTCCGTCTTGATCCTCTGTTGCTACATGCGCATATTGAATCCGGTCGCCCGCACGCATTAAGATAACGGCGCCAGTCTGTGAATCTTCATACACATCGATATGATAAATATGCTTGAGCGGCGCGATCGGAATGTAGACGATATCGCCTGCCTGCTGCGGGGCTACACGAAGTTGAACGGACTTCATATTCAGATTAGCAGTCTTACTGCCTTCCTGTAGCTGCATAATGTTATGGCCTGTCGTTAAAATAACAGAACGTGTAGCTTGTTCATAATGAATATTCCCATTGATCTGCTCCTGTACAACAGACAATGGCAATTGGAGCGATTCGCCTGTTCCGTAGGCAGGTTCATTCATTAATACTCCCTGTACAAATATAGGCTTCTTTAACCCTTTCCAGTCTGGCTGTTCATGCAATGGGTTCGGTAAAATCAGAAAAGCGGCAAGTCCGGCTGCAATTATTAACATCCATACTGCGATCCACCATTTGATCATACGACTTCTGCGTGTACGCGAACGTCTTTGTCTGGTCAAGGTAACCTCCTGTTGTGCTCATGTTAGGTTGTGTACGTATTGCTTTATTTGGTATTGCTTATCCATGCTGCTGCTACTATCGTCTGCTTGATAAAAAAAGCAGCACGACGTTATGTTGTCCGTGCTGCTCACTTCTGTTCTATTTACACTGACATTGCCTACAAATTCCGTATAACTCCATACGATGTCCGGAAATTCGATAGCCTGTATGTCTGGCTGCCTGATCTTCAATATGAGTCAGCGCAGGATAATGAAAATCTTCGATTTTGCCGCAATGCTGACAAATAATATGGTAATGCTCGCTCACATTAGCATCGAATCGGCTGGAGCTGTCTCCATAGGTCAATTCACGTACCATTCCTGCTTCAGTGAGCATTTTCAAATTGTTATAAACGGTTGCTACACTCATGCTTGGAAATTGCCGCTCCAGTGAACGATAAATCTCATCCGCTGTAGGATGCTCCATCGAATCCATAAGATAGGTCAGAATGGCATGACGCTGAGGCGTGATGCGAACTCCACTCGTTTTCAATTGTTCCAGTGCATGTTCTACTCGTGCTGTCATTGGTTCACCATCCTGTCTAGCTTTGTCTCTGTGAGGGAGCTTCTTCCTGTTTACTTTACGGCCATCGTACGTGCAGAAACTTTTGGAGGTCAAGCCCATTTCTACACGGTTTCCATTGTACGTGCTTCAAATTGGGCTTGTCAACGGCACCAATAATTCATCGGGCAGATGTTGAAGTTCATTGAGCAGCATCTGTATCCGAGTTGGATTCATTATTGGTCGTTCCTGTTCCAGTCGGATTGGCATTGCTTACAGATGGATTCGAACGGTTCTGATTCTCACTACGTTCATTTTCACTACTCTGATTTTCATTACTCTGGCTCTCATTCCCAGTCGTATCTACACCTTCAGGCTCAATCTGCTCTGCATCATTGTTTTTGATCGGCGCATCGGTATTTCGCAGCACATTCAGATCGCCATTCCCATCGACTCGGATCGTATGATCGCCATTGCCAAATGTACCGGAGAGCGTTCTATTTTTCATTTCTAACGGCAAATCGGTCTTTACTGTCCCATAGCTATTCGAACCATCGACCGTATAATCACCCGAAGGCGGCAAATACAAATTAATGACACCGACAGCGCTATACACAGACCAATCGTCTCCGATGCTAACCGAACGAATTTCGATATTACCGTTCAGCGTCTCTGCTTTCACACCAAAATTAGCTTCATTCACGAAAATATTACCGTTTCGCGTATTCACATCGATATCGCCCAAACTGCTCATTAACGAAATATCCCCTACTTGCGTGTACAGACGCGCAGCTCCACTCACATCGCGGACGCGGAAATTCCCCTGACTCGTATCGGCATTCAAATTACCGAGCACCGAATTGATGACCATATTACCGGTCGTTGCCTGAGCTTTCACATCGCCCATCACTTTGTTAAGCACGATGCTACCGCTGCCTGTGCGCACTGAAATATTGCGAAGTGCTTCTACACTGTCCATCGAGATTTTACCATTCGTCGTTTGCAGATTGATATCAAAGTGGCGAGCAGATGGCAAAATGATCTCCATATTCACGCGTGGCTGACGATTTTTGGATTCACCATACGTTTTCGTTTCCGCATGAATGTTAATCTCCTGTCCTTCACTCGTCTTGATCGTAGTCGCTTCGGCGATGGCACGCGCCTCTTCCGCTTTGACTTCATCTACCCATACAACCGGACGGACTTGAATCTGCTCTACATTACCTGTTCGTACAATTAGATCACCGTTGATCCCTTCAATCGTAATCTCGTCTGTATCATCGGACAAAGGCACATCGACACGTGCAAGCTCGGTACGAGTACCGGAAGCTTCACTAAATTCAGACGATGCTGCTGTCAAATCCAGACTGACTCTGCTCCATAGATACAAATACTGATTCTGCTCGGTCACAAGAAACACTGCCGCAGACGCGATAATCGCTAGTAAAATCCCTTTGATATCGAATCGGATACGTAGCAGACGACGCTTGGCGAACAAATAGAACACGACATATTCGATCCCCAATGCGACGAGGATGAGCGGCCACCAGGTGAGCAGTAACATCAATTGCCCCCCATCGGTACGCTGATCGATAATAACCAGAATACCAAGCGCAATCCATAGTAAGGCTGCTGTTAGGCGACCGACTTTAATTTTTACGGGCATGAATCACACCTCCCGTCTCTTCCTGAACAGGTCGATGCAGCGCACGATAGATGCGAATGATCTGGAATACGAGCAGTGCCAGTCCGATCAATAGACATACAGCTGCGGTGACATAGCCTGCCCAGAAGCTGACTATATTACGCAGCCAGTACGGCCGTAGCCAGAACAGACAGATCAGTGCTCCCTCTACAATTAGCAAGATGCCAAAATAAATACCGCGCAGTTTGGCAAAAGCTGGATTGGTCTTTTTGAAAGGAATGAGCGCACGAATATGATTGTTAATCCAATCGGTAGACTGCAATACATCGTAAATATTGTAGAAATAAATGATCGGTACAAACAGCGCAAGCAGCACTAGCAGCGGCAGGTTGATCTGGATTCCTTTGGAGGTAAAATACAGCAACGCCGACACATCGAGCAGCAATAGCACGATGAACTGAATGCCCTTTTGTACCAGTCCCAAATAAATATGACCCAAGCCCGGAAACAATGCAGCGATCAATAGAGCAAAAAATTTACGTTTCAGCGGGAGCCGTGAGGGTGATGTGGTCATGGCCGGGTCCTCCTTCCATTTCAAAGCAATCAAGCTATATCATAAACACAAGTCTGTGTACTATTTACACCGAAGTGATGCTTTTGATTCGAAAATAGTGAATCGCTATGTGTATATAAGCCATATATGCGCACGATATGAGCATGATCTATGTCTTCATTCTATCCTACATCGCATATACATGTGTGCAGTGTACATCAGGCGATATCCCGTCGTTCTAGTCGTTCTACTCGATCGAAACCGCTGTTACGCCATCGATCTTTTGCATCCGACTGATGATCTCCATCGGTTTATACTCATGATGAATCTCTACATTCATACGTAGTTCGGTTAGTAATGTCTCGGACGAGATCGTATGTCCGCTGCGTTCCTTAATAAACGTAATCTTTTTGATCGTGATATTTTCAGCGTACATGAATTTGGAGACACGTTCCAGCGTCAGTACACCGGATACGCCTTCAATCGTAATCGCATGGGCTTTACTACGGCGAATATAACGCAGCTCAACAATATTAAGTACCCACAGATTGACAACGACGAGCAGTGTCGCTACAAAAGCAGCAAAAAAGAAGCCTGCTCCAATCGCCAATCCGATAGCAGCAACTACCCATAACGAAGCGGCTGTCGTCAAACCAGTGATTGCTTTACCGGTAAATAAAATCGTACCCGCACCGAGAAAACCAATCCCTGAAATCACCGCGGTTGCCAGACGCGCCGGGTCAATACGTACATTCGTTTCGGCTACAAATTCGGAAAATCCGTACACCGATAGCATCATAATGAGCGCAGAACCGACACAGACGAGAATATGCGTCCGCAAGCCTGCGGCATGGCTGGAGCGTTCCCGTTCCCAGCCGATCAGACCACCGAGCAACATCGCTGCCAGCAGTCGCAATAAAATATGAACATTATCGATATACCACGGATCGTGAACCGGCATCAATGAACCTCCCCTGCGGAGGCAATAGTACGATCTACATTGTGACGATGAAAGGTCGTCAGCTCTACACCAGGTGTCACCTCAAATGCTTCTACCGGCTGGAAGCCTTGTTTACGATACAGCTTCACAGCCGGTTCATTCCGTGTACCTGTCGATACGATATATAACGGCACATCAGGATAACGGCTGAATACATGTTCCAGCAAATGGCTGCCAATGCCCTGACGTGCATATGCCGGATGTACCATCATACGTGAAATGGTCAACGTACCTGGCTGCTCACACTCTACAGCAACCACGCCTTGAATCTCATCATCTTCGTCAAATTCAGCATAAAAAGTTTCGCCACAACGACGCAAGCTTTCCAATGTATCCATGAGCGGCGGCAGCTCTTTCACTCCGATCAGCTCTGCTTCAATGCGGTAAGCGATATGCTGTAAGCTCCATATTTGACGAACGATATCGTCATCCTGTAATGAACATTGGCGTATCATATGAACTCCTCTCCTATTTCCCTATTAGTATGAAACGTTAGCTGTAAAGAAGGACCTCTATCTCCACAGTGTGGAATCGAGGTCCTTGTGTCGGGCAGATAGACGATCCGTCCAGCTCCGGATAAATATATAATTACCGAGCGTGGCGCCCCTTGATTGTTCAATTAGCAAGCCACAGCCGTATTATCTAGGCAATAGCTCTGCCAGCAGCTCATTTACCATGCCAGGGTTAGCTTTACCTTTACTTTGCTTCATCACCTGACCGACAAGGAAACCGATCGCCTTGTCTTTACCAGCTTGATAATCAGCTACCGATTGCGGATTGGCAGCAATCACTTCTTCGACGATCGCTTTAATCGCACCTGTATCGCTGATCTGGGTCAAGCCTTTCTCTTCGACGATCTCCTGGGATGTTTTGCCGGATTGTAGCATTTCTTTGAAGACCGTTTTGGCGATCTTGTTACTGATCGTGCCTTTTTCGATCAAACCAATCATTTCACCGAGCTTTTGTCCGTTTAATGGTACCGCGGACAGCTCCAAATTGTTGGCGTTTAAATAACCGAGCAGCTCGCCTTGCATCCAGTTTGCTACCGATTTGGCATCTTTCGTAAATGCTAGACTCTCTTCAAACAGATCTGCCAGCGGTTTGGATGATGTGATTACACTTGCATCATAGACAGGCAGACCATATTCAGACGTATAACGTGCCTGACGTGCATCCGGCAATTCTGGAATCGAAGCCAGCACACGATCTTTCCATTCCTGATCGATATGCAGTGTCACCAGATCCGGGTCCGGGAAATAACGATAGTCGTGGGATTCTTCCTTACCACGCATCGAAATTGTTTTGCCCTGCGCTTCATCCCAGCGACGTGTTTCCTGTACAACCAGCTCACCATCGTCCAAAATTTGCGCCTGACGCAGCTCTTCATATTCCAGACCACGCTGTACGCCGCGGAAAGAGTTCATGTTTTTCAGCTCGGCACGTGTGCCCAGCTTCTCCTGTCCGACTGGACGCAGACTGATATTCGCATCACAGCGCAGCGAGCCTTCTTCCATTTTCACATCCGATACATCGCAATATTGCATAATCGCACGCAATTTCTCCAAATACGCACGCGCTTCCTCTGGCGAAGAAATGTCCGGCTCCGATACGATCTCGATCAGCGGTGTGCCGACACGGTTAAAGTCAACGAGCGAATCATAGCCGCCATCGGAGTGAGTCAGCTTACCTGCATCCTCTTCCAGATGCAGACGGGTTACGCCGATACGCTTCGTTTTGCCGTCTACTTCAATATCGATCCAGCCATGTTCACCGATCGGCTGATCAAATTGAGAGATTTGATACGCTTTAGGGGAGTCTGGATAAAAGTAGTTTTTACGGTCAAATTTGCTCACATCCGCAACCTGACAATTTAGCGCCATCGCTGCTTTCATCGCATATTCGACTGCCTGACGGTTGAGTACAGGCAAAACGCCCGGATGACCGAGGCAAACTGGACAGGTATGTGTATTAGGCGGCGCACCAAAGGAAGTGGAGCAGCCGCAAAAGATTTTGGATTTGGTATGAAGCTCGACGTGAACCTCGAGCCCGATGACCGTTTCATAGGTCGGTGTAGACATCGGTAATTCCTCCTTCTTCAGATGATTTTACAGTTGTGGACGCTGCTTATGGAAATCGGTATGTTGCTCAAACGCATGCGCCACACGCAAAACCGTCTGCTCATCAAAGGCTTTACCGATAATTTGCATGCCGACTGGCATTCCGTCTACGAATCCGCATGGCACGCTAATTGCGGGTACGCCAGCCAGACTGACGGGAATCGTCAAAATATCGTTCAAATACATCGTCAGCGGATCATCCACCTGCGAACCGAGCTTGAATGCTGTTGTTGGTGCAGCGGGTCCGATAATTACGTCATAGTTGGCAAATACATTGTCAAAGTCCTGCTTGATCAATGTACGTACTTTTTGTGCTTTCAAATAGTACGCATCATAGTAACCGGAACTTAGTGCATACGTACCCAGCATAATGCGGCGTTTCACTTCCGGTCCGAAACCTTCACTGCGGGAGCGATGGTACAGTTCCAGCAAGTTCGCTGGATTGTCCGCACGCACGCCGTAACGCACACCATCAAAGCGCGCCAGATTTGACGAAGCTTCTGAGGAAGCAAGAATATAATACGTAGCTACTGCATATTCGGTATAAGGCAAAGATACTTCTTCCCACTCTGCGCCCAGTCCTTCCAGCACTTTCAGTGAACTCATAATCGCGTCTTTGATAGCCGGGTCTACGCCTTCGCCGATGTATTCGGATGGAACGGCAATTTTCAAACCTTTTACATCGCCAGTCAGCGAGCTAATATAATCAGGGATATCGACTTTGGCAGAGGTAGAGTCTTTCGCATCATAACCAGCAATGGCCTGCATCACGTAAGCGGAATCCTCTACATTTTTCGTAATCGGTCCGATCTGGTCAAGCGATGAAGCAAAAGCAACCAGACCATAACGAGATACAAGACCATAGGTTGGTTTCAAGCCAACGACACCACAATACGAGGCAGGCTGACGAATCGAACCGCCTGTGTCCGAACCGAGTGTGAAATACGCTTCGCCTGCCGCTACAGCTGCTGCCGAGCCACCGCTGGAGCCGCCCGGTACATAGTCCAGATTCCACGGGTTGCGAACCGGCTTAAAGCTGGAGTTCTCGTTGGAACCGCCCATTGCAAATTCATCCATGTTCAGCTTACCCACAATAACCGAATCAGCTGCACGCAGTTTCTCGACCGCCGTTGCATCATAGATGGGGTCATAGTTACGCAAAAATTGGCTCGCACATGTTGTACGCAGCCCTTCGGTTACCATATTATCTTTTACGCCCACAGGCAAACCGAACAACAGTCCACGTTCGCTGCCGCTGGATAGGCGATCATCCATCGCTTTCGCCTGACGAAGCGCACCTTCCTCGTCCAATGTCAGGTAAGCTTGAATTTGTTCATCACGTTCGTTAATGGTCTGAAAGGCCTGGCTAACCAGATCGGTTACCGACAAATCGCCGGCATGAAGCCGGTTATGTATTTCATTCAGACTGAGATCAAATAAAGTCACTTGCGTGTCCTCCTTTAATTCTGTATCCGTTCATTTCGATCCAACTATTCCAGTACCGCCGGCACTTTGAATTGTCCATTTTCATCGTCCGGTGCATTACGCAGCACTTTCTCGATCGGCAAGCTTTCTTTTACTTCATCGTCACGCATCACATTGCTCACATGCAGGACATGCGTTGTCGGCTCAACGTTGTCTGTATCCAGTTCGTTCAGCTTTTCCGCGTATTTTAAAATTGCGCTCAGTTGCGCCGTAAACATTTCCTTTTCCTCTTCGCTCAAGTCCAGACGCGCTAGCTTGGCTACGTGCTCTACATCGCTAATATTAATGCTCATCGTATACCCCTCCTTCAATGCTGTACCGTTCATCTGCCGGATCGAATATTTCATCTGCATGATCATAGGCTACATGTGCTACATAAAAGTATAATGCCCTTCAATGAGATGCACATTCCTATGCAAAATCGCGCAGATTCCGGCAAGAAATAACTTTTTCCATTATAGGGTACATACCTTTACAATTCAATCCGTTAAAGCGACAGTATCAACAAAAAAAGAGTCGGCAGAGCCGACTCTTTTAAATCCAAGCGCGCAGATTGATTTGTTTAACGAAATCAGCCTGTGAGCTTTTATCAATTAATGGTTCTTCAGGAACTGGAAGTTCTCCGCCATTCATAATTTGAAAAAACAATTTTTCATTATGTGTCGCTAGAGCATAATCGATGAGCGCCTCGCGTCCGACTCGTTCAGCTTCCTGTTGCAGCAGCTTCTCTTCTGGCTCAATATCCGTAGCCGGCACAAAGAAGTTACGGTTTGCTTTAGGAATACGAATGACATAATCGAAGGCATTATCAGGATTGCGGTCATATGCGATAATATATCCGTAATCGCCTACAGGCAGATTTTGCTCAAAGGTATCAGCGACAACTACGACTTTTTCACCGAGGTGTAGCATCGTTTATCTCCCCCTAGCTGTATCTACTTATTTGTACATCCTACTACAAAAAGTAAGTAGTGTCCACTTTTATGCTGAAAATTGCGGCGTTGTACTCTTGCCTGATCTGGAACTGTGATAGTGTACGTTTAAAGGCATCGATTGGTGTCAATGTGTGCGGGATGCGGGCACCCTTTGGTAAGCGGATGTAGACGAAGTTGAGGCGATTTTCAGCAGTAAGTAAGGCACAAGAATTTTTCAAAAACTAGCATAAACGATCTTTAAATGCGCATTGTTGTTTATGAATAAAACATGAGCGAATAATATAAAAAGTAACTCATTATAAAACATTGATTGCTGTACTTCTATATAAAGCCGTATGAAGGTTGTAGAAACTTATATAGCATATACATGTACAAATAAAAAAGCACGCAAACCGTGATAATCATGCGGTCTGCGTGCTCGTGCATAGTTTTATTATAGCGATCCTTTATAGAATGGCAATAGCAAATCGACAATTTCCTACAAAAAAATTAAAATGCAGTTTCACTATGCGCGACATTTTTATATCGAGTACGGTTATATGGATAAACTTCGCCTTCAAAAAGTACCATAAAGCACAAGTACACAAGTAATAAATAAGCTTTGAAATAGATACCTGCTTTGCGAATCAGTATGATAGGAGCAAAGGTCAGCCCAGTAAGGTAGGCTATTTATATAGCCCATGCATCATATATGAATTAAACATGGGCATAAAAACGATTGGGCTTTAACTCATAAAATATGTCTCATTATAAATGAAAGAGGCGGACAGCCTTAGCGTTGTCCGTCTCCTGATGATTTGAACATATACGATTGAAGCTTTAACGCTATGCTAATCAACCTGTTACCGATTAAGCAGGTACGTATGGATTGCTCGCTTTTTCGGCTCCGATCGTTGTGCGTGGGCCGTGGCCCGGATAGACGATCGTCTCGTCTGCAAAACGGTACAGCTTCGTGCGAATCGAATCGACGAGCTGGCGCTCACTTCCGCCGGTCAGGTCGGTGCGTCCTACCCCCATCCGGAACAGTACATCACCGGAAAATAAATGCTTATCGCACAGGAAGCTTACGCTACCTGGTGAATGTCCCGGCGTATGATACACCGTAAACGTGTGACCGATGAGTTCTAGTTTCTGTCCTTCGTCCAGTGCATGCTCGGCAGGTTCGGCTGTAATCGGCGGTGTGACCTGAGGCCAATTGGCTGAGCCGTTTAGCTTCGCATTCGTCATCCACTCTGCTTCCAGATCGTGCAAATATACCGGACTATTCACAAGCTGGCGCAGTTCCTGCACGCCGCCCATATGATCAAAATGAGCATGGGTCAGCAAAATCGCTTCGATTTCTAACTGTAATGTCTCGATCCGTCGGATGAGTGAACCGGGATTCATCCCCGGATCGATCACAACCGCACGTTGGCTATCCTCAGCAACGAGCAGATACGCATTCGTCTGCAAAGGACCGAGCGAGAACGTTTCTATTTTAAACAAAGTACTCACACTCCTGACAATAATTCATGCAGCTCACGGATGACCATCGCATGGGAAGCAGAACCCTCACCATAACGATCCATCATCGCTTGGCGGACAACCGCCATTTTGTCTTTGTAATCCGGTGCTTCACGGTCTGGATTCTCTTCACGGAAAGCAACCATCAGTTCCTGCACATGCTGTGGACGCGGTCCCCATTGACCGAGCACATGTCCGCCGGTATCGATCACGATCACAACTGGAATCGAGCGTCCGCCCATCGTCAAATATTCGTCCATCACATCCAGATGTTCTTCCATAATTAGCACCTTCGTTGGAATTCCTGCTTCTTCAAAAGCACGGAATACGACTGGAATGTTGCGCACAACGTCGCCGCACCAATCCGCTGCCAAAATGAGCGAACGCAGATCGTCACGATGATTCAGCAATTTGAAAAATTCATGGTCGTCCAGATCCGTCCAGTTAAACAGCTGGTAATTATCGTGGAATGTTTCCTTATTTTTCGTCATGCCTTCCATAAACTGTTGCGGTGTGATTGCCTGTTCCCATTTATGTGCCAGATTGCTTTTTGCCATGAAGTCCGCCGCCTTTCGGATTGCGTTTATTTTTTCTTCATTTTTCTTTTAACCAGAAGATAGCCAAGCAACAGCACAACGGCAATAATCAGAATCGGTGTGGTATATTTACCTGCGATTTCGTCGATGTTCTGCCACTGGCTGCCGAGTACCATACCGAGGTAGACAAATAGCGCTGACCACGGAATGACTGCCAGTGTGGTCAGTAAAATAAAGCGCATATGTGACATTTTAGCAATCCCCGCCGGAATGGAAATGGCATGGCGCACGACCGGAATAAAGCGAGCGGTGAAAATAACACCTGTCCCGTATTTGTTAAACCATTCCTCGGCATGATCGATATGATGCTTGCGGATCAAAATGTATTTACCGTATTTGTCCAGCACCGGGCGACCACCGTAGCGTCCGATCCAGTAAATGAACAGCTGGGCGATAACCCCACCAATCGTACCGAAAAATACCGCACCAAAATAATTGATCGTACCATTATGTACAAGATAACCGCCGTAAGCGAGCACGATCTCACTTGGAATGACCTCAATCATCAGGCCGAGCATAATACCGAAATAGCCGAGTTGTTCTACCCATTGTAATAATTGGGCAATGATATCTGAAATAATCTCCACCAATCCTCCTTGCATGTAGTTGGATGCTTTTAATTTGGGTTTAGGGGTTGTACGCAAACTGGTTTGGATGGGCAAACACACCGCTTTGGCAAGGAACAAGGGGACGAACTCCGTGGAGCTGCGAAAATCTACCGGATTGGGAAGGAATGAAGATTCCTGTCCTTCCAAATCAGTAAGATATTTTGCTGCGCAAAAATCACTTTCTCATTGAACCTCGTGTTAGGAAATCGCTAACACTGTAATCAGTAAGATATTTCGCTTTGCAAAAATCACTTTTCATTGCATCCGTGTTAGGAAGTCACTAACACTAGAAATCGTCCTCATCCCTTATTTCCTTCCCGCAGCGAAGTGCTGCTCGCATCATGCAAGTTTGCGTACACATCCTAATTATAGAGCAGCATGATGAACAGTCTATGACGTAGCGTATCTATGTCGCTTTATATGTTTGTTTAAATTCTATGCTTTTCACCTATACATAAAAACCTGAAGTGGCTTTACATCTTACATCTAAGGCTTACTTCAAAGCTTGTAATAGGCATATTAAACATAATTCAAGTAACAGCATCATCTAATCTAAAACACATAACGGTTCAATTATGCGGTTATACAGTGATGAAGTTATGTGATGCAATGATATGATCGTACCTGTTTAGCATTGACCGGCTTACGCCTTAGAAGCTTCAGCAGCTTGTGGCAGCAGGTCACGACAAGCATTTTCCAAATACGGATGAGCGCTTAGCATATTGCGGAATACGGTGTATTCTTGCCACATCGTTGCCTGGTCGCCGGCTGTGCCTTTGACGGCACGGATCAGGATGTTTTTCGGTGTGTGCTCCATATCGATAAATTCAAGCAGCTGTGTGCGGTAGCCCATCAGGTCGAGCAGGCGTGCACGGATGGCGTCGGTTGCTAGCGCGGAAAAACGTTCTTTCAGAATGCCGTGCGATAGCAGTGGAGACAGTTCGTCATTTTGCACCTGTGCGAACAGTTCGTGTTGACAGCAAGGTACGGATAAAATGGCGGAAGCACCCCAGCGAACTGCTTTTTCGAGCGCTGCATCGGTTGCGGTATCACATGCGTGCAGTGTAACGACCATATCGACTTGATCCAGCTCGTTATAGTCCGCAATGTCACCCACAAGAAAACGCAGCTTGTCATAGTCAAGCCGCTGCGCAAGTTGGCTGCAATGTTCGATCACATCCGCTTTCAGATCCAGTCCTACGATACGTAGCGGTCTGCGCTGTTGAATGTTGAGATAATGGTATAGCGCAAAAGTCAGATAGGACTTGCCACAGCCAAAATCGACAATGGTGAGTTCGCGTCCTTCCGGCAGGGCAGGTAAAATATCTTGCACCATTTCCAGAAAACGATTGATCTGACGGAATTTATCGTATTTCTTCGCCAGCACTTTACCGTTCTCATTCATAATGCCCAGCTCAACTAGAAACGGTACAGGCTCGCCTTCGTCCAAAATATAACGCTTTTTGCGATTATGATTCAGATCGGCTTGCGTTTTGGTGGCGGTTTTGGTCAAAATCGACACTTTATACTTTTTGCTGATCAAAATCTGGTAATCTGCTTCTGCGGTACAGAGCAGACCTTGACGCATTGTTTCCTCAAACAGCTCCATCAGCGGACGTTCTGCCTCCGCAGCCGGTATATTGTCATGCGTGACTTTATTGCTGTAATGGTAAGCAAACTGGTAATACAGATTCTTTTTCAGCTCGACCGGCTTGATCACGACTTTGTTAAACCCTTCGGGATCACGTTTACGGCGCTGGCTCAATGTTGCGGAAATCAGCTCGCCGCTGTCGAGTAGCTGATGAATCAATTTCTGGAGTGACTCCATGTTGTACATCTCACTTTCTATTGCTTCAATTCTGGAAACGCCTACGTCCTTCTTCTACCTCTGCGCGAGTCAGACCGCCTGCTTCCAGTTGTTCGTCGGTTTTCAGATGCAAGCGTTCATAAAAGGCTGCGCCTGCCGCCATTCCTTCAGCAGCATCCAGCTCATTTAATCGTTGCAGCGCATCTGCCGCATTATCATAATAGCCTTCCTGTTCCTCATATTCCACCATCCATTTTTCAACAGCGGCAGGAAGCAGGTATTCTTCCAGCTCATCCAGCAGTTCGTCGATATGTTGCGGATAGTTTAATAGATCACGATCAGCCCCGTGGACAGCACTGTACAAAAACAGATGCAACGCCTTAATACGGCGTACTACTGCTTCCTCTTGCTTATCCGATGCTTCGTAAATATCGGATTCGACGCGCAGAATGCGAGCTAATCCTTGCAGTTGATCCACTTCAACGGTAGGTCCGATACGGAACATCTCAATAATCTCAACGGTTGGCATACGATTGACCAGTTCACTGTTCAGTCGGAAGTTTTTGCGCATCAGATCATCCATTTCCCACAACGCTTCCGTGTATTTCTTTTGCTCTTTTAAGCCAAATGCTTTGGCAATCATACTGGTCATATCCTCAATCATGCCTACGAGGTAATCTTTTCTGAACATTGAGATCCCGCCTTTGGTAATAGTGAATGCATCAGAAGCCATTATATTAAAAGCAAGTTACTTAAAAACCTATAAAACCGTAGCCTTATTACTTCCATGTACAATTTTATACCTACTACCAATCATCCCATCATCAGCCCAAATAATCGCGGATAATTCCTGCCAGTTCTGTTGGCGTTTCCAGCATCCCCATATGTCCTGCGGTTTCAATCGTGTGCGCTGAAATGTTCGGTCCCTCTGATGTGAACAGGCGTTCAGCTGGGATGAGTCCATCTTGCGCGCCGGCTACGAGTAGGATCGGTTGGGTTGAGGTGGCTAGCACTTCGCGACGATCAGGGCGTTCGCGCATCGCTAGTGCTGCGCCACACGCTCCCTGTGGTGGGGTGGCATAGCCGAGTTCGCGTACTTTTTGAACGGCTTTAGGTAGTTGCTCCAGTGAAGCAGGGGCGAACAGACCTTCGACTATGCCATCGGTAAAGGCAGCGATACCCTGGCTATTAATTTTGGATACAGCCAGCAGGCGATTTTCTTTCGCTTGCGGTGCATCTTCATGTGGTGTGGAATGGATTAAGCCCCATCCATCCAGGCGGTCGGCATGCTGCTCTGCCAGTGCAAGTGTAACATAGCCGCCCATAGAATGGCCGAGTACGGTAGCAGTTGGAAGTTCTAAATGATCCAGCAGCCCGATCACATCGTCGGCCATTTGCTCGATGCGATAGCTGCCCTCCGGTGCGAGACTGCGGCCATGTCCGCGCAAATCAGGCGTAATGCAGCGATAATGAGCAGATAATAACGGGACAAGCTCATCCCAGTAAGCGGAGCTGCCTAGAAAGCCGTGCAGCAATACTAGCGGTGCACCTTTGCCAGATTCGGTATAGTGCAGTGTGGGGTGGTTGATAGAATCAGATGGAAGATGGCTCATCATTGTGTTCCTCCCTGTGCTTGGTCGTTTATATGATCGTGCCGCTGTATGAACACTGTGCTTATTGGCATACGGGTTTGTCGTGTATAGGTTCATGATGATTCAGCGTGCTCTAGCTCCACTTATACTACAATAGTTAGGCCACTCTGTGCGAATGTATCGCTACTTCAGCTACGTTCAGATCCATTACGATTCATTAACAGCGCAAACCGAGTCCGCGGACAGCTGCCTGTACGATATCGTCTGACATTTGCATCACCTGACGTAATGAGGTCGTTTGCAATGTCCAATACGGTTTAGGGCCATTCTCGTTCACGATGGCCGCAATGCTATACGTGCCCACACCTGGAAATTGTCCACCTACCGATAGTGCGGGGAATAAGGGTTCTTCGCCGATGCTATACAGACCGACCGAGCGCTGCTGTCCAAGACAGGCATCAATCGCGATCACGGTCATATGTTCCGGAATGGACGGGATGCGTACATGTAAATTATGGGCATCGCATGGTTGCTCCAGTGTACCGATGACATACGGGATGCCGTGTGCTTCTAATCCGCTACCCGTCAAAGGCCCAAGCGCATCGCCAGTCGAGCGATCGGTTCCGATGCAAACGAAGGCTAGTTCATCAAGCGCATGTCGGCTATGAATCATGCGAAAAAACTGTACCATGCCATCCATATTCACATTGCGTCGGTTCTGCTGCTCATACGGGAGCAGGCTTGAACGGCGATTAATCATAATAATGGTAGTTTCCCTTCAACAATAGTGTTTATTCTTTTTAATAGACGTGGCTCCTTGTCATTTTACCGCATGCGCCAGGTTACCGCAAAATGTTGGTTACGACTCGCTATCCATGATACAATACAACCAAATCAGCGATTTGCTAAAGAAGGAGAACACCATTTATGGATTTGTCGCAAAAAACGCCTGAAAATCTGGAGACTATGATTGAAGGTATCAAAGCGAAGCTGCGGATGGCGAGTGGAGCAGCGATGCAAGCATCTGCTTTTTCGTTAGAGCAGTACGATGATATTTACGATGTATATGATATCGTCATGAATAAGCCTAACCTGAGTATTAGCGAAGTCGAAGCGCTCGTGTCTGAGCTTGGACGTTTGCGCAATAAATGATGGATTGGTTTCACTACAGCCAGGTCCCTTTCCAGTGCGGAAAGCGGGCCTGGCTTTTTTTACGCAACGTTCACGATTTGTTTGCGTATAACAGGGTTCATACGCCGATAGGTGGTTATATATAGATAACTTCTATCTCGGTCTGTAGCTGCAAAGGTTTTATAGATGGCGATCCCGATGGCTCGTATCTATTATTCTCAATCGGCTATACCGACATAGGTTCGGCTGTTCGGTATGCAATAACAGCCACCTAGCAGGCAAACTTGATTCGTTTGCTAGTTCTACTTTATTGTTGAAAGAGGGCGATTACGATATCATCACGATCCTTTTCTGAACGCGCTCGCGCCTCCGCACTGCCGTTATGGTTACTTATTGTACTGGTGCTTGTAGGCGGCGGCATTATTTCCTTTGGCTTGCTGGAAGGGGCAATCTGGCTCGTTCAGACTTTATTCGGAAATCGAATTCATGTATGGGAAAATGAATTTCAGCAGAGTCTGCGCTCGCATCATGGGGAACCACTACGCACGATCATGCTGTTTTTCACTTATCTGGGTTCATTTTACCCGACCTTGTTCGTATCATTTGGCTTCGGCTTCATCCTTGTTCGTATGCAGCAATATCGTGAAGCGATTATGCTATTGCCTACGATGGGTGGCGCCTGGTTGCTCAACACGGTGCTCAAACTGCACTTTATGCGTCCACGGCCAGAGCTGGAATTTTGGGCACCTGCGTCTGGATATAGCTTCCCGAGCGGTCATGCGACGATTGCTGCGGCAATGTATGGGATGCTGTTCTTCATCTGGGCACGCTATCGTAAGCAACAGGGCAAGCGCATGCTGCCTGCAATTGTTTTAGGTATTTTATTGATTGTCACGATTGGAACGACACGCATTTATCTCGGTGTGCACTATCCAACCGATGTGCTTGCTGGATTCTTTAGCGGTTTTTGGTGGTTTGTCGGCTGTGCGTATTGTCTCTTTTTATGGCAATCCAGGCGACCTCAGCAGCCCTTACAGGGCAAGGCGTAACGTCACACTTATGTTTCATGCTGCATAAACCATGTTTATATACGAAGTAAGACCGCAGCAACCAATTGCTGGCAGATATCCTACGAAAACGGATATCGAACCCCGATGAACTGCGATAAGGCAAAACATACAATGACCTTATTACAGAAGGAGGCGTTGCTTATGTGGGGAATTATCATTAGCGTAGTACTTGCCATTATTATCGGTGTGATTGGCAATGCTCTTGCAGGCGATCATATGCCTGGTGGTATGATCGGTGCAGCAATCGCTGGATTCGTCGGCGCATGGTTGGGTGCACTCGTATTTGGTAACTTTGGTCCGGTAATTGGCGGCTTTGCCATTATACCCGCCATTCTAGGTACAGCGATTTTCGTTTTTTTGCTTGGATTGGTATCCGGATTGCTTCGTCGATCCGCCTGATCACCACCGAGCTTAAATATAGGCCATACTTTTGGTAAGCGATACTTCTATTATCCGACTCCTAAGAAAAGCTTCACTCGATCGTCTATGGCTAGGTCCTCCCACGGAGGATGTATATGCTATTCAATGTAACCTATACTAATTCAAGGAGTGATTGTTCATGAACGAAGCAGAAAAAGAGTATCCGGTGCAAAGCAGTTCCACATTTTTAAAAGGTGTATTTATCGGGGGATTGATTGGTGCAGCTGCTGCGTTGCTGTTCTCTCCTAAACCGGGTCGCGAACTGCGCGAAGACATTTCCGATAAGCTGTCTGTTGCAGGTGAGAAAACGAAATCCGTTTACAATACGGTATCCGATCAAACGGCACAAGCAGCTGGCCTGATCAGCGACAAAACCGTTGAACTGGCTGGTACAGTGAGCAACAAAGCAACAGAACTGGCGCAAAACGTAGCGACAAAAGCATCTGAAATCACGACAAAAGTAAAAGATGGTGTAACCCCAACACCGGAGCAAGAAAATGCGAAGGACAACATCATCAGCCATGTAGCGGAAGCTTCCAAAAACATCGCTGAAGATGTAAAAGATGCAAAAGACGATATTAGCAAAGAAGTAGGCAAAGCGGCGGACAATGTAAAAAAAGACGCAAAGCCACTGACTCCGGACAATAAGTAAAATCAATTCCGGCGCATCATCGTCGAGAATGATACATGATCATAGCCGGCTCATTGCAGTCGGCTATTTCTCTGTCCAGTACACCAATTCATCTGAGAGCGAGGGAACAACATGGCCGACAAAGACGACAAGCAATTAACCCCTAACCCGCCACGGGTAGTAGAACCGCCCGATACGATACGTGAACATCCATTCGAGCTTCGACACGAGGTAAAGCGCCTGAATGAACGCCTTGACCAACTCACCGCCGCTCTCGATAAAGCGGAAATTAAAGACATTATCGAAAATTACAGCAGCGTCAAAAAACGCATCCTGACCAACTTCGTCGCCGGCGCCGCACGCGGTCTCGGACTATCACTCGGTACGATCGTTATCCTCGCCCTGCTCGGTTACCTGCTGTCCCTACTGGTCAGCTTCAACCTCCCCGTCATCGGCGATTATATCAATGAACTGCTTAAATACGTAAACACTTCCCAGGGCGGACGCTAATACCAAAACATAGATGACTTCGCTGCTGTTGTCATACATCACCTCAATCATCCTCCATTGACTCGCGATTACAGCAACGATCACTGGAGGATGATGTATTGTGGAATGCTATTCAAGCGATACATTCAACTTTTTTCTGCTACCTTACTTCATTGCTATTCTCTCCTTGCTGTCTATCCCCCACTGCTGTCCCCCTTCTTCATTCTCATTCTTCTCTACCCTCTAAATCACAGAAATACAAACTGTTTATTCTATTGTAGACTTGCTACTAACCTGTTTATTACTTACCTATTCGTTAAAGTGTATACTCTCTATTTTGAATTTCACTTCTATTTCTGAATGCTGCTTCTATGCTGAGTTATACTTCTATGCTGAGTTGGACATCATACACATACCCTTTCAGAAATAATGATCCGTGAT
Source organism: Paenibacillus wenxiniae (assembly GCF_039822605.1). Taxonomy (NCBI): domain Bacteria; kingdom Bacillati; phylum Bacillota; class Bacilli; order Caryophanales; family Paenibacillaceae; genus Paenibacillus; species Paenibacillus wenxiniae. The sequence goes on from NZ_JBCGUH010000018.1 coordinate 23,829, forward strand.
TTTAAAATACACAGTGGATGACAAATATAGCACCTAAATTGCTAAAACGTGTAAATGTTCCATTTGATTAGGTTTGTATACTATCGCATTTTCAAAAACCACATAAATCCAACTTATATAAAATACATGTGACAAAAGGTAGGTTCGAGGTTTGAGGTTTGAGGTTTGAGGTTTGAGGTTTGAGGTTCGAGGTTTTATATTTACGCTTTAATCCTGCGAGCCGCACGGAACGAAGGCAAGGAAATAAGGGGTAAGGACGACTTCTAGTGTTAGCGACTTTCTAACACGGGGTTCAATGAAAAAGTGATTTTTGCAAAGCAAAATATCTTACTACTTTGGAGGGGCGGGAATCTTCATTCTCACCCAACTCCAAAAGATTCCCGCCCCTCCACCTGAGTCCGTCCCCTTATTCCTTGCCGGAGTGGTCCCTGCTCACCAACCAACACCTACTTAAACCCGAATTTCAAATATCCACTCACTACCACCATAATCTCCAAAATAAAACCATCCCTAAAGTAAAATTAATTTCAGCTCAAAACGAAAAATCTCAGCTACAGAAAACTTTTCCCATTTCAAAATAAAAGCACACTACAGCCTTATTTCACTCCACTCCAGAAATTCAAAAAAGGTATGCCCACCCTCTCCACACAGTAGAGAGAATAGCATACCTTCATTCCATTGCCCGCATCGACAATTGTGTAAAATTCATTATTAATCCCATCTGGTTATCCTGATGAGGATGCGTTCGACATGATCTGCTTAAGCTTTTCTGTCGCACGCTTCTGGATACGCGATACACTCATCTGGGATACGCCCAGTTTTTGTGCAATCGCACGCTGAGATTGCCCTTCCTGAAATGCAAGCAGCAGTACTTTCTGCTCCTGCTCTTTCAGTTGGCTTAGTGCTTGTTGCAGATCCATGCGTTTCTCAACCGCATCATAATCGTTCACATCTGCACTGATCAGCTCACCCAGGGTTGCAGCGCTTTCTTCCTGCGATAATGGAGAATCCAGAGAAACGTAGTGATAGCATTCGCGTCCAGCCAATACTTCAATCGTTTCTTCTTCAGATAAATCCAAAAATCCAGCAATCTCGCGCACACTTGGGGAACGCTCCAGCTTCACGGTCAGTTCGTCAATCGCCTGTTGCACCAGGGCTCCCTTTTCCTTAATTCGGCGTGGAACCTGTATGTACCATGATTTATCACGCAAAAAGTTTTTCATGTGACCAATCATGCTTTTCATCGCATACGGTTCAAAAGGAATCCCCAGAGAGATATCATACTGCTGCAAAAGACGAATAAGCGCCATCTGCCCAACCTGATATAGATCCTCATACAGGTCAGGGCGATTACGAGCGATTTTACCTGCGGCCATTTTGACCATAGGTTCGTACTTTTTGATCAGTACGGTCGCGATATCATTGTCTTTTGTTTGTTGATACTCCCAGATCAGGCCGATTGCCTCGTCCATCGATTCGGGGGGAGTCACTTTTTCACTCATACTCTTTCCTCACTTCGAGCAAGGCTTTTGGACATGGTCACACGCGTACCTTGACCCGCCACATTCTCGATACGGACATTATCCATCAACGCCTGCATCAGGTAAAAGCCCAGTCCACCAATTTGGACGTCGCTCAGTTCTTTATCATGAAGTGTCGTTTGATCCGCTACTTCTTTCACCGTTTCGAAGCTCTCCCCTTCGTCTTCAACGATGATCGACAGCGTTTCTTCTCCAATTTCAAAAATAACGTCAATATGACCATGGTCTTGACCGTATGCATACAGGACAGAGTTGTTGCATGCTGCGGAGACAGCTACTTTCATATCTTCAATATCTTCGTAGGAAAAACCCATTTTGGAGGCAATTCCGTACAAATTCAAACGTACCACATCTACAAATTCTGCGGTGGCTGGCAGATTAAGTATCACTTTTTGAGTATCAACTTTCATGCTATGTTCGATCCTTTCCTAGTGGGAATTCTCCTGAGGGGCGAAAAACTTGGCGATTCCGGTCATTTCAAACAGCTTTTGGATGTTGGAAGGGACTTCTTCAACGGCAAAGCTAGCATTCATGCCATGTCGTGCTTTGAGGATGGAAAGAAGAATACCGATACCAGTACTATCGATATATTTGAGATCCTTCATGTTAACGATCAGATCCTGTTCTGCATTGCCTACAAGCGGCTCCATTACAAGACGAAAATCAGGTGCTACAGACAGATCCATTTCCCCACTTACAAATACGGTGCAGGATTGCTCATCCATCTGGGTTACTGCATTAAATTTCTCATTTTTATTTGTAGTCATAGACATTCTCCCCTGAACAATGGTTTCTTTACTAATAACCCAACGCCGAAAGCACTGAAACATTCGATGCTAAATTGCTATCTTTGTACACATGGAAAAATAACCATTAATTTATTCATTATCCATTAAATGGTTGTTACAACAACTATAAAATCCTTAGTCCTACAGCTATGCTTACTCCGTATACGTCTACTAGCAACAGCACATCCGATTTCATTTATAATTTTATATACGTATAAACTCGATAAACGGATGTGCTTAATATACGGTCTTTTTCGCTTCAAAGCGCGCTAGCTCGGAAGAATATCGTTCCAGTACATTTTTCACACTGGTCATCTTCACCGGCTTGCTAATATAGTCGTCCATCCCTGCGGCAAAACAGCGTCCTTTAATACCTTCCATCACGTCAGCCGTCATTGCGATAATCACACTTTGCTCGCCGCTCACCAGCTGACGAATCCGGCGCGTTGCTTCCAGACCATCGACATTCGGCATCTGCACATCCATAAAAATATAGTCATACGTATGATGACTCGCCATCCGAATCGCTTCTTCGCCATCATCTGCTGTATGGGGATGATAGCCAAGCCGCTCTAACATCGTGACCATTAGCTTCTGATTAATCGGATGATCGTCCACAATCAAAATATGCGGAATGCTGCTACCCTGTTGAAGCAGACTTGCTGGTCGCTCCTCTAGGCTGGTCGTTTCCAGCTCACTCATACTATATTCTCTCACACAGATGTTAAATGAGAATACAGCGCCGCCCTGTGCTTCCATTTCTTCGCAAGCGAGCTGTATATCGCCGCCCATCATCTGCACTAAATTTTTGCAAATAGCCAGTCCTAGACCTGTACCGCCATACTTGCGAGTGAGCGATGAATCAAGCTGTGAAAATGGCTGGAACAATTGCTCTCGCTTTTCCTGTGCAATGCCGATTCCTGTATCTTTCACTTTAAATTCCAGCTCCATGCGTCCATCTTGCTCACCGACACACTGTACTTCAAGATACACACCACCATGCTCGGTAAACTTGACTGCATTCGCGGTCAGATTAATCAGCACCTGGCGTAATCGTGCCATATCGCCAAACAGATAAGCCGGCACATCGTCACTAATGCGGTACACTAGCTCCAAATTCTTTTTCGATGCTTCCATGGAAAAGAGACCGAACACTTCCGAAAGGCAGGCTTCCAGTGAAAATGGATGCTCTTCCAGCTCCATTTTGCCTGATTCCATTTTGGTAAAGTCCAAAATATCATTAATGACCATAACCAGTGCATCCGCGCTGCTGCGAATGATCTCAGCATAATCTTTTTGTTCGGATTGCAATTCCGTCTCCATCAGCAGATCAATCATGCCGATTACACCGTTCATCGGTGTACGAATCTCATGACTCATCATCGCCAAAAATTCAGTTTTCGCCTTCGCCGCAATCTCTGCGTCTTCTTTGGCACGGATCAGTTCCTGGTTCATCTTTTCCAGCTCCAACGTCTTCTGTTGCAACTGCATCGATTGCGTTTTGTGACGTTTGTTCGTTAAGTACATATTCACAAAGCCCTCGATTTTGGACTTGAGAATTTGTGGAATGAACGGCTTCACCATGTAATCGATCGCTCCGGCAGAATAGCCGGCGAATAAATGCTCCGCTTCTTTGCTGTTGGCAGAAATGAAGATGATCGGTATTTCCTTAGTCTTCTCCCGCGCTTTGATCAGTTTGGCTGTCTCGATCCCATCCATACCAGGCATCTGCACATCCAACACAATCACAGCAAACTCGTCCTTAAGTAAACAACGCAACGCTTCCTCTCCCGAGGTCGCTTTGACCAGATTATAGCGTTCACTTTCAAGGACGGCTTCCAGTGCGAGCAAGTTTTCAGGTCGATCATCTACAAGCAAGATGTGAATCGGTTCATGAAACCTCATGGAATCCCCCTACATTCTCTAGTTAATTTTCCGGTACACTTTTTCCATACGGTCCAGTGGTTCATAGCTATCACTATAGCCTGTAAACTGCATCGATTCCTTTGAGCCGAGCACCAAAATACCAAAACGGCTCAGACTCTCATGAAACAAACTATGCACACGCTCACGCAATTTATCATCAAAATAAATCATAACATTTCTGCATAAAATAACGTTAAACTCATTAAACGAACGATCCGTTGCCAGATTATGCTCTGCAAATATAATATGCTTGCGCAAAAAAGGCTGGAAAATTACGGATTGATAGCGAGCCGTATAATATTCGGAGAACGAGCGTGTACCGCCCGCCTCCAGATAATTTTTCGTATAGAGTTGCATACGTTCAATGCCGAACACACCTTCTCTAGCTTGCTGGAGCGAGCGATTGTTCATATCGGTTGCATAAATTCTCGCTTTGTCCAGCAGTCCTTCTTCATGAAGCAAAATCGCCATCGAATACACTTCTTCGCCAGTAGAGCAGCCTGCATGCCAGATACGGATATAAGGATACGTACGCAGTAGCGGCACGACCTTTTCTCGGAACATACGGAATAGATGCGGATCACGGAACATTTCCGTTACCGGGATCGACAGGTTTTGTACCAATCGCTCAAAACAGGTGCGATCATGAAGCACACGCTCCTGTAATGCAGAAATAGACCCTAGCTTTTCGGAATGGACATGATGCCAGATGCGACGAGTCAACGACGCACGGGCATAATTACGAAAATCATAGCCGTACAGCCTGTGCATGCCTTCAAGCAGCAGATCAATTTCGATATGTTCGCGTTCCGCAAGATTCGTAGTAAGCTGGCTTTCCCCCTGGGGCGATTCGGTCGTACCGGTTATTTGCTCATGATCGATTGGTGTCATTTCTTTTCAGCCCCAATTCTATTCACTCTTGGATTGTTGCATATTTATCGACTGCCCGAACTTATCATTCAGGCTCCTTATTATTACATTTACACCGACTTATAAAAGAGCCAGCGTTGTACATTATACTTCATATACCCACTTTTGCCTGCTACGAATACAACCAAACCCGCATTAATGATAAAAGTTGATCGGTTTGGATCGGTTTTTTGACATAATCAGATGCGCCTGCCTCGATACATTTAGAGCGGTCATCCTTCATCGCCTTCGCCGTTAACGCAATAATCGGCAGCTTATCATGTTCAGGCATCTGACGAATGAGTCGCATCGCTTCATACCCATCCATCTCCGGCATCATCATATCCATTAATACGAGATCAAATTCCTGCTGCTCCACTAATTCAACCGCTTCACGGCCATTTTCGGCAAAGGTCACTTCCATCCGATAGCCTTCCAGCACGCTAGATAAGGCAAACACATTGCGCACGTCATCATCTACAAGCAGAATACGTTTGCCTTCAAACAGCGTCTCTTTATTGTGCAGTTTCTGCAAAATGCGACGCTTATCTTCCGGCAAATCCGCTTCAACACGATGCAGGAATAAGGTTGTTTCGTCAAGCAAACGCTCTGGCGATTTTACATCTTTGACGATAATCGACTCGGCGTATTTACGAAGCTGTGTTTCCTCTTTATTGTCCAGCTCTTTGCCTGTATAAATAATGATTGGCAGATCGCGCAGACGCTGATCATCACGAATGCGATCAAGCAGCTCAAATCCGGTCATATCGGTTAGCATCAGATCGAGCACCATACAATCATAGCGCTTTGAATCTAATTCCTGTAATGCTTCCTGTCCGGTCGATACAGCGGTAATCGCTACATCGTCATGACCGATCAGTTCAATAATCGATTTGCGCTGAATTTCGTCGTCTTCAACGATTAACAATTGTTTCAAACCTTGCTCCGTATACGATTGCAGGTGATTAAATGCTTTTTCAAGCGCTTCTTTACTGGACGGTTTTTTCAGATAGGCGATCGCGCCCATCATCAGCCCTTGCTTCACATCGTCCATGACTGAGATCACATGCACCGGAATATGACGAGTGGCGGCATTGCTTTTCAGCTCACTCAGAATCGACCAGCCATCCATGACCGGTAGCTGAATATCCAAAATGATCGCGTCTGGCTTGTGCGTTTTGGCCATCTGCAATCCGGTGTCGCCTTGCATCGCCACCAGTGCACGGAAGCCGCGTCCACGTGCCATATCCATCAAGATCCGTGCGAACTTCGGATCATCTTCAATGATAAGCAGCACTTTATCGCTTTTTCCAATACGATCGCGATCATCTTCCAGCGTATCGGGCAATGGCTGAGATGGTAATGGTTCTACCGAACGGCTTCGCCCACTTTGCTGCTGGATCATATGCATCGTCTGGTCAGCTGGCATATAAGCCGAACTCACATGATCGACAGATGTAGAAGTCACATGGGCCGGTTGGTCAACAGCAGACGGCGATAGTTTTGGTAAATAGAGCGTGAACACACTTCCTCGCCCTTCCTCAGAACTCACCGTAATGCCGCCACCGAGCAATCGTGCCAGCTCACGGCTAATCGACAGACCGAGTCCGGTACCACCATATTTACGACTCGTCGTACCATCTACCTGCTGGAATGCTTCAAAGATCAGATCCAGCTTATCCTGCGGAATACCGATTCCGCTGTCTTTGACTCTGATCGCAATATAGGACGAATCTTTACGCAGATACACCGGTAGGTCTTTACCTGTCGATTCCTCCAGCGCCATTTCGATAAAGCCTTTGTCCGTAAACTTGAATGCATTGGACAGCAGATTACGCAGCACCTGTTTGACCCGATGCTCGTCGGTGACAAGTGCTTCCGGCACGCCATCGGCAACCAGGATACGTAGCTCGATATTTTTCTTCGCGGCTACGGGCGCAAAATTCATATTCACAAACGTTTCCAGTGCTTCAACAGGCACCAGTTCGCGATTGATATCCATTTTGCCCGCATCGACTTTCGACAGATCCAAAATTTCGTCGATCATTTTGAGCAGATCTGCACCGGACATATAGATCGTACTTGCATATTCCAACTGCTTATCCGTCAGATTGCCATCCTTGTTCTCGGTCAATAGCTGTGACAGAATGAGCAGGCTGTTCAGCGGTGTGCGTAGCTCATGCGACATATTTGCCAGGAACTCCGACTTGTATTTGCTCGTAACCGCAAGCTGCATTGCCTGTTGCTCCAGCTGGAACTTGCTCTGTTCGATCTCTTCATTTTGCTCTTCGACATGCTGTACCTGTTCTTCCAGCTCACGTGTTTTGGCAATCAATTCATTGTTAAAATGCTCCAACTCTTCCTGTTGACGCTGCAACAGGTCTTCCGAGCGCTTCAGCTCCTCAGTCTGTTCTTCCAGACGCTCATTAGAACGACGCAGCTCTTCCTGCTGCATTTGCAGTTCTTCAGACTGGCTTTGCAATTCCTCCGTCAATGCTTGCGATTCGCGCAGCAATTGCTCGACATGCAGGCGACGGTTGATGTTGTTCACAATCACACCCAGATCCTGAGTGAGCATGTGCAGCAATTGCTTTTGCAGAGAGGTGAAGCCTTGTAGGGATGCAAGTTCGATCACACCAAGCAGCTCATCTTCGAACAAAATCGGATAGATTAGCAGGCTTTTCGGCTCTGCTCCACCGAGTGAGGAATTGACCGGGAAATAGCCGGGTGGCACATCGTCGATCATTAGCGGCTGACGATCTGCCGCACATTGTCCGGTCAAACCTTCACCGATATACAGTTCCTTACGTGCAGTAGTTTGACCTTCAGCTGCATAAGAAGCGAGCAACTCGATTCGATCCTGCGTTTCCGGTGTACGTAAATACAGATTGCCCATCTGTGCACCAAGCCGCGGCGTAAACTCATTGAGGAATGTTTGCGCGCTTTGTTGGAGCGAACTTACTCCGCGAAGCAGCTCGGTAATACGGGCAGTATTAGAATCCAGCCAGGACTGATCTTCTTTTGCCTGACGATATTTATCTTCTAGCTTGCGCTTCTCCTGTAGATCACCTGCCATTTTTTGAAAGACGAGTGCAACTTCGCCCATCTCATCGGTCGATTTCACACGCATACGGCGAATCGCCCCGAAGCGTTCATCAGAGAAGCCTTTGATCATCGTCGATACTACACCAAGTCCTCTACTAAAGCTTGGTACGATCCACAGCATAATTAATAAGCTTAGCAGTATGCCCAGACCCATTACATACGTCGTCATCCGAATCGAGCTTTGATATGCGGCATTGGCATCGGCAATTTCTTTATCGATCGCATGATCTTGAAATTCGGATAATACACTGATACTATCGCCCAGATTGGTCTGTGCCGCTAACCCGACTTTAGTGCGATAATCGTTAGCCTCGGCAATCTGATCATTAGCCAGTATATCCGTTACCTGACGTGCAAAGTTAATATACGTTGCCCAGTTCGTTGAAACGGTAGCAATGAGTTGCCGCTCTTCCGGCGTGTCTGCACCTTGATTGAGCAGCTTTAAATTGTTGCCACCATTCACAATCGTTTCTTCAATCATATTGCGCGTTTGCTCAAGCGGCTGCGAAGAAGAACTTAGTAACACATTGGCAATCTCACGCGCGATAACGTTCATCTCTGAACGAACATCGGTAGAGTAACGTACTTTCAAATAGCGCTCCTGATAGACCTGATCCAGTTGCTCATTCATATAATTCATGCGGTCATACGTAATAAAGCCCAGCGTCATCATGATGATAATGATGACACTGAACCCCAGTACGAGCTTTGTACGCAACTTCATTCACTGTCCGTCCCTTCATGTAGCGAAATCCATACCAGACATTTGTCATCGTCTCGATCAGACGGTACGCTCGTCTCAAAAAACATCCGTTCAATCTCTGCTTTATCCAGCTTATGATGACCTGCCAATTCATCGATCAAAAATTGCAGTTGTGTATCATGATCGCCTTCTACAGCTTCTAGCAATCCATCGGTATACAATACCATATGACCTTCACCTTCATAATGGAAGCTTTTCGATTCCATATCGATCCGATCAAACAGTCCTACAGGTGGCGCTGTTGTGCCCAGACGAATGACTTCGCCATTATCAGCAAAGAACAGACCTGGTGGATGACCTGCATTCACATAATCGATACGCTTGTATTTTGTATCGACGACCAGATAAATGGCCGTAAAATAATATTGTACAAGCTGATTCTCAATATGAAGCTGATTAAAACGTCGATTTAGCTCTTGAATAACTTTTTCCGGTTCCACATATGTAGTGACCGTATCCTTAAGTACGGACGCGATAAACATACAGAACAGCGATGATGAAATCCCATGCCCCATCATATCAAGCAAAATAATACCGTATCGTCCTTCACCTAGTGGATACCAGGCGTACAAATCACCGGCCAGCTCAAAAGAAGGCTTATACAACGCTTCAATCTGGAAATGAGGATCATGAATCGGTGTGCTTAATACAGCATGTTGAACAAGACTTGCCAGCTTCAGCTCTTCTTGAATGTGCTGATCGCGTTCCTTATGCCAGTCTTTCTCATGTTTAAGTCGCAGGGCAAGACGAATACGCGCCATTAGCTCGACTTTATTTATCGGCTTGGTCACATAGTCGACGGCCCCGGCATCCAGCGCTTCAGCCAGCTTTTTGGAATCACCTACTGCGGTAACCATAATGACAGGAATATCGCGAAGTTGCTCATCCTGCTGGAGCAAGCGACAAGCTTCAATTCCGTCCATTTCAGGCATCATCATATCCAATAAGATCAGATCCACCTCGTTCGCTTTGGATCGTGAGATCGCATCCGGTTCGCCTACGCCCAGATGTTGAAACATCTCTCTGGCCGAGGACGAAGTTACGATATTGGTGTACTGCTCTCTTTTCAAAATCTCGCGGATAATGATGACATTAGTCGGATTATCATCAACGATTAATATATTCATACATTCTCCTCATTCCTTCATTTCTGCATGTCCCAGAGGGAGTATATTTTAAACTCGTCAAAAAACCTTCAACACCACCGAGCAGGTGGAGTTGAAGGTACTGTCCTACAATTCAAGGCCCTTACGGGGACGATGGTCTATGATTTTGATACATACTCTGCGATCGTCCTTGATACTTGTACGGCTCTATACTAGCGAGCATCCTGCTGACACATTCCTAATCAGGAATGACGACGAGCAATGACGAGTACCTTGCCTTTATCTAATTCTTCTTCATAAAAATCAGCTTCTTCTTTGGTGAAGCCGAGGGAGGTCATTTTGGAACGAAGCTCGTCACCGCGGGAACGAAATACGTTCGCCAGCGAGTCAAATACGCCTTCTTCTTTAATGCCGATTTCTTGCGTACCTGCGGTTTCGGCAATTTTGTCCGTGCGGTCCTTCTGGTGAGCCAGCACAAAAATATCATCGAATCCATAACCGGTACTTTTCAATTCATTCACAACTTCTACTGCCTGTGTTCCATTTTCTACAACTTTTCCATAAGGTTTCGCATCAGTCGTACTCATGTTGTTCACCTTCCAGTTCAAAGATTGTCAAAATGGTCATTGATTCCATTAACCTCATCTTTCGCGTTTGAAACAGATGATTCGATATTTTTTTCAACAGCTCATACGAATCACGTCAAATGATGTCACTCTCTGCATGTAACATGCATTATTGCGACCATACATCGAAAATATCTGCGCTCACAATATGACCGGTATCCGGATCGGTAAATACTTTAAACGCATAAAAATCATTATTATAGCCTTCGCCATCATCAGCCGTAAACTGTGGTGTGCCAAGTGCACGGGTAATCTCCTGCTTATTCAGCGCAATATGCTGACCATCCAACTCGACCGCACCAGCTTTGACCGGCACACTAATATAGTAGATCAGACCATCATCCATCATGCCTACCGTCACATCATGATAACGATACTCCGTATAACCGCCCGGCGTCTTCGTAATCTCAGCAGGCTTGCCCAACTTATGCAGCACATCTGCCTTCGAATCTTCCAGTGACACGCCATTTAGTGTACTGTACGTATGGTGATGATCTTCATAAACAGCATCCGATACGGACGGCTTATCTACAGCCGTCCGGATGCCTTGATCCGGTGTGGAAGAAGCATATTGAGCAGTTTGTACAACCGCAGTCGATTGTACGGGAGCAGCAGATACTTGATCGTAACCGGCGTCAGGGGACAATATTCCAGCGAGCAACATCATGAGAGTAATCATCGTCTCACCCTTTCTACGGTCTACCTCTTAATTTAACACTTGCCAACCTGTTTACAACGTCATCTTAACGTGAAGGAGATTTGCGCATTCTTTGCCAGATATTTACCGCGATATCAACGGCATTCATCCAGGCGCCTTGCTTGCCGCCGTATGTAGCAGCGTACGATTGCAATGTACGATCTTCCGGGGTAGATGCTTTGACAACACCATGTGGGTTTTCAGCGGATTCATGACCGCCACCTGCTGACTTCATGCGTTCAAATACCGCACCGGTAACTTCTTTGGTCTTAAATGTCAGTTCCTTCACAACTTCGGTAACTTCAGTAAGCACAATACCCAGATTGTTAACAGAGTCGACGACAGGGTCAACTTGCTTCAACTTGTGATCCACGTTAGCGGTAATATCATTGACGGTGCGAATCGTTTGTTTCACCTCATAGGTTAGCTCCTCCATCGTCTTCTGAACATCCTTCAATGTGGTGGATACATTATCCAGCGAATCTTTAGCTGCGAGTAAAACTTTAACCAGAAATACAACGAGTACGGCGAATGCGATCGCGATAATTGCGACACTGATACTGATGATCATAGATAGGTCCTCTCCTTCGTCACGATAGAAATTTGGTATGTCTTCCGAGGTCAATCCTCATGTACGTATGTTACTCATAACTACCCGCCAGCCTTTGGCACGAAACAAAAAGTACGAGCTTGCCAACTTGTCAAAGCGCTTGTTTCAAAAGGAAAAATGACGGTTAACCATTCACTACCGAAAACTTCACGAAAGAAGGTGAACATCCATGCTGAAATGGTCCGTTATTTTTCTCGTTATCGCAATCGTAGCCGGGATCTTTGGCTTCTTTGGCCTTGTGGAGGCGGCGGCATCTGTTGCAAAAATTTTGTTCTTCTTATTCCTCGTTCTGTTTGTGGTAAGTCTGTTAACCGGACGTCGAAAGACGTATTAGCAGGTAGCCTAACATACGGATAGGTGCCGACGGCAGACTATTCCGATTATAAGCGATAACGCAAAAAAAGCGAAAAAAGCATGATGATCCTGTATAGGGTCATGGTGCTTTTTTCGCGTGGTGTTATCTCCATAATAAACGAGGTATTTTCCATAAATCCAGTTTAAATGTTAAGGTAATCTGTCCTGTCCCAAACGTTAGATCGCTTACTTTCGCCACAGCAGGCATATATTTATTCAATGAAATTCGAATCGGCTCCAGATGCGGCCAATTGAACGAGCCATGCTTCACAGTTGTATGCCGATGTGTTAATACCAGTTCATTGCCGTCACGTACCGCATCAAAATCAAGCAAGCCACCGAATGGAATCCCCCATAGACTGCCCCTCACATCCGCCTGTACTACTTCACCCTGCCAGCTAAATGCAGCTCCGGTCACCGTTATACCGGGTGGAAAATGGTTGGCACGATCCAGTAATTCTGCTGTGGCCAGATCATTAAATTCCGCTGGTGTGAGTGTCGTCTCTAGCTTGCGCTGCTCCACCATTTGTATAATTTTCGCCTTCAGATCAATATGATTATGTGTAAGACCTGGATCACGCTCCGGTGCAATCATCCAGGCGAGCCAGGCAATCGCCACGGCTGCTAGCAAACCAAACACGAGCAGGCTGCCAAGCAATCGACGTAGAAAGCGTCGGCGACGCGGCTGTAATGATTTCCGTCCATATCGCTTATGTTCGGCTTGAAGTGGTTTCTGCTGCACCCTGTTATCCTGTTGTTGGTGCTGATCCTGTGATTGCGTCAACGAAACGGCCTCCATTTCGATGCAAAGGAGCTTTACGTGCAGATTTCTTTTGGCTCCACATGCACATGTACATAATGAATATTATGCACTTTGGCCATCGTATCTTCAACCCGATCGGTAATATCATGACTGTCGCTCACGGACATATCGGCAGCAACCTCGATAATCACATCAACGAGTATCTGACTGCCGTTTACCCGTGCCTTAATATCTTTGATCGATTCTACGCCCGGAATGGACCCGATAGTGTCTCTCAGCTCCGGCAGTTCCTTTTCATCAAAACCATCGGTGAGCCGATGCATCGATTCCTGTAAAATATCCCATGCCGTTTTGCAAATGAGCAAGCCTACTACGAGCGCAGCGACCACATCCAGCCACGGCATACCGAACTGCGAGCCGATAATGCCCACTGCTGCGCCAATACTAACCATAGCATCTGACAGATTGTCTTTCGCTGCTGCAAGCAGTGCCTGACTGTTCGTGCGCCGAGCGAGGGCTAGATTGTAGCGATACACCCCATACATGATACCTGCACACACGATGGCGACTGCTGCCAGCCAGGGCTGAGGTGCCTGTTCATGACCGCGGAACAATGAGCCTACCGCATCGATCAACACCTGAATGCCTACCATCGCCATAATCAGTGAAGCGATCAGGGCAGCAACCGTTTCTGCACGGAAGTGACCATACGCATGATCCGAATCCGGCGGTTTGCGAGCGATACGCAAACCAATGAGCACAGCGATCGAAGCTATAATGTCGGTCAAATTATTCATACCGTCTGCACGTAGTGCACTGGACAGGAATACATAGCCAAGAATCAATTTGAACGCAGATAGCACCAGATACGATACAATGCTCAGCCAGGCTCCGCGCTCACCTTCTTTTAAATTTTGATACACATCTACCATATCGCGATATCCTCCCACACTCGGTCACACACAGCATTGCTCGCTAGTTCCCGATTTCATCTGTTCATCTTAACAAATGAATTTATTGTGGGTCTAGAGAAACGTTGTAGGGGTGGGCAAACCTTTTAGCCTGCTGTAAATGTTGTAGTGTCGGGCAAATCATGTGGTGGGGGTGAAAATCTGTAATGGGGTGTAAACAGTTTTGCACAGAGGAAAGATGTGAAAAATGAATGAGTTTGTTCAATATAGTGAACGAGGATGTAATTTTTAAAATATTTTTGAAGATCTTTTGAAGGGAAAGGTGAGTCGGTTGAAAGTTAGTGGAGTGATTGAGCTTCAACCACTCCGGGAAGGAATAAGGGGACGGACTCAGTGGAGCCGCGGGAATCTTTTGGATTAGGAGTAATGGAAGATTCCCGCCCCTCCAAAATCGTCCTTACCCCTTATTTCCTTCCCTCCGTTCTGTGCTTCTCGCAGCATAATTTTTTTTCAAGAGCAATACCAAAAAAATAACTTCCAGAAGTAAGGAATATTCGATCGATAAGCATTTTATAAATCTAAATGTAATTCAGTTGAGTACGACAAATGATTGTTGCTGTAGTGATTACATGCGTTTGAACTAACTTAGAAACGACGATATATCGTACATAAACGAAAAAGTATGCCTGCCTGCTAAGAAAAATTGATTCTCACCTGTGAGGGGATAAGCAGTAAATGAATATAGCAAAAAGCCAAAAAGCCTGAACGAGGAACATTTTCATGTCCCTGAACGTTCAGGCTAGGCATTACGTTATGCGGATGGAACAGGTATCGGCTTACACTTCAACCGGATACATCTTTTCGCGCATTGCTTGAATTTCTTTGCTTTCCAGGTATTCATCATAGCTCATCATACGATCGATAATGCCGTTTGGCGTAATCTCGATGATGCGGTTCGCAATCGTTTGTACGAACTGATGGTCATGAGAAGTAAACAGGATCGTACCGTCAAAGTCGATCAGACCGTTATTCAGTGCGGTGATCGATTCCAGATCAAGGTGATTCGTTGGCTCGTCCAGCAACAGGACGTTACCGCCCATCAGCATCATGCGGGACAGCATGCAACGAACTTTCTCGCCCCCGGACAGTACGCTTGCTTTTTTCAAAGCTTCGTCGCCGGAGAACAGCATACGACCGAGGAATCCGCGCAGGAACGATTCATCCGGGTCTTTAGAATATTCACGCAGCCAATCGACGAGCGTTACATCCACACCGTCAAAGTAAGCGGAGTTATCGTTCGGGAAATACGCTTGAGATGTCGTTACACCCCACTGGTATGTTCCTGCATCCGGCTCTACTTCGCCCATCAGAATTTGGAACAGCGTTGTTTTCACATTACCATTCGGACCAACCAATGCGATTTTGTCGCCTTTGTTCACGGTCAGCGTCAGGTTGTCGATCACTTTTTCGCCATCGATCGTTTTCGTCAGACCATCAATCAGCAGCAATTGTTTACCTGCTTCACGCTCGCCCTTAAAGTTGATGAACGGATATTTACGGTTGGACGGACGAATGTCATCCAGCGTAATTTTGTCGAGCATCTTTTTACGGGACGTTGCTTGTTTGGACTTGGATTTGTTGGCACTAAAACGTTGGATAAACGCTTGTAGTTCCTTCACCTTGTCTTCTTTTTTCTTGTTTTGCTCACGGCTCAGTTGCAGTGCAAGCTGGCTGGACTCGTACCAGAAGTCATAGTTACCGACATACATCTGGATTTTACCAAAGTCGATATCGGCGATATGCGTACAAACGGTATTCAGGAAGTGACGGTCGTGACTGACTACGATAACGGTGCCATCGTATCCAGCAAGGAAGTTTTCGAGCCAGTGAATGGATTCGATGTCCAAATGGTTCGTAGGCTCATCCAGCAGCAGGATGTTCGGGTTACCAAACAATGCTTGTGCGAGCAGGACGCGTACCTTCTCGTTACCATTCAATTCCTTCATCATTTTGTATTGCATTTCGTTGTCGATGCCCAGACCGTTCAGCATTTCAGCTGCTTCGGCTTCAGCTTCCCAGCCGTTCATTTCAGCAAATTCAGCTTCCAATTCGCCAGCACGCATGCCATCTTCATCGCTGAAATCGGCTTTTGCGTACAGTGCATCTTTTTCCTTCATAATATCGTACAGACGCTTGTGACCCATGATCACGGTCTCCAGCACTTGGAACTCATCGTATTCGGATTGATTCTGTTTCAGAATCGCCATCCGCTCGCCCGGTGTGATGTGAACTTCACCTTCGTTTTGCTCCACTTCACCAGAGAGAATTTTTAGAAATGTCGATTTACCTGCACCATTCGCACCGATCAGACCATAACAGTTACCCGGTGTGAATTTAATATTTACATCTTCAAAAAGGGCACGCTTGCCATAACGCAGCGTGATACCTGAAGTACTAATCATGTATTCAACCCATCCTTTATCCTTAATAAAATATAGTAATGAAACGTTCCAATCTCACAACAAAAAGACAGTATTCGTTCTTATGAAACGACTGTTGGCAATAGTATACCATACTAATAGATGTAATCGTAGGCGTGACTTGAGGTTTGTGATTAAAATTTTGAGTAGGTTGTAGATAAGGTATTTCCTATATTCCACTCTTTACAAAACAAAAAACACATCAATCTATAGTAGTGATGTGCTTCTTGATATAGGTTACTTCAATTATGAACTGGATGAACCAGAAACAAAAAAGTACATTACAATCATTATAACTACGACACCAACAACCAGCCAAACTAAATTCTTAGATTTCATTATTTACCACCTTTGTTAATTTTATTTATAATAATTACCATTAAACTACCATTTATGGTAACATAAACAAATAGTCATGCCAACATCGTAACAAATAACCATTATAGGAGGATCTATTAACTAATGACACGTAGACTTAATTTTATGAAATCTAATCTTCTATTGTTATTTTTATTTTCTTTTAGTCTTTTTTATTCTAATAATATTGTATCTGCTTCCGATGCAGATGTACTTACTCCTGTAGCTTACGAAAAATACTTACAGACACTAATTAACAGTGGGGATATAGGAGCCAAAGAAACATTAACTAAGTTCAACAATTTGGAAAATGATCAACAAGAAGCATTTATAAAATTTTTAGCTTCACCACATTATTTAAATGCACTTCAAGCAGGATTAAACGGCGAGAACGATTTAACTTATAATATGGATGGTACTGATGTAAAGGTTGAAATTAAAGGGGAAGATATCGTAAACAATACTAGTCCTCAATTTTCTTTGGCTGCTACTCAGACCTCAGCAAGTCGGTCGATAACTTTAGAGGCATTCGGGATTGATACTACTACCATCACACTTACTGTGAACTGGGAACATAATAGTAGTGTTGCAGTTAGACCACTCAGTGTTACTCAAGGACACACAAACAGAAATCCGATTTTGATTTTGTCTGAGCAATCAAGTACACACCCAGGTTATGTTTCTGGCGGTTACTATTATGGTGGTGGGAAATGGAAAATGTATGCAACAGGTGCTGCTGGTGCAATTAGCGATACTGTAGGCATTGATATTAAAGGTACAACATTTCAGAATAAATACTTTTCTGTCTATTCCAGTCATCCCGGTATCCCCAATGTTACTTGGGCAAAATTTTAATACCTAGTTAAATATAGGCATGACTCTAAATAAAAGGACTCTTCCAACATAGCAGTTGGTTTAGAGTCCTTTTATTGTTAAATTATTAAATATTTATCAGATCATCGTATCCTCTATCTACATATAAGAGATCGATTCAATATTTTTACGATTTACAGCGCATCCGAACGACATGCCTCGGCACGTTCTTGTGCCTCTTCATCCAGTAGTCCGTGCACAATCAAAGTCTCCCCATAGCCGAGTACACGAATGCGTTCCTTAGCGATATGCAGGCGATGGCGTTCGGTATCCAGCCGATCCAGTGCTTCGCGTGCGGTGTCGTCCGCGAGCTTGAAGGTGCCGTAGTGCATCGGCACCATGATTTCGGCGCAAATATCGTTGAAGGCGCGTAATGCTTCTTCGGGTGTGGTGTGCTGAGAACTGTTAAACCATTCGGGTTCATAGGCGCCGATGGGCAGCAGGGCGACATCGATGCGGTGACGACGACCAATTTCGGCAAAACCAGGGAAGTATCCGCTATCTCCGGCAAAATAAACCGTTGGCGGAACGGCGCGCTGCTGGTAGCCCATTTCCTGTCTGGTCGCATCGGCGGTGATCGTTGGATGTGGTTGCTGTACCGGGTCCTGAGCGGTCACCCACGGGTTATGCTGTTCGTCCGGCATAATCGGATGATGGACAGGCGCCAGCACATAACCGCCCCAGTGCGATGTATTCGTATCCAGTAGTGTACGGCGGCTCCAGTGCTGGGTAGGCACAAAAGTCAGATTCAAATCGCCGATCTTGAGCGTTTCCCACCAGTGCATTTCGTGACAGCGGCCGAAGCCTTTGCGCTGCATTTTCCGCTTCAGCCCTGCGGGTACGATAATCGTCGTTGAGCTACGATACAGTTTGCGAATCGAACTAATATGCATATGATCATAATGGGAATGAGAGATCAAAATCAGATCGATTGGCGGAATGTCCTCAATCGGAATACCGGGCTGGCCGATCCGACGTTGAAAAGCGAGTCGCTGCGCCCATACCGGGTCAGTGACGATATTTAAACCTTCATATTGAATAAAAAAGGTGGAATGCCCGATCCATGTAATGGAAGCGTCTTCACGATTACCATGCAAATAATCCATCTCTGGCTGGTAATTCGGTACAACATAGGAGCGATCGCGCAATGCCTTTTTGCGCCGATCGGCACGCCATTGCTTGAACTGCTTGAGTGTCTTATCGATGCCGACATTGTCTACATTGTGATAACGAGCTTTTGCCATAACCAAACATTCCTCCCCTGCTGGATGCGTAATGGAAGTGGATTCAATTCATGTCTTGTACCTGGAAACAGGTGTGTCGATTTAGAAATGTCACTATCTAAATAGCAATGCCAGGGCTGTGTCATCCACAGTTCCCTAGCATCGTTGGCAGGCGGGAGACACGACTGGCTGTCTTTGCCTTTGTATTACCCGGTTTCAGACAGGCCGCAACACCGCCTGCATCGGTACGATATACAAGCCTGCCTCTGCATCGCGACGAATCACCACCTGCACATCGTACACTTCTTCAATTAAAGCTGCTGTCAATATATCGTGCGGATGACCGGATGATACGATACGCCCCTCCTTCATCGCAATGATCACATCGCTATAACGAAGCGCCTGATTAATATCATGCAGCACCATCACAATCGTTAATCCATATTCCAGGTTCAGACGCTGGATCAACTCCATAATTTCTAACTGGTAAAACATGTCCAAATACGTTGTCGGTTCATCCAAAAATAAAATCGGCGTCCGCTGCGCCAGTGCCATCGCAATCCACACGCGCTGACGCTCGCCGCCGGACAGTTGCTCCAATGTGCGGAAACGCCGTTGCTCCAGATTGGTGCAAGCAATCGCCCATTCAACCGCCGCATCGTCTTCCGCTTTATCGCTGGAAAACATCGTTTTATGCGGCATCCGTCCAAAACGAATTAACTTCTCTACCGTCAAATCATCCGGTGCTTCGTTTTGCTGATGCACGACAGCAAGCCGCCGTGCCAGCTCAGATGGACGATAGCGCATAATCGCCTTACCGTCCAGTATCACCTCACCCTGACGTGGTTTCCCATTGCTGGACATCACGCTCAGCAATGTCGATTTACCACAACCGTTCGGCCCGATAATCGTCGTAATTTTGCCTTGCTGAATCGTCGTGTGCACATCGTGAAGACGATCGATTCGGCCATCATAAGAAAAGGTAATCCCATTAACGTCCATGCACACGGTCACTCCTTCGGATCAGGAAAATAAGAAAAGGGCCGCCGAGGATCGCCATAATGATCGATGCCGGAATCTCCTGCGGCGCCAGCACAGTACGGCCCAGCGTATCGGCGAGCAACAGCAACAATCCGCCTGCAAAAGCGCTAAATGGAATGAGCCATTTATGATCCGATCCAACCAGCTGCCTGCCGATATGCGGAATTAGCAAGCCGATAAAGACGATCACACCGGCGATGGCTGTTGCTGTTGAAGCGAGAATAACCGCTACGACCGAAATGAGTACGCGTGCGAGCGTGACGTTCAGTCCTAGATTGCGCGCCGTTTTCTCCTGTAACGATAAATAATTGCACCAGTTTGCCACAAGTAGCGCGAGGATCAGTCCGATCCCTCCATACCAGAGCATCACATCCACGTCGACCCACTTTTTCATCGACAGCGTGGATGTCGTGACCTGATTAATGCTAGTCACCGCATAGCTTCCACGGTAATTAAACGATTGCCCCAACCCCGAAAAGATCGCATTCACCGCCACACCGATCAGAATGAGCCGAACTGGATGGAGTCCAGAACGCCATGAAAACCCATATACCATCAGACAGGCTAGCGCACCGCCGAAAAAGGAAAAGACCGGCATCCAGAAATACAGCGCCGGGAAAACGGTCACCGCAATGAGCGAAATGAGTGCCGCCCCGGACGAGATGCCGATCACCCCTGAATCGGCAAGCGGATTTTTCATAACGGCTTGGAACAGCACACCAGCAACCGCTAACCCCGCACCCGCCATCACTGCGATAATGATGCGTGGCAATCGTAGATCGCGTACTACATTCACCTGTGCATCCGTCCCTGTCCACAGCCCTTGCAGCAATTGCGTAACGCTAACATGCAGACTTCCCATCATCGCCGAATACAATATAACGCCAATGAGCACGATCCATACACCGATAAAGCTCCATAACCGCTTGCGTTCCTGACGGCGATATGTAAGCCGCGCTTCCGTCCTGTCTGGTTCGGATAACCCTATACTAGCCGGGGCCGAGTTCATATTTGCCAAACTTCTTCGCTCCTGTCTATTGATGTTTGATAAGCTGCGCTGTGATCACATCTGCTACACGCTTTTACCATGCCTTCACCACGCTTTTAACACATCTTTAACACGGCTTTAGCACGCCTTGAGTACGTCTTTAGCACGCTTTTAACACATCTTCAGCGCGTCTTCAGCACGGCTTGAGTACGTCTTTAGCACGCTTTTAACACGTTTGTATCACTTCTATAATTAGTCCTACATCTCAGCCCTACCGTATTTATCAAGCCCTTCAAGCATAGAAATACTGAAATGTACTATCCTTCTTTCATACTTCCGCTACAGCACGATGCATGATTGCAATGAATACAGCATAACAGTGATTATGTCGGATACAGTAAATTATGTTATTGCACCGGATATAACATGTTCACCAGCTCATCCAGCGCTTGATCTGCGGACAAACTTGCCGTTGTGCCAAACAGTGGCTCTGGCAAATCGTACACATGTCCATGTTGTACCGCGTTAAAATGCTTCCAAATATCATTTGTTTTAAATTCCTCGTCAAACATCTTCACCACTTCCTCCGGCATTCCATGCGCCGCTCGCAAAATGATATCCGGATTCGCCTGCTGCAAATATTCGGTGTTGGAAGCAAGATACTCGACCTTTTCGCCCTGTACAATATTCGTACCGCCTGCGATCTTCACCAGATCACCGATGTACGAATTTTCGGTTGCTACTAAATAACTGCCCGGTACACCGAGTAAAATCAGCACTTTGGGTGATGGCTTGCCTGCCACCTGCTTTTTGATCTCTGCAACTTTGCTTTGCAGCTTGCTATTGACCTCTTTCGCCTGCTGTACACGATCAAAGCGTGCACCCAGCTTCGTAATTTCATTTTCCATATTGCTTAAACTTTCGAAATTGAGAAACTCGGCGTGAATGTTCAGTCCTTTGAATTTGGGCGCCAGATCGTATTGAAGCGTTGTAACGGATAAAATATCAGTTGGCGCCAGCGAGAGCACTTTTTCCATATCTGGACTCATCGGGTTACCCACGTCCGGTACATCTTTATAGCGTTCCGGCAGTTGCTTAGTACTGGTAGGTTTGCCGGCCAGATCAAGATCCAGCGCATTGGCAATTTCGGTGATCGCTACCGTAGTCGCGACGATGCGCGCCGGACTGGTGCTAGCTGCACGTTCATTGTCCGCAGCAGCGGAAGTGGTCGTTGTACCGGATGCAGCAGAGCAGCCGGACAAGATTAGCATGAGCAAAAGTAGAAGTAAACTTCCACAATAAATGGGCTTACGTGTGCATATCGCTGTACTCGCTGTACGTGTATTCGCTCCAGTGCGACGGGATAAATGTAAATGCACCAGCATTCCCTCCAACGTTCAAAATAGTTTCCAAAATGCCCACAAGCCCTGACATTAATAAATGCCAAGACTTGCAAGCGCACAGGCTAATCGTACCTGTCTGAATATGGTGTTGTTAGTACAGGTGTTAGTTCTTGTATTGTTAGTTCTTGTATTGTTAGTTCTTGTATTGTTAGTTCTTGTGTTGTTAGTTCTGGTGTTGTTAGTTCAGTGTTTTTTTGCTCGCTTCGTCGAATTGGAACTGTATCGTATACCAGTGATCATAAGGTACACCGCCGATCATCAGACCGGGTACGACAACATGGGTATACGCATTGATTTTGCTCGACAGATGATCCACTTTGAAACGAACGACTGTGGTCGCGCCAGTCGAGGAAGTTTGTTCTACGTCTTTCAATGTACCGTCCTGCTCTACTTGCAATACAGGCATCCAGCTACCGTTTTTCAGTGTCAGCTCGGCATAAGTTACGCCATTTGCTTCTACCAGTGTGGCGGTTGGCAGCACATAATCATTCATGACGGACAACTCATCACTTTTATCTTTGTATATTTTCACGCCAATACTATATTTCTTTGCAGCGACTGGAGTTGCAGGCGTTGTCGTGCTGGTACTGTCGGAACCGTTCTCACCGGTAGTTGCTGCTGGTGCTGGAACGGTTCCGGCTGGATCGGACGGGCTAGCAGGCTGAACTGCCGTAGTCGGTGCAGGTTGTCGTTCAGCTGTACCGGTATTCGCTGCTAGTTTCGATGTTAGTGTTGTACGGTCGAACAGCAGTTGGCCGCCCAATTTCTCTTTATTCAGGGAATAAGCCGAAACGTTCGCATGCGCGAAAATACTCAGCTTGCTGTCGAGATCAGGAACTTCAAACGTCACGGTACGGGACTTGCCATCCGGCGATTGTGAAAGCACCTGTGGCGCTGTGTATTTGCCTTCATAATCGGTCATCAATACAGGTAGAGCTTCGCTATCGACAATCGTGATCGTTGCGTACACTTTGCCGCCTTTTGCGGTCAGCTTGGCAGTGCGATCCACATACGGCGTCAGTACGGAATCGGCATTAGAACCATTTTTTAAAATACGGTAAGTAGCCGTATAGTCGCCATCGGCAATCGTATGGGTGCCTTTGCTGGTTGCTGTATCGGTCGCAGAACTGTCCATCGTAACGGAAGCTGTATCGAATTTGAATGCAAAATCGTATACGGTATCACTGCTGTCCGACGTGCTGGCGATGCTTACACCGCCGGTCGTGATGAGCTGTGCCGGTACATTTTGGGTATAGTCGGACACGCTGAATGTAACGGTCTTCGTATTGTTCACTTCATCGCTACGGACTACTTCGGCATCTGTATAGGCATCACCGTTAGCGATACGCAGCGCTTTAATCTGGTTGCCGTTGTTCAATGTCATCGTAACGTAGCGATTGCCACTTTCCACAGTCAGTTGTACCGGTTGATCTGCCGGCATAAAACGATCAAGCGGAGAGGATGTACCGGAAGTCATTCCTGACATCACAATGCTAAATGGCAATTTGTACTTACCGGCTGCCAGATTCGTAAAGTCCAGTAAAGTCGTCGTTGTTGCAGACAATGTAGGTGTCTCATATGGCATAATCGAACCGATTTGCAGATCGACATCATACGTATGATCGTAAGGTACACCACCAAGTTCCAGACCGGGCACGATCACATGGGTGTTGACCTTCAGTTTGCGTGGCAGTTCGGTTACCGGGAATTGCACGACCCGGGTATCGCCAGAAGCTTCGATTACCTGCGCATCCTGTCCACCAACTTTAAACGTTTTGATCCAGCTGCTGTTTTTGAGTAGAAGCTGTACAACATATTTACCGGATTTCTTCACTACTGTTACCGGCTTGCCAAGATAATCATCCATCACGGAGATTTCTTTCGTTCCGTATTTGTAGGCGATGACGGACGCACTGTATTTGCCGTCAGCCATGCCATCCGGTGTAGTGGAGACGGACTGGACGGAATCGGGATTGAACTGCAAACGAAGAGGGTGTGTCATGTTATAGTTTGGCATTTGTATGCCAACTTGAGCGTTCATGATCGTTTGTAATTGGGTGGTACGGAATGAAACGACACGCTGATTGGCATCGATATCTTTGCTTACGGTTGTCGTTTCAACCCATACTCCGTCTTCTTTAACTTTGAAGCTTGGAATGATATTGCTACTTTTTACGACAAGTGATACATGGTACAGTCCATTTTCCACTGTTACGTTAGCTGTTTGACCAAGATAATTGCCCATCGTTGATGCTTGATCGCTATCTGATTTCAAAGCAGCAAAATCGATCGTATAAGCCCCGTTTTGCAACTTGATCGGTTCCGGTGTAAGGTTAGAACCCGTATCCGGGTTTGTGGGCAGACTGGAGCTATCGAATTGGAATTGTACATCGTACCAGTGATCATAATTTAAGTTAGGTATATAAATATGGGTGTAAGCTGTCAACTTTTGAGACAGATTATCGACCGGAAATTGAATCGTTCGCATATTGTTGGCTGTGTCGGATTCAACCGTTTGGGCTTCCGTATTCACCCCATCGATTGGCGTTTGAAAAGAAACAATGAGATTACTGCTTTTGAGTTGAAGACGAATATATTTCTTCCCATTTTCTGTAATCAGTTGTGCAGGTTTAACCAGATAACTGTCGATGATCGAAACTTCATTCGTTTGATCTTTGTACACCGTATACTGGATAGTTTGCGAAGTTACTTCATTCAATATACGGGTGTCAAATTGCAGTTGAACCGTATGCCATTTGTCATATACTTGTCCGGTTGGAGCCGTTGTGACGACATGGACTTTAGCAGAGATTACGTTGTGATCTGCTGTCAGCGCATCTGCGGCAAATTGAATGGTACGGGTATGATGGGTGGCATCTTTTGCAATGATACCGGTATCTATAAACTCTGTGCCGACCTGTGTTTGGAAACCAGCAATCAGGTTGCTGTTGGTGAGCGTAAGCTGTACATATTTTTTGCTATCCGCAGTAACAATAAATTTGGCTGGCTTCACCATATAATTGTTCATGCTTGAAGATTGTGTCGTTCCATCCTGTAAAGCCGTATAGGTGATCTCTTTGGTCGTCCCTTTCACTGCTTGTACAAGTTCAGGGTCTACAGGTGTTTCTGGTTCGGTTATGACGGGTTGAATTGGTGTTAATGTGGACATATCCAATGTCAAATATCCACTGGCAGGGCTTGCGCCATTAAAAGAATAATCAAGTTTGACCTGTTGATTAAGATCGTACACATCGAAACTAACTCTCGTATAGTTCACTTCTACGTCTTTGCCTTGAGCATCTTTGACCGATTCCTTTTCAACTGTATAGATGGCTGTACTGGTCTTATCCGCTTGAGTTGCTTTAAAATCGCTAAAAAATTTAGCGTTTTTCCCTCTAAAGCTAAAATGATAGCCATCGTTATCCATAATCAATTGACCCGGTCGGTCTGCATTACCCGTCGTACTTTTAAATAGATTCACTTCTCTTCCCGTACCGTCTACTCGAAGTACATTGTAATTAACTGTATACTGTCCATTGGCATACGTATTGTACGTAGCTGTAGTCGCTGTGGAGTAGTTAAATGCACTCAATGGGTCCTGTGAAGGGACATGTATAGATGTTTCCGCTGGGCCATAGGTATTATTGCCGACCGTTCCCGATGAGGAATTACCGTAAGTATCAGCACTGACGCTGCTCGAATGACTGCTGCCTGTATCCTCTGCGAAAGCGGAAGGCAGTGCTGGTGAAATCATTCCGAACAGCATGACAAAAACAGTGCATTTAATGACATATGGTGCAAAGCGCCTTTTCAAAGTGATGCTCCCCCTGTTAACAAAATAGACTTACCTGGGACCAGGTGGTCCCAGATAAGCAATAGTAGTTGATCTACTTTATTTGTATTGTCACATTAAATACTGTCTTGATCGAATACGTATTGAACCGTATACGTGTGATCGTAGGCTTGACCTGCGATTTCTGCTGGAACGACAACGCGAATTTGTGCATTTACTTTTGCAGACAGATCACTTACAGGGAATGTGTACGTTACTGAGTCACCACTTGTTGTTGATGGAGCAGCAACATACGTTCCGTTTTGCTGCGTTTTGAACGATTTGATCCAATCCTTATGATTCAGCGTTACTTTTACCGTTGCTTTGCCGCCAGATACGATCAATATAGCCGGTTTGACAGAGTATTCCGAATTATCCATATACGAAGGATTGTTTGTACCGTTTGCATACACGGTGTAATCGATGTCGTACGTACCATCTGCAATCGCCGCATTCGCTTTTGATGCCCACGGTGCCATCAAGGCACCTACCAGAGCTACAACCATCGCGATCATAAGCACTTTCAACCACGTACTTTTTTCCATACGATTCATTGTCATATTCATCGAATTCATTCTCCTTTTTGTTCTTTTATAGTGAGCTTAATTCCAGCAACAATTATCGATTACTCCGCACTTGCCTCATCAAACTTCAGATCGACATTGTATTTGCCTGTGTAGCCGATGACCGGAATTTTGATCTCTGCATAGGCGTTCAGCGTTGCATTCAGATCAGCAACCGGGAATTCCACAACACGGGTGTTGTTGGCTGTATTCGTGCTAACGACAGTAGCATCAACGAGTTGACCGTTTTGCTCGACTTTGAATGCAGTGATCAGGTTGCTGCTCGTAATGGTAATGCGTGCTTTGGTTACGCCACCTGCTACCGTTACTGTAGCTGGCTTTACAACATAGCTATCCAAACGGGATGTGCTTGTAGAGCCATCTGCCAGCACTTGGTAGTCGACCGAATAGGTGCCTTCTGCCAGTGCCGCATGTGCCTGACCTGCGCCCCACGGCAATGCCAGCATACCGAGCAATGCGGTCATCAGCATCACGAGCAGTGTATTTTTGAAGCTCCATTTTTCATTGCGGTTGATTGCGATATTCATAACAACACTCTCCCTGTACTGGATTGGATTAATTTACTTTTTTAACACTTTTCAGATTAGGTTTGAAGCGAATCGTGTAGTCATGGTCATAGTTGTAAGAAGGCACAGTGACATGAATTTGCGAGATCATCGGCGTACTGAGATCGGCAATCGGAAATTGCACGATGCGTGTATCCTTAGCAGCATTCGTTTTGATCACGGTGCTATCGACGATTTGGCCTTTGTACTTCACCTTGAACTTCGTTGTCCAGGTACTATGGTTAATCGTGATCTGCATCGTCATTTTGCTGTCGGTCACATATAATTTGGCTGGCTTTTCAAAATAATCGTTAGCCATCGACACCGAATTATCCTCTGCCCGCAAAATATCGTAATCGAGTGTGTATGTACCTTTTGCAGGTCTCGATGAGGATGCAGCCGTCGCCGTTGACGGCACCACAGAACCGAGTATCAGCGTGAACATAATCAGTCCGCCGATCAGTAAAACAAAGCGTTGTTTCATAAAAGCTAGCGTTCCTCCTTTCCTGATGAGAATGGTTGATACCGGAATTTAATTGATTATCATTCTCAATTAAATCCAAAAATAAATGTCCTTTTCGGACATGTGAAATGCTAGTTGTTCCCTCTCCCATTTTGTTCAGAGAAGAGTGTGCATTACACATCGCCAATGGTAGACCAAGCTTCCATTCGTTGTCAATACGTCAATATTGCCCTATACACCTGTAAAATCAACACTTTTGTGGACGTTTTAAATTTCCGCTTCTTCTATAGCGACAGCATACGTACTCAAAATGAATTACCTATTTTTTGAAAAAATTAAATTTTAAGCACATTAAGCATTGACTATGCAAATGATATTAATTATCATTTAGGTCAGAGTAATTGAAAATGATTATCAATTAAATTCATTACTTCATGAAGGAACATCGTGCAGGAGGACTAAACATTCATGAACGCTCGTTATCTCGGTTTATCGGCTCTGTTAATATGTGCACTTACAGGATGCAGTCAATCCCCTTCAAGCGGTACGGCTCCAACACAGGCAACCGCAGCGGCTGCTACAGGTCAATCGGTGACCGTGACCGATTTTGCTGGTCGAATCGTGCAATTGCAACATGCACCACAGCGAATTGTGGCACTCAGTAATGGAGAAGTCGATATCGTTTACGCACTGGGCGGTAGCGTCGTTGGACGTCCGACGTCGAACAATGGCGCTCCGGTCAAAGCAGCCGAGCAAGCGCAGACGATTGGCTCTACCCATGAACTCGATCTGGAAAAGGTCGCTCTGCTCCAGCCTGATATCGTGCTTGGCAACAGTCCGATGAATGAGAAGGACATTCCAGCTGTAGAAAGTATCGGGGCGAAGATGGTACTAAGCTCAGCCAACTCGGTCGCAGATATTCAGCGCCAGATTACGCTGCTCGGTGGGCTGCTCGCTAAAGAAGACAGGGCAAAACAGCTGAACGAGCAACTGGATCAGCATATTGCCAGCCTATCAGATCGAACTCGAACAGACACACAAGCAGCTGCCAAACCCAACGTATTGCTCGTCTACGGCGCACCCGGTACATATATGGCAGCACTGCCGAATTCGCTTAGCGGTAACATACTGGAGCTGGCAGGCGGCAACAATATCGCTGCTGATCTGCCCGGACTGCAAAGTTTTCCGCAATATGCACAGCTCAGCACGGAACGGGTCGTAGCAGCAGATCCGGATTATGTATTCATCATGACACACGGTAATAGCGCGGAAGTAAAAGCAGGCTTTCTTAAGGAAATGCAAGATAATCCAGCATGGAGTAGTGTGAAGGCGGTCAAACAGAATCAGGTTGAAGTCCTTCCGTCCGATCTGTTCGGTACGAATCCAGGTACACGTGTAACCGAAGCGCTGGATCAAATGCATCATCTGCTGTATCCGTCGGAAACCGATGAGTAATCCCGATATGCTGCGGCGTTCACGACGCAGACTCATGCTGGCGATACTCCTTCCTATACTGCTCCTACTCGTGTCGCTATACAGCATCATCGATGGAGCGATCTCGATTCCTGTTGCCGATCTGCTGGCTGTACTGAAAGGTCAGCAGGAATCGGTCTATCGTACGATTATTATCGATCTGCGTATACCTCGTGTACTGGTTGGTATGCTAGTCGGCGCTTGCCTCGCAGCTTCCGGTGCGTTATTACAAGGTGTGATGAAAAATCCGCTCGCTGATCCTGGCATTATCGGCGTATCCGCCGGTGGTGGCATGGCGGCGATGATCACGATGGTGATGCTACCTCAGTTCAGCTATTTATTGCCGATCACTGCTTTTATAGGTGCGTTTGTAACGGCGATCGTCATCTATGCCATGGCATGGGAGCACGGTGCTTCACCCGTCAAAATTGTACTGGCAGGCGTAGCGGTCAATGCCTTACTCGGTGCCGTCACCAATGGCATTATGGTGGTGTTCAGTGATCGGGTCCAGGCGGTACTGCCGTGGTTGTCCGGTGGATTAAATGGACGTAGCTGGCATCATTTAGAATTCATGGCACCGTATGCACTGATCGGACTCGTACTCTGTCTATTCGCCATTCAGCCAGCCAATCTGTTGTTGTTGGGCGATGACTCCGCTCGCTTGCTCGGTCAACGTGTCGAAGTACAGCGTTTCCTGCTTATTGTGCTCGCTGCACTGCTGGCAGGCGCCGCGGTTAGCGTAGCAGGACTAGTCGGATTTGTCGGACTGGTTGTACCGCATATGATCCGGCTGCTGATCGGTGAGGATTATCGCTTTCTGCTGCCGTACTCAATGATCGGCGGCGCGGCACTGGTCGTGTTCGCCGATGGCATTGCACGGTCATGGTTTGATCCGATTGAATTGCCGGTTGGCATTTTGCTCGCTGTGATCGGCGCACCGTTCTTTCTTTATTTATTGAAACGAAAGGGGCGTGTGCTGACATGAACGCTACGAATGGCGATGCTAATTCCTTTTCCGATGCAGCGATTGAAGTAGCAAATATCGCACTGCATCGTGGTCATTTCCGGTTGGACGATATCTCGCTCTCTATCCCGGCCCATAAATTAACCGCCATCGTCGGTCCCAATGGCTCCGGCAAATCGACACTATTGCGTATTATAGTACGCCTACTGAAGCCAGATCATGGAACAGTCACGATACAAAATAAACCCGCTACAAAGTATACGCTGCGCGAATGGTCGCGTCAGATTACGATGTTGCCGCAACTGAAGGAAGCTTTACCGCAACTGACCGTACGCGAGCTGGTTGCATACGGACGCGCTCCGCACAAGCGACACTTCCAGACCTTACATCGTGCGGAAGACGATAGCGTGATTCAACAGATGCTCGACTGGACAGGTATCGCCCATTATAGCAACCGCATGTTGCATACCCTGTCCGGTGGTGAACAGCAGCGTGCACGCATCGCCATGGCACTGGCACAGCAGACACCGATCGTACTGCTTGACGAACCGACTACTTTTCTCGATATTGCCCATCAGTTTGAGGTGATGGATATGCTGCATCGGATCAACCGAGAAACTGGAATTACGATTGTAATGGTGCTGCATGATTTACAGCAAGCTGCTGCTTATTGCCATCATATGATCGCACTCCAAAACGGCCGCCTTGCGGCACAGGGTGAACCGCTAGAATTGTTAACCGATACGTTTATCCGTCAAGTATACGGCATGAATGCCCGTATTCAATATGAAGGCAAATACCCGGTCATTGTACCGGACATCCCACACCATTCAGGAGGAATATCCCATGATTATCGTAACGAACACTTCACAAATTACTAAAGGTAGCGCCCATCTGCTCGTTGAACGCTTTGATAAAGTGGGCAAGGTCGATTATATGGACGGCTTTCTCGGTCTGGAAGTGCTATACAATGACAGCAATAAGGAATACGACGAAGTGACGATCAGCACACGCTGGGAAACGAAAGATCATTTCCATAACTGGACACGCAGCGACGCCTTCCGCGAATCCCACGCCCATCGCAATATTCCAGATTATATTTTGGATAATAAAATTGCGTTTTACGATGTGAAAATTGTGCGTCAGCCGCAGCAGGCACCAGCAGTGGAGTTGCGTGAAACGGAAGGCGATCAGGCGGCGGTATAAATTAGCAGTATGGATAGTATGAGTTGTATTAGTAGTGGTAGGTTATAGTAGCTGTGGATTGGTACAAAGAGTTGCTTATAAAAAGGATTACACGAAAAATATAGATAAGTGAACGATGTAGCTAGATGAGTGAATACTATAGACAAGTGAAGAACTATAAAAAAAGGCTGCTCTAGTTTCGATGAGAGCAGCCTTTGTTATGGAAAGGATGGTTCGCGTTCGTGATGTGTATCGCTTGAAGGAAGCTATTTGCGTGGAAGCACAATCATTTTGGCAATGGTCGGCTTCGCAAGGAGTGGAAAGGGTTGGCGTAGCATTCATTTGTATGCCATGCACGTTCGCATCATTTATGGTCGTAGCTTTACCAATAAAACGCGTATGTTTAAACGTCGCATGTGCTTCATTCGCATTATTGCTTGTCGTATCTGTACCCTACTTCCGATCTGCATCTACTCCTCTTCCCACCTCGCTACGTACTTGCTGAATCCATTCTATATATTGCGTATCGCCTAATCCGTAGTGAGTGAACAATTGTAGCATAGCCTGTACTAGCTCTTGCTGCGATTGATCGGGATGAGCAGCGATATAACGGGTCAGTTCGTTGTCCGCAGATTGTAATTGCAAGTATAGACGAATACTTTGATACATGACAGGCAGCAGCGGTTGCTCGGGCATCTGGTGATGCAGTACAACTTGCTCATATAATGAAGCAAATGTGCCCAGCTTCATTTCGGTCTGTTGTACATCATAGGTCTGTTCCTGAACGGTATTGAAGTAGACGGTGCCTGAATAGTGCTGTTGTTCCAAATAGGCGAGCATCGTTAGCAGGTTAAGCTGGCAGAACATATCGTCACCAAACCAGAGCACGATACATTTGTAATCGTGCAGATTTGTAAATAGCGGTTGTAGTGGAGCGATAACGATCTGCTCATAATCCGCTAATGTACTGCTATGTCCCGCTGCTCTGATTTTATTAAAGGACTCGCTGAATATATCACTTGTTGCTTCATGCACGCACATTGCTTCATTAAAAGGAACGTAGCTACTCGCGCCCATCCATTGATTGGATTGAAACTGCTTATACATCATCTGACCGTTCAATACGTTTAAAATATCCTGCTCGTACAGTTGCTCTACTTTATGTTGCAGGTGAACAATATCTGCGGTTTTGATCTCATACATGGAAATCGCTCCTTTGTGTGCATCTAGTGGAGATAACGTGCGTTTAGCGTATTGTTGTAAAGGCTGTGGATGATTGCGAAATGCGGCTGGTGTCATGCCAAATATGTCCTTAAATGCTCGGGAAAAGGCTTCCTGCGAGGAATAGCCATATTGTATGGCGATATCGAGAATACGTTCATTCGTATCCGCTAATCGGGATGCTGCCAGAAAGCTACGTCGTAGCAGGATATATTTTCTAATGCTGATTCCGGTATGGTGACGGAATAGGAAGGAGCAGTAAAAAGGAGAATAACCGATTTGTTGAGCCAGTTCGGGTAGAGAGAATTCATGCTGCTGCGCAATCGTGTGTTCGATACTATCGATCATCTGCTGAACGGGATGGTTGGGTAGATGATTGGGTAGATGATTGTGCAAGTTCGATTTGTTCATATGCTGCTCCTTTCTGCTGTGGTGATGAGCTTAGTATATAAGACGCGATAGAGCAGCGTTTGATAATAGTTGTGATGTTGGGTATGTAGTATAGCCTAGAGCTTATTATTTCGCTATACGATGATCTCACGAAGAAAAACACGGAGCGTTTTGATGTACAATCAAGAAACGCGCTGTGCTTATGTGGGTGATTTTCCATTTGCATGAGCATCTATAGTGATCTATGCTGCTATCATTACATTTTTTAATTAAAAACAAAGCTCCTTCTCAAGGAAAAGGAGCTTTGTTTTCTCATATAGCATGATCTAGCTGCCAATAGCCCGCAGATGATCTATAGGATATTGTCCGCTTCATGATCTGCATAATCCATCACCGTAAAGCCTTGTAGCTGGGCATATTTGTTAATCGCTTTGATTAAGCTTCTTTTATAAATAGCGACACCGTAAGGTATCTCTCTATGATGATCATCGGGAAATATATTTTCAGCATAAATAAAAAAGTTTATTTGATCCATTTTTTTAATAATATGATAGTTCGCTTCAAACTCACCACTTCGAATATGAAAAGAAGTAATAAACGAGTATATTTCTTCGTATAGCTCTTGAGAAGATATTTCGTCCTCTAAAAAATGCTCGATCACATCAATCATGTTCTCACTCCTTAAACCTTTATCTGACAGGATAAGCACTTAACATTCCACCATCATCAGAAAGAATAATTTGTATTCTTTCGCCCTGTTCCTGTTTGTGATAATTATTTGATTCGGCATATAAATTTCATTTCCTTATGAGTAAAGAGAAGCTAACAATACATTCAATTGCATGTTAATTCCATTTTTGAAATTCTCCAACTCACTGAGACTAGCAACAAATCTAACCCCTTTATCGTATCCAAATGATTGTCCATTTGAATGAGAACCTATATTAATCCATACTTCCATATATACGAAGCCTTCTTCCAATGTATCATAAAACACCATATCAAAATAACATTCACAACTTGAGAACTCATACCTTTCAATTTCTAATCCGGCATGTTTTCTTTGTAAAATAGCCTCAATATCCACCAATAATCTCTTAAGTTCGTAAAGACTAAAAGTAGCTCCGTCTTCTTCTACATAAGATAAACGTGCATGATCGATATCTAAATGAAATACGAAGGGCACCCAATTCTCAAAATCTTCTCTTTCCAAGTTAATATCGAGGAATTTATTGTTATTCAAATTTAATGATAAAGTAATAGTTTTTTCGGGATTTTGCAAAACAAACATTTTGACACCTCTAATCTAGTGGTATCGAACTAACAACACCATTATCACTCAACATTTTTGTAACATCTTTCCACATTTTTAAAGGCGTTGTCTTCCCACCAAACTTGGTAATCCAACCGTGGTAATAATGGTATTGCTGGAGTTTTATTAAATTTTTTAATTCAAAACACAGCTCCTTCTCAAAGAAAAGGAGCTGTGTTTTCTCATATAGCATGATCTAGCTGCCAATAGCCCGCAGACGATCTATGGCAGATTGTCCGCTTAATGATCTGCATAATCCATCACAGTAAAGCCTTGTAGCTGAGCATATTCATTAATCGCTTTGATTAAATGATTGCTGTAAATGGATGTACTGTAAGGTATCTCTCTATGATGATCATCGGGAAATATATTTTCAGCATAGATAAAGAAATTAATTTGATCCATTTTTTTTATGATGTAATAGTTCGCTTCAAACTCACCACTTCGAATATGAAAAGAAGTAATAAACGAGTAAATATCTTCGTAGAGTTTTTGAGAAGATATTTCAGATTCCAAAAAACGTTCCATTACATTAATCATGTTCTCACTCCTTGACTCTGTTCACGCTTGTTCCCAGTTCCTTGTTTAGCTTCCAGTAAAATGTTCGATTTCATTACTTATTCAACATGGAGTTTTTCTTTTTAATTAATCAATATACAAATCAAAACCGATCTCTGCCTGAATAGCATTAGCAAATTGAATAATATCCTTTGTAAGAACCAATTCCGGTCTATCATTTATTTCCATTTCAATTACTACTTCAAAAGTTGCAGTCAATCCTAACTGTTGGCACAGCTTAATGATGATACTTTCTTTATTTTGTAACAACTCTACTAACTTCTCAAATGGTTCAGAGATTGCTGTACATTCTTCTTTTTCAGTTGATAGTTTCCAATATGTTGCTGCGGTTTGCGGAATAGGTGAGTTCTTTTTCAGTCTCGCTTTTGTCGGTTTTATATCAAGTTCATTTGTTATTTTATCAGGTTCAAATATGTCGCCTACTAACCAGAAATCCACTTTTGTTTTCGTCATATTATTATATACTCCTCTATGGAACTCCATTCGTAATCAACTGCTTTGCCTGATGATCATAGCTAGTATAATTATTATATGATAACAACAACATTAGTTTTATCGTTTTTTATCTTATTAGTTAGCAAGCTTTTGTGATCAAAACCGTCTCTTATTTACAATTGTGTACATTTTGCGTTATATCCATTCGATTTTTTTAATATCACAATCATGAACACATACGAAGACATACTTTGTACATATCGCTTAGTTATTTTTTATTTCAATATGACGATATATAGATATCCCTTACTGATCCTCCCCGATTGTAACCTGCTCGCTATGGTTAAAATGAACATAGAGAGCCATCATTCCTCCAAGCACTTTCACTTCGATCAACAGCAAACAACCCATTTTCACCCATCGAAAGGAGCAAGATCGCATGTACAGCGTCATTCTAGTTCGACATGGAGAAAGTGTATACAATCAGCAAAATCTGTTCACGGGCTGGACGGATGTATCGTTAACTGAACGTGGAATTCACGAAGCGCGGGAAGCAGGGCAATTGATTCGCGAAGCCGGATATACATTTGATATGGCATTCTCGTCCGTACTCAAGCGCTCGATTCAGACGATGCATTATATTTTGGATGAGCTGGATTTACTCTGGATTCCGGAGCAAAAAGCATGGAAGCTGAACGAGCGGCATTATGGTGCTTTGCAGGGACTGAGCAAAACCGATACGGCATGCAAATATGGTGAAGAACAGCTTCATCTATGGCGACGCAGCCTGACCGTTCGTCCACCGCTGCTCAAACCGGATGATCCGCGGAGTCCACGTTTGGAAGAGCGGTACAAAAGCATTGCTGAACATGATCTACCGCTTGGTGAAAGTTTACAGGATACCGTCGCTCGTGTCGGCTACTTCTGGCATCATCGGATCGTTCCACTCATTCGCAAAAAGGAACGTATTCTTATTAGCGCTCATGGCAACACATTGCGTGCGCTCATCAAATATATGGAAGATATCGACGAGAAAACGTTGACCGATCTGAACATTCCGACCGGGATTCCACTCGTGTATGAACTGGACGAGCATGTGCAGCCGATTCGCCGCTTTTACCTCGGTGAACAGGAGCATATTGACCGCAAATCCGCCGAGGTTGCTGATCAGGGTAATGTGACGGAGTGATTTTGCGATCGAACGTATATTATACTGTAACTGTATATAATGATGTGACAGATACTACGCTGTATCTTCCCTCAACCGTACACATCCTTATATACAGCGTGCAGTTTAGCAATACATAGGTAGAACATATAACAATATCCTACACCTACTCATAAAGGAGAGACCATCGATGAATCAGGATATGCGCAGCTTGCTCCATCATTATGAGACGATCCCCGTCCACATTGGCGATATTACGTATCCGGCACCCTTTGAAGCAGAACACTGGCTGCTTGTCATTCCGAGTGAAAATCTGCTGGAAATGATGGAAGAAACGGCTGAGGAAAATGATTCGTTTGACGCTACCGTGCAAAAGAATGTTGCTGAATCCGAAAGCTTAACACTTGCCGATGGCTTGCGTCGCTCTATCGCCTGGTTACTGGAATACAATGAATTACCTGCCGAATATCAGCCGCTGGAAAAGTTGTCGACTGATCAGCTATATGCTGCGTACCGATTATTGCAGGAATCGGAGGAGCCACTGGAGTTGCTGGATGAACAGATGGTTACTACTGAACGTACATTGCCTGTACCGGATGCACATTGGGCTGAATACCGTCAGGAGGATGGCGCTTTCTGGCTGAAGCTACCACAAGGTCGTGAATACGAAGCTCCTGTGATCATTCCGATGGGTGGTTATAATGAATGTCCGATGCCAGAAGTGCAGTCTGCGATATTGCGCCACTGGCAGCAACAATATGGTGCCTATCCTATCGCTGTCAGTGACAGTACATGGATCGTTCGTACCGATCGCCTTCTACAAACGGATGCAGATGCGCTAGTAGTCGCACGTCAGCATGTGTTATTTTGCCCGTATGTGCTGGAAAATTTCGATACGCTTGGCGAATATGCTAGCTATTTAAAACAGCATGATATCTGGTATTTCTGGTGGGATTAAGGCGGAATACGAGATTATTTTAGTGTTATACGCTTTTGAAGGCTTGTACAATTAGGCAGCAGTGACTCATGATGTGCTATGTGCTATGTGCTATGTGCTATGTGCTATGTGCTATGTGCTATGTGCTATGTGCTATGTGCTATGTGCTATGTGCTATGTGCTATGTGCTATGTGCTATGTGTCAAATTATATTTCACTCGTTCAGCACAGGTGCAACTCGCCTGTGCTTTTATGTTAATAACATGCACATCAAGTCGATCGCAGACTCATTTTGGATCACGGTTGTGCCAGTGATTGGTCATTTGGGGTACAATAGATAAGGATCGAACCGTGAATCATTCTATTTGCATATTCATTCCATTTCATATACAGGAGGTACAACAACGATGAATATTTTATCCATTGAGCCTACACCCAGTCCGAATACGATGA
The DNA here is from genome assembly GCF_039822605.1 of Paenibacillus wenxiniae. NCBI lineage: Bacteria > Bacillati > Bacillota > Bacilli > Caryophanales > Paenibacillaceae > Paenibacillus > Paenibacillus wenxiniae. Next base: position 61,834 of record NZ_JBCGUH010000018.1, read on the forward strand.
TGTTACGTCTGGACGAGACTCTTCCAGCAGGCATACGCAAAACGTATACGCTCGATAACGAGCGCTCCGCACCTGCTTTTATTCGTGAAATGCTGCATATTAACGGTGTGAAAAGTGTATTTCATACCGCGGATTTTGTTGCACTCGATCGCCGTGCCAATGCGGATTGGTCAGCGATTCTGAATGAAGTACAGGAAAAGCTCGGCGGTGACGGGATCGATAACAAGCTGGAAGTTCCAGAAGATCTGTCTGGCGAGCATTTTGGTGAAGCGAATGTGTTTGTACAGTTTTTCCGTGGCATCCCGATGCAAATTCGGGTTAAAGCTGGCGCTAAAGAAGAACGGATCTCGCTGTCAGATCGTTTTGTGCAGGCCGTTACTGAAGTTGCCAGCGCAACACTGATCAAAGAGCGCAAGCTGACCGATTACGGTGTTCGTTATGGCGAGCTGCCGGATATCGCACGTGAGGTCGAACAGGAGCTGGAAGCGGCGTTCCCGCCGGAGCGTCTACGCAAAATTATCGAGCAAGCGATTTCGCATGGCGCAAGCAACGAGGAATTTATCGAGCAACGCCGCGAAATGTCCCAGCACGAAATTGCCGAAGCGATGGAACATAGCGACTGGCGTGTACGCTATGCCGCCTTCGATCTGTTACAACCAGACGAAAACAGTCTGCCACTCATTCGCAAAGCACTGGATGATGAAAAAATGCAAATTCGCCGCCTCGCTGTCGTCTATCTGGGCGATCTGAAAACCCCGGCAGCGATGGAACTGCTCTACCAGGCACTGGAAGACAAATCCGCTGCCGTCCGTCGTACCGCTGGCGACACCTTATCCGATATCGGCGATCCAGCTGCTACACCGGCAATGCTCAAAACACTACAGGACAGCAGCAAACTCGTCCGCTGGCGCTCAGCCCGCTTCCTGTACGAAGTCGGCACCGAAGAAGCACGCGACGCACTGGAAACCGCTGTAGAAGACCCTGAATTCGAAGTGAGCCTGCAAGCGAAAATGGCACTGGAACGCATCGCATCCGGCGAAGAAGCCGCCGGCACCATCTGGCAACAAATGGCAAGAAGCCGCCAGCAAAACAGTTAATTCGATTCAAGAAGCCCACATACAATTATCGCTGCGACCAACATCGAACAATAAACAACATATTACTCCTTACTAGAGTCAACTGATCCCTGATCATCTGAATCAATACGAGATAACGGGAATCACGACAACCTTTTCCACAAAACGCTGATCTACCCATAGGCATCATACGATCAACACCATTCCATGTACACAAACTCACCCACGAGTTTGTGTACATTTTTGTATGAAACACATTCTGCTCATACAGTAGCTTCCTCAACTCTACCCTCTCATGATTTTTTAATATCCCCATCAAAATCATTGCCAAACCTGCCTCAAAAAGCTATACTGTAACACATCCGCGTCAGTATTCAGCTGATACGTACAACAACTGCATAATATGCCTCATCACACAACCACGATGAGGTAGAGGTCGCAACATGAATCAGTACAAACGGAGCAGGCACAGGAGTTGCCGTTGATGCCGGTTGGAAAGGTCATGCTGCCGAAGTGCGGTGCTACACTCCAATAGCACGGTGCTGGGGCTGTACTCGAAAGGGGCAGAACTGTCACAATGAAAAAAACTAGCCATTCATTGTGTTGAGCTATCTTTAAGGGGAAGTATGATGCGGGATCGATATCGATAGATCGCAGCTGAACTGCGGTCTATTTTTGTATGAGCCTTCTTCCCCTGAACGATGATGAAGGAGTGTATCCAAGCAATATGAGTTCACCTGCAACAAACACAACCAAGACCCAACTGAAAGCTGGACTACGTGCCAGACATATGACGATGATCGCGCTCGGCGGATCGATCGGCACCGGATTGTTCCTTGCGAGCGGCGGCGCTGTCGCCAATGCTGGACCCGGTGGCGCGCTACTGGCATACGCATGTGTCGGCATTATGGTGTATTTTCTGATGACAAGTCTCGGAGAGATGGCCACATATATGCCAGACTCCGGTTCATTCAACACCTATGCTGCTCGTTTCGTTGATCCTGCCTTTGGCTTCGCAATGGGCTGGAATTTCTGGTACAACTGGGCAGTGACAATCGCTGCTGAGCTGTCAGCAGCTACGATTATTATTAAATACTGGTTCCCGGACAGCTCTTCCTTTATCTGGAGTCTGCTGTTTCTGGCGTTGATCTTTTTACTGAATGTGTTATCGGTTAAAGGCTATGGAGAATCGGAATACTGGTTCGCTATGATCAAAATCGCGGTCGTTGTGCTGTTCCTCATTGTCGGCGTGCTGATGATCTTCGGCATTATGGGCGGCGAAGCGGTAGGCTTCCGCAACTTTACGATGGGCGATGCACCGTTCCACGGTGGACTGCTTGCTTTTATCGGGGTATTCATGGCGGCAGGTTTCTCGTTCCAGGGTACAGAGCTGATCGGTGTCGCTGCGGGTGAAAGTGAAAATCCACGTCAGCATGTACCGCGTGCGATTCGCCAAGTATTCTGGCGCATTCTGATCTTTTACATTTTAGCGATTCTGGTGATCGGTCTGCTTATTCCGTATACAACCCCTTCACTGCTCGGCAGTGATTTGACGGATATCGGAGTAAGCCCGTTTACGCTTATTTTTGACAAAGCCGGGCTTGCTTTTGCAGCGGCTGTTATGAACGCGGTTATTCTATCCTCGGTATTGTCTGCGGGTAACTCAGGCATGTACGCCTCTACACGTGTACTGTTTGCACTGGCACGCGATGGCAAAGCGCCGAAGATGTTCGCTCGACTGAACTCGCGTGGTATTCCGCAAAATGCACTGATCGTCACGGCTGCATTCGGGATGCTCGCTTTCTTCGCTTCACTGTTTGGTGATGGTATTGTCTATAGCTGGCTGCTAAACGCTTCCGGGATGTGTGGCTTTATTACATGGCTTGGCATTGCGATTAGCCATTATCGATTCCGCCGCGCTTTTGTCGCGCAGGGGCGTGATCTGAATGAACTGCCTTTCCGTGCACGATGGTTCCCATTCGGACCTCTATTCGCCTTTTTACTATGTGCGGTTGTAATCGTGGGACAAAGCCTGTCATACATTACCGCAGACGGCATCGACTGGAAATCGATCTTTGCTACTTACGTTAGTGTACCGTTATTCTTAATCCTGTGGCTGGGCTACAAATGGAGCAAAGGAACACGCGTGATTCCATTAAAAGAGTGCGATCTGGATACCGGTGCTCGTCAGGATATGTAATAGACTTACTCCAGATCTGTCATTCCACATTCTCAAAATAAGTAATGAGGCACGTATAATCCAGCATTCGTTGTATATATGCTCCGATTAGCTGCCTGTTACTTTTATAAAACGGTTATAACAGAAATTAAAATCAAAAAAAACCTTTTCGTACAGCGAACCTGATCGATAACAGATCATGGCGGCGCGATACGAAAAGGTTTTTTGCTATTTTTTGCCATTCATACTGTGCTGACTTATTGCCAGTACAGCGTGACTTTCAAGTCGTTATTGCTGCTGTTCATGGATTGTACAGTATAGGAGATCGAACGCACACCGAGTGAAGACAGGGAACGCAGATCACTTTTCAGGCTGGTCAGATTACCGTTGTAGCGGAACACCAGCATCGTTTTGCCGTTTGTACGTGCAGATTGTACTTGAGATTTGATCGCTGCACCGGAAATAACAACATTGTTCGAATCGGCTGTTGTATTGCCGATCGTTGCATAATCGAGCGAACGTGCCAGTTGCTGATAAATGCTTGATTGTGTACCGCCTGTGCTGATCAATGCATTCAGTGTGCTCGCATAAGTTGTATTGGCAGCTGGATACGTTTTTGTCCAGTTGTGATCCTTTTTCATCTGAGCATCTGTCAGCAGATAATACGTCGTATCGACCTCATCGCCTTGATCTGGAACCGGATCATCCCATGTTGTATCGAGGTGATACCATGTACCGTCCAAATTCACCAGATTCCATGCATGCAGCTCGCCGCCAGCCGTACCTTCGACGATCAAATTTTGAATGCCGGCTTCTTTGAGCAGCTCATAGGTGAGCAGCGCATACCCCTGACAAACGGCCGTACCATCATGCAAAGCTTCATAAGCGGTATAACGCGTATACGTCTCATCGTATTTTACATTGCGTACAACCCAGTCATGGATCGCTTTCACCTTCTGGTGATCGTTCATATCGGTTGTCACGATATTGGCTAGTGTCTGCTTCACCTGATTTTGTACATAGGCAGTCTGTGCAGCCGTTTCACGGTAACTCATCGTCACGGTCACTTTGGCGGAATAGGCATTTTGACGCCAGCTCAAGCCGTAGCTATCCAGTACATATTGCGTGTACGGATCTTTCTCCAGTGCCTGCTCAAAAGCATCCTGAAGCATAGCCTTCAGGCCTGCGGTCGTTCCACTGTATACAAATGTAGTCTCTGCATCACGGTTCATTAGAGCGCGATAAAGCTGATTGACCACATCGCTGGAACTGTACATAACGGATTGTGCAGTAGCTGCCTGTGCAGACTGCGGAGCATTAACAAGTGGCAAGCCGGCGAACAATAGCGTTCCGGCCAGCAAGGTTTTGGCCCAGAGATGACTTGAGTTTTTCATTCAGACGTATCCGCCCTTCCAAAATTGAATTCGCTTTAATGCATTATATCGGCAAAATGACAGGTTGCAATAATAGAATAAGCTAGCAAGATGATAAATTATTTTTGCCTCTATATGCAGACGCATGAACGATACGATAGTTGCGCGTATTCGGCATCGTTACATCTTATCCAGGGCGGAAAAGCGTGTCATTTTGCTCATTATAACATCGCCACCTATGTAGCACATAGTCCTGAATTTCAAGCAGCATAAAGGCGTACCGCTATCGTATAACAAGAAGCGCTGACTCCATACAACTACCGATATTCGCTTGTCATTGTTTGACTACAAATCAGCGCATCATTTCTATGATATAACCTGCTGACTGGACACAAACTCAATCGCTTGAAGGTGAATACAGGCTTAGAATCAAAAGGTGCAACCTGTAAAACCACAATATAGTCAGATTTAATAAAATAAGCGCTAACACAATAAGATTTAACATAGTCAGATCTAAGACTGTAAGATCTAAGACAGAAACATCTAATACAATAGAAAGATATACATATACATAGCAAAGACGAGCTGAGAACGCTACAATGCGTTCCTAGCTCGCCTCTTTGTACTGCTCTGCTTATTGTTTGTGCAGCTCTGCTTATAGTGTACACGTTACCCGCGCAAACGAGTCAATCTGCGATTCAGTTCTGCCGTCGCCGTATACACATCGCGGTAAATGGCAAATAATTCATCATACCGCTTCTTGCGATCCGCATCCGGTGCATACGAGCGCGCCGGGCGCAGAAACGCCGCTGCACACTGCTCCAATGACTCAAACCAGCCGCTGCCATAGGCCGCCAGCATCGCCGCACCCATCGCCGGTCCCTGTTCATTTTCAAGCCGTACAACCGTTGCGCCGAAAATATCCGCCTGCATTTGCAGCCATGTCTCATTTTTCGCACCGCCACCGATGGAGATCACTTCAGTAATCGACTTGCCTGACTCACGCAAAATATCGATCGATTCACGAAGCGAGAACGTGATCCCTTCCAGCACGGCACGGGCAAAGTGAGGCAGTTTATGCGCAGCATCCATTCCAATAAAGCTGCCGCGAATATCCGCATCCGGGTGCGGTGTACGCTCACCAACAATGTATGGCGTAAACAGCAAGCCGTCCGCTCCAGGCGCAATCTCATCGATACCGCTTAACAGCGTTTCAAATGACTGTTCCGCCGCAAAGGTGCTACGGAACCATTCCAGACTGTACCCCGCAGCAAGCGTAACGCCCATAATATAAAATGCATCTTGTTCACTATGATTGAAAAAGTGTACTTTTCCTGCAAAATCGAGATCTTTACGCTCTTCATACGACAGTACCACACCGGATGTACCGATACTGCACATCGTCTGTCCTTCCGTCAAAATACCGGCACCGATCGCGCCACATGCATTGTCTGCGCCACCCGCATACACATGTGTGCTTTCGTTCAGTCCAGTTTCCGCCGCGATCTCTGGCAACAATCCACCCACATCGTCAAACGATTCCACCAGGCGCGGGCAAAACGACATCGGCAATTCAAATGCAGACGCAATACGTTCGCTCCATACTTTACCTGCTACATCCAGCAGCAGTGTACCCGCAGCATCCGAATAGTCCATCGCCAGATCACCGGTTAGCCGGAAACGCACATAATCTTTGGGCAATACGAATAACGCCGCACGTTTCCAGTTATCTGGCTCATGTTCCTGCACCCACAATATTTTCGGTAACGTAAAGCCTTCCAGTGCACGATTGCGTGCAATCTTTAGCAGTTCGTCGCCAAGTGTCTCTTCAATACGACGACACTGTGCAGTTGTCCTTGTATCATTCCATAGCATCGCCGGACGAATCACTTCATGCTGCTCATCCAGCAATACCAGACCATGCATTTGTCCGGAAAAGCTTAATCCTTCGATCTCGCTTGCGGGAACATTCGATACATCAAGCAGTCTGCGTAACGATAATAACGTCTTTTGCACCCAATCTTTGGGATTTTGCTCACTATATCCCGGCTTCGGTTGAGATAGCGGATACGATTCCGATGTTTCAAAAGCGACCTGTCCCTGCCGATTCACAAGTACCGTTTTCACCGCACTCGTCCCCAAATCAACACCGATCACATAGCTCATACGATAACCTCCCCAATAATAGCCGTGCGTTTACTTTTCATTGTCCATCTATGGATTACTTTAATATGGGTTACATTGATATTGCATGATGTTGATATGGATTACGCTTAACTTATCTCCATGATGGGCGTATTCGATTGCTCCCCTATTAATTACGCTTCTGCCAGTTACATCGAATAGCCAGTTACATCGAACAATTAGTTAAGTCAAATAGCCCGTTATACCGAACAGCCAGTTACAACCAACAATCAGTTACATCGAACAGCCCGTTATACCGAACTATTAGCATTATTCGATTGAAATATTTGATCAGCACTACGATTAACCCCGGTACCAACTCTCTTATTAGCTCTTGTCATCCACTTGCCTGCAACATTCGTATATACATGTATACAAAAAGCAACAAAGCCGCTCCCTGCTCCCTTACGGGAACCGAAGGAAGCGACTGTTGTCTGTTCTTCTCGTAGTTATGCTTTCGCCAATTATTCTGTCACCAGATACTGGTTTAATGTTGCTTTCAGCAATTCTTCGCGACCAGACTCGTTTGCACGCGGCTGGTCATTGTTCAGCGCATATTCCGCCAGCGAGGACAATGTTGCTTTGCCATTGACGACATCGGCACCGATGCCTTCACGGAAACTGCTGTAGCGTTTGTCGATAAAGTCCTCGAACACGCGATCTTCCAGCAGACGTGCCGCTGTTGTCAAACCTTTCGCAAATGTATCCATACCTGCGATATGAGCGATCACCAGATCGTCCGCCGCGTAAGAAGGACGACGTACTTTAGCATCAAAGTTAATACCGCCGCGACCGATGCCGCCATTTTGCAATACTTCATACATCGTCGTCGTTGCCGCATACAGATCTACCGGAAATTCATCTGTATCCCAGCCGATCAGCATATCGCCCTGGTTCGCATCAAGGGAGCCAAGCATACCGTTCGTGCGCGCAACACGCAGTTCGTGCTGGAATGAATGTCCAGCCAGTGTGGCATGATTCGCTTCCAAGTTTAATTTAAAGTGATCGGTCAGATCGTACTTTTGTAGGAAGGCAATTGCGGTGGCCGCGTCGAAATCGTACTGATGCTTTGTCGGCTCTTTTGGCTTCGGCTCGATCAAGAACTGGGCATCAAAACCGATTTCTTTTGCATAATCAACAGCCATATGGAACATGCGTGCCATATTGTCCTGTTCCAGTGCATAATCGGTGTTCAGCAGCGTCTCATATCCTTCACGACCGCCCCAGAACACATAGTTTTCAGCACCGAGACGTTTGCCGACTTCAAGACCCTTTTTGATCTGTGCCGCTGCATGAGCGTACACATCTGCATTACATGTCGATGCTGCACCATGCATAAAGCGTGGATTGCTGAACATGTTCGCTGTATTCCAGAGCAATTTTTTGCCCGTTTGCTTCATATTCTGCTCGATCAGCTCGACAATCGTATCGATATTGTTATAAAATTCGCGGAGGCTATCGCCTTCCGGTGCAATGTCCACATCATGAAAACAGAAGTAAGGAATGCTCAGCTTGTCCAGCAGCTCGAACAGAGCTTCAACACGAGCCTTTGCCAGATCCATACCTGTATAAGAACCCCACGGGCGAGAAGCCGTTTCAACGCCAAATGGATCAGCACCACCGGCAACGAGTGTATGCCAGTACGCCATACCGAAGCGCAGATGCTCTTCCATCGTTTTACCAGCAACGACCTGGGTTGGATTGTAAAATTTAAAAGCATACGGATTTTTGGATTGGACACCTTCATATTGCACACGTTCAATATCTGCAAAATAAGCCATTACATAAATCCTCCTCTGATTCGTTTTCGGTCAAGAACTTCCGCGTCCGAATCGGTGTTGCTCACGTCGTACGCTATCCGTTCTGCCATATTTAGCTTGAAAGAAATCGTTTACATCGCTATCCTAACATATATAAAAGACTTTGTCTATTCATTAAACAAAGTCATAGAACGTTCATTCTGGAGAGGAGAAACATCATGAAAATTACAGGTGATCAAGCACTCGTCAAAAAAATAAACAAGTCGCTCGTACTCGATAACATTCGTTCCTATGCCCCTTTATCCAGAACACGTGTTTCTCAGCTAACGGGATTGAATAAAGCGACCGTATCCAATCTGGTACAGGAGCTGATCGATGACCGACTCGTGCTGGAATCCGGTGAAGGGCAATCTAGCGGTGGTCGCAAGCCGCTTATGTTGGAATTCAATCAGAGCGCAGGCTATGCAGCAGGTGTAGAGCTGAGTGTGAACGAGTTGACGATTGTACTCACCGATCTGGAAGGTAAAATCATTACTCGCCATACCGAACCGTTGCCTGATCACCGTGTAGAAACGACACTGGAACTAATGCAGCGTATGATGGCAGTGCTGGTTGCCGAAGTGCCTCCCTCCGTTCACGGCTTGATCGGTATGGGTGTAGGCGTACCCGGTATGGTAGACGAGCAGGGCAATGTGCTGTTCGCACCCAACCTGGGCTGGGAAGGTGTGCCACTGCGCGAGGAGTTAGAGCAATTGTTCGGACTGCCTGTCACGATCGACAATGAAGCCAATGCCGGTGCAATCGGTGAACTGCAATTTGGTGCTGGACGACATGCACGACACCTCGTCTATATTAGTGTTGGTATGGGGATTGGCTCCGGTATTATTATCGACGGGCAACCGTATACAGGTGCACGCGGCTATGCTGGAGAAACGGGCCATATGTCGGTCGAAGCAAATGGTTTGCCTTGCTCCTGTGGAAGCCGCGGATGCTGGGAACTGTATGCTTCCGAGCTGGCATACGAGCATACCTTAATCGATCCGCATCCGAATACAAATACCGCCTACTGGGTACAGCAAGCGATGTGGGATGAGCCGGAAGCGATCCGTTTATTCCAACAAATTGGTGAATATCTGGGTATCGGTATTACGAATCTCGTCAACAGCTTTAACCCGGAGCTGGTCATTATCGGCGGACATATGCGTCAGGCTGAGCCGTGGATCGCTCCACATGTAGAAGCCGTCGTGTCGCAACGTACACTTCCCTATCACCGTCAAAAGCTGGTCGTTCAATACTCCGAGCTTGGGGAACAATCGACCGTAATCGGTGCTGCTTATGCAGCGATCTCGCAATTTCTCGGCCGGGTACGGATATCGATCTAAAGCTATCGTTCATATCGATATGGAGGGAAATCGCGTAGCTGTGACGGAACCCCCATGACGGATCGTGCGCTGACAGCAAGAAGTACGCTCTATCGCAATACGAATCCCCCATCAAGAATACCTCATCCGATCGCAAGTACTTTTCAATACAGGATGGGAACACAATAACCTCTATGCCAGACTGCTCTACACATTAAGCCGCAAACAACAGCGCAACTTTCGCGTTCAGGTTGTTTGCGGCTGTTTGGAATTGTGTTTGGCTGGAAATTATAGTATGCTAACAGCATCAGAGTTGCACTTGCTGCTCTGCATCCGGCAACATCAAAAACCATTTTGAAGGAGTTGGCGACAATGGACAAAATGTGTATGCAGATGATGATGGGAATGTGTATGGAAGACATGATGAGCAAGATGAACAACATGAAAATGATGATGGACATGTGCAGCAAATCCGGTATGAACATGAAAGAAATGGATATGGACATGGATATGATGATGGGTCGTCTGCAAGAGTGCGATGAAATGATGACGTCCATGATGACGATGATGCGTGACATGAAACAAGCCAGCATGTAATTCACAGTGATCTGTGAATGATGCTGGCTTGTTAGGTTGGTTTTGAATGTTAGTTTTGAATTGTCCCGGTGCAACGGTACAATGTAGAAGCGGTACTGTTCAGAATGAACGAACAGGTCGGCTCATCTTCATCGAGGCTGATCCTGCTGCTTCAAACTTCAATTTAAATGGATTTCGCGTTATAGCTTAAATGTATAGCTCTATATAGGATGCCGACCTTTCGCTAAGGTCGGCTTTTTTTTATACTAAAAGGGAAGCATCCCTTCATTATCGACAGGATTCACAATCGCTATGCGTGGACAGGCTCTCTGCCTGAATTTTACGCGATACGGAAATACGCTCCAGCTTTAATTGCCACCATTGCTCCAGCAGATATTGCTTGGAGGAATCATCGCTCGTTTCACGGATCGAATCGTACAGTGATAACAACTGCTGATTAATACGATCGAACTGTCTCCACAGCTGCTCGGTCACCGCCCATTCACGCTTCCACTCCTCCGAGTGGTTCAGGCGCTTCAGATTCGTCAAAATCTCCTGTTGCCATTGTTCATCACCGATCTGGATTGCATAGTTGAGCAAGTCCAAATAATCATCATTTCGCTCTATTACGATATTATGGATAAGATTCTCGATTTCATTCACCTTCAATCTCATTGTATACCGATTATTATACTCGGAATAATTTAGAATTCAACCGAATTTTAGCGAAAAGTGACCGATCTCGTTATAGTTTTATTTGATAACAACGACGCTTTGATAGAACGATTTTAAATGAATAGACTGATGAATGCTTTGCTTTTGCCTGTTCACTTGCTTCAACTTGCTTGCTCACTTCCTTCAAATTTGACGTAAAATCGCCTTATTTATAACGAACGAGGCTGTGGATTATAGTCTATAATTTCGATATTGGTAATTGCAGGAACTTCGTATGTGCCTGCTATATAATGGCTTCTACTGGTGTACATCCGATAACACCATCCATCCTACAGATCAATAGAACGTATGGATAAATAGAGAGAATAGCGCCGGGCAAGTTAGTGTTGCATAAGCCTCGCGTAGTATGACTTGATATGGAGTGATGTGGTGAAAAGTCCACTTTCGCTTCCTTATGATGACGTAAACAGATGATGAACCTACTGTGAAATGGAGAGAAAGCAACTATGCATTTTTGGGAAACTGCTGATATTTCGTTGCCCTTTTATGTACTGATGTTTTTGTTTGCCCTGATTATTGTGCCATTGTTCAGTCTCGGTGTATTTAACTTTTCGCAAGCAAAGCGTAAAAAAGGGATTTCGTTGTTAATGGCGGGCTTTGGGATTTTTTTGATTTTTCAGGCGATATCGAATGTCTGGTTTTAGTTCAACCTATTCGACATAAAAAAGGTCAGTCGCTCGTTAGGCCATATGGATTTAAGTATAATAAAGCCAGTACCTCTATATTGGTTGGTCTTACCCCCGTCAAGTAGACACCATTAAAAAGCCACTTCAAGCTACAACCGTTTCTCGGTATTCTACCGGGGA